>JANNSO010000043.1:0-34907 GCA_031402655.1 Spirochaetota bacterium | reverse complement strand
GTCCTCCGAACTGTTTGGTGAGGTTCTTGAGTTCAAGGATGGGCGTGGCGCTCGGGTTCACGATTTATCTCCTTCGCCGGCGGAGGCGATCAAACCCTCTCGCATCGATTTGCGCGCGGCGAGTTTCAGGGCACGCTGCTTGAAGTGCTTTTTTAGGCCGGCGGGCGTAAGTTCAAAGCCTCCCATGAGACCCTGGGGCCTGCCAATCATAATAAGCACCACCGCCAGACCGTAGAACACGAGGCGCCACTCCGAGAAGGCACGGAACTGCTCGGGTATCCATGTTAGAAGCACCGCTCCGATAACGGAGCCGGATATCGACCCAAGACCGCCGAAAATAACCATGATGGTAAGCTCGGTAGACTTTACCATATTGAACAGCTTCGGGGAAATATAGGTTAGCTTGTGCGCCAGCAAAGCACCTGCGATGCCGGCCAATATTGCACTGGCCACCAGTGCCAGCATCTTCGATTTATAGGTATCTATGCCGGTCATCTTTGCGGCCAGCTCTTCTTCCCTCACGGCTATCATATTGCGCCCGTGCTTGGAGCCGATCAGGTTCCAGGAAACGATAACGGCGATTGCGGCTATGAGAAGCACGTTCCATACCTGCGTGTAGGAGCCAAGCCCTGGCCAGCCAATCGCCCCGCCCACCCATTTCCAGTTATTGAATACGAGGCGTATCGCCTCGCCGAATCCCATGGTAGCCAGGCAAAAATAATCGCCTTTGAGCCTAAGGGTGAGTCGTCCGATTCCGAGGCTGGCGATAGCCGCGGCAAGAGCCCCGCAGGTGATTCCCATGATGAACGGCAGCCCAAGCTTCGCGGTTACGATAGCGGAGGTATACGCCCCTATCGCCATGAAGCCCGCGTGTCCGAAGGAAAACATCCCGGTAAAGCCGGTGAGAATACACAAGCCAAGCACGGCGATAACGTTTATGCCGCACATCATTATTATTCCATTGATATAATCCATACAGTCTCCTAATAATTCTCTGCCGCAGCGTTAAACTAGGCTTTATCCTCGGTGTTCTTGCCCATTATTCCATTCGGGCGAACGATCAGCATGGCAATCAGTATGAGAAACGCGATCAAGTCGCGATACTGCGTGGAAATGTAACCGGATACGAGCGTCTCGATGAGTCCCAGCAATATGGCTCCTATCATGGCTCCGGGTAGGCTTCCCAAGCCGCCGAAGACGGCCGCGATAAAACTTTTTATGGTAATGGCGCCGATGGCCGGATACACCTGATATTTCATTCCATACAGCACGCCGGCAACGCCGGCAAGCGCACCGCCCAAACCAAAAACTATAATAATAATCTTGTTGGGGCTGATACCCATAAGCGCGCTGGCTTTCATATTGAATGCCGTCGCCTGTATAGCCTTGCCGGTGCGGGTAAAGTCGATGAACAGCACGAGGGCGATGAGGCAAACGGCCGATATGGCAAACATGGCTATGTCGAGTCTTCCTACGTTAAGAGTGCCAATCTGCAGTGCGCCTTCCTGAAAAATAGGGGGATATCTTTTATTGTTAGGTCCTATCGTTGACAGGACGAGATTGTCAAGGAAAATGGATGCGCCCATCGCCGTAATGATAAAATACAAAAATGGGGCACGGCGGTCGCGAAGAGGCTTGTAAACGAGTCGTTCAAGCACGATGGCTACGATGGCGGTACCCGCCGCGGCAGCAGAAAAGGCAAGACCGAACGGCAACTTGAGCAGGGTCAAGCCGAAAAAACCGAAATAAGCTCCGAGCATGATTACGGAACCATGGGCGAAGTTGGAAAAATTCATGATGGAATACACCAGAGAATAGCCCACGGCCATGAGTGCGTATATGGAACCGATAGAAAGCCCATTTACAATTTGTTGAAGGAATTGTGTCATCTACGTTACTCCTAAGAAAAAAAAACGGTTCCGCATGTACCGCGACAAGGGCCGCGTGCGGAACCGTTTTAGGTTCAGGCTTTATTCAGCCTGGAATTTCTCTTTGAACACCATCTTCTTGCCAAGAATCTGGGTAATCCATGCGTCTTTACCGATAGGATCATGCTGGGGTCCCATGCGGATACGGCCGGTTACGCCATTAAGATCGGTGGTAAGCAATGCAGCCTGGATCGACGGACCGTCGATTTTTTCTGCGCGCTGGATGGCATCGAATACGACCAGGGCCGCATCGTGAGCCATATAGCTATTGAGCTCGGCGTTCTTGTTGTATTTTGCCTTGTAGGCATCGCGGAAGGGCTTTGCGAGTTCACCGTCGAAATCGAGGTGGTTGATAAAGTAGCAGCCCTCGAGGGCGGTGCCTGCAAGCTCGATCAGGCTCTCTGACGGCCAACCGTCGCCGCCGATCATCATGGTGTTGATGCCGAGTTCACGAGCCTGCCTGGCGCTGGTCGCTACGTCGGTGTAGTAATAAGGCATGAAAATCACGTCAGGCTGAGCAGCCTTAATTTTGGTAAGGGGAGCGCGGAATTCTTTCTCGCCGGAGGTAAAGGTAACTTCCTCTACGACTTTTCCGCCGAGTTGCTCGAAGGTTTCCTTGAAAAACTGACCAAGACCTACTGAGTAGGCATCGTCGACTGCTATGAGCATGGCAGCTTTGCGGAGGCCGAGTTTCTCGAATGCGAACCTGGCAGCTACTTTACCCTGGTATGAATCGATAAAACACGCGCGGAACATATAAGGATGAACGGTTCCGTTGGGATCGACGGTGACATTGACGTTAGTTGCGGTTGTAGCAACAAGCGGAACTTTCGCGTCATTCATGGTCTTGGATACGGGGATCGCTTCGCCTGAGCCCTGAGGACCGATGACGGCAACGACTTTATCCTGGCTCGTAAGACGCTGGGCCACGTTGACTGCCTCGATGGCGTCGCCTTTGTCGTCGTACGGTACAAGCTCGAGCTGGTATTTCTTGCCTTTTACTTCAAGCCCGCCCTTGGCGTTGTACTGCTCGAAAAGCAACACGAGAGAATCGCGCTCGGCGGTTCCCCACAGTGCGCTGTCGCCGGAAACCGGCCCAAACCAGCCGATCTTGATAACGTTCGCCGTTTTTCCACCGGCGCAACCTGCAAAAAGAATTGTGACTGCAACTGCAGCCAAGAGCAACTTTCTCATGATTCCTCCTTGAATTTATGGAACAGAGTGATTATATACGGGGCTTGGCAAGAAAGCAAATTATTTCAATAGAAACAGCATCTTTTTAGGTGAACCTTACTATCCAGCTCTCAATTGCGATGCAATTTCAGGAAACAACCAGTGTTTTTGAAAAACCCGGACTAGTTCCTGATAAGGCTTCCCGTCTCCGGCACCCCGGCTTCAACCTTTTTCCAATTACCCCCGGAATCCTTCGCTTCATAGGCAAGAAATCTAACAGGGATGCTTAGCCGCCAGTCGGGGCTGTACAAGCCAAAATGCAGGTGAGGCACCGTGGTGTATCCAGAATTCCCCATTTCGCCTATCTTTTGACCCGCCTTTACCTCCTGGCCGACTTTTACCGTCATGGACCCCTGCCTGATGTGCGCATAGTTGTAGTGGAATCCAGCCGAATCCTTGATGACCAGGATGTTCCCGTCCGCCAGGATAGTGCTGAGGCGCGGCTCGATATCCGGATAATCGCCATCGGCCCGTTCCACGATACCGTCCACCACCGCCAGGATATCACGCCCGAACCCGTAATAGTCGGCCTTTTTGCCAGGCGACACGCTGCCTGGCTTCATGATGGAACCGCCTTCGTCCGCACCCAGGAAATCGAAACAGAAGCGGTTCAAGCCCGCGTGGGTAATCGAGTCGGGCCTGTTGTTGCCCCAGACGGTAAGCGTTCCATGAAGGGGAAGCGGCAGTTTTACCGGTATTGTATATTGAGGAAAATCGCGTATATACGCATCGTATACCCTATTGACGAGGGCGATTCCGCCGGCACTATCGCCATTGTGGAAGCGCAGGATTCCCCGAAGCTCGTCCACGTAATATGCGTCCGGAAGCGATGTAGCCAGGGCGTCAAGAAGCTCGGTCGCCGCCTTGAATTGTTTCAGCTCGGCGTATTTCCATACCATTGCCTGCAAGCGAAACTGAACCAGCTCATCCCTGTTTCGCGTTAAGGGTTTGCCGTAATCCAGAAGCCCAAGAGGCGCGGAAAGCTGCCTGAGGAAAGCGTCGGCCGCGGCATAGTCTTTCAACTTGAAGCAGTACTCGTAGCTGTCGAGTATAAACCATGTCTCACCCGGATAGCGGCTCAACGCCTCAGTGCTTGCCTTAAGCGCAGCATGAAAATTCCCCGCAAGCGCAAAGGCGCGATCCCGCTCCTGGAGCGAATATTGAATATTGCTTCTATAATATGGATTCTGCGGATACCTTTGGGCGCATTCCTCAAGAAGAACCAGGGCTTCATCGAAGCGGTTTTGAGTGTTTTTTAGGCGGCCGTAGTTCAGCAGGTAGGCTTCGGCATACTTGTCGAGGTTTCCGGCTTTTATAAAAAAGGATTCCGCGGAAGAATCCTTCGCATCCATCAGCAAATTGGCTTTTAGGACGTAAGCCAGGCCGAGGTTCGGTTTCAGGTAGGCATTTTCCGGATACGCGGCATAGGCTTTTTCCATCACCTCGATAGCCTCGCCAAGCCTACCCGTATCGCGCAAGCCTGCGCCGTATGCATTGAGCACGTACGCGTCATCGGGCAGCGCGGCATAGGCTTTGATAAAAACGGAGAGCGCAGCGTCGTTATCTTTTTTTTCATACAGCGCCCATCCCAAATCGAGCAGGGTGTAGGCATACGCTTCCGAAAGCTTGCGTTCCGCCGGTTTTGCGCGGTACAGCGGCTCTATGACCGTTAGCGCATCCGACGGCCGCTTCTGCTGCCGCAAAGCCCAGGCCAGGCTGGCGCTAAAGTCACTGTGCTTCGGAAAAACCTTCAGGGCATCGCGCATCGCAAGTTCGGCGCGAACCCAGTCTTTTACCATTTCGGCTTCCTTCCAGCGATTCCAGAACGGGCTTTGGTCCTGGCCGAAAATGGAAACTGACAGGAACAGCAGCGCGACAGCGGCAAAAATCCGAGTTCTTCCGTACATGGTGGTTCCTTTTACAGGAGATACCGGAAGTGTAGTTGAATTACAGCCGTGTTGCCAGTTTTTTGCATGCGTACAACAAAAAAAACAGGGCCGCCAACTAAAGGCGACCCCGCATGAATATACTAATAAATGGAACCTCGAAAAACATCAGTTTTGCGAGGTCGACCCTTAAAAAACTCAGTTGCCGAAAAGGTGATACACCGCGATGACCGGAGCGAAGATGCTGGATACGAGGGTCATCACCGTTATGAGCGTGTTGATGGACGGACCGGCGGTATCCTTGAATGGATCGCCAACCGTGTCACCCACGACCGCGGCCTTGTGCGCGTCCGAGCCCGGTCCTCCGCAATTGCCCGCCTCGACATACTTCTTGGCGTTGTCCCACAGGCCGCCGGCGTTGGACATGAACAGGGCGAACACGACGCCTACGAATATGGCGCCGCCCAGGAATCCGCCGAGCGCGGCCGGCCCAAGAAGAAAGCCGACCATGAGCGGCAGCACGATGGCAAGCATTGCGGGCAGGATGAGCGCCTTGAGGGCTCCCTCGGATGCGAGACCAACGCAGCGGTTGTAATCCGGATCAGTGGTACCCTTGAGGATACCGGGAATTTCGCGGAATTGCCGCCTTATTTCCTCGATCATCTTGAATGCGTTCTTGTTGACCGCGAGCATGAGAAGAGCGGAGAATATCGGCGGAACCATGGCTCCCAGGAGTATGCCCGATAGCACGAGCGGATCCATCAGGTCGAGGAAGAGCGCTTTACCGGAGGGCAGGTATTGCTCGATCTGCTGCTTGTACGCGCCGAAGAGCGCCAGCACGGTTAGCGCCGCTGCGCTTATGGCGAAGCCCTTGGTGATGGCCTTGGCGGTATTGCCCGCCGAATCCAGGGTATCGGCACGAGCCACTACTTCCTCGCCCATGCCCGACATCTCGGCTATTCCCTTGGCGTTGTCCACGATGGGGCCGTAGGCATCGTTGGCCACGACCACGCCGGTAAGCGAGAGCATGCCGACAGCCGCGATACCCACGCCGTAGATGCCCGGCAGTCCATAAGCCTCCGCCGAGAAATACGATACCAACGTAGCGATAACGATGCCGATGATGGACGGTGCGATGGAAATGAGACCGTATGACAGACCGTTGAGGATGGTAAGCGCCGAGCCTGACTTGGCGATTTCCGCCGTCTTTCGGACAGGCCCGAACGCATCGTCGGTAAAATAGTCTGTAGTAAAACCGACGATTACGCCAACTACGAGACCGGATACGGTGGCGATGAGCGCGCCGATGTTCCACTTCATGACAAGGAACAGAATCGTAGCCAGCACCGCGTAGATGCCGCAGGAGAATACCGTACCCAAATTGAGCGCGGTTCCCGGTTTGCCGTTCCTGCCCACGCGGACAAGCTGTATGCCAATAATCGAGGACACGATGCCCACGATTGCCAGAATAAGAGGCAGTATAGTATAGAAGATTTGCGTTTCCTTGGGAAACGACAGAAAGCCGGTAAAGCCGATAAGCATCGCCGCCACCGCGGATGCGACATACGAGTCGAAAATATCCGCGCCCATTCCGGCGACGTCTCCGACATTGTCTCCCACGTTGTCGGCGATGACTGCCGGATTCCGGGGATCGTCCTCGGGGATGCCGGCTTCCACCTTGCCCACAAGATCCGCCGCGATGTCTGCGGTTTTCGTGTAGATTCCGCCGCCGGCCTTGGCCAGCAGAGCCAGCGACGAGGCGCCGAACGAGAAGCCAAGCACAACCTCGGGGTCGCGCGTAATGTAATAGATAAGGCACATGCCAAAGACGGCAATGCCCACCATGGCGAGTCCAAGCACGGAACCGGAGCGGTATGCCACGTTAAACGCTTTGTTCAGCGATGTTTTTGCGGCGGTAGCGGTGCGCACGTTAGCCCTGACGGCGACGGACATGCCCAGGTAGCCGGCAACGGCGGAACAGACGGCACCGATTATGTAGGCAAATGCCGTCTCCAAACCGCGCATCAGACCGAAACCGTCGCCCTGCAGCGAAAAAACGATGGCCAGGATGATGCCCATAACTATGGCCACACCGGTAAGCGCGGCATAGAGCCGCCGAAGGTATGCCCATGCGCCATCCTTGATTGCCTTGGCGATCTTTTGCGCGCGTTCCGTACCTGCGTCCTGTTTTTTAACCCACTGGTACACGATTAGGGCGATACCGAACGATACGATTCCCAATCCCATGCCGATAAACAGCCACAATTCCGTAGTCATATATTCACCTCTAAAATAAAAAGCGTCGGAGTGCCGAGAAGACAACGTCTAGGAGGCGCTAGGTCCGCAAGATAGCCTTATTCAAAGAATGGCAAAGAGTATAACACAAGTGTTTATATTGTGGAATGGTAATTTTTAAGAATTAAAAATTACCCGACAGCAATTAGGGGACCTCGAAAAACTTCAGTTTTGCGAGGTCGACCATTAAAAAACCTGATTCCTATAAGGAATCAGTGAGGCGCCTCTGATAACCAACAGGGTTATCAGAGGCGCCCTTTACTTAGAATCGAGGTGGGATCGAACTGCTTATATGGATTGATACCAATATTTACCTCTTTTCTCTACCAAGAACAAAATAATGCTCTATACTTTATACAGTATCAGGAGGTTGCCATGAAACAGTATCTATACCTTTCCTTAGTACCGGAAGCCCTTATCGTTTCCATGCTCGAGCCAAAGGATTTCGCCGCCTACTATGCGACGGGAACTCAAAGCAAGATTCAGGGACAGGCTGTCCTCATTGAGCTTGATCCTACCTTCAGGACCGAAAGCCTTCCGATAGACCAGGGCATTGCCCGAAGCGTTCCTCACAAGGATGGAGGTCCCAAGCGCTCCGTTTATATTTCTGTTTACCGGGTTCTGGAACGCATCCCCCTTTCGGCGATGGGCACGCTCCGACTCGTTACAAGGGATGGCCGATCGCTGGGCATCGATAAGAAACCGGTTCTTGAATCCTATGAACCCGGCCTCCATCTCTACCATGAACTGGCTCCTACGCACCCCGCCGTGGTAAGCACGCTGGATCCCGTAAAGTTTTTTGACCTGCTCATGGGGCGTTCCTCCGGCTTCGAAGGGCTTCCCGCGCTGGCTTTCCTGGAACTGAGGCTCGGAGCCTTGGCGCAGGATCCATTAAACGGCGACACCGGCGACCTGCCCTACGAAAACATGCCGCATTTGCGCAATTGCCTCGCAGGGCTTAAAAACAAGACTATAGGATCCAAAATCTTCGATCGCAGCAATCCCGGACTCTTCCCCTATAGAACCTTGAAAACAGGCGTATTTATCGGAAATGCCAAGGAAGGACTATCCTTGTACCCGCTGCCGCCGCTCGCGGAACTCAAGGAAAAACACTTCGACTGGTATCGGTCTGCAAATTTGTAGGAGTTTTGGGCTTGCGAAAAAAACGCGGGACGCCTCGCATCGAGGGGTTCCCGCGGGTATTCAGGTATTCTTTTGATTATTTTTTAGCGATGCCGTACGGCGCATCAAAGCGACGCGCATACGCTTTATGCTTTTTTAGCATCAGGTTCCAGTAAAAATTCGTGGCGCCAGTATTTGAAAGCAGCTTGAACGCGGCCTGCCTGAAGGGACTGAGGGTTCGAGGCCTGGCCATAGCCTCAATCAACGAGGATGAAAACCTTCCGTCGGCGGCAAGTTCTCTGCCAGCCCGAATGAAATTTTCCATTAGTTTCCGGGTCATGTTTGGCGGCATTATGCGGATTCCCTCAACGCCGCCTTTTATGATCGTGCCGGCATGTATGCAACCGAGCCTCGCACAAAGGCGCGCAAGATATTTAGCCAAGGCTTCCGAATGTATTGATTCGGGGAATCCCGATTGTATGATAAAGGCGAGGCTCTTGCCTTTGAGCCTGGCGGCATCCACCGACGCCAGCGATTCAAAAAATAGTTTGACTATTCCAGGCATCGAGTCGGTATAAAGGGGTAAAGCCAATACAACGTGCTCCGCCTCAAGAAATGCTTGTTTGTGCGCTTCAAGCTTAGCTGTTTTTGCCAAATCGAGCACCGGTAAATCCGCGGACGACGTTCCTGCGGACGACGCTGCTTCAGTGCTTATGCCTTGTGCGAGCCATGACAGGATAAGCCGCGAATTCGACTTTTCGCCGCGCGGAGAACCATTAAGCAGTAAGCGCCTCATCGACAGCCTCCTGTAGGGGCATTTCGCTGGTAGCAAAGAGCCTGAACTTCGTCCTGGTGTTTTTGGAGTAGCGCGTGAACAGCTCGCGAACACTGGCTATGTCTTCCGTTCCGTCGCCCGCACCGGCTTGAATGATGAGCCCGACATCGGCGTTGTGCTCGTAGCGGGCGCGGTGATGGCATTCGCCGTCGACGATTTCTATATAAGGGTGAACCAGGGGAATGAAGCGGTCCTGCACTTTCTTGGTAAGAGCGCTTATAGTACCCAAAATCAGGGGACTGGCCCAAACCACCAGGTCGGCCCGGACCATTTCCGGATAAAGTGCAGCCATTCCGTCTTTCAAGGCGCACAAGCCCGGCGTTCCCCACCAGCACATCCAGCAGCCGGTGCAGTGCTTTATATCCTGTGCCCGTAAATCGATGCGCCTGGTCTCGTGGCCTTTTTGTTCCAGCCCGCGAGCGAAGCCCTCCAGATACTCATCGAAACCCGAAGGCTCCGGGTTCCCGTTCAATACCAGACAATACATGGTTCCTCCTGTCAAAGTTTAGGCATCCTATTTGGCATGCCAGATGTTTACAGCGTCAACATCAATATATCACCGCATGTTGTCTTTGTCAACATTTTCTGGTAAAATTACCGCGTGAAAGAAAAAAGCAGCTACCACCATCCGGATCTTAAGCAAACCTTGCTTGATACCGCGGTAATCATTCTAAACGAGGAAGGCCATAAAGGCTTGACGCTGCGTAAACTGGCCGCAAAAGCCGGCGTAAGCCACAGCGCCCCCTACAGGCATTTTTCCAGCAAAGAGGAGATTATCGCAACCCTGATGCTTGAAGGACATAGGCGCTTGAGGCTGACCTTGAACACGGCACGGGAAAAAACGCCGGGTACATCCTCGGCCAAACTACTCGCATTGGGGAGAGCTTATCTGGAATTCGCGAAAATCAACCGCGAATACCTGGCAATAATGTTCTCCAAGGAAGGGCTTGCCGCCTCGATGGAATTGGGTTCGAAACTCGAACACGTAACCATGTCCGACTATGATTCCTTTGGCGTGCTTGAAGCGGCCGTACTGGATTGTCAAATCGAAGGAAGCCTGGATTCCAAAGCCGATACGGGAGCCATGAGCCTGCATATTTGGTCCGGGGTCCATGGTCTTGCGGTTCTTCGGAACGAGGGGCTTCTAGCGGGCATGGCCTCCCAGAGGGGCAAAAGCGAAACGGAAACGCTGGGCGCAATTTTCGAAATAATGCGAAAGCAATTCGGAGCCTGAACGCGACGGAACGCCGGCAGGCTCCGCTTCTGTTCTTCTAGGGCATATACGTGACGAAACTGTTGAAGTCGTTGGCAACGCCGTTCATGTCCAGTATCGCGGAGATTTCGCCGCGGTGATGCGTTCCGTGGTTGAGCACTTGGAACACCGTGTGCCAGAGCGTGCGCTCCAGCTCGTTACCGTCTGTCGTCCGGTAGCGTACGCGCCTGCCGAAATCGCCGGAGGGCAATTCGGAGACGAAGCGGGAAAGCAGCTCATTTGCCTCGCGAAAAAGCGAAGCGGTCTTTTCGCGGTTTCCTTTTGTCTCCGAACCTATTTCATCGAGGGGCTTGGCTACCAAAGCGCTGGTCGCGAGGCAGGCATAGGTACCGAAGCCCGCAAAACGCTTAAGCCACAGCACCACGGCCCAGGCCATGTGCTCGGTTATGCCGTCGATGCTCTTGAAGTATGCACCGACATCCTTGGCAGCGATATCGGAAGGAGCCTTCGCAAGCAATTCGAGCATGGCATCCCCGGCCTTGGCATTGTAGTGGGCCATTTTCTCCAGAACTTCTTTCATTTGGTTTCTCCTCTTGCCCGAATATCTTCCTATCCTGCGCAGCGGATGTCAAGCACTGGGTATTGTTTTCCGGATATCCGCCGGAAATGGCCGAAAATTCCCTCTCGGTTTTACGACAGCCTCCCTTCTATCAAATCCCCGGATACGCTATACTTTGCACCACTCCAAATTGGCGGACAAATCAATCGTAGGGGAGCTGCAATGTTTTTTGGAAATAATAAAAAAATAATAGCGATGCTCTCCGGACTACCTGCATGACGCGCTTGGCCGTACCTTCGGCAGTCGGCGGCATCATTCGCGCTCCCGCCTCAAAAAGCGCGATGCAGCGGGCGCTTGCATGCGCTGCCATGGCGCGCGGCGTATCCACGCTTACGAACCCAAGCTGGTGCGCAGATTCGCTTTCAGCCCTTGGCGTCATTTGGGCGCTTGGCGTCGAGGCGAAAAAACTGGATGATAAAATAATAATCAGCGGAGGATTGAAGCCGGGGAACAAAAAAATCCTGGCAAAGTGCGGCGAGTCCGGATTATGCATCAGGATGTTTTCCGCGATTGCTTCACTGCTGCCCTGCGAAGTCGAGCTTCAAGGCGAAGCATCCCTGGCCGCGCGCCACGTAGGCATGATTGAAGCGCCCCTTACGGAGCTGGGCGTGCGCTGCAGCACCGACAATGGCCGCCCGCCCGTTTTGGTGCGCGGACCACTGCGAAACGGAGTCGTCGAAATGGACGGATCGGAAAGCTCGCAATTCATTACTGGGCTGCTTATGGCGCTGCCGATGTGCAGGGGAAATTCCACCGTGCGCGTGCGCAAGCCCGCTAGCCGCGGCTACCTCGACCTGACCATGGACGTGATGAAAACATTCGGAGCGGAAATTACGCGCAACGCCGATTATACTGAGTTCCGGATAAAGGATAGGGCTTACACCCCGGCCGATTACGAAGTGGAAGGCGACTGGAGCGGAGCTGCTTTCCTTCTGGTCTCGGGAGCAATCGCCGGGTGCGGGGGGGCGGAAGAAAATCCGCTCTTTGTCCTGGGCATCTCCGCCGCTTCGTCGCAGCCCGACCGCGCCATACTCGATGCACTGCGGCTGGCCGGGGCGGAATTGGAAACGGTAAGCGGGGGATTCCGCGTCAAAGGGGGACTACTGAAGGCTTTTAGCTTTGACGCAAGCGACTGCCCCGACCTTTTCCCTCCCCTTGTGGCGCTTGCCTCGCGCTGCAAAGGACTTACGCGGCTTCGAGGCGCAAGCAGGCTTCGCGGAAAGGAAAGCGACCGGGCGGCCGCGCTGCGGGAAGAGTTCGGAAAGCTCGGCCTGGAAGTAGCGGTATGCGGCGACGAGATGACTATACGCGGAAAAGCAGACGGCGAAAGAATATCCGGCGGAACGGTTTCATCGCGCGGGGACCATCGCATCGCCATGGCCGCCGCCACGGCCGCCCTCTGCGCATCCGATGCCGTAAGCATAGCGGGGTCCGAATGTGTTACAAAATCCTATCCGGATTTTTTCGAAGCGCTCGCGGCAATCCGAACTTAAAAAAAAATTACGACATTCCTATCAAATTCCGCCGCAATTTACCCAGGAACTTTCCCATCTCTTCGTGGTCTCGATCCTTGACTATGTGCGTCAGGTACGCCATCTGCGAGTTGATGAGCTCCAACTGCCGGACCGTGTGCGGATTGAACATTATCTCGCTGATGAGGCTGTCGTCTTCCGCAAGGAGGCCCCGCGCGATATCCAGGTGCTTTTTAAAGTTCGTGCCCGGTGCATCCAAACCCTTCATGCACGCGGAAAAAACCATCGTGGAGGCGAACGGGGTGGAGAGCGAATACGCCACGGTACGGTCATGCCCTTCGAAGCTTTCCTCGAATACCCGCAAACCCAGGGCACCGTACAGGTTAATGAAAAATTCTTTACCTTCCTTGCATGATTCCGCAATGATAACGGCGTTCTGCCCCGCCAGATTTCCGGGCTTGACGTAGGTTGGGCCGAACATAGGGTGGGTCGACACGAACGGATGGCCAGCCACGGCATAAAAGTCGGCGAGACCGGTTTTTACCGAAGCGATATCGGCAAGGAGGCACGAAGGTGGCAGCAAGGCCAGGACACTTTGAAAGGTCTCCACGGTCTTACCCAGCGGAACGCAATTCAGGAACATCCGAGGCGCGAATTCCGATACGGCCCCAAGCGAAGGCAGCACCTTTACGTTTTCAAGGCTGCTGAGACTCGCAAAATCCAAATCAAAGGCGGCAATCTCATTCTCGGCCGCAAGTGTCGAGGCCAGCCAGGAACCCATCTTCCCCGTACCCAGTATTAAAATCTTCATATTATATTTTCCGCTCTTCATAACAGCCAAGCAGCCTGAATTCCTTCACGAGGCTTCTCATCGAGTCGAGGGCATGCGAAACATGCGAGTCGGTTTCCGAACCGTCGAAGTCTATGAAAATCGCATAGTCGCCCGGTTCGTTGGGCACGGACTCGATACGGGTCAGGTTTATTTTCGCCTTGGCAAATATTTCCAATACGGTAAAAAGCGCTCCTGCCTTGTCGTCGGTAAAGAAAACGATCGAGCATTTGTTTCCCGCAGCGGATTCGGAAGTCTTTGCCAGGACAAAAAACCGGGTCCGGTTGGAGGCGGAGTCCTGTATCCCTTCCTTTATTATCTCCAGCCCGTAAAACTCGGCGGCAAAGCGACTGGCTACGGCCGCCGCATCCTTAGGTCTGTCTTCCGAGAGCATCTTCGCCGCGCCGGCCGTATCGAACCATTCCACGGCATCCAGTTTATTCCGCGCAATAAATCGCCTGCATTGGGACAGAGCCTGGCCGTGCGAATAAACCTTTCTGATATCCCGGTGATCCTGGCCGGGAGCCGCCAGGAGACAATGCTCGACTGGCATATTTACGGCACCCACGACCCGCAACTCGGAACTTACCAATATCGAGTTGACCTGCCCCACTATTCCGCCGAGCGTATTCTCCACAGGGACAATGCCGTAATCGATCTCTTCTTCGAGCACCGCATCGAATACGTTTGAAAATTCCCGGAAGGGAATGGTTGCCGCTTCCGCTTTCCATGCCCGCGCCGCTATTTCGCTGTACGCTCCGTGCATTCCCTGGAATCCGACGAGACAGAGTCCCCGATCCTGCACTTCCCGGCTCTCGGCAATTATTCGCCGGTAAAGGTCAATCGTAAATTCATGGCCCGCAAGACAGCGCGTATGCCCGGCCACCCGTTCCAGCACTTGGGCTTCCCTGCCCGCGTCGACGGTTTTGTCTTTGTAGCGCTTGGTAAGCAGCCCTTTTTCAAGTCTCTCGTCCAGGAGCGCCATGATGCGGGCGTCTATCTTATCTATGTCTTCCCTTAATCCGTCAAGAGTCATGGTCTTATCCTTTCGCGGCTGCGCGCCTGCAACTCAAGATCGGCCAGAACAATCGCCAGAGCCGCCTCGAGAACGACTGCCCCCCGTATGGCGATGCATGCGTCATGCCTGCCGGCTATGGAAAGCTCCGTCATGGCCCTGGCCTCCAGGCTGTATGTCCGCTGTGCTTTGGCTATCGAAGAGGCAGGCTTCATGGCGACGCGAAGCACGAGTTCGTTGCCGTTGGTTATGCCTCCGTTTACCCCTCCCGCCCCGTTTTTTGCCGTCGCGCCATCGGCCGAAACCAGGGGGTCGTTATGCTCGCTGCCGCGCATCCTGGCTGCGGCAAAACCGTCGCCGAATTCAACGCCCCGGACACCGGGAACCGAGAACAAAGCATGCGAGACCAGGCTTTCCACCGAGCCGAAAAAAGGCTCTCCCAATCCGGCTCGCAATCCGCTCGCGCGAAGCTCCACGACGGCGCCGACGGAGTCCCCGTTTGCCTCGGCTTGCATGGCGGCTTTGGCTATATCGGAGTCTCCGCCCGCCTCGAGTATCGAAGTAGTAAAGGTAATATCGCATAATATTTTCTTTGCAATGACGCCGGCGGCGACCAGCCCTACCGTGATGCGTCCGGAAAAATGGCCGGAGCCCCTGGGGTCGGAAAACCCGCCGTAACGCGCCTTGGAGCTGAAGTCGGCGTGGCCGGGACGCGGAATCGCCCTAAACAAGGCATAATCGGCCGAATGCGCATCGGTAGTGCGGAACAATACGCACAACGGGGAGCCTGTAGCCCTGCCCTGATATAGACCCGAAAGGAACTCCGGTTCATCCGATTCCCTGCGCGACGTCGTTCCTTCCGCCCCCGAACTCCTCCTGCCAAGGTCAAGGAAAAAATCTTCCGCGGATAATTCAAGACCGGAAGGAACTCCATCCACTACCACGCCTGCGGCCGGTCCGTGGGATTCGCCGAATATTTCCACCCTAAAGAGGGTTCCCATTGAATTCATGGCAAGCTCCTTGCTAAATCGCGAAGTACGTCGAGGGCTATAGCTTCGATAGTTACATTTCCTATACTTTTAGGCACGGCGAATAAAATGGAACCATCCTGTCGCTTTTTATCGCTGGCCAAGGCTCCTGCCACGGATTCCCTGAATTGCAAGGCGCTCTTGGCACGGGCGCTTGCAGAGGCCTTGTACGCCCCTTCGATGCCGGTCGGCAATCCCATGCGCTCCAGCAGGGCAACAACCCGCGAGACGGGCGCGGAGGAATTTCCCAGCCGCTCCGATACGCGCAGCGCGCAGGCAAGCCCCGCCGCAACGCAAGCACCGTGAGGCAAAAGGGTTTCCGATTCGATGGCATGCCCGAAAGTATGCCCAAGATTCAGTTTGCGCCGTTCGCCGGCTTCCTTTTCGTCGGCATTGACAAGCCTCGCCTTAAGCGATACCGAACTTCGTATCACGGCGTCAAGCGAGTCCCCGTCGAAATTGCCCGGAGTTCCGCCCTTGGCCAGTGCGCCTTCGAGCAGCGAAAAATGCTCCTCGCCATCGATAATGGCATGCTTCACTGCCTCCGCGAAACCGCAGGCAAGCTCGAAATCCGTAAGACTGCGCAGCAGGGTCCGGTCAAGGAGCACGAAGCGCGGCTGGCTAAAGCATCCTATGAGGTTTTTATAACCCGCGAAATCGATGCCGTTCTTTCCACCCACGGACGCATCCACCATCGCCAGCATGGTCGTCGGAACAAAGCCGAAATCCACGCCGCGCATCCAGGTGGATGCAGCGAAACCCGCCACATCCGAAACGCTGCCCCCGCCAACCGCGACCACCGTCCCGTTTCGGCCAAGTTCGAGCTTATGGAAGCGGGCATAGAGCGACTCAAGGGACGCAAGGCATTTTGCACTCTCGCCGCGCTCCACCAGGACAATCCTGCTGCGCGGAAATTCCTTGGGCACAAAACCCGCGGTAATTTCGTCGGCTACCAGAACCGCCCGCTCCGGATCTGCCAAAGTCGACAGAGTCCCTATCGAGGCGAAGCGCACCGTGGAATCGGATGCGATTCCCGTTACTACGATATCACTTTCCTGTCTCGCGATAATGCTCATTTGTACTGTTCCCCTTCAAAAGACAGCATAGTCTCCCGCATGATCCCGACTTTCTTCATGAGCCGCGCGAAGGCTTCGGGCGACAATTGCTGTTCCCTGTCGCTCATGGCCTGGCTCGGGTCTATGTGCACCTCGATCTCCAGCCCGTCGGCACCCGACGCAACGGCCGCCAGGCTCATGGGTTCCACAAGCTCAAGCACGCCCGTGCCGTGCGAAGGGTCCACGAAAATAGGCAGGTGGGTCATCGTCCTTACCGCGGGAACAATGCTCAGGTCCAGGGTGTTTCGCGTATAGGTTTCGAAACTGCGTATACCCCTCTCGCACAGTATCACGTTGGGGTTTCCCTCGGCCAGGATATACTCCGCGCAGTTCAGCCATTCCTCGAGCGTGGAATACATTCCCCGCTTCAAAAGTATCGGCTTGCCCGACTTTCCAGCCTCGCGCAGGAGTGAAAAATTCTGCATGTTGCGCGCGCCTATCTGCAATATATCGGCATACTCGCCTACCCAGGAAACGTCCCGCGTATCGATCACCTCGGTAACGATAGGCAGACCCGTCTCCCGCTTGGCCTTCTCCATGATCTTGAGACCCTTAAGACCGAGCCCCTGAAACGCATACGGCGAAGTTCGAGGCTTGAACGCGCCGCCCCTGAGCATGGTGGCACCCGCTTTTTTTACGGCCACCGCCGTGCGGATAAGCTGGTCGTCCGATTCCACCGCGCAGGGACCGGCGATGACTATAAAATCTTCACCTATGCGAAGCCCGTCCACCGTTACCACCGTCCTGCTGCCATACGCCCGCGCACCTGCGAGCCTAAGATTCTTCATATAAAGCCTTCCGCCGGACGGTCCGGCTGCCCCTGCGCATCGAGTTTCGATGGAACCGGGCTTACTCCCAATGCACGCCCGAGACTACGCTTGGGGCAACCGTGGCGCTATGGGCTCACCCCGCCCGGCCGCGCCGCGAAGGAACCCTAAAAGCCGTTGAGGAAATAAAAATAAAAGGAGTAGTTTGCGGGCGAAACGCCGCGGGAGGCATGGAGCTGCACTTGATCAACAGTAGCCATGCATATATCCTAGCATACGGTAAAAACTATTGCAAGATAATTTTGTTGCTTTTAAAAGAAACAAGCAAAGGAGCTTCCCTTGAAAGAAATATTGGTACTCAACGGACCCAACCTCAACCTGCTGGGCATGCGCGAACCCGGCATTTATGGAAAAACAACCCTTGCCGATATACAGGAAAACCTGCGACAAGTTGCCGCAGATCTGGATCTGGATGTAAAATTGAGCTTTTTCCAATCCAACAGCGAAGGCGCGCTCATCGATGAATTGCACAACGCCATGGGCCAGGTTGCCGGCGTTATCTTTAATCCCGGAGCCTATACCCATACCTCCATCGCCCTGCGCGATGCCATCGCAGCGGTAGGCTACCCGGTAGTGGAGGTGCATTTGTCCAACCTGCACGCCCGCGAGGAATTTCGCCGGGTATCCATGGTGGCGGAAGCATGCGCGGGAACCATCAGCGGATTCGGCCCGCGTTCCTATACCCTCGGCCTGCTTGCCCTAGCGGGAATCCTCGGCAAGGGCTGACGAAAAACCGGAAAGGCCCAGGGCCAAGCGGCGGCGCTCGCAGAGGATGGCCCAGGCTTCGTCGGGATCGCTTATATCCGCAAGAAGATCTTCGGTCATGCAGTCGATGCGTTCCACCAGCTTGTCGCCGATCAGGCTTTGTCCCCGGCAGGCATAGAGACTCACCGCCCGAGCGCTCAGAATTTCCGCATGGACTTTATGTATCCCCAGGCGGAGCGCCAGAAAAGCCGCTGCCCTGCCGATTATCCTGTCCCGAATTACAAGCATGCCGCGGGGCAGTTCGGGGTGCAGGTCGAGGTAAGCCTCCAGGGCGAAAAGTGGATGCAGCCACGTGCCGCCATGTTCAAAAATCAAAGTCGATCCCCCCTCGGTGCTTAACCAGACGCGAAGGCTTATGCCCTCGCCCAAAGGAAGTTCCCAGGGGAGCCGTGCATCAGGCAAAGGTAGCGGCCACTTCTTTCATCCGGTCGGGAATGGCTATGTGCTGTGGGCACTTGGACACGCAGGCGCCGCATTGGGTACAGTTCAAAGCCCTCTCCTTGATCGGAATCCATTGATAGCCGGCCCGTACCGCGGGGTTTTCGGCAAACATGAAGAATTCGTTGTAACTCGAAAAGTTCCGTGGAATATCCACGCCAAAGGGACAGGGCATGCAATATCGGCAGGTGGTACACGGCACCGTAATAAGCTTCCGGAATGTATCTGCCACTTCTTCGATGAGCTTGAGTTCCGCAGCGTTCAAGTTGTCGGGGCCGGCACTAGCGCTCAAGGTGAGGTTTTCTTCCAATTGGTCCATGGTAGTCATGCCCGAAAGAACAAGGCCGACTTCGGAGCGGTTCCACACCCAGCGAAGCGCCCAATCGGCGGGACTGCGCTGCCTTGGAGCCTTGGCCCAAAGCGACTGGACCGCAGCGGGCATTCTGCCGGCTAAATTCCCCCCACGCAAGGGTTCCATTACAATAAGGCCGGTACCATGAGCAGCGGCTGAATCGAGTCCGGGATGACCATTGGCAGGTTTCTGATCCAGATAATTGTACTGGACCTGGCAAAATTCCCAGGGGTAGGCATGAAGAATCGTGGAGAAAACCTCCGGAGTGTCATGAAAGGAAAAGCCGAAATGCCTTATTTTTCCGGCAGCCTTGGCCCGCTCTAAAAAGTCCAGCGCATCCAGTTTCTGGCAATTCGCCCATGAGCCTGCATTCAGGGCATGGAGCAGATAAAAATCGATGTAATCGGTGTCGAGCCTCCGAAGCTGCTCGTCGAGAAATTTCGGAAAGTCCGCCTTTTCTTTAACGTCCCAGACGGGGGATTTGGTGGCAATCATTACCTGCTGGCGTTTGGATCCGGCGAGTGCCTGGCCGACGATACCCTCGCTCTTTCCTCCGTGGTAGACCCAGGCGGTGTCGATGTAATTTATTCCGCCCTCGAGGGCTCTGTGCATCATGCGTATCGCTTCGGGTACATTTACTTCGGCTCCGGCCATAGGCAGCCTCATAGCGCCAAAGCCAAGCTGTGAAACCTGTTCGCCTGCAAGGGTTCGATATATCATGTACTAGCTTCCTTTCGGCATATTTTCAGCCGCATTCTACACTACTCTCGATTCTGGAAAAAACCTAGCCCTTTGATTCGCTGCACGGCATCAAATTTATTTCCATGCAGAGCCGGACATACCGAAAATTCCCGATCTCAAGCAGGAAGTATCAGAATGCCGCCAAATAGAGCTGAAGAAGCCATATTTGATCTTGTATATTTTCCATATCCGCGGCTATTTGTTGGTAAGTTAATTTAATTTGTAAAAATTGCAGTTCTGAGATGGAACCCTGCTTTTTCATTTCTTCAGCATCGGCAACCATACGGTCTGTACGCCACTTTTCCGTCTTGAGGTTATCCGATTGCGTAAGCAAGCCTTCAAGGCGGAGTTCAAGAAGCCTTTTTTGACTGCCAATCCTGGTTCGTTGATCGGCTGCTTGATTGGCAAATTCGACCATGTTGGATTCAGCTAGCTTTTTCCGTAATTGCATGGAACCGAAAAACGAAGTTGGAAAAACAAGATTTACCTGAAAGTTCCAGGTGTCATTTGGCCGGGATGGAAATAAATCTTCTTGTGATTGTGTCCAGCCATCCTGACGGTATACCAAGTTTCTTGTTATTCGTAAATCAAGCAAGGGAGAGGCCTCCTGCATTTGTGCCAGCAAATTCTGGCGCTCAAGGGCTGCTCGAAGTTCCAGATCCTCCTCTTCAGGAGAAAGTTTCGACACACCAAGTTCGGCCATAACAGGTAAATTGGAACCGATGGAATCCTTGACTGTTTTTCCTGAAAGGATAAATAATTTTTCGCGATATTCGTCCGCGGCGGAAAGCGCCTGCAAGAACTTTTGCCGTTCGCGCCAGACGAAGTTCTCGCTTTTCCAGACTTCTGTAATGGTCAGCGCGCCGTCAAGCTGTAATTTCATTTTTGCCTCTAGTTCTTTTTTTAGAGTTTCAATCGATATCTCAAGGTAAGCTTTTTCACGCTCCAACCGACGAAGCGATATAAAAACCTCTGCGGCTTGAATCGCCAGGTCTCGTCTCGTTTTCGCTAAAGTTACGCCGGATTGTCGGCTTATCAATTTCGCCGATTCCAGCGCTGTATCAAAGCGG
This sequence comes from Spirochaetota bacterium, assembly GCA_031402655.1. Classification (GTDB taxonomy): domain Bacteria; phylum Spirochaetota; class Spirochaetia; order Treponematales; family UBA12059; genus JANNSO01. The sequence continues at coordinate 14,124 of JANNSO010000043.1, read as the reverse complement.
CCGCTGTACTTCCAAAACGGATATAATCGCTGCTGTACATTAACAGCGACAGAAGGATAAATAAGCTTACTGGAACCAGCCAAAAAAGCTAGATCCGAAACATTGCAACCTAGGTCGAGCGACCATGAAGTTCCTCCTACGGAAGCTTGTTGCATCGAAAGAGTCGCAGCCCAATCACCGTTCCATTCACCATCCTCCGTTGGCGCAAGCACGGCTTGTTTTCCCGAACCACCAAGGCTCACCGTAGGAATATAGGCTGAATGGGCGAGTTTTTCCTGGAGTTTCGAAGCCTCCAGCTGTTGACCAGAAGTTCTAATTTCCGGTGATTTATTCCACACTGCCAGCCATATTTCATTCATAGTCGTTTGGGCCGAACAGAACATAGCTGTACAATAGAAAATAAGTAAAGCAACGGTAGCCTTACAATTAAACTGGGAAACGCAAAGTTCCGTCATTTAATAAAATCCATTTTTTTTAGGATCATCTTGAGTATTGATTGCCTGTCCACGATTATTCTTGCCTTGGCGCTCATGCCTACGCGAAGGTATATTTTTTCGCCGTTCTTGCCTTGAAGCCAAGGTTTTTCAAGTTCTGCCTCGACTATGAAACACGGTAGGTTTCCAAGCCCAATAGTTACATCGGAAGGCATTAACGTAATCGTTCCGGACAACTCCCCAAACTCAGATGGCGGCAAGGCAGCTAACCGAAGCAGAACCTTTAAACCCGGTTTCAGTTTTGCAATGTCTCCAGGACTCACGATAAGCTCCACCTTTAGTACGGTTTCCGACTGCGGCACTATTCTGGCTATTTCCTGGCCGCCGTTTACATAATCGCCTACGTTGATACGCTGTGTTTCTTCGAGTCTCCCTGCAATAGGGGAAGTTATCGTAGCGTCCTTTATCCTTCGTTCCAATTCCGACTTCCGCCGTACGAGGCTTTCTTTAGCCTCAAGAAGCCTGGCACGCTCATCTTGAACGCCAACCCGTTCCTTGGTCTGAAAAGATACCAGTTCCAAAGTGCTGGCACTGACGACCATTTCAAGATTTTTGACCGTTTGGAGAGTAGCCATTGCCGCCGGAAGATTTCGCTCTTTTTCGATTTCGTATTGCGCTTTTTTTATATTTACTTGAAGTCTGGATTGCTCCGCAATATAAAACTCGCCGCGGTTCCATGCCGGGGAAAATTTAAGCTTAGCCATATTCCGGTTTTTAAAGATGGTATCTTCAAGCGTATTGCAGTCCGCAAGCGATTGAGCAGCACGATCGATTTGCGTTTGCGTGTTTGCAAGATCGACTCGATCCGCCGAACTGTCCATCTCCCATAGCAGTTCTCCCTGTGCTATCAGTTGCCCCTGCGTGAAATATTTTTTTATAACTTGGCCGCTTATCGGACTTCTGAGAGCGGATATAATACCTTGCGGCCGCAAGGATGCATCAGCTTTGATAACGTCATCTATTTGAAAAAAAGCAGCCCAAAGGAATGTCCCCAGAAATATCCCCAGAACCATAAAAATGAATATATTTCCCCAGTGGGAAGGCTTCGTGTCGAAGAATTCCCGGCTATGCTTCACGTCTTTTAGATCCATCAAAGGAATGTTCATATTTGGCTGCCCTTCCACAAGGACTGGTACAACCCTTCCTGCGCCAGTAACTCCTCGTGGCTCCCCGTTTGTAGTATCATGCCTTTGTCTATAACAAAAATACGGTCGCATCCAACGACGGTTGTAAGGCGATGCGCATTCATGATGGTGGTTATTTTCTGTCCTCTGATACTTTTAAGTACTTCATGAATTTTGTGCTCGGAAATTGAATCGAGATTGCTTGTAGCCTCGTCGAAAATCAAAATTTCGGGTTTCCCCAAAAAAGCACGTGACAAAGCAAGCCGCTGACGTTCGCCTCCCGACAGGGATGCACCGCGTTCCGCGAGCGGTGTGTTATAGCGCTGCGGCAGTTCGGAAATAAACTCATGGGCTTGAGCTCGCTTTGCGGCTTCGACAATTTCCTCCATGCTGGCATCCGGACAATGAAGCGCTATGTTTTCCCAGATTGTGCCAGAAAACAAAAACACATCCTGCGAAACATAGCCTATCTTTGATCTTAAATGGATTGTATCGATATCTTCAATATTATTTCCGTCAATAGTAATATTTCCAGAGATTGGCTTATAAAACTTCAGCAGCATCTTTACCAGAGTCGTTTTACCACATCCTGATGGACCCACAAAAGCCACCCATTCGCCCGGTTTTATATCCAGGCTAATCTTCTCGAAAAGCGGGCGCCTGGTGCCATACTGAAATGTCACGTCGCGAACTTGAATTGCCCCTTCGATTTTTTCTGGTGTTATCAAGCGCTCAGTTCCGGATATTTCCGGATCCAACTCAAGAATCTCGCCAATGCGATCTGCGGATACGAATGCTTCCTGAAGGCTCGGCTGCAAATTGATAAGGCGTTGCAAAGGACCCGTAAAATACCCGGCAAGGGCGTTGAAGCTAATAAGCGTGCCAAGGCTCATCTGTCCTTTCAGGATAAAGAAACTGCCTATCCAAAAAAAAATGGTGCCGCCCAAGCCATCGATAATGTCCGTAAGGAATCCCCCGAGCACGGATAGTTTATTGGTAGCCCAGCCGGTCATGGTTGCCTTCATCTGCTTCTTCTCGAATTCCCAAAACACCCGTTCCTGCGCATTCATCGCTTTTACGGTGGGCATACCGTGCACCATTTCCACCAAGTACGATTGCACATCAGCGCTTTCTGCCTTTAACGCCCTATATTGCTTTTTATAATAAAACGAAAAAATCCAAACCACTAAACTAGACAGAGGCACTGTCATAAGCACGATAAAGAATAAAGTTTTATTTGTGAGAAAAAGAAACGGTCCCACAACAAGGAGCATCAAGGTATCCATAACGACAGACACGGATGCTTGCGACAGGGCATCGCGGATATTCTGGACATCACCGAGCCTGGACAATATCTCGCCTGTTTTCCTCGAGTCAAAAAAAGCGAGTGGTAGTTGTAAAATATGAGATAGGTAGGAGTATATTAGGCGCAAGTCTACTCTTATTGAAAAATGACTCAATATCATGCTCCGAACCGAACCAAGCACAGCCTGAAACACAACGATAATAACCATTCCCAGCGACAGCGCGTTAAGTGTAAATTCAGCTTTGGAAAATATAACTTCGTCAATTAAATAGCGAAAATAAAATGAGCCGATAATACCCAGGGCAATTAAGATAAGTGAAGAAAGGCCTGCAAAGACAAGAGACTTGACATGCGGCTTAAGCAACGGTAAAAACCGTAACAGCTTATTCTTATGTCCTTTGTCTGGCGTAAAATCGCTACTAGGATTTAGAAACACAACATACCCAGTCCATTTATCAAGAAAACATTGTCGATTGTAGCGGATTCTTCCCTGTCCCGGATCCAGCACGGTAACATGTTTTTTGCTTATAGAAATCACAACGACAAAATGGAGAATCTCGCCTGTGTCTTTTTTTTCTTTCGTATGCGCAATAAACGGAACGGGAAGGGCGGTATTAAAAGAATCGGATTCCCCTTTCATGGCCCGTGCAGCAAAGCCCAGGTTGGTTGAAGCTTTAAGCAAGCCGGCAAGATTCGTCCCTTCCCTGTCAGTCCCGGCTACTTCTCGGATTGTTGTGATGCTCTTGTTGCTGCCATAATGGCTTGCTATCATGGCAATGCAAGCGGCTCCGCAATCCGTCTCGTCAAACTGGGGGATGAATTTCATCAGCAACTCCCACACTCAGCAACTCTACAAGTAGCGTAAAATTATATTCGCTAATTTAAATATCGTTTTTTGCATATTTTCTCATGAATAATTTCGGCAGCCAATATATAGAGATAAAAAATAATATAACTACATATTTTTCGCTAGCAATAATTTTTTCGAGTATAATAAATATGCCTTCATTAGAATATAATGCAGCTTCCTCAATATTTATAAAAATATTATACAACACAATCGGAAATAAGAACAACTCTTTAATGATAAAATAAAAAAGACATCTAAAAGAAACCCCAAATAGATAATTATACCTTATCGGATATAGCCCTTTGAAGCAAGCTGAGTTATTTTTTAAGTCAGGTACTAAAAAATAATAAAGCGACATGCTAATCTGCTGAATATTATTAATAAAAATCTGCATATAGTTTCCTTTGTTCTTAAGAGCTGGCCTTCTAGGCTTTTGCAAACCTTGCATGGCTTTATTAAATAGTTTCCCTGTAAAAATAAAAAATGAATAAAGGACTGCAAACAAGAGTACTTTTTGTGCAAGTAAAGCAATAATAATCAGCAGCGGCGATGCACTTGAATTTAAAATGAAGCGAGCCAGAATATTTGCCTCATACTCACTTGCATGATATAAGGAGTACGTATTTGTCTTGCCATTATAAAAGGTAGAAAAAAAATCTAAGATGTTTAAAACTATATCAAATCCGAGAAATCTACGTATTAGAAGCGAAAGTTCACGAAACCGCAACATCAATACTGAATTGCGAATCAATGAAACTATAAAAACTATTAGTAAAAACACATATATCAAGAGCCAACCATCTGGTTTCGGATCAAATTTAAAAATAAAAAATTGAAACAAAAAAGGAATAAAAATAGCAACTAGTATTAAAAAAGAATAATTCTTAAAAACAAGTATAAAGGATCGCTTCATTAAAATCCTTTCTAATGTGACATAGAGTTTGCATGAATCCTGATATAACAATCTTACAACTTACACTAAAAATTCCCTTATTAGCAATAGCATAAAAATCTTACCGGTTTAGGCAGAAGCTGATTCTTAACCTAAGAATAGTATTTTTGTTATATACTTTTAAAGATTTTATTCTCTAAGAAATGATTTATTAAAAATCAATCCTAATTAAAAACATAAGGGAACCCCTAAAAACTTCATTTTTGAGAAGTCAATCTTTAAAAAACCTGGCTCCTGTAAGGAATCAGCGAGGAACCTCTGATGACCAACATGGTTATTAGAGGCTCCCATAACACTTCATTCCAGAATCAAGAAAATATAACCTTGATTTTAGGATTACTAGTTTAGAATTCCGTTATTCGGCCTCCATTATATTGTACCTTTCTACCACTACCATCTACTTCGAAGGAACCTCTCCCACGTTTAAATTCTTTGGGTTCAGGATTAGGCATAGTGCGAACTTTTTCATCACGAATTTGTCGCAATCGACCCATTTCACCCAAATATGTTTGTACTTCATCAAGTGCATCAGCACCCATTTGTAATAATGTTCCATTCGAAGATACGGGTATTGGAGCTGATGTTCTTTGCCCACCGTTCACATCATACAACTCATTCTCGTTAACTGCTACCATTTTCTGCTCCTGTTTTCCGTTTTTTGGACGGAGTACGATTTTAGCTCCTGCTATGCAGGGCTGTATTTCTTATCGAGATGCACTCCCGAGTCTAGAATGGAAAAAATCATACCCCCCCCCCTTTCGATTTTGTCAAGAATTATTTTAAAAATCGTTATAAATTCAGACTGATCCCAGTTCTTCAGCTGCTAATTCCAATGTTTTTCCTAGATCCAATCTGTTACAAATATCTGACCTCAACTTATCAGCCTTAAGTGCGTCCGCATACTCCACAATTAAAGCCGCAATTACCTGCCTTTATTTTAATATAGCATACGTAAAGGTTATTGTTGCATTTTTTTCAGGGCTGGATGCTTTAGAGGTATATTTATAAGGGAAAAAATTCTCCAGGTATGCATCCCACCTATACATATTTGCAAGATAAATGTAAATATTTTTAATCTTAAGGATATCATCAGTTTTTACCGTTGTATCAAATGGTACCCAACCATATTCCGGAATATAGACCTCATTTATTGAGTGTAAAATCCCTGCCCGAGTAGAAATACAATAAATACTCATTACAGGAATCAAAGAGGCTCGGGTCAAAGCCATTGTTAAGGTTGAAAACTCACTACAGTCGCCTGTTTTCTTGTATAAAATATCTAACGCCCCATACTCAATGTCTAAATTGAGCTCTGGCCGAATAGTGCGGTTTACAAAGTTGTGGATATTATTCAAAGTCGCGAGTGTATCAGCGCCTTTCATGCTTTTGGCTAAATCAACGATTTCCAAAGCATCACTTTCAATCCCGGCCTCCGGCTGCGAGTAAATCAATTTTTCTTCGAAACCTTTCCATGCGGCATTAGTATTGCTATTTAATTTCAATAAAGTAATATCGCAATCAATAAATAATTGCAATCTTCTATCTTTGTATTTTCGTGTCTGGATGATAAATTGAGCATAAGTATTTCCGTTTTCCATGAACACCTTATCCGGCATAAATGAATATTCAATATTTTCTACAACCTGCCTGTCTTCTATGGTCGAGGGTATGACCATGACGAGATCTACTCTGGAAACACCGGGATCCCAGGTTATGCCATAATTGAATTTAATCCTTAGCGACGATTCGATTCGTTCAACCGGTATTGATTTTTTTACTTTGGTAGTTTCCTGGCAAGAAATCGAGAGCAAAAAGACAGCTGCTAATACGACTAATTTTACCTTGCAATTAAACACATCACGCTCCAATTTCAGGATCAAGATCGATTATTATCTTGACCCTGTTTTTTACGATCTAAAATTCACTCTCGCACCCAAGTCCACGCCGCTGATATCTGCTTTTTACAGGTTGTGAAGTTGTCATAGCATCAGCAACCATGCTTCCAGCATCCCGAATGACTGCCAAATTTCCACCGCTTGGGCTTTTCCCGGCACTTGGAGCAACACCAACTGGTTTTGGCGAGCTACGGGGGACCGACCAAGAAAGTGGGCGTGACATAGGTAGCGGTCCCCAACCACCGCCACTAGCGCCAGTCCCTCCAGCACCAATACCTGCATGATCAGGCTTCCCACCGTTTACATCATACAACTCATTCTCATTAACTGCCACCATTTTCTGCTCCTGTTTTCCGTTTTTCGGACGGAGAACGATTTTAGCTCCCGCTATGCAGGGCTGTATTCCTAATCGAGATGCACTCCCGAATATGAAATTGCCTAAATCATACCCCCCCCCTTTTTTGCTTTGTCAAGACATTTTTGTAAATCTGTCAAGAATCAATTAAAATGTCACCCGTTTCGACTCGATTAAAATGTCACCTGGCCTAGGCGGACAGAGCTACCGGATTCTCCTTTCGTGGTTTGCAACCTAGCAAAACTGAAGTTTTTCGATGTTCCCTATAGTTCTTATACAAAATGCCGGTTACCGAGCCGCAAGGCTCCGGTACCGGCATTTTTATCGTTCCTCAGTTATTATATATTCACGGTATCAGGTATATGCACCGGCTCCACCGCGTGCAGTACGACTTCCTCGCGCTCCTCGAGGAACTGCGCCTGGTACAGTTTCTTATAATAGCCGCCCAGCGCCAAAAGCTCGCGGTGCGTTCCCTGCTCCTGCACGCGGCCGTCGCGCATCACGAGGATTACGTCGGCTCCCACAATGGTGGACAGGCGGTGCGCCACCACGAAACTCGTGCGACCCTGCAGCACCACGGCGATGGCCTCCTGCACCAGGCGCTCGGTCTCGGTGTCAACCGAGCTGGTAGCTTCGTCCAGCACCAGAATGGCAGGGTCGGCCAGCACCGCCCGAGCCAGCGATACGAGCTGCTTCTGCCCGGTGGACAAGAGCGCGCCGCCCTCCCCCACAGGCGCTTCGTAAGCGCCTTCGAGCCCCACTATAAATTCGTGCGCGCGAGCCAGCCTTGCCGCTCTCTCTATTTCCTCGTTCGTGGCATCCAGCTTGCCGTAGCGAATATTATCCCGTACCGTACCCGTAAACAAATAAGGCTGCTGCAGCACGTAACCGAGGTTGCCGTGCAGCCATGCCAAAGGCCATTCCTTGTAATCCCTTCCGTCCACCAAGATGCGACCGGAACTCGGCTCATAGAAACGGCACGCCAGGTTCACGATGGTGGTCTTGCCCGAACCTGTCTCGCCCACGAGCGCCACGGTGGTCCCAGGCTTTATGTCCAGGGTAAAATCCGCGAGCACTTCCTGCCCTTCAAGATAAGAAAAGCTTACATGGTCAAACTCCACCCGGCCGCTCAACTTGGGAACCGGATTGCCGGCCTTTTGCCGCTCCGCTTCCAAATTTTTGGCCTCGGGCGAATCCACGATATCGGGCACCGCGTCGATGAGTCCCACCACGCGCTCGGCCGATGCTTGGGCATATTGCACGTCCGCGAATATGCGCGCCAAATCGCTTACCGGGTCGAAAAACTGCAGCGCACTGAAAATAAACGCCACCAGCGTGCCGTAGGTCAGCGTATTGCCGAGTACGGCGACCCCTCCCTGCCAGAGCGCCAGGCCGGTTCCTATATAACCCAGCACGATGACGACGGGAAGATAAAACGCCGCAAGCCGAGCCTGCTTTACCGATGCGCGCCGCATCGTTCCCGAAAGCTCGCCGAAAGCCCTGTTCTGTACGCCTTCGGCCGCCATGGTCTTTACCACGCGCGCTCCGCGTATGCCTTCGCTAAACGCCTGGGTAATCTTGCTGTTCGTCTTGCGCACCGTGCGAGAGCGCTCCATCAGCGCGCGCTCCACGAAAATCGACACTATAAGCAGGGGCGGGACTACCGACAAGGTAACGAGCGCAAGTTTCCAGTCGCGGGCAAACATGAGTCCGGCCATCGCCAGCATCATCGTGCAGCCCCAGACCATGTCCACGGCGCCCCAGGCGATTATGTCCGCCAGCTTGCCTATGTCGCTCGTCAGGCGCGCCATGATCCAGCCGGAGCTCGTCTTATCGTAGTAACTAAAAGATAAGTCCTGCAGCTTGTCGAAAGCAGCCTTGCGGATGGAGTAGTTCATGCCCATCTCTATCTTGCCCGCCATGGCGATAAAGCGCTGTATCACCACGGCTTGCAATGCCATGAGAAAAACGAATACAAGACCGGCCCACGGCAGCAAATCCGCGCGCTTCGCTATTACCACGTTGTCCAAAATCCAGCCCGTAAAAAACGGTGACAGCGCGTCTATGCTTGCGACGCATATCATCATCAGCGCAAGCAGGCCGAAATTCTTCCTATGCGACATCGCATGCCGTAATATGCCCTTCCAGGTAGCCAGCCTGAACGGCTGGCGAAAATCTATTTCTTCCATAATTATATTTGCCTCGTTTGAATCCAGAAAACCAGTTGGTTTTCTTTTTAACAGGGTGTTGAAAAACCTCGGATGAGGATTTTCAACACTTCCAAAATGTAACATTACCGTAGCATTTGTAATCAAATGCGAGGAATGTTGAAGGCTGTTGACAAAGCAACAAGCTTTTTCAACAGCCTGTTAAAAGTCATCGCAAGCCTTCAATGCTTACGATGACTCCCTATAAAACCGCCAGCGTTTATGCGGCGCTTATCTCTTCCGGCTGGGCGCCGTCGGAGAGCCCGTCGGAGGCGCCGTCGGAGATGGCGCTTTCAAGCGTTTCCCCGGCCGAATAATCCGATTCCAGACCACGCTGTATCTCCCATACACGGCGATACAAGCCGGGCCGCAAGATTAGCTCCGCATGCGTGCCGCTGTCCGCGATCCTGCCGTCTTCCAGCACCATGATCCTGTCGGCCGCCGCCAGGGTAGTCATGCGGTGCGAAACGATTATCGTGGTAATGCCGCCGCGCTCCTTCTTAAGTGCGGCGCGAATAGCCGAATCGGTTTCCGTGTCCACCGCGGACAGCGAGTCGTCCAACACCAGCACGTCGGGTTTCTTGAGGAGCACGCGCGCTATCGCGGCCCGCTGCCTCTGCCCGCCGGAAAGGGTTACGCCTTCCTCGCCAACGGCCGTCTCCCAGCCTTTCTCGAATCCCGCTACGACTCCCGACAATCCCGCGGTAAGCGCGGCCGCTTCCAGCTCTTGCGCCGGAGCCTCGCCGCCCTTGCCCATGGCCACGTTTTGCGCCAGGGTCCTCGAAAACAGGAACGGCTCCTGCGGCACGAGACCCACGCGGTCCCGGAGATAATTTTTGTTCACTTTGCGCAGGTCCACCCCGCCTATCCGCACGGTACCCGAATCCGGGTCCGACAAGCGGTTTAAAAGCTGCACGAGGGCGGTCTTGCCCGAGCCAGTCTTGCCCAGTATCGCCACGGTCTCGCCCGCTTCCACCCTGAAAGAAAGACCGGCAAGCACCGGTTTGTCCGCATCCCAGGCAAAATGCACGTCGTCGAATTCCACCGCACCGCGAAGATCGGGCTTCAGTTTTCCATCGCCTTCAAACTCGGAGGTTTCATTAAGTATCTTGCCCACGCGCTCAAGGGACACGAGAGTCTTGCCCAGGTCGGTAAGCGTTCGGCCCAGCTGTCGCACGGGCCACATAAGCCTTGCGACGTAGGCTATGAATACCACGAAAGTACCCAGCGACAGCCTGCCGGAAATCGTGCTCAAAGCTCCCACGACCAGCACGAGTCCCGTCTGCGCCATGCACATGAACCCCGAGATGGACCAGTACCAGCCGAACAAGTCGATAAGCCTGCGCGTTACATCCGTATAATGCTTGTTCTTCTCGTCGAAGCGAGCCCTCTCGAAATCCTGCCTCGCAAAAGCTCGCACAACCCGCACGCCCTGCAGCGTTTCCTGAAGGGTTCCCGACATGGCGCCCTCCGCCTCGTCGGACTTGCCGAACGACTCCTGGATCTTCTTGAAGAAAAAGTACGAGAACAGGATGATGGGCGGTACCACGGGCAGCGCGACGAGCGTCATGCGAACGTCCACGCCCAGCATCACGATTATCGTAAAGACGAGCAAAGACAAAGCCCGGCCGATATCCACGAACTGCGACGACATGAATTTGCGTATCGTGTCCACGTCGCTGGTGCAGCGCTGCACGAGGTCGCCCGTGTTGGCCGTGGCAAAATACCGGTACGGCAGCATGTTGAGCCGCGCGAACAGAAGGTCGCGCAGATTCTTGGCCGATTTCTCGGCGGCCAGCGAGGCCAGTAAACCGCGAACAAACATTAACGCGCCGTACAGCGTTCCCGCGGCTACGAGCCCCAAGGCGCATAACCAGATATTCCGCTTGATGAGCGTGGTTCCGCCAAGAACGGTCACGAAGGCATCGAGCCATGCAGGCAGCGGAATCTCCCTGCCTCCCAACACCGAGTCCAGCGTATAGCGCACGATGAGCGGGTCCGCAAGCGACACGAGCGCAGCCGCGGCTATGGCGGCGAGCGCGCCGAGGAACATGAGCCGACTGCCCCGCAGGGCGCGCCACAAGACTTCAAATCTGTTAACTTTCATTTACATCACCTGCTTTTTCAAGCTGCGGAAAGGTTGCGCGATTGAGAAACGCACGCGCGCGAATTCGGGCGGACCGCGCGGAGAAACGCGAATCCATGCTAAATTGTGGGTTGTTGTTGCGACGCATTCCCCGAAAGAGCGGAAGAAAGGACGCAAAAAAAGGGGGAAGAAACCGCCAGGTAGGTTTCGATTCCGTTTCTAGCGGACTTTCGCCAGGAGCAAGTACGGCGCGACGAGTGCGACACTGAATGTTCTCATCAATAACTCCTCCAAGAGCGAACTGTTGAGTCGTATTGTAAAGTTGAACGATATTTCATGTCAAGTGTACAGAATGTTTTTAATTATTTTGCGAAAGGATTTACACTGCAATCCCTCGCGCCGGGGTATCCACTAAAATGCGATAGAAACCAAATCGCCCTTGTTTTGCGCAAAAGTGTATGATAGTGTTTTTCAAGGAGCATAAAATGAAAATAGCGGTAAAACGAATCGACCCTGCATTTCCCACGCGCGTTGCTTTTTTACTAGGCATCGTCGCAAGTCTGTTCGGCATCATAGTCGGCTTGATCACCAGCCTTGGATCAAAGCCCGATGAAACCGGTTTTGGTTTTATATTTTTTCTCGGCATTTTATCAAGCCTGATCCTGTACCCGCTTGGAACTTATATCGTAATTCTTTTGCTGAATATCCTGCTCAAGAAAAAAGGACTCGAACTCGACGTGGAAAAAATCGGAGAGATTACCGATTCTGCATGAAATTTCAAAATCTTCCAAAAGTTAACGGAAACACCCTGCCTGTTCAAAAACGTTATTACGGGTTTATTGTTTTTTGGCCGTAAAGGGGATATATTAGGTTGATCAAATCGTTTTCGCGCTTTTCCCTTATAAAGGAAGGTCGATATGAAAAAGTCCGCGTTTTTCCTTGTTGGCGCTGCCGCGTTTCTTTGCAGTCTTTTTTCCGCCTGCGCCCCGTTGTCCGACAGCCGCTCCAACGTAAGCCTCGATCTTTCAGCCTGGATAAACGCGGGATCCCGCACGCTCCTGCCCAGTCCGGCAAACGCCGTCGAATCGATAGAGATCAGCATAAGCGGGCCGGGCATGGCGACTATACAGGCAAGCTATCCGCCCACCGCGACCATGGTAAAACTATCTGTTCCCGCTGGTCCTTCGCGCACGATTTCCCTGAGCGCAACCTTGCTGCCCGGAACCTTGAGTGCCATCAACAAACTCACCGCCCAAGCCGTGACGGACTTGGTTCCGGGACCGAACCAGGTAATCCTCACCACCGGCTTCGAGACGAAGATCATCGTGCCGGATTACATGTACAGCTTCGGGACAGGTGCAATAAGGCAATTTGACACGATCGCAGGAGACAACCCAAAAATAAACACAACAGCCGGGATCAGAGCCTACGATATAGATTTTGACGCTAATGGCAGAGTTTTCCTTGCCGGTTCCGATAGTTTCAACAGCATTTTCAGTGTCGCCAATATTGATCCTGGAACAGCTCCTACTGCCTTGTCAACCTTCGCCACCGGCCCGGAAAACACTATTTCCATCGCGATCGATCGGAAAAATAATTTTCTCTATCATGTCACTCGAAGTTCTGCTAATCCCTATATTCTTTATAAAATGGTACTGAATGCCACCGATTCCGTGAGCGATCTCGTCCTTGGCATTCCTGGGACCGTTGTTCCCAGTGCAGGCTCAACGGGACTTGCGGTCGATGATTCGGGCATGCTGTATTTATTGGGAAGCAATGGAGGACAGCCTTCAATAATGAAGCTTGACCCGCGCACGCCAACGGCGACGCTTCTCGCAACGCAAACCCTGGCCAGCTTTTCGGCGCTTAACGGTCTCACAGCATTCGACGTCATGACCAAGGACGGCAAGGTATATGTAACCGCCTATAAAGATTTCCCCCCGACGGGCGCGATAGTCGAACTGTCCGACAGCCTGGCGCACTTGCGCACGTACGGAACCTCCATTCCCATGCCGATGCGCTTCGTAGCCATACTCAACAAGAAATTCTACATCGCCGACGAAGTCGACACTGCGGATTTCTCATTGGACAGGATCGTTTCCTTCGATGATTTCGACGATCTTTCCCTGGAAGTCCTGGCGCCGGGAACATTCGGCTTATATCTTTCCTGCTGAAACCCCGTGCGCATTCTTTATTATACGTCTGGCCTGACGGGATCGGGTCACGTTGTGCGCGGTATTTCCATCGGGTTGGGAATACGAAGGCTGGATCCGTCGATAGAATATAAAATCGCCGGTCCTTCCACCATCTTTGGAGCGCTTTGCGGACGCGTCGGCATCCAGCATGCCGATCTACCCCTCGAAAACGAGTACCAGCTCTTCGGTTCGAGATTTTCATCCTCGGCGCTTTTCGAAGAAATCGCCTCATGGCATCCGGACATACTCATCGTGGACATGTTTTGGTTCAACCTGCACTCCATGATTTCTTCGCTGCCGTGTAAAAAAATATTCCTCTCGCGCCAGGTGCACGAAAAGTTCTTCGAAATCCTGCTTCCCGATGCAACCCTGACCTTCAATCCGGAATCCTGGGATATGCTCGTCGCATGCGAACCCTGGGACGCGCCGTTTCCGATGCTCCGCATTGATCCCATCATCATAAGGAATCGGAACGAGATACTCGCCAAAAACGATGCCCTCAAACAGCTCGGGGTATCTGGCAAAAAACCCGTATTCCTCCTGACACTCAACGCCCATCCGGGAAATTTCGAAAAAGCCAGGGAGAATTATTCATACCTCGAGAAGGAGGGGTGGGACACGGTCTACTCTTCTAATTTCCACGATGGGCTCTTTCCCGCC
>JANNSO010000042.1:0-3642 GCA_031402655.1 Spirochaetota bacterium | reverse complement strand
TCTATGCTGGCGTCTTTGACCGCTTCGTCGCAAAAACCCGTACAAAAGTTCATGCAAGCGTGGAAAAGTACGGGTACTGGGGGCTGATGATTTTTGTCGCCATTCCCCTTCCTTTGACCGGCGCGTGGACAGGTGCTTTGGGCGGCTGGATTCTGGGAATGGACCGAAAGAAAACGATATTAGCGGTTATCGCCGGGGTTTTTATCGCAGCCGTCATCGTTACCATCGTAGTAGGACTAGGCGTGTCAGCGCTTTCGATTTTTGTCAAAGAAATCTAGCGCCCATCCGGTTCCTCTCGACTATGAGGCCGAGCTGAACCCGGAACAATTCGATGCGGCAACGCATATGGACGGGCCTATCCTCATTCTTGCCGGAGCAGGCTCGGGCAAGACGCGGGTAATAACCTTCCGTGCGGCATACATGCTTGAAAAAGGCGTTCCCCAGTCGGCGATTCTGGCCCTTACCTTTACCAACAAGGCAGCCCGCGAGATGGCCGACAGGCTCAAGGTACTGACAGGCAAGAAGCTGCAGAACCTGACTGTAAGCACTTTTCACTCCTTCGGCGTCAAAGTTCTTCGCAAGGAAATAACCAGGCTGGGCTGGCGCGAGAATTTTTCCATCTACGACGAGTCCGACCGCACGCAGCTTATACGCGACTGCGCGCGCGAGATGGGCTTCAAGCTGGAAAGCTTCGACGTTAACAAAGCCGGCGTCGCCTTTTCGGAGGTCAAGACCGGCCGAAAACGCTGGGACGGCAACGACGAGTACGAGAAGGTGTTCGACGAGTACCAGGCGGCTCTTAAGGCTTACAATGCCGTGGACTTTGACGACCTCATCGGTCTTCCCATACGCATACTGGAACTGTACCTCGAAACGCGCGAAGCTTACCGCGAGCATTATAAATATATAATGATAGACGAATTTCAGGATACCTCCCTCCAGCAGTATACGCTCATGCGGCTGCTTGCCCGGGACAATATATGCGTGGTGGGCGACGACGACCAGTCTATTTATTCGTGGCGCGGCGCCAATTACGAGAATATCATCAATTTCGAGAAGGACTGGCCGCAGCGCAAGGAAGTGACGTTATACCGGAACTACCGCTCCACCACCACGATACTGGACGCGGCCAACAGCGTCATCTCCAACAACACGAACCGCAAGGAGAAAAACCTCAAGACGCCCAATGAAGGAGGCGCGCTAATCGAGATATTCGCGCCGGAGACCGAGGTGGAGGAAGGCGAGTTTATCGCCAGGGCCATCAAGGAAATAAAGCTCAAGGATAAGCTACGATACGACCAGTTCGGCGTCCTCATACGCACGAACGCCCTGACAAGGCACATCGAGGAATCGTTTCTGGAGGCTAACCTTCCGTACAAGGTAACCGGCGGCACGAGCTTTTTTCAGCGCAAGGAAATCAAGGACGTTATTTCTTATTTACGCTGCATCGCCAATCCCGAGGACGACGTAAACCTCATACGCATCGTCAACGTGCCCAAGCGCGGCCTGGGCCGCCGTTCGGTGGAGATGATAAGCGATGTGGCCAAGAAACGCGGCAGCGGCCTGCGGGCGGCCATGCAGGCAATTCGCACCGATCAAAGCCTCGACTTTCCCGAGCGCGCGCGCCAGGACATCGATTCGTTTCTTTCGCTTCTGGAATTCTTTCGTGAAGAATTGCTCGGAGGCAAAAAGAACCTGGCAGTCAAGGTAAGGAAACTTCTCGAGACCATAGACTACTCCGGCTACCTTGTCGCGGACAATCTGCACAACGAGAAGGCCGCGAAATGGAAGATTCTGAACGTCGAGAGCCTCGTCAAAGGCATAGATACCTGGGAAAAGGATCCCGACAACTTCGATACGGGGCTTTTTGCGTGGCTCAATCGCATTTCGCTGATTACGAGGGACGACCAGGAAGAGGAAGAAGGCGGAAAAGTCAACCTCATGACCATTCACGCCGCTAAAGGCTTGGAGTTCGAGGTGGTATTTATTCCCGGATGCGAGGACGGCATAATCCCGCATGCGCGCTCGCTTGAGGAGGGAGACGGCAACGTCGAAGAGGAACGGCGGCTGTTTTACGTGGCCATCACGCGCGCCAGGCAGCGTTTGCTCATCACCGCATGCAAGCGGCGCAGGCGCAACGCCATGCCCGTCGACTGTTCCCCCTCGCCGTTCCTCTCCGAGATACCTGTCGAGTTGCTTGCGTGGAGGGAGGACGAAGCGCCTCTTAGCGCAGATGAGGAAGCTGCCGTCTGGAAGGACGTGCATAAAATGTTCATGTGACGGAATGTATGCGCACAACGGTGTCGCTGGGCTTAAAACC
The DNA here is from genome assembly GCA_031402655.1 of Spirochaetota bacterium. Classification (GTDB taxonomy): domain Bacteria; phylum Spirochaetota; class Spirochaetia; order Treponematales; family UBA12059; genus JANNSO01. The sequence continues at coordinate 1,322 of JANNSO010000042.1, read as the reverse complement.
GCCCGAGCATGGCCTTCCCCCCCCTCACGATCGCGGTGCTTGGTTGCAGCTTGCGGACCTGGTCGGCGACGGTAACCGATGTCCTGCTGTTTGGCCGCACGGGTGTAGCGGCGGATACCGCCCTGGTCAGGGTGTAAAAAAGTGACAGGGGAAATTCTCCCTGCTTGCGGATCTTGGAAAGAATCTGTCGCTTAACAGGCTGTTGAAAAAGCATGTGGCTTTGTCAACAGCCTTCAACATTCCTCGCATTTGATTACAAATGCTACGGTAATGTTACATTATGGAAGTGTTGAAAATCCTCATCCGAGGTTTTTCAACACCCTGTTAAAGATTTGGCGCATGTTTCCTGAGCCCAAGGCGGCACTAAAACCGACATCGCGTACAGCTTGTACAGCGCGGCTGGGAAACTTTGGGCGTATTTATAAACAAGGCTTTGGAGGGTTTGAATATCTCTTGAAATCGGGCTGGCCAAAAGTGTCCTTGACTTTGTCCTCGCCGGCAATACAAATTATGAATCGCAGGTCGTGCACCTGAATACTCCGGGCAAGTTCAACATTGTCGACTTTGCTAAAGCCAGAAACGGCATCGGCACCAATAATATCCAGAGTATGGCCGAATCCGATGCGCTTATAGACGTCCGCTACTCGCGCTTGATTTCACGGGTTTACCTGCGTCCGCCCCAAGCGGACGACGTGCGTGATTGACGGACGCAGTCCGACAATCACGCACGAGGATCCAGGTTAGCTCGTGCTTGTTGTGCCATAGGTGCAGCACGCGTGAGCCGGGGATGGCGGCGAATCGTTCCGTAGTGGCTTTGTCCCAGTCTTTTCCCTGCATCTTTATCGTGCATATGAAATTTCGCACAAGCCCTGAATCCAGCCAGAGCTGTACCCATTCGAGCAGTGCCTCGGGGTAGCATATAATGTCAGAGCAGAGCCAATCCGCCTTGCCGATATCCTGGGGCTTCAGCGTAAACGCGTTATGCTTCAGGTACTCGACTCCGGGCATACCGGCGATCCTTTCGTCAAGCGGAGCCCTGTCGATTGCCGTTACTCTGGCGCCGAGGTTCGCCAGAACCCAGGTCCAGCCGCCGGGGCACGCGCCGGCATCGATGCATCGCTCCCCTGGCTTGGGCATTGCTCCCGCCATGACGAGAGCCTCCCACAGCTTGCGGTAAGCCCTGCTGGGCGGCCCTTCCTTATCTTCGGTAAAGGAAAAATCACCATTGGGCCAGGGGCTTGTGCACTCCATGCTTGCCATCAAGGTGTGCTCGTCCAGGAGCATGAAGGCTCCCATGGGCGCGTCGGGAACGCTGAAGGGGA
>JANNSO010000041.1:0-15697 GCA_031402655.1 Spirochaetota bacterium | reverse complement strand
AATCTATCCGGATCTTTGGAACTATTAACAGGGTGTTGAAAATCCTCGGATGAGGATTTCCAACACTTCCAAAATGTAACATTACCGTAGCATTTGTAATCAAATGCGAGGAATGTTGAGGGCTGTTGACAAAGCAACAAGCTTTTTCAACAGCCTGCTAAGCTTGATTGACAGGGAATGGGTTTTTACGCTACCTTGCATCGAGAAATCTACAACGAACTATCAGTTGGTAGGCATCCGGGCCAAATTAAGCTTGGGGATACCACTTAAAAGGGCCTTTCATAGAGCCCAAAGGAGCAATCATGGGACAGGTTAGTAAGAACTCTCGTACATCAAGTACAACCCACCGCTTCTACTGCCCTTGCGGCGGCGAAGTGAAGATGAAGACCTTGTTTGAAGAAGGCAAGGTAAAAAACGTCGCGGAATGTGACAAATGCAAGCGCGCAGAACGACGCCCGAGCGATTTCAACTAAAAAAACGCAAGGTGGAATTAAAACCGCGCATGTTCAAAAAAGCCGCCAGTGATGGCGGCTTTTTGTGGCTTTAGGTACTCTCTATTCAATATCCGGCTCGCCAGTCGGTGATTGTTTCCTCTATTTTTTTCCTGCCCCGCTCCAGTACTTCGTTGACAGTATTTTTATTAAGGCCTGCATCGGCGCCGATACCCACAATTTTTATTCGATACACTACCCGTTCCAAACTTAGAACAAGTTTCTTGAGCGACGTAAACTTCCAACCGCCCTCTATTGCCACGAACACGACCGGCAGGGGCTGAACATCCAGAATTCTCCTGAATCCCGCTGAATGGAACGTCCGTACCTTTCCATCTTTGGATCGGGTACCTTCCGGAAAGATGAGCGGACAGGTTCCCCTTTTGCCGCACACTTCGGCGAATGTCGCCAGCGTTCGCATAGAACTTGACATCCTGCCTTTTCTATCGATCAAAGCATGTTCCTGCAATCGCAGTACCGTAGAAATAAAGGGTATTCCTGATCCCAATTCGCGTTTTGAAACGAAACGGACCTTGCATATTCCTTTAAAAAAATCCATCAGCACGGGGATATCAAGCAGGCTTTGGTGATTGCTTACAATGATAAATCGTTCCGGTAGGGAAAAATCGCCTTTGTCATGTAAAAAATCGACATGCATGTAGGCTCGTGCCGAATTGATAAAAATCGCCAGAATTCTGTTTACCAGGGTGTCAATTCCCGGTAAACGGCATTTTTTAGGCATGAAGCGTAAAAAATATACCGGCAGTTCAAACGCAAGGCAAGCAAATATGACTATCAGAAGAACAAGCAGAGTACCCATACGACCACTATATCCCGTACGGCAGTATTCTTCAAGTTTTCGATGCTACTGTAGCCTCCCGGCAATCTTGACATCATTAGCGCTATCTGGTAATTTCTTACACCTGCGTAATTTCTCGATTGCGCACACGAATTACAAGCATAAACACCCTTATGGAGGATATTTTGGCTACAAAGAATTCATCCGCTGAAAAGCGACACATTCAGGACGAGAAACGTCGCGTTCGAAACAAGAGAGTAAAGAGCAGTGTTCGTACAGCGGCAAAAAAAGTCGTTGTCGCAGCGCATTCCAAGGATAAAGCCGGCGCCGATGCTTCTTTGCTCGATATGATCAAGCAAATTGATACCGCCGCTCGCAAGGGCATTATCAAAATGAACACCGCGGCGCGCAAAAAATCCAGGATGCAAAAACTGGTTAATCTCCTCAACGCGTAAGACTAACAAGATATTTTGCATGCGCTTGGTTTACTGTTGGGGGCATCGAAAAAATTGATTTTGCGATGTCCTCCAACACTAAGTGCAATCCGGTTTTAAATATCGGTTTAATTTTAAATCGGCGCTGCACTGCTTCTGCTTCAAGATGATTCATGGGCACGAGGAGAACGGTCATGTCACAAAAAGTAACTAAAGCCGAGTTGATTGATGCACTACATGAAAGCACCTCGATAAACCGCAAGGATATCCATGGAATCATCGATAATCTTCTTGAGCAGGTAAAACTGGCGATTCTCGCCGAAAAAACCGTCGAGTTACGTGGATTCGGAACCTTTGAAATACGAATCCGTAAAGGCAGGAAGCGTGCCCGGAATCCTAAAACGGGGGAAACCGTTTCTGTTGCCGACCATGCGGTGGCGATTTTCAGGCCGGGTCGCGAACTCAAGCAGGAAGCCTGGAAAATAAACGCACTGCACACTGATGAAACCCAAATCAAGGACCAATAAGACTTCCTTCTTACTGCGCTCGCTTTTTTTCTGCCTTGCCTGCAGCAGTTACATACTTGCCTTCCCCATCTTCTCTTTCTCCGGAATCGGTTTTCTTTCCCTTATTACCCTCTGTTTTTTTCTACTATGGATGGAAAACCTCAATCTTGGTCAAATAGCACTGGGCGGAGGCATTGCGGGAGCGCTGATACATCTTGCCCTGACTCCATGGCTTGGCAATTATCATCCTTTTGCGCTTGCACTCTCGCTGCTTGCCGGCGCAGTTCGATTTATTCTGCTTTTTTACGCTTTGCATCTGGTAAGCAGGGCTCGACCCTGGTTACGGGCTCTTGCAAGCGTGTTTATTATTAGCTGCGTACCAATTTTGTGTTCCTGGGGGTTTCTGGCATTTCCTTATGCAACACTTCCCTATGCCATGAGTTCTTCGCGCTTCGCCTTTTTTTTGGCGAGCATAGGAGGAACAAGCCTGGTTACACTCGCAATTGCCTGCGTGAATTACGGAATTTATAAGGCGGTTCGGAGCAGCTGCAGGCTTTCCGGTAAGTTGTGGCTTGTGCCGCTTTTACTCATAGGGCTGGCCTTCCTGATCCCTGTCCGCGGTTACAGAACCTCCACCCATGAACCAGCAGTAAGGGAGATTAACGCGAAACGGGGAAAAAACGTCGGCACAATTAGGGTTGCCCTTATCCAGCCCAATCTGGCGCAGAAACAAAATGGTCCATCTGAGTACCAGGCAATGTTTTTGGCGCTCAGAAAACTTTCGGAAAAAGCAGAAGAATACCAGCCGGACTTGATACTGTGGCACGAAACAGCTATTGTCCCCGCGCTTGCCTGGCATCTAAAATATAGACCCCAGCGGGAGACTTACGAATTCGCCAAGGAAGTCCAGGAGTACCTGCTTTCCTGCCCCGCTGCCGTCCTTCTTGGAACCAGCTGGGTGGCGGAATCGGATGCCGCTCGCAGTTCGGACTTCAACTCGGCTATCTTATACGATGGCGGCTCTGTTTCGGACGTCTACAGCAAAATAAAACTCGTCCCCTTCTCCGAATATTTCCCCTGGTCAAAAGAGGCGCCTGCATTAAACAGGTGGCTTGTTTCCCGGTTCGGATCGTTCCGCGCACCGGGCACACAAAAAACCGTTTTTTACGCTCGAGGCAGCAGTTTTGCCGCTCACATCTGTTTCGAGGATTCCTTTGCCGCGTACTTCGGCTCGTTTCCAGAGCTCGATTTTTTTACCGTTCTTACCCAGGATTCCTGGGCCAAGTCAGGGTCCATGCAGAAACAACATGCGATCATGTCAAAATTTCGGGCGGCTGAAACCGGATCGGTAGTGCTCAGGGCGACAAACACGGGGGACACCATGGCTATAGAGCCCAATGGCCATGTCTCCGCCGCCCTGAAAGCTTTTACATCGGATTTTCTTGTTGTAGATATAATCAAGGGAGCAAACAAAAAAACAGTATTCGAGTTATGGGGCAGGCACCTGTCTACGTTCGTTTTAATTGTTTCATTTTGCCTGCTTGCGCTTATTCTATTCGATTGTTTGCATGCGAAGCGAAAAACTGGCAGCAATTTTGGTTGACAAGAACCAACTGCTCATGCAAAATAAGTTTATATTTCCTTGATCTGCCGCACGGAGTGTTTGATGGACCCTAAACAACGCATCCTTATCGTGGATGACGAAGAAATCAATCTTGAATTTTTCGAAGTAATGCTTTCGAATTTGGGTTTTTACGTCTTTCTTGCCAGCAACGGGCTGGAGGCGCTTGAATCCGTACGAAAAGTAAAACCAGATCTGATCATCCTCGATAATGTCATGCCCAAGCTGACCGGCTGGGAAGTTACGAAAATTCTTAAAAATGACCCGGAATACGCTGACTATGCAGATATTCCCATAATCATGTTCTCTGCTCTCGACGACGTAAAGGACAAGGTAGAGGGACTCGAACTGGGTGCCGACGATTATATAACCAAGCCCTTTAATTTTGCGGAGGTACTAGCCCGGATCCGCGTTGTCCTGCGAACCCACGAACTGATCCGCCAAATTGAAAATCGCGAAAAACGCATAAGACTCGGGGAAACGATTTTTAAAGAAATTGAATTAGCTACGAGTCAAACCCACAAGCATCTGGATATAATCGGCAATTCGGCAAAAGATCCCGCAGCCATCGCGAAAAACGCCTCCGAGGCATTGGCTATCCTTGACTCACTGGCAGAAAAAACCGGGAACTTGAAAAACGAGTACGTTAAACTTTCGGCTGAAGCCCTGGACATAGCAGCGCTTCGCCGCAAGGCCCGGACGGCAGTACACCAGTAAGGCTGGTAGGGAGAACACGCGATGATCAGTGCAGAAAAGTCACAGGTTCTATCGATCTTTGCAGAAGGCAGAAAACTTTACAAACTGATGAGATTCAAGGAAGCTGCCGTGCGCTTTGCGGCAGCCCTGGCTATCGACCCCGATGATGGTCCGTCCAATGAATACTTCAAACGCTGTAATTTGTATGCCGCCGAGCCGCCCGAGGAAGACTGGGACGGCGTGTTCGTAATGAAGCACAAATAGACAGCCAAAGAGCCCACCAATATCATCGATGCTTGCGGCAAAAGGATTACTATGACAAAGAAAGCCGGAATTATAAATTTCGGAGACATAACGACGGTTCTTGGCCCGGGAACCAGTCTCACGGGTACCTTGCGCTTTGATACAGGATTGATGATACAAGGTCGATTCGAAGGCGATATCGATGCAAAAGGTGCCTTGTATATCGATGAATCGGCCGAAATAAAAGCAGGCCGAATCCGCGCGATGAGCATTGTCGTGGCAGGCTCCATAAAAGGGGACATCGAAGCCGCAGACAAAGTGGAGCTTCGATCCAGCGCAAGAATCTATGGTAACATAACGACGTCGAAATTACAGATTGCCGATGGCGTACTTTTTGAGGGCCGCTGCGAAATGATTAAGGACTCGGCCAACTTTAATCCTTTTGCCCAGCATATCCAAAACTCGCAATGAGTGCTGACCTTCTCCTGGCTGAGACGCTGGTCCAGCTGTGCGTGGCAAAAAAACTAAAGCTGTCCTGCGCGGAGTCATGTACCGGCGGCTTATTGGCGGCAAGCATCACGGCAGTACCAGGCGCATCAACGGTATTTCCAGGATCGGTAGTCTCCTATTCCAATGAGATGAAAATAAAACTGCTGGGAGTTTTACCCGGAACTTTGAAGGAGAATGGAGCAGTTTCAGAACTGTGCGCCAGGCAAATGGCGCGCGGGGTCGCGGAACTTATGGGTACCGAGGTGGCTCTTTCCATAACGGGGATAGCCGGACCCGATGGCGGAACAGAACAAAAACCGGTGGGAACAGTCTATTTCGGTTTTTCCCATAACGGTGCGACCTGGACGGAATCCATGCACTTCAGCGGAGACAGAGAACTAATCCGGAGGCAAAGCGTCGAATTCGCCTTGCAAATGATGATAAATCGCTGCATGAGGCCATGAAATACTTGACAACCCCAACATTCAGGGATATCGTTCTTTTAGTAAAAATGAAACTTCGGTATTGCCTTGTCGAGCAGAGAAAGAAAAGCCAAAGAGTAAAACAAACTGCAGTTACAGATTTTTGTATTGCGTAAAGCAAAAATCATTAACATATACATGCGTGCTTAAAAACGCATAATCTTTACAGGTCGCCGGAACACGGATACTCTTCCGTTCCGCCTGCCGGAAAAATACACGAAAAAATCTACAGTGGAGAAAGCGATGGCAACCATTCGCAGAAGCAAGACTACCGGGCAGCAACCCGAAGTAGAAGCTCAGAAAGAATTAGAATTGACTGAATCAAGGGACAATCCGGAACCTATGGAAACTGCCGAAAACGGGGAGGCTACATCCCGGAAACGTATAATCCGAAGGCCGGCGGCGCGAGTGGAAGATAGCTCCCAAACGGGCAGCTACATCGACATCGCCACCAATGTGCCGCCGCTCAGTTCTCCGGTTCAGGCAAACGAACCCAACCCGGGCACCAATGCCCTTCCCGGAAACGGCATACCGTATCCACGGCGCGAAGAAAACCAGCATGTGCGCAAAGAACGGGAAAACGATAATCCGCATCGTAATTCCAGGCATAGCAATTCAGGCTCGGGCGCCGTAGTTCCGGGTTTTGTTCGCAGACAGGAAGCAAACGAGCAATACTCCGGGCAGACAAAAGAAGAACAGCAAAAGCCGGATATAAATGATTCGCGGGCGCGCCTGTCCATCAACGAGCTTACAGCCATGGGTTTCAAGGAACTTCGCGAGCTTGGCGGCAACACCGGCCTCAACCACGAAGAAATGGTGCTGCTTAAAAAGCAGGAGCTTATATTCCAGATCCTGAAAGCGCATACAGAACGCGGCGGCATTATTTATGCCTATGGCTCCCTGGAAATTTTGCCCGACGGCTATGGTTTTCTCCGTTCCCCCCAGAATAGCTACCTGCCGGGTACCGACGACATTTATATTAGCCCGAGCCAAATACGGCTGTTTAACCTTAAAACCGGCGATACCGTCTATGGCCAGATACGAAGCCCCAAAGAAGGTGAGCGATTCTTTGCCATGCTTCGCGTCGAAAAGGTAAACTTCGACGAGCCGTCCGTTGCGCAGAATCGCATACCGTTTGAAAACCTTACCCCGCTCTACCCCGAGGAGCGATTCAATCTTGAAACGGTAACCGAGGAAACATCCACTCGCATAATCAATTTATTCTGCCCCATAGGCAAAGGCCAGAGAGCGCTTATCGTATCTCCGCCCAAAACCGGCAAGACCGTATTGATGCAAAAAATCGCCAATGCCATCACGTCCAACCAGCCTGACGCCTACCTCATCGTGTTGCTGATAGACGAGCGCCCCGAGGAAGTTACCGATATGGAACGTACGGTAAAAGCCGAGGTTATTTCGTCGACCTTCGACGAACAGGCCACGAGGCACGTTCAGGTTGCCGAGATGGTGCTTGAAAAAGCAAAGCGCCTGGTAGAACACGGAAAGGACGTCGTGATACTTCTGGACTCGATCACGCGCCTTGCCCGCGCCTATAACCAGACGGTTCCTACCTCAGGCAAGATATTATCCGGCGGTGTCGATTCCAACGCGCTGCACAAACCAAAACGTTTCTTTGGGGCGGCCCGCAATATCGAGCACGGCGGTTCGCTTACCATAATAGCAACAGCCCTTGTGGATACGGGTTCCCGCATGGATGAAGTAATCTTTGAGGAATTCAAAGGCACGGGCAATATGGAAATAAATCTTGACCGCCGCATGTCGGACAGGCGCCTTTTCCCTGCCATCAACATCAAGAAGTCGGGAACCCGCAAGGAAGAGCTCCTTTTAACCGAGGAGGAGCTTCAAAAAATATGGGTGCTGCGCAAAGTGATAAGCCCGCTGGACGACCTCGAAATCATGGAGTTGCTCATTGACAAGATGATGAAAACCAAGAATAATGACGCGTTCCTGCGATCCATGAATACGCCCACGGGCGACTAGGAGAATACAGGAAATTGTAGTATATTGCTGACTAGATACCGTATGGTATTTATATTTTAGCCGTCATAAGCTGGTATTCTGGCACCATGACCGGCGCGCAAGGAGAGCATATGAAAACTGGTATCCATCCCAAATACGAGCTCACCACCATCAAATGCGCGTGCGGCAATGTCATTGAGACCCGTTCGACGGTAAAGAACATCCAGGTTGAAATTTGTTCCGCCTGTCACCCCTTCTTTACCGGAAAACAGAAACTCGTAGACACTGCTGGCCGCGTAGATCGTTTCCGCAAGAAGTACGGTATCAAGGAATAGTCCTTATATTCATGCTGAAAAGCCGCCTTCCTTCGCAGGAAGGCGGCTTTTATTTTTAAATTCAATTTGTATCCAAATTGAATTTTCCTACAATGAATCGAGGACTGCGCGGATTCGCGCAAGGGCCTTGCCCCTGTGGGAGACCGCGTTTTTCTCTTCCATGGAAAGCTCCGCTACCGTTTTTCCAAGCTCCGGCAAATACAGTACGGGGTCATAGCCAAATCCACCTGAACCCGAAGGGCTTTCCAGCAAAACACCTTCGCACGTTTCCTGAATGCAAAAATACCGATCGGCAGAAAGCATGAGGCAGATGCAACAGACAAAGCGGCAGGCGCGATCTGTTTTTCCGGCCATTTCGGCAAGCAGCAAAGCATTCCGCTTTTCGCTGGACAGCTGGATTCCGGCTTTTGAACCATACCGGGCAGATAACACCCCCGGTCGCCCTCCCAGGGCATCGACGCTCAAGCCGGAGTCATCGGCGAGCACCGGTTTTTTAATGAGCCGATACAAGGCTTCTGCCTTGAGCATGGCATTGCCTATAAAGGTCGAAGCATTTTCTTCTACATCAAAGCCCTTGATGCCTTCATCCTCGGGAGTCCGTAGAAAATAGCCCTGCATGATCCCCTGCATCTCTATGCGCTTATGACTGTTATTCGTGGCAATATGTATAATCATGCAGGTTCTATACTCTTTCGACCTTAAGTTGTCAAGAATCCCCATCCGGCACCTCGAACTGTTTCCTAAGCCGAAATTGGCCGCTGTCTACGCGTGCCTTGCTTACGTTAAACACATCCGCCAAATCCTTGTTGCACACGGTCATCTTCATTTGTTTTAGGCCAGCTACGACGGCGGTATAGCGTATGGTTAGATTTGCGATCTGCTGTTTAAGACGTCTCTTTTTTTCCTCATCATATTCCACAAACAGTTTTCTTTTATGAAATAATATCTTGAACCACAGAAAATTCCGTAATTGCTCGCGGTTTTCCCTCCGCTGAATCTTTCGCTCCGAATTCGACCTGACCAACTGTACTTTTCTCAACAGCTCCAAAGGATCAACGCACATTTTTCCTGCTAGTTTTTCTACCTCGTCATCTGAAATTATTATGGCGCATTTAACGCAGAGTATGGAAAGATGCTGTGACAATGCAGCACTTATCCTGGAATTCTTTCCGGACGAAAAAGCCTGTATGCCCGTTCTCGGAATATGCGTGGGACGATGCCGTATTCTATAACTGTATCGCGATGCGGATTCGGCAGCGGACAATTCTCCGGAATCGCTAATGTAGGTCTTTTCCTCCTGCCTTTCCAATAATCGCTCCCGGTATAAAGTAAGAGCAATAAAGCGCAGAGTAGTAACAAGATATGCCTCGAAGGATGCGCCGTTTTCCTGGTATCGCATTACCATGCTTTCTATTCTATTCCAAAAGCGAGAAAACATTTCTCCAATATCATCCTCCGTTCTGATACCATAGGCACGAGGATTTTTATAAACTGTGGCTGCAATGAGATCCATAATCCGTTTCGTTTGCGTTCCATCCCTGCGATGAATTGCAATCAGTTTTTCCAATGTAGTTTCCATTCTGATTCTCCTGAAATGAAAAATCCCTTCTTCATCGAAAAAGGTTGCCCAATGAAATAAATCCATAGAACCACCTTTAGAAATGCAAGAATCATGCCAATACCGGGTTTTAAATTGTTGGAGCAGGCAGAAGAATAAAGAGTGGTTAATAAAGGTTAAAAAAGAGAGGGGGATTATACAATTCTTTATTGTGTAATTATTTACAATTAGTAAAAAAATCTGCATGAAATAATCAGTAACAAAGCATAGAATAACTTTTGCAGGAATTTTATGCTTCTCTATAAAAAAGTTCTGTTACATTTCGTTACAATAGGAATTTGCCTTGCCTTTATCAATTTTTTTTCTGGAATATTGGTTCGAAAGCGGCAATCATGATATCGCGTATCTGTTCTGCCTGACCAGGCATATGGAGACCTGAAGCCAGTCGGTGACCGCCACCGCCGAAGATTGCGGCAACTGCCGCTACATCGATGCTCTCGCGGGAACGAAATCCAACCGTACAATCGGAGGCAGATTCCTGGCGGACGATGATTGCCACCTCCATATGCTCGACCGTCATTAGAAGCTGATACAACATATCGGAATCCCGCCCTACCAAGCCATAGCGCTCCTGATCGGCAAGTGTCATCCAGGAAATCAGCAATTTACCATCATACAAAGCCATGGTTCGCGATAGGATTTCCCCCATAAGCTTTCTGGAAGCAAATGGTTTGCCACCATTCATCATCGCAAACGCATGCTTAGGAGAGGCTCCAGCGGCGACAAGGCGGGAAATTGAGGCAAAAACGGCTTCGCTGCCCTGATCCAGATGCCTAAAGAATCCTGTATCCGTGCACAAGCCAAAAAGCAACAGTTCTGCTTCCTCTTTGCTGAGCTTTTCCCCTGCTGCCTCTATAAGAAGCTGTATCATAAAAGTAACGGCCGGAGCATGGGTATCGATGCATTGCACGGATCCTCGCGCGTCTCCGGCAGCATGATGATCTATAAAGGCTAGAGGCATGTCGGGGGGAATCTTAGCCTCCAGCGAGCCGGTTCGGGAAAGCGAAGAGCAATCCAGTACTATAAGCGCGGTTTTTTGCGATACAGCATCCGGTATGGCATCAGTAAAAAACGGGGCATAAGGGGCTATTTCCGTTCTGGTAAAAGGACCCGCGGACAAGACAAAGGCCTCTTTGCCCCGCCTTCGAAGAAATGAGGCTAAGGCAAGCTGACTTCCTACGCAATCACCGTCGGGCTCTTTATGGCCAAGTAATAAAAAAGAATCGAAGTGCCCGATAAAATCGAGCACTCGATCGTAACTGGAGGAATCGAAGGACATGGAACCTCTTTTGTGCCTAGTATTGAAGCTTTATGGTTTCAACTTTGAATTTTTCGGTAACTTCGCCGGTAAGTTGACCCCACGACGAATGGTTTCTGTCTTCCTGTACGAACAGCTTCAGGTGGCTGAATGCTCCATCGCTCTTGAAATAAACTACCAGATAGGGCAAGGATGCGCCTCGTCCAGGCAGTAATTGAGCTTTGCCACCAGGCACGAACCATGCTACGGGGATAAACACATCGGCAAAGGCAACTTCGCCTTTTCGGTAAACCACCCTATAACCAAGGCTATTGCTGAAAACCTTGGTAACATTCAGGTTAACGGGATAATAGTCCGACTGTGAACGGATTGACCCGCTTTTATCGAGATCTTTCGCCGTAGTGCCGGCGCTTGAGCCGGTTTGGGCGAAAAGCAGCGTGGAAGCGGAAACCATAAAGAAAATAAAGACAAGTATCGCAAAACGCCTCATTTTATTCCTCCGTGTTGTAAACTCAAAAACATCCATACCCGTAGTATAATTCGAGAAATACGAATACGCAAGGTTCTCTTACGAATATTAGCGCTTGCGCTATTGTATGCCGAGCCTCATACTCTAAGCATGAAGCCTGCTCCAGGAACAAAAGCACATGCCCAGGCCCTGCTCAAACTCCTCGTAAAACTATGGCCCGATACGACACCCCAATTGCGCTACAACAGCTGCTGGGAGTTGCTTGTGGCAGTGATGCTCTCCGCACAATGTACCGACGAACAGGTTAACAAAGTAACGCCGGCACTGTTCAAGGCATGGCCTGGACCAAAGGAGCTCGCATCCGCAACTATCGGTGAGGTAGAGTCGGCCATACACTCCACCGGATTTTTTCGCACCAAGGCTCGGCATATTATCGCAAGCGCGCAATGCGTAATCCGGGATTTTGCGGGTAACGTTCCCGATAGCATCGATACCCTAGTTCTGTTGCCCGGAGTAGGCAGAAAAACCGCGAACCTGATTGTAAGCGCTTGCTTCGGCAAACCCGGAATAATTGTAGACACTCATGTATTGAGAACCGCACGGCGCCTGGGCCTGGCACCGACCACATCCGCTGCGGTAAGCGAACGCATGATAGCGGCCCTTGTGCGACCGGAACATCATACAGCATTCTCCCACGCGCTAAACAGGCACGGAAAATTCATCTGCGTTGCCCGCTCGCCCAAATGCGGGGCTTGCCAGGCCTTTCCGCTTTGTAAAGAAAAATCAAGCCTGAGCGAACAAAGCCGCATGTAAACGGCAAAATTATCGCGTTCTATTCAGTATGTACGCAAAAAATGAAAATGAATCAGCTTCGGATCCAGTAAGCGTCGCAGCCCTCGAGCGATTCGGCATACCCTATCTGTTTCCGTACCAAAGGCTTGTCATTGCTGCGGTTTTGGATGCCGCCTCCGCGGAATATGAAGGCGACACGATACGCCAAATGGTGATACTGCCGACCGGTGCCGGAAAAAGCCTGTGCTTCCAGCTGCCCTCGCTATTGTGTCCGGGTCCTACCCTTATCGTGTATCCTTTACTGGGTTTGATGGCTGATCAAGAACGCCGCATGAAGGAACAAAACATAGCGTGCTCGGTGCTGCGCGGAGGCATGAGCGATGCGGAACGCACGGATGCGCTCGACGGCATCCGCAATGGCGGCACACGCATGATAATCACGAACCCCGAAACCCTGCTCGTTCCATGCATACAAGCATTCCTGATAGATGCCGGAATATTCCATTTTGTAATCGACGAAGCCCACTGCGTCGCAGAATGGGGAGATTCCTTTCGGCCGGCCTACCTCGAGCTAGGCGCGGTGATTTCGGCATTGAAACCGCGAATCATCACCGCCTTTACGGCGACAGCCTCGCCACCGGTACTGGAACGCGTTACGCAGTGCCTGTTCGAAAAAGAACCGTACAACTTGATAAGCGGCAACCCGGATCGGCCTAATATTTATTATGAGGTGCAGCGCTCCGCATCGCTTAAGCATGCGCTTCGCGACGTTTTTGCCCGGAAAGACAAACCTATGATCGTATTTGCCTCTTCGCGGCCCGGAGTGCAAATGCTTGCCGAAGATCTGAAGCGCAATTTCCCCGAATCGGATGTACGGTTTTACCACGCAGGTCTCGAGCGGGAGGAAAAAAAAATCATCGAAGCCTGGTTCATGGCGTCCGCTGACGGCATCCTTTGCGCGACCTGCGCGTACGGCATGGGAATGGATAAGCCTAACATACGAACCGTGGTACATTATTCTTTACCAGCTTCGGTGGAAGCATACCTGCAGGAGGCAGGCAGAGCCGGACGGGATGGGCAAGCTTCGACGGCGATACTCCTGGCCCTACCCGCTGGCCGCGAACGCGAGGTGCAGATGCAGGAGCACAGCATCGGGGAGATGCGCAAGCGCATTTTTCGAGGGTATGCCCTCCAGGATGAAAAATGCCGGCGATCCCTGTTGCTGGAGGCGCTTGGATCGGCCGGATTACCCTGTGCGGGCTGCGATGTCTGCGACAGTTCCGTTTGCGGGGATCCGTCCGGTCACCGCGAGTTTCTGGATACCGCGCATTGGCACCCCCGGCGGTTTACCCCGGAAAAAGCCTTGAAGTTTTTGCATGGAAAGCAAGGATTAATCATGGCGCCGGGTTTTGGATCTCTTGCGTCCTGGCGCCAGGATGAGATCGAGGAAGGGCTAAAGAACGAGATTCTGCTGGGTTATGTGCGGCAAAGAAAAAAAGCCCCTTGGAAAAATTCGCTGGAACCGAGCGTAAAAAAAACTTCTATCTGATGAGTTCTTCGTCATCGTCGCCTTCGGATGAGGCGGCGCGACGCGAGCGGGGAGAAGTATCTTCTTCGTCATCCTCGGGTTCGCTCTCTTTCTCGGCAACGGGAAGCATTTTCTTTTTCTGCTGGAACTTGATGGGCTTCGGCTTTTTTTCGTCTGGATCGGCGACTGAACGCAAAATAATCCAGATGAACAGAAAACCGCCAAGCGTTACAAGCACTTCCCAACGGATCAATACCTTGAAGGCAAGCATAATTTTGGCAATTAAGGACGAATCCATGGTAGTTCCTTTACAAAAAGATGGGGGGACCTTCCTCTTTTTTATTCGCGGTCGGGTCGAGTGAATAGCTAAGCTCATCGCACTCTACATCATTTTTACTGTCTGCATAAAGCATCTGCTTCAAGGTAGACATGAGTTCGTCATTTACTCCCATAAATGCCAAACCATAAAAGGTCGTGGTTGGATCGGCGAATTTACGGGCGATTTTAGCCTTTATTTCCTGGGTTTCACCGTGGCTTCGCAACAGAATCCTGAGACCGGTATTGGGTTTAAGCTGTATGGCGAATTTCGCCTTGGGCAGGCCGATGAGACAGCCCCCCGGCGATAGATCCAGGACGACAGGCTTATAGGGATCCGGCTTTTTCTCGGACAGTTTGAAGTAATTATGTTCCTGCAATTTATATGCAAGGATTCGCGAAAATTCCCAGGCAAAATCCAGAGACTTGTAATCCATGCACATCCGGTGGGAATCATCGTTCCTCATATATACGTACCCGATTACGAACTGATAAAACTGTATCGGGCAGTAAAGCTCCGACGTAATGCCGCTACCGGACTTGGCAAGCCTGCTTTTCTCGAGATTGGACCCATCGATGAAAATTGAAGGGCCTTCATAGGTATCGGCCATCGATTGCGTTATAATCCGTCCTTCGGGATATGGATCTTCGGCAGGAAGGCTGGTTCGGGTGCTGGGTATTAAGAGGGATCGTCCGAAATTGGCTATGAGCTTTTCTTCGATGGTTTCCGGCATGCGGGGTTTGGCAAACATGATTACCCCGTTGACTCCGGCAAACATACCGGCTTTCTGCTTAAAACTATCCATAAGCGTCTGAATGCTGCTCGAGTCGAGATCTTCGCTCAGCGCCGGCATTTCTACGTCGATATATTCGCACGATTCCGGATAATCGATGGCTACATGCTGGTTGCTCATAAAGAATTCCAGCGTAACATTTTGGGGTGGCGGAACGCGAACGCTTTTCCGCTGCGGGGTTTTCAATACAGTTTCCGGTAGCTGCATGAAAATCCTGCTGCCTTCTACTTTTCGAATCTTGGCGGGAAAGGTCATGCGCTGTCCAAGATAATTGCAATAAACCGACACGTGCTCCCACGATACGAAAAGCTCTGCCTGGGCCGAGAAAGCGTCGATTACGAGAAATTCCTTGTCGATGGATTTTAGCTTGCCATACACATGCTTTCCCGGACCAAACACCAGTACTTTACCCTGTGTCTTTATGATCTGGTTGAATACGAACTCTTTTTCGATCGCGGTTACAACAGTGCTCACGGGTACTCCTGGCTCGCTGAAAGACGTACTGTGCTTGATTGTAACCGAAACAAGGCGATCGAGCCAGTCCAATTAGCGAAAATCCGGTAAAAGGCGGGGAATGAGGAACGCCGCTGACTGTCAAACGTTCTTTTAAACCCGACATGGAAGCGGATTCCATACTTTGCTTCAGGCTTGAAAAAAAGCGCTCTGAATCATACTATGAAGCGATAGGGAATTACGAAAGCCATGCCAGGAGCAACTATGAAACGAAAAAGTATAGAAACTACGTCGGTCTGGAAGAATATCAGTCTTGCAAAACCGGAAAACCTCGTTAAAGCGCTTGATGCGCCGAGGATATCCAGCCGGGTACTTTCCGCCGGCGGAGGTCTCTCCT
>JANNSO010000040.1:0-5653 GCA_031402655.1 Spirochaetota bacterium | reverse complement strand
AGGACCCGCCGCCCGCGCTGCGGCGGCCAAACGGGGGATATCTGGAGAATCGTGCCGTATCGCGCGCTTCGAGCGCGTCATCGACGGTCGGCACGATGATGCCAAGCGCCCCGACCGACTCCGCCTGACCGTCGATCAAGGCCACTACGGAGCGCTGCAATTCTGGCAGGTCGCCAGTTGGAAAATCCCATCTGCCAACGCCGCCGGCGAATAAAGTATCACCGGTGACCAGGTCGTCCCCGGTCTTGAAGCAGACGCTTCCGCCCGTGTGGCCGGGCGTATGCACCACGCTTATTTTTCTTTCGCCAAGATCGAAAATTTTGCCGGCATCGAATGTCACGATATCGAGGCCCGCGAGGGCATAGGGTTTTTCAAGACCGTATGCCCCATAGCCGTTGAGTTGGTCGTCGGCTAAAAGCCCGTATTCCTTTTCGTGGATGTAGACGGGCACCTCGAGGCAGTCGATGGCGCCGATATGGTCCAGGTGCCCATGAGTCAGCAGTATCCCGACAACCTCCAATTTGAGGTTGTTGACGAAGCTGGTTATTTTTTCTTTTTCGTATCCGGGGTCGACGACGTAGCATTCCCGCCCATGCTCGATTATGAAGCAGTTTACCTCGATGTCCCCATGCAGGACGAGTTTATGTATGTTCATGATGCCGCCTTTTTGCCCCGGCCGCCGGGGCGGAGCGGAAATCCTCCCGCGCGCCCCGGGTATCGCTCGCCGCGGGGCCGGGACGGACCCGCGGAAAGATGGTGCCCGGCGCGCGGGAGATTGGAGCGGAGCCCTGGGCAGACGCGGCCGGAAAAGATATAAGAAAAAACTATAACTTCAACGCGGTCTTGAGCTCTTTTACCAGTGTGCCGAACTCGGCGCATGCGGCCTTGACCGGCTCCGGGCTGGACATGTCCACGCCGGCCACCTTGAGCGCCTCGATGGGAAAGCGCGAGCCGCCGGACGACAGGAACTTGAAATAGTTTTCGCGCGCGTCCTTTTCGCCGGAAAGCACCTTGTTGGAGAGCGCGATGGACGCGGAAATGCCGGTGGCGTACTTGTACACGTAGTACGCGCCGTAGAAGTGCGGGATGCGGAGGCCTTCAAGGTCGCTCGTCTCCTCGAACTTCATGGCGGGGCCGAAGTATTTTGTTATAAGTTTTTTATACTCGCCTCGCAGTACGTCGACGGTAAGCGGTTCGCCCGCCTCGAGAAGGGCGTGGGCCTTGTGCTCGTACTCGGCAAACATCGTCTGGCGGAACAGGGTGGCCAGGATGTCGTCCACGCGGCTGGCCAGGAGGTAGGCGTTGAGGTCTTCGCCCTTGGCGGTGGCGCGCATGTGCTTGAACAGCAGCGCTTCGTTGAAGGTGCTGGCCACTTCCGCCTCGAAAATGGTGTAGTTGTAGTTCATGAAGGGGTTGGCCTTGACCGAGTACCAGGTGTGCATGGAGTGGCCGCCCTCGTGCGCGAGGGTGAATACGTCCCGGATTACGTCTTTTTTGAAGTTCATGAGGATATAGGGGTCGCTGGAAAACGAGCCCCAGGAGAACGCGCCCGATCGCTTGCCCTTGTTCTCGTAGCGGTCCGCCCATGTTCCGGTAAGGCCGGCGCGCAATGTAGTTACATATTCTTCACCCAAGGGGGCAAGAGCCTCGGAAATGACGTCGACGGCCCGGTCCCAGCTGTGCTCCACCTTGACCGTGCCCACGATGGGAACGTACACGTCGTAGTGCCGAAGCTCGTCTACCTTGAGGGCGCGCCTCCTAAGCTCGTAGTATTCGTGAAGTACGGGCAGGTTGTCGTTTACCGTCTTGACGAGGTTGTCGTAGACGGTCTCGCTCACATCGTCCGTAAACAGGGCTCGCTCGCGGCTGGAGCCGAACTTGCGCACGTTTGCCTGGTACTGGTCCAGCTTGCACTGGCCGGAGTAGAGCGAGGCGATGGTGTTCTTGTGGGCATCGAAGCGGCTGTAAAACTGGTCGTACGCCTTTTTGCGCAGTTCGCGGTCGGGGTTCTGCATGAACGACGAGAATGTTGACTGCGACAGCGGTCGCGAGCCCCCGGGGGTGTCGATGGAGCCGAAGTCCATATCGACGTTAGTAAGCACGGAAAAGGCTTCGGATGGGGTATTGGAGGTGTCCGCCGCAAGCGCAAGCAGGCGCTCCTCGCCGGCGTTCAGGATGTGCGGCTTGGCGCGGAGTATGCGCGACAGGAAGATGCGGTACTCGGCGAAGCGCGTTTCGGCCAGCCAGGCATTTATGGATGCCTCGGGCACCTGCTGCAGCTCGGGGGTAAACCAGCTCCACGCACCGGAGCCTTTTGTGGCGGCCATCATGAATTTGCCCATGCGGGCACGCGACGGCGAATCGCCCTCGTCCTCTGTCTGGCGAAGCTGGGCGTAGTGGCCTACGCGCTCCTCGAGCATCGAGTATTCCTTGTTGTAGGAAACGGCCGCAAACAATGCATCCGAGGATTTTGCGAGCGTAGCCTGAAAGGCGGCTACCTTTTCTATCATGGCTTCCCAAATTTTAAGGGTTTGCTCCCAGTCGGCCTCGTTTTTAAAAAGTTTTGAAAGATTCCAGCAATCGCCGGGTTTTGTGTCTTTTCGTGCCGGTATTTCGTGACTCATGATGTCTCCTGGCGCCGCATCGCGCGGCATTGTATTTTAAGGCGCCATTGTAGCAGAAAAAATCGTTTTTGCATTCCCTTATTGCCGTATTTGCTGTAGAATTAAGCCGAATATGAAGAAAATGTTGCCTGTCGACCAGCGAGATATCGTGGTTGGCATTTTAAAATCTACCGATACCATTCTTCTTGCCTTTGACGCCGCCGACGTCCTCCTAGGAGTATACCCCGAAGGTGCATCCTTTGGCGAACTCTCCTGCCCCACTCTGGGTATGCCTCTCGGCGCCAGTCTTCAGGCGGATTTCGTGCGCATTCACGTGGGTGGGGAAGCCTGGGACGAAATTGGGTATTTCTCAAAAAAGGGAACTTCGTCCCTAACCAAAAAACCTTGGGAGATCCGGCGTTTCGGCGCTACGGGACACGTGTTCGAATGCATGCACCCGGGAGCGGAGCGCTTCATGTTCGTTACTCCATTGCCGGCCTATGCCTCGCTGGAATCGCTGCACGAGAAGAGCATCGTAAACCACGCTCGCGAGGTCGAGGAGATAAACGCAAAACTCAAGCGCCGCTCCCATAAGCTCAAGCGGGCCATGGATGTGCTCGAACGCCGAAACAGGCAGAATATCAACGAGATGAACCTTGCCGTGGAGCTTCAGAAAAGCCTGCTTCCCAAAAGCTACCCCGATACCGAACTGGTCAGCTTTACCCACCGCTATATTCCAATGGCCATGGTTGGCGGCGACTTCTTCGACATTATAAAGCTGT
Source organism: Spirochaetota bacterium (assembly GCA_031402655.1). Taxonomy (GTDB): domain Bacteria; phylum Spirochaetota; class Spirochaetia; order Treponematales; family UBA12059; genus JANNSO01. The sequence goes on along the minus strand of JANNSO010000040.1, from coordinate 2,268 downwards.
CCGACGAGCGCATCGGCGTAATGATAAGCGACGTATCGGGTCACGGAGTGGCGCCGGCCTTTATTACCGCCATGATACGCAGCAGTTTCGACTACTTGGTATCGCGCGAGCGCACGCCGTCCACGGTAATCGGGCGGCTCAACGAGGAATTCTCCAAGATAATCGACACCGACCATTATGTTACCGCGTTTTATGCCGTGTTCGATTTTTCCACCATGACCTGCCGCTATTGCAATGCGGGGCATCCACACCAGCTTCTTGCCCACACTGACGGGTCCTTTACCGAAATGCCGCCAAGCAATCCGATAATAGGCATGCTGGACCATTTCGACTACAAGGACGAGACCGTTCCTTTCCGCTCGGGAGACGTGCTGTGTTTCTATACCGACGGCATAATCGAGGCACGGGACGCCAATGGGGTAATGTTCGGCGCGGAAGGCATCATGCGCTCCATCACCACATCCATGAAAGGCAGCCTCGACGACATGGCCAACGGCCTGCTTACCGACCTTATCCAGTATATGAAAGATCCGTACTTTGAAGACGACATTACGCTGCTCCTGGGGCAGGTGTTGGACAGTCTCTGACGGAAATTTCAATTCGCCGCGCGAATTGAAGTTGATGCTGCAGGGTACCGCTTTTTATCCTTTTTGCTTTATGGGCATCTCTAATAACCCTATGGTTATCAGAGCTGCCTCGCTGATTCCTTACAGGAATCAGATTTTTTAATGGTCAACCTCGCAAAACTGAAGTTTTTCGAGGTTCCCTTATGCTATACTTAAACCATGCACATTTCACTTGTAGCACTCGACCTAGACGATACCCTCCTCTCGCCCGATTTAACCATAAGCAAGGTGAATCTTTCGGCGGTTCAGGCTGTGCTGGATACCGGCATACCGGTAGTTCTGGCTTCCGGGCGAACCATCGAGTCGATGGAGGCCTATGCCCGCCAACTGGGCATGATTGGCCGCGGATTGCCCATCATCTGCGTCAACGGCGCTGAAGTGCGGTCTCTGGACCTCGGCACCGTCCTTCGCCGCATTACCCTGTCCACCGACGACTGCGCGGTGGCGCTGGAAGTATTGCGGGAATTTGGTTTGCCCGTGCAGGCGTACGAGCCCGGCTTAATAATCGTAAGCGAGAAAAACGACTGGACGGAGCGCGACAGCAAATTAACCGGACTGCCCAACAGAAAAGCCAGGCATCCACAGGAGCTGGCATCGATTCCGCGGAGCAAGCTGCTTGCATCTGGGGACCCGGCGCGAATCGCGGAAGTTCTGCCTGCCGTAAGGGAAAAGCTTGCGGGTAGAGCCCATATCCTGCTTTCCAAGCCGTATTTTATGGAAATACTGCCCATTGGCGCCGACAAGGAACATGCGTTGTCCTGGGTGGCCTCAAGGCTTTCCATTCCGCAGGCGGAGGTTATGGCGATTGGCGACGCCCAAAACGACCTTGGCATGATACGCTGGGCAGGATTCGGCTGTGCACCCGCAGACGCCATCCCCGAGATTCTGGGGGTTGCCAGGTACCATTCGCAGTTTGCACATGAGCATGGTGCCGTTGCGGATCTGCTCGAACGCCTCGTGCTTTGCGGAAACCATTGAGATTTTTTTATAGATTTTATCTTGTTGCCGATACTTATGGTGATATAATCTAGGCATTATCGTGCAAGGAGACTCAAATGTCGCAGGAATTCAAAGAAATAAACACCAAACATTGCTTTTCATGCATCCAGTGGGATGGTCAACGTACGTTTTATGCGGAAAAGAAAACAATAAAGGTGGATGTCGGCAATTTCGGCAAATGCCGGATCACGCATCAACCCATCAAAGGCTCGGGTCATTGCGACCAGCACTTCCCGCTCAGGTAGGAGGATTCAGTATGGACATCGCGCAAATGTCGATGGAACTGTCACAGGCAAAATTACAGGAGGGCGTCGGCGTGGCCGTGCAATCCCTGGCCTTAAAAGACGCAGCCGTTCAGAGCGATTTGCTGCAAAAGCTTATGGACAGCGCAATAATCAGCGACCCTGAGGTAGGAGCGATCATCGACCTTAAGGGTTGATGCTGCCTGCGATTTTAAAATCATCCGCCTCTTCTTTTCGCCCCGCATGGTTAAGGGCAACTCTAACAGGGTGTTGAAAAACCTCGGATGAGGATTTTCAACACTTCCAAAATGTAACATTACCGTAGCATTTGTAATCAAATGCGAGGAATGTTGAAGGCTGTTGACAAAGCAACAAGCTTTTTCAACAGCCTGTTAATGGTC
>JANNSO010000039.1:0-40278 GCA_031402655.1 Spirochaetota bacterium | reverse complement strand
CGAAGCCGAGAAGTGCGAGAACTGGGTTCCGTTGAACGGGAACGTGAAGCCGATCGGAACGGGGGAAGGCGTGGGGTCGTTGTCATTCAAGGCGTAGACCAAAAAGGTGGGGAATGGCATCGGGGCCACGTGATACGGCGCTCCAACCTGGGTTCGGTCGCGGCTCCCTGGATGAGCGAGATGGATCTTTTGTGGTTCGATATAGTGATGAACTCGGCTTTCGCCTTCGTGGGGCATTACCTGGGCCTTGTTTCGATGTATCTGATGCACGGGGCGATGCGCACGCTCTTTGGCAGGCTCGCAGGCTGGTCCATGATGGCTCCCGCCATACTGCTATCGGGCCTGGGAATACACCTTGGGCGGTTTTCCCGCTTTAATTCATGGGATCTCGTGGTCAATCCCCTTGAGGCGCTCAAGACAATACTGGATACGCTGGCTACTCCTTCCGCGATTCTTTTTTCGCTGGCGTTTTCGTTTTTCGTGGCGCTGACCTACGTTATATTTTATTTGGTGAAGCGGGACGATGCCTGGGATTTCATCGAAGCCGGTCGTGGATAGGTAATTTTACCACAGAGGCACAGAGGCACAGAGAATAATTGAAGAGAATAAAGTAGAGAATCGTAAGGTAATTCGTCTGCGACTTGAAAATTCTCTTTCCCCATTATGTCCTCTGTGTCTCTGTGCCTCTGTGGTAAATATGGGTGTTTGCGGCTGTTTTTAAGGACCTGCTCTTGACCATCCTTTCCCGCGGGTATAGACTCGGCCGCTTATGATACACGTCGAGGCACTTGTAAAAAACTATACGGTCTCCAAAAAAGGCAAGGGTTTGTTCGGACGGCAGAAGACGGTAATCCGTGCGCTGGACGGGCTTTCTTTTCACATGGATGCAGGCGAGGTGGTGGGCTATATCGGGCCAAACGGTGCGGGCAAGAGCACGACCATAAAGATTCTTTCGGGCATCCTGTATCCGGACGGCGGTACCTGCACGGTAAACGGCCGCGTGCCCTGGAAGCAGCGGGTCGATCATGTACGCGGCATCGGGGTGGTTTTCGGCCAGAAGACGCAGCTGTGGTGGGACCTGCCCGCCCGCGACTCCCTCGAGCTCCTGGGCGACATGTATTCCGTGAACCGGGCAAGGCGTGATCAAACTATAACAACACTCCGGGCCGAGCTGGATCTTGATTCTTTCCTGGATACGCCGGTGCGCCAGCTTTCCCTTGGGCAGCGCATGAGATGCGAGCTCGCGGCGGCTCTGGTGCACGAGCCGGCCATATTGTTTTTGGACGAGCCTACCATCGGGCTGGACGCGCCTTCCAAGCTGGCGCTCCGCGACTTTATCGGCAGGCTCAACCGCGAACGCGGCACTACGATAATCCTTACCACGCACGACATGGACGACGTGGATGCGCTGGCCAGTCGCGTGGTGCTGATAGGCAAGGGGCGCGACCTTTTCGACGGAAACATGGCAGCCCTGCGGCGCGAGGCGGGCGCTCAAAAGCGCCTGGTGCTCGATCTCGCCGCAAGCCTGGAAGGAACGGCGGCCGCCTCCCCCGATCCGCGCCTCCGCCTCATCGCGCAGGACGGCTCGCGCCTCGTGTTCGGCTACGACCCCGACGGGCTTTCCACATCGGAGGCGCTTGCGCTTGCCGCACGGAACTTTCAGGTGGCGGACATGGCGGTGGAAGCCCAGCCGGTGGAGGAGCTCATCAGCGCGCTGTACGCGAGGCACGGAATATGAAACCCTACATGGCGGCGTTTCGGGCGCGCGCACGAGCGGTGTTTCAATATCGGGCGGCTGCCTTTGCCGGAATCTTTACCCAGTTTTTTTTCGGCTTCGTCATCGTGATGATACTGGAGTCCTGGTACTCGTCGGGCACCGGCGCCTCGGAGGCTCCCTTGAGCCTGTCCCAGGCGGCGAGCTACGTGTGGCTGGGGCAGGCTTTTTTCAGCATGCTGCCCTGGAATCCAGACCCCGAACTTCGCGACCTTATCCGCTCGGGCGACGTGGCGCGCGACCTTATGCGTCCGCTTGACTTATACTTTTTGTGGTTTATACGCACGCTTGCCTGGCGCCTCGTAATGGTGGCGCTGCGCTGTTTCTTCGTGTTCGCCATCGGATGTTTCGTGCTGCCCGTGGTAGGCATGGCCGATATCGCGCTCTCTTTGCCATCGCCTGGTGGCTTCCTCTGCTTTCTTGCGCTCATGCCCATGGCGGCGCTCCTGTCCGCCGCGATAACGGTGGGCGTAAGCTGCTTCCAGTTCAGGCAGGTAAGCCAGGCGGGGGCTACGGCGATCATGGCCGCGGTAGTTAGTTTTTTTTCAGGCCTTACGGTGCCCCTTCCCCTCCTGTCGGGCGGAATCGACCTGCTGGCGCGCGCCTTGCCGTTTCGCCTGCTAGCCGACGCACCATACCGCTTTTGGCTGGGCTCCCTCCAGCCACAGGCGTTGCCCGGCTTTTTAGCGCTCCAGGCGTTTTGGCTGGCTGCCATCGTCATCGGAGGCCGGGCTTTCATGAACAGGCGCCTGGCCGGTCTCTCCGTGGCGGGAGGTTGAACATGGGAATAAGGCATTCCCTCTGGATGTATTTCAGGCTGGCGTCGATGTCGATAAGGAGCCAGCTGCGCTACGGCAGGGCGCTGTCTCTTTCCATCGTGGGGCAATTTTTTATAACGGCTATCGAGTTTGCCGGGGTGTACGCGCTGTTTGCCCGCTTCGGCAGCTTTAAGGGCTGGAACCTGGCGGAGGTAGCCTTTCTGTACGGCTTCGTGCACATGATATTCGCGCTGGCCGACGCGATTGCCTACGGTTTCGATTCCATGGGCAGCCTTCTTAAGACGGGCAATTTCGACCGATTCCTGGTAAGACCCCTGTCGCCGATACTGCAGCTGCTGGGTTACGAGTTTACGCTGCGGCGTATCGGACGGTTTACGCAGGGTCTTGCCGTGTTGGCGTTGTCGCTGTGGATGCTGCGGGGAAACCTGGCGGCCATTGTTTTTGGCGCTGGTCCTGCCCACGGTATTTTCTTGATATTCATGCTTGCCGCAGCCTTCGCCGCGGGAACGATACTGTTCATCCTCATATTCCTGGTGCAGGCGGCGTATACCTTCCGAACGGTGGAAGGTCTCGAACTGATGAACTCGTTTTCCTACGGCGGCCAGCAGGCGGCGGTGTACCCGTTCTCGGGCTACAGGTTTTTCATGCGGGTGCTGTTCATAGGCATCGTACCCATCGGGGCCGTGGTGTATTTGCCCGTCTGCCTGTTTTTCGGCAAGGAGGCGTTTCCCGGTTTTCCGCAGTGGCTCGCCGCGCTCGGGCCGCTCATGGTGCTGCCGTTCGGCTTCCTGGCCTGGCTGCTGTGGAAGGCGGGGCTCAGGCGCTACGCGTCGGGCGGAGGCTGAAACGGCAATTTTCCCGAAATGCTCTAGCAGGAATGGTCTTCCGGTAGTATGTTTACTTAAGCGATTCCATGATGCGAGGTTTCATGCAGAACAATCCCAAGTGGTATGGTTTGGACAATGCCGCAAAGCTCTACCCTGCGGTACGAGATGGCGAATGGGCTGCGGTCTTCAGGCTGGCCTTGTATCTGCTTGACCCCGTCGAGCCCGAAAAACTGCAGCAGGCGCTGGAAATGACGCTGCCGCGATTTCCTCAATACGCGGTGGCGCTTCGCCGCGGGCTTTTCTGGTACTACCACGAAAAAATAACCGTGCGGCCCGAGGTCGTCCCCGAGCCGGCCTATCCCTGCATGGCTCCCGATACCAACGACAACAACGCCTACCTGTTCCGCGTCTCGTATTTCAAAAACAGGATATCCGTCGATTTTTTCCATTCCCTTACCGACGGGACTGGCGCATCCGTTTTTTTAAAGACCCTGACCGCCGCCTATCTGGGCCTTCGGGGAATCGAGATCCCTGCCGGTGGCGATATCCTTGACCTTGACGACAGACCCCAGCCGGAGGAAGCCGAAGACGCGTTCGCCCGCTACGCTAAAAAAACTTCCGGGGGCAGCTTCAAGGAATCCGCCGCATTTACGCTGTCCTGTCCCGACGAAAGCCCTCCCTACCTGAAGGTGTTTCATGGCCTCATGGATTCGAGCCGGGTTTCGGAAACGGCGAAGAAATTGGACTGCACCATTACCGCGTATCTCGTTTCCGCCTTGATGCTGGCCTTTGACGCGGAGCAGCGCGGGGAAGACGGCATTCCGCAACTGCCGGTCAAGATTTCCATTCCCATTAACATGCGCAAGTCGATGCCCAGCAGGACGCTCAGGAACTTTTCGCTGTTTACGAACGCCGCCCTGCCGCCCATGGAGGAAGCTCCCCGGATGGAAGAAGTCGTCCCTTTGGTAAAGGCGGCGATGGCGCGGGGCTTTTCGGAAGAAGCGCTTGAGTCCATGATGGCCCTGAACGTGGCCACCGAGCGGGCGGGTTTCATTCGCAGCCTGCCCTTGTTTCTAAAGCGCGCCGCCATCCTGGGCGCGTTCGCCTTCATGGGCGACAACCAGATAAGCGCCTCGCTCTCAAACCTCGGCGCGGTGTCCCTGCCCAAAGAGATGGAAGGCCATGTTGCCCGGTTCGATTTCGTGCTGGGCAGGGCGCGGCGCGCCGGGCTCAACTGCGGCGTCGCAGGGTACCGGGGTAAACTAAATGTAACACTGTCCTGCAATACCCTGGATGTCGGGGTGGCGAGGGATTTTTTCCGGATACTGGCATCCGCGGGGATCGCCATCGATCTTGATCACAACTGAAACAGGAAACCTGAATGACATATTGCAGTAAATGCGCGTTGCGACTGCCTCAAAACGACGAAACATGCCCTTTGTGCATGGCAAAATCCGAGCCTTCGGACTCCGATGCCTCGGCGCATGCCGCTTCGGCTCCGGTCGAAACCGCTCAAGGAGGCTATCCCGCGGGCGACGCTTCGCCTGCGCTCAAGAAACGCAGGCGGAACGCCGTCAGATCGGCCGGCCGCGCTCTGCTGGGTCTCGGATGCTTTCTCGCCATCATGAACGCGCTCACCAACCCCGGTGGAATCTGGGCTGCTTATCCGGTCGCCGCGATGCTCCTCCTGTGGATGCTGTGGCGTCTGCCGAGGAATTTTCCCAAGCCGCGCGCTGCCTATGCCATACTGCTCGGCGAGGCAGGCATTTTGGCGTACGTCGGCATGACGGCCGCGCTTACCCACGGCGCTTCCTGGTATGCTGGCTATGCCGCTCCGCTGACGGTATTGTCCGGCGGAGCGGCGTTGTCCCTGGATTTCCTCATCGCGAAGCGGGCGCTGAAAAAAAGCTACGCGCCGTTTTTGCTCAACGCGATCCCCGGGTCGCTGTGCCTGCCCGCCGCGATCCTTTCGGGCGGGTCCACGGACCGGGTCGCCTCGATGCTGGCGCTGATGTTCAGTGCGGGCAGCTTTTTATATATCGCGTACAAAGGCAGGAGATGGCTGCGCTCGGAATTACGGCGTAAATTTTTCAGGTGAATCCTTGATTGAATCCTTCATTGAATCCTCGATTGAATCCTCAGTCCCGTATTTGGTTTTTACTGCTTTTTTAAAGCATAAAAGTCTTTTCTGAATTATACTGCACTGATGTTGTGCATAAAAAGATTTTTGGCGCTGATGTATGTAGTGCTTGCTGCCGGAATATTCATCGCAGCCGAGGCTAAACCTGTCCAACTCCCGGTGACGGACAGTCATGGATTGCAGATGGCGGTGCTGGATAAGGGTTGGTACTTTATTCCAGGCCTTTATGTTGACTCCGCTATCCGGCAGATTCCCGCCGGCGCTCTGCCTATCGATATTCCCGAGCCGCTGAACGGGCTTTTAACCGGGAAGGACAAGCTTTTTGGAAGTTTCGTCTGCATAGTAAAAATTCCTTGGACGGGACGAATCTCCATAAAGTCGCAGCAATTGGGAACCGCAACGAAGCTTTTTATCGATGGGCAGGAAATTTATTCCAACGGAACGCCGGGCATCAGCCTGGCAAAAGAAAAACCGGGCTGGGGAGCGGCCGTGTATGAGTGCCCAAACCCTCTGCCCGACGGCGAAACAGTTATAATTCTCCATGTGTCTTCCTTTAACGACAGGAATTTTACCATTGCCTACCCCTTATGGATCGGAAAAGAATCGGTACTGCAAACCAGACGCATGCAGCGTATGGGCTACGATTTTTTTATTGTGGGCATAATGCTGGTAATGGCTTTCTACTATTTATCCGCTTGGCTGGCTCGCAAGGCGGAAAAACCCGCGCTGGCTTTTTTCGGGCTCTGCCTTTCGTTGGGATTACGGCCGCTGCTTTATGGCGAGTTTTCTATACAGAGTTTTTGGCCGGACATTCCCTTCTCTCTGCTTTTTAAAGCCGGCTATCTTACAATGTCCCTGGGCATGGCGGCGGCTCCGGCGTTTTTCTGGGCGCTCTTCCCGAAATCCATACCCCGCATCGTTCTCTTTGGAAGCTTGTCAGTCGGAATTTTGTATTCCCTTGTTATAATTTTTCTGCCAATGACCGTCATGACGACCTTGCTTCCGGTAATCTGGGTGTTTCTTGTTATTATTTGTGCCGTGCTGCTTTTTTTCCTGGTTAGAGCCGTGCTGCTCAGGGAAGTCGGTTCCATCGTTATTTCCGTCGGCTTTGCGATCATGGCGATTACCGTGCTGCTGGACATCCTGTCGGCTAAGGCCATGGTTTCGCTTCCTTCGCTTTCGCCGTTTGGGCTCGTAATTTTGATACTGTTTTTTTCAATCGCCATGACGCGCAAAAACGCCGTTACAATCGCTCGAACCGAGCGTCTGTCCGGCGACTTGCGCAAGATGAACGAATCCATGCATCGATTCGTTCCTTCGGAGTTTCTTAAGCGCCTTGGAAAAACTTATATCCACGACATTCAGCTCGGGGATCACGTACAGGAAGACATGACCGTAATGTTTATGGATATCCGCTCCTTTACCGGCCTTTCGGAAGAACTGGGGCCGCATGAAACATTTGCCTTCCTAAACGATTGGCTGGGAAAAATGGGACCCATCATACGGTCCCACGGAGGCTTCGTGGATAAATATCTGGGGGATGGAATCCTTGCCCTGTTTCCCGAAGAATCCTCCGATGCCATAGCCTGCGCCGTTTCCATGACGGGGGCCATGGAGAACCTTAACCGCGACAGGAAGGAATCGGGCTTTGCCCCGGTCAAGGCCGGCATCGGCATACATCGTGGCAAGCTGATACTTGGAACAATCGGCGAGCCACTGCGCATCGACACGACGGTTATTTCCGACACCGTTAATATAGCCGCGAGGCTGGAAACTCTTACCAAGGAATTCGGCGTAACCATTGCGGTCTCAGCCGATTTATTGTCAGTGTCCGATGCCGCCTCGCACAGCGTCCGCTATCTTGGCAAGGTTACCGTAAAGGGGAGGAAGCACCCGGTCGAGGTTAATGAAATATTCGACTGTGACGATGAGGAGCTCAAGCAAAGGAAAAACGAGCAGGTTGATCGTTTCGCCGCCGGTATCAGGCTTTTCTTTTCCCAGCAGTTCCAGGAAGCGCTGCCGGTGTTCCAATCGCTGATAGAAGCGATGCCCGAAGACCAGCCTTCGCATTACTATGCGCGCATGTCCAGGAAACTCCAAGGTTTTTAAGCGATTTCGTTTGTTTTCTCTATCATCTGAAGAAAGCTGCTTACCACGGCGGGGTCAAAATGCAGGCCGGCAATGGATTTCAGGTAGCCTACCACTTCCGCCTTTACCCAGGCGCGATGATACGGCCTGTCGTGCGTAAGGGCGTCCCACACGTCCACGATGGCGAATATGCGCGCCGACAGGGGTATATCCCTTCCGCGAAGACCCCGGGGGTAACCCGTACCATCCCATTTTTCGTGATGGCAGTAGGGGATGTCCATCGCCGGGGTCAGGAACGCTATGTTCTCCAGCATGCTTTTGGCGTAATCCGGATGCCTGTTCATTATCTCCCGCTCTTCGCTGTTGAGAGGCATGGGCTTAAGCAGCACGGAATCGGGTATGGCAACCTTGCCTATGTCGTGCAGCAGGGCTCCGCGCCGCATCTGCGTAAGGTCCTCGGCCGATAAGTACATGGCGGCTCCGAGGCGCAGGCTCATCTCGGTAACGCGCAGCGTGTGACCCTCAGTATCGTGGTCGCGAAGCTCAAGGGCGCGCGACCAGCCTTCTATCGTGGCGTCGTAGGAGCGCACAAGCTCTATGTCCGCGCGGCGCAATTCCGAGAACAGGTGCGCGTTGCGTATGGCCACGGCGGCCTGGCTGGCCAAAGCCTCGGCGTAGTGCAGCTGTTCCTCGGAGAAGCCTGAGCCGAGTCTCTCCGCGGCGATTATTCCCAAGGGTTCGTTTTCCCATAGCAGGGGCACGATGACGCGGATGGAAATATGGTCATTTTCGTCGGTGCTCGATGTAGTCACCGATTCTTTTCCTGCCATGGCGGCGTTTGCGTCTGCCACGCTCGGCCACTCCCCCTCGGCGTCGTCCGCACAAATGTTTTCGCGGAAATCGCGCACGGCGCCCCGGTTCAAGTTTCCGTCCCTGCCCAGGAGATGCACCTTGGCGCAGTCGTAGGGAAGCAGCCAGCCTAGATAGTCGAGCAGCGCTTCCAAAACGATGCCTATATCGAAATTGCGGGTAAGCTCAATCGAAGCGATGCGCAAGGTTTCCGCGGCCTGCATGCTTGCCCTGTCATGGGCGTTCATGATGGAAAAGCGTAGCCCGATAAGCTGTATAAGCCTGACCGGCGATAGCGCCGGCTCGTTGATGCCCAAAAGCGCGGCCAACGTGGCGATTTCCCCGGCGAGACCGGGCTCTTGGGACAGTTCCGCCTGTTTTACTGGATTGTCCATACTTTTTCGCCCGAAAGTAATTTAAGTACCGATTCCGAAAAGCGGCGGCCGTCGATGGGTTTGCCTATAAAGCCGTCAAATCCGGCTTCGTGGGCGCGTTTTATATCCTGTTTCATTACGTTAGCCGTGATGGCGATAATGACGGACTTTTGTGACAACGGATTGGCGCGAAGTTCCCCGATAATCGCATAGCCGTCTTTTTTGGGAAGCTGTATGTCCAGGAATATAATGTCGACGCCGGCTGGATTGTCGATAAAAAACTTGGCGGGATCGCCGGGGTATCCCCAGATGTTCTCCGGATTTACCCCTGCCAGCTTTAAAAGCCTGGAAATAACCATCAAGTTGTTGGGATCGTCCTCTACTATCAACACGCGCACGGTATCAAGTTTATTGTTTACTATGTTCATGGTGTCCTTCGCTTAATTTTGCGGCACGCGTCTTTCTAACGATGTACATAAGATCATCGGCCGTAAAGCTGCCTTTTTGCAAATATTCCGCCGCACCGGCCCTGATTTTTCCTCTATTTTCCACGTTAAGTTCCTGTGAAGTGATAATAATTACAGGAATGTCCGAAAGGGCTTCATCTCCCCGCAAGGAATCGAGCACGGCAAATCCATCCATTTCGGGCATAACGACGTCCAGGAAAATGACATCCGGCTTCATTTCCCGTGCCGCGGCAAGGCCGCTTGCGCCGCTGGTGGCACATCGAATAACGTAATGATCCCCCGCCAGAACCTTGCTTATTATTTCAAGGGCGTTTTCATCGTCGTCAACGGCCAATATCGTTCCCCCATGAGGGGCTATCTTCTCCACGGTGCCGCGCAACTCCTCCCGCGATACGGGTTTTACGAGGAACTCATGGGCGTCGAGCGACAATGCAAGGTTTCGCTCGTGCAGAACGGAGCACATTATCACGGGAATCGGAGCTATGCCGGGGTCGGCTTTTATCTGCTTGAGGATTTCCCACCCATCGAGGTGCGGCATCATTACGTCCAGAACGATGGCGTCAGGTTTCTCGCTTCGCACAAATTCCAGAACTTTCAGGGGATCGGATACCTGTTTTACCTTCCATCCCATATTCAGCTGGCTGTTCAAGGCCCTGCACGAGCTTTCGTCATCGTCGATCATAAGCACCTGCAAGTTTTTGCCTGCATGCTCCGAAGGGCTTTCCCTTACGGCATGGCCGGTTGCGCTGCTGCCTTTCGCGGCGGCTGCCATCCCTCGAAACACCGGAAGCGTAAAAGAAAAGCGGGAACCTTTGCCTGGTTTCGAGCGCGCATCGATGCTTCCGCCCTGCATCTCGACGAAGCGCCTGGAAATAGGCAGGCCAAGTCCCGTGCCTCCCGATTGCCTGGCCAGCGAACCGTCCAGCTGCACGAACTCCATGAATGCCTTGGGGATATCTTCCTCTTTCATGCCAATGCCGGTATCCTCCACCGTAAATCGTACGAAGCTTCCTTCCAGTGCCGCAGAAACGGTAACGGATCCTTCAGGGGTAAACTTTATGGCATTGGAAAGCAGGTTAAGCAAAATTTGGCGAAAGCGGGTCCTATCAGCACGCACCGGGGGCAGCGCTTGAGGTATGTCCGCATGGATTACGAGCGGCTTGCCATGGAGCAGCGCCGCACTTGTGGAAAGCACGCTTTTAATGAGCTCGTGCGGAAAAACTTCCTCGAAATACAATTCCATCCTGCCCGATTCTATTTTGGCAAGATCCAGCACGTCGTTGATGAGGGTCAAGAGCTGCCTGCCAGAATCTTCGATGCGGCAGAGCATGTCCGTCTGGCCTTCAAATTGTTCTCCGGGGGTTTCCTGCTGGAGCAAATATGAAAAATTTATAATGGAATTGAGCGGGGTGCGCAGTTCGTGGCTCATGTTGGCAAGAAACTGCGTCTTGAGCATGTTGGCGTTTTGGGCTTCCTTTCGGGCGGCTTCGACACTCTCGTACAGTTGGGCATTGTGCAGGGCAAACCCGGTCTGCCCCGCGATGCTCCGCGCAAACTGCAGGTCGCGCTCGGTAAATGGTTTTTCCTCCGCTCCCCGCCAAACCGCCAATACGCCCAGAACGGTATTCTTGGCCATGAATGGCACGGCAAGCAGCCGTACTCCGTTTTGGGCAGAATCGATGGATGCGTTTTCGATCCATGGCTTTTCGCTGGCTATAACCTTGCTGATTATCCGGGAGTCGGGATTGAAGGAATTGGCCATTACGACTGAAGCGTTTTTACCCGTGGCGGATACGGCCCGGAAGATAGCGCTATCCTTGTCTTCGATAAATACCGCGCTTGTATGATTGGAAAGCAGGGGATGCGCAAGTTCTACGATGCGATTTACAACCGTGCGCAGGTCCAGCGACATCGACACCTCCCTGCCGATTTCGGCGAGGGCATTGGCCTCCTGCTCCCGACGCTCTGTTTCCTTGTAAAGCCTGGCGTTTTGTATGGCCGCGGAAACGCTTGCCGCGATTATAGACAAAAGCCGGACGTCATTTTCCGAGAAAAAGTACTCGTGGTCGAAATCCTGAATCGAAAGCACGCCGATGGCTTTGTCCCCGGACATAAGCGGAACGCCAAGCCAGGATTTGGAAGGGCCATATGCATGCACTATCGCGCTTGGGGTTTTGCTGCGGGTTTCCGAGTCGTGGTCGATGAGGAGGTGCCGGCATTCCTTGAGAACTATCGAAGTCAAGCCCTGGCCGAATTTAAAGGGCGGGTAAATCTCCCTTGTTCCTTTTACGTTATAATACGGGGTGGAGATGGTCTCTCCGTCTTCCTCAAGTATTGCCAGATAGATAACATCCGTCCTAAAAACGTTTCGTATCGTTTCGCCGACTACCTCGTACAGCTTCTCGAGTTCAAGATGGCTGTTTATAGCGGTGGTAACTTCCGTAACGGCGGAAAGTTCGCGCAGGCGGTTATTTGCGGTTTCGTACAGGCTCGCGTTTTTGTAAGCCATGGAAACCTGGGCTGCAAATGCCGCCGCCAGGAAAACGTGCCTGGAATCGTACCTGTCCACCTCGCCTGAATCGAGCGACAATATTCCTATCACCTTGTCCCCGTCGGAAATAGGCAATCCCATCCAGGATTTAATCGAGGCCGTTTCCTTGGCGAGATTCTCCTGTCGCCAGCGAGTATCCCTGCGCACGTCCCGCACCACCACGGGCAAGCCGGTATCCAGTACTTCCTTCATAAGCAAAAAGCGATCCACCGGCAGGCGTAAGGCATTTACGCTCGCCGAATCCGCGAATCCCTGGCTCGTCTTTACGCAGAGCTCGTTATTTTTTAATATAAAGATTATCGCGCTGTCGAAGGGCAGGACATGACCCACGGATTCCAAAATGCGCTGCAGAACGCAGCCTGCATCGAGGGTGGAGTTTACGATTCTGGAAACTTCAAGCAGGATACGCGCCGTTTGGTCTATTTCCTCAAATGGCTTCGCCGCCTGCGGGCGTTTATCAGTCATGCAGTGGGCACCTCGAAAAAAATAGGTATCATCTTATAATCTAAGTCCAAAATGAAGCGTATACAAGGAGTCTGCGGCAAAAAACGCTGATTTGTTGTCTTGCTTCACGACCAAAAACACTTCATACTAAGCAGAGGGCTTTTGCAAAATTTTGCGGAGGGTTGCATCAGGTTTTTCAAGGGGCGTGCATGACGATTCTTTTTATACAGCTGCCGGAACAGGATCCTCAAGGGATAGCCGCCCGCGGCAATGTTCCCTTGTTAGCAGGTTCGGTAATAGCCTGGATTACGCGGAACGAAGCATTGCCCCGCGAATCATGTCGCCTCCTGGACCCGGATATCGAGGATAATGCGGGTGATGCGGCGATCGTCGCCTATATCCTTGGAAATTCGCCGGACATGCTCGTATTTACCCTGTATGACTATAATCTGGCACGCAGCCTCTATCTGGCCAAAGTCCTTCGCGCACGGCTTCCCGCAACCTGCCTTGCGGGCATGGGGCCGGAAGCGGTACCCGGAATGCCATTGTACAAGGCTCATGCATTCGATGCGCTTATCGACTCGGTTCAGGGGCTGCCTCAGGGGCGCGGGGCATATGCGAATGGACCGGCCTTTTTGGAGCTTATACACGATTTCCTGCAGCGAAGCGTAAAGCCCCGCTACAAAGTCCCGGCCGAAGGCGATTGGTATAGCAGCGCCTCGAGCATGGCGCTTGACCCCTACCTTTCGGGGATTATTCCAATTGTATTGGACAAACCCGTGTTTATAGGTCTGCCTTCCTATGACATTCTTCCCCCCGTGGAGCCATTGGAATACCTTGTGGAACTGGCACCCCGGCTTTTGCGCATGGCCGCCGACAAGGGTGCCCGGGAAGTCGCGCTTACAGATCCGGGGATAAGCGACCCTGCGCGGATGAGCGGCTATATCAAGTCGCTCGCTGCCGCGAATCATCTGGGCATTCCGCTCCTGACGCACGGCAACCTTCAGCTGCTGGGAGAAGACCATGCGCAGCTCTGGCTGGATGCCACGCTGGCAATAATGCGCACCCCGCTCTTGTCTACCAATCCCCGGACGCAGGAAGCCTTGGGCCTGAGCCAGGACAAGCTGGCCCTTGAGCGTGGAGCCCACCTTATTACCTCCGGTGGCGCCATGGTAAAGCCGTCATTATACCTGGGTCTTCCGCTGGATACCTACGAGACCACGATCGAGACTTTCGACTTTCTGGGCATGGCCGGTTTGGGCCAGGATGCCGAGCTGAAACCGGTTATGCTGAGGCCGGGTACCGTATGCCAGGTTCGGGCTACCGAGTTTGGGATAAGCGAGTCGCTGGACGTGCCTCCCTACTGGGTGGTTGAAACAGAATCCATGCAGGAAGAGGATATGCTGGATGCAGTGGCCGATTTCGAGGAAAGCTTCGATGTGGCCCTGTATCCGCCCATAAGCCCTATCTTCAAGGAGTTTCGCAAAGGCTTTATCGCCTGCGTGGACACCAGGAAGCCCGGTGCCTTGGACTCACTGCTGGTAAACCACGGGAACCTGGCCAATTCGGTAACGCTGGTGGTGGATGCGGACAACCCAGAACTTATCCGGCGGCTTGCAGCCATGAGCCAGGACCTGCGCAGGGAAAACCCCTATGCGCTGTGGCAAATCGTGCTCCGTTCCGAAAATTCGATACCCGGCTCCAAAATACAAAAGAAGCTGCAGGACGCGTTCAGCATGCCCGACCACTTCCTGGATCTAACCCGGCTGTATTCGCTGGATCCTCAGACGAGCTATCAAACGCGGCTGTTCTTTGCCACCGCCTCCGAATCGCTTGCGCTGCATGCCATTCATGCAGACCGGGAACTGGAGACAATATTTATACTGGGAAAAACCATGCCAAGCCTTAAACTGATAGAAATGATGCCGTTTCTGGCCTTCGATCGCGACTATGCCGGTTTCGAGCTGCTCTACGACGTGATGAGCGCCTATCGTAACTTTCCGGATTTACTCGTCGAAGCGCCTCGGAGCATACTTAGCTGAATATTTTAGAGCAATAATTCAGGCAGGGTTTTATTGCGGCCCGACGGAACTACATACTGGCCAAGAACGGCTTCCGCAACGTTCCTTATGCCTGAAGCGGCTTTCTCGGGGTCATGGTTCCGCTGTTCCTCCAAATACGCGCTAACGATCAACTTGGCTTCCGCCGCGTCTTCCTCGAATATGGAGAGTATCATGTCCGTGTGGTTGCCAAGGCTGATGCCGGGGAACAGTCTGTTCATCGCGTCGAAATTTACGAAGGTATTTATTTCCGCCGAATCCAGAAGGGAACGCAAAAGAGCCATGTCCCCGGGATTGTAGGTTCGAAGGAGATTGATTACGCTCCTGCCTTCCGCCTTTTCCAGGAACAGGTCGTTCATGCTGTCCGCTGTCTCCCAGGGTTCCTTGTTCGCTTCCCGGCTGATTTTTTGCTTGTTTTTGATAATTGTCCTGCGCAGCACTTTCCCTGCCAGCACAAGTATCATGATGGCCAATATGATTCCGATGATCAGGCTTTCCATTGATTCTCCTTCGAATATTTCAGTAGTTTTCTTTAAGGTCGACGCGATGCAGCGCTTCGCCAGTTTTTATGAAGCGGGAAAGGTTTTCGCAGCTCTGCTGTATGTTTTGCAAGACCGCCTCGGCCGTGGAGCCACCGACATGGGGAGAAAGCACGATGTTGGGAAGCTCATCCAGGGGATAATTGGACGGGTGGCCATGATCGCTTCCCGCTTTGGGGTATTTGTACCATACATCGATGGAGGCGCCGGCGAGCTTGCCGAAACGCAGGGCGGCATAGAGCGCTTCTTCCGCCACAATTTCGCCGCGGCCCACGTTTACGAGCCAGGCTCCTTCCATCCATGCCAATTCCCGCTCGCCGAGCAGGTTTTTAGTGGCTTTTGTAAGCGGCAGGGCCACGTAAACCACATCTGCTCCCGTCAACGCTTCCCGGAGATCGGTATGCATAGAGTCGAAATTCGCAGGGACGATGCCGTCGGCATTTCTGCGAAAGCCGCGAACGCTGCACTTGAACGCTTTCAGGAGGCTGGCCAGGGCCATGCCTATGGCTCCTGTCCCCAGGATCGTGCAGCTTTTACCATGAAGTGAGCGCCAGAAGTCTTCTGCTCCCTTACCCGCCCAGAATCCGTGCCAATGCCCTGATTTAAGATCGTTATGGTACTCGACCACACGGCCAAAGCCCGCCAGCGTAAGAGCCAAAGCCCGCTCAGCGACGCTGAAAGCGTTTCCGTGGCAATTATAAACGCTTATATTCCGCTGCTGCAACAAATCTGTGGGCAAATGGTTTATTCCCACGAAGGGCACAAAAAGGGCCTTCAGGGATCTGGCCTTGAGGAGAAAATCATCGGGCATCAGATTGGCCATGAGCACATCAAGGGTTGGTGCGGCCTCCAGACAGGCTTCTGCGCCTAGAATGAACTCCGCATCGCCTGCATGCCGTGAAATAATAGGTTCAATGCCTGCCATCCAATCTTTGTTCAATGGAATATGAAAACCTATACGCATAAGGTATATTATAGCTGAAAGTATTCCGATAGTCATAGTGGGCGGCGTCTTTAGGAACCAGCAGGGTTTTTTAAGCCGCCCAAAAGGAATGGCCTGTGAAAAACAAAGCTTTTAAAACTATCGCTCGTAGTGCGCTTTGCTGCGCGATTATATTGATTTCCTTCTCGTGCATAGGCGGGCCGCCAGCCAGGTCCGTAGTGAGCGCCCCGGTGCAGGCAAGCGCGGCACCTGAACCCGATGTTGCCCTGTTTATCCAGAACAACGACACGCAATCCATGACTGGTCTTTTTAAGGGCCGCGAACTGGCAAATAAGCCGGGCGACGATGGTCGCTACCCGCTGCACCTCGCGGTAGTCAAGGGTTCACGCGATATGGTGGAGCTTTTAGTGTCGATGGGGGCTGAGGTCGATCCCCTTGATGCAGACGGTAAGACGCCGCTTCGCTATGCGGTGGACAAGGCCGACGCGCCGATAGCCCAGAGCCTGCTTGCCAAAAAAGCCGACATGTTCCTTGTGGACAAAGCAGGCGTAAGTCCGCTGGATGCAGCCATTGTAGGTGGTTCCGTAGGTAAAATACTCGATGCGCGCAGCGTTTTGGCCGTGGGGCCGCAGGGACAGACCGCCTTGCATGTGGCCGTGGACCGGATGTCATTAGATTCCGTACGCGCGATTCTTGCCCTTAATCCCGATCTTGCCGCCAAGGATAAAGTCGGCCAGACCGTTCTGGACTCCACGTTTCTGCACCCGAATAATCCTCTAGGCGCGGCGATAGCCGAACTGCTCGTTATCCGGAACGCTCCTACTTCCTTTGAGGATTTTTCCTACTTTGTGCGCGCAGTCCGCGATACCAATTATGCGCGCTCCCGTTTTGCGGACGGAGCCACCGTTTTGCACGAAGCCGTTCGATATGATCACCGCGGTTATTTGCAGTTTTTCCTGGATCGCGGCGTTTCCGTGGATATAAAAAACGCGTCCGGGGCTACTGCCTTGCACGAAGCCATGAGGCAAGGCAAAATCGAGTCCGCAAAAATCCTCATTGCCAAAGGCGCAGACGTCAATGCGCGCGACGGTCAGGGTTCCACGCCGCTGCACCTGGCGCTTCCATTGGGTTTGGAACAGAACGGCATTACTTTTTTGCTGGAAAACAATGCGGATCCTTCCATTAAAGATAAGGCAGGCAGCAGTCCGCTTCATAGTGCGGTAAGCCTTGAATATCCGCCCGAGGTAATTTCGCTGCTCTTAAAAAAAGGCGCACAAGTCGACAGCGTAAACGCCGGCGGTGATACAAGCCTGTCGCTGGCCGTAAAGGAGCGCCACTACAGTTTATTTGCGCCTTTGGCGGCCGCCGGAGCCAGTTTATTCATTAAAAATGCCCAAGGCTACTCTCCGCTGTATTACGCCTTTACCGACGGCGCCACAACCGTGCGGGAACTATCAAGCGTCATGAGCCGCGATTCCCGGGATGACAAGGGCGAAGGCCCGTATCACCATGCGGTTCGCATGGGTGCGGCTTCGGACAGCATAGCCGTTCTCAAGGAACTGGGCTTTGACCCGTCGCTGCGCAATAACGATGGCGATACTGCCCTGCATCTGGCATGCAGGCTTTTGGCACGCACGCAAGGGGAAGCCCTCTTAAACTCCGGCTCCGATCCTTTTATACAGAATTCAGCTGGCCAAAGTCCTATACTCATAGCTTTAAGTGTGGCTTCCGACCCGCTTTCCTGGTTTTTTACGCCTAAAGTGATAGCGCTGCGCGACGGCGTTAAGAACAGCGCACTGCATTACGCGGCCCAAGCCGGCTTGTACGACGGTGTCGTCTTTCTCGTCAACAAGGGAACTCCCGTGGATACAGCCAACAACGACGGCTACACGCCCCTTATGCTGGCTTTGCAGAAGGATTCCGTTTCGGCGGCAAACGCGCTCTTGTCTTTGGGAGCCAATCCGCTGAGCCGCGACGCCACCGGCGCGACGCCGCTGCATCTGGCCGTGTACTGGGCGGCAGAAAATTGCCTCAAGCTCCTGGCCAAAACAAGCGCGACGGTGGACCTGCGTGATTTTACCGGCAAAACGCCGCTTCGAACAGCGGTGGACAAAGGCGACCTGAGCCTGGCTACCTTTCTTCTGGAAAAAGGCGCGGAGGTGCGCGCGCGGGATTCGAGCGGCGAAACGCCGCTGCATGCCGCCGCGCGCCTTCCCGATGAGCGGCTGTCGCTGCTGCTTGGTTCCCAAACCAGGAACGTGGATATTCGCGACGACATGGGTACTACGCCTCTCCTGGAGGCGGTGTACTCGGAAAACGCCAAGGCGGCATCGGTTTTGGCCTCTCTCGGCGCATCGATTCATGCCCGCGATTCATCCGGCGAGAGTCCCCTCAGCTTTGCGCTTAAAAAAGGAACGGCGGTGCTGCGGGCGGTGCTCAACGAAAAAACGGTGGCAGCATCCGACGCGGACGGCCGCTCGGTACTGCGCGTCATACTCGAGGCCAAACCGGTGGTAGACTACATTCAGACGGCTCTAAGCACCGGGGCTCCCGTAGATGACCGGGATTTGCAGGGCAGGACGCCCCTTCTAATCGCCACGCAGAACCTGTATTACGAGATTATAAGCCGCCTCGTTGTGGCCGGCGCGGATCCGTTTATCCGGGACGCCCAAGGCATGAGCCCGGCGGTCGTAGCCCTTACGTCGGGGGAGCAGGCCGTCAAGGCCATGTTTGCGGGCAAGGTAAACGCCAAGGATACCCAGGGCGATACCGCGCTTCATTATGCCGCCGCGAACGGCCTGGAAAAAGGACTGTTGACCATGCTGGCATTGGGGGCGGATATTAATATCCGCAATGTAAGCGGAGAAAGCGCCTACGATGTGGCGCTTCGCAGGGGGTATCCGGTATTGGCGGACTTGATCAAGAAATAAACGTACTGGAGCAAACCTCGAAACATTTCAGGGTTGCGAGTTCTACCAGATGCCATAAATGCGCTCGTACTCTTTGACCGGCTTTATCTCGATGAGAAAAAAAAGATTCTAAGGTTATGAAAGAATAAGTCGGGGGTACTATAGCTCCGTTACGTAGCCGTCCCTGTTGAACTGCACGAAGGTATCGGCGTTTACCGAAATGTAATCCGGCTTTCCATCGTTGCCCGGTATGGATTTTACCAACTTTTGTTTTTGTGCCAGGGTTCCTGATTGTACCTTGCCGTCTTTATAGAAGGAAATTGCGGTGCCGCCCTTGAATTTTACCAGGTACGGCTTGTAGGCCAGTCCGATGGAAGAACCCGTAGAAAGCCAGGTTGTTGCCAGTTCCTGGTCCGAGGCCAACGTACCACTTTTAGCTTGTGCTCTGCAGCTAACCATTCCTTGTTTCCTTCTGGAACGATTGGTGTACATCGTAAAACGGTAGTTCTTCGATGGTCACGCTATTCGTTTCAGTACAAAGTCTAAGCTATTTTTTACAGGAAAGCCATGAATTATAAAAAAAACCGCTCCAAAAGGAGCGGTTTTTATTTTGGCCGTGTAAAAAGACCTGATTTAGCTATTTTGCGGCTTTGACGAGCTTGGAAGTGTTGGTCAAGGTGTTGTTTCTGATGGCCATATCCTTGTCCTTCCTTTTTTGCTTTATGGTTTCCCAGTAGCTGATAAAGGCAGTCGCGATGTAGATAGTCGAATAGGTACCGGAAATCATGCCCACTATCAGCGCAAGAGCAAAGTCCTTCATGCTGCCTTCGGTAAAGAAGTACAGCGCGAATACGGCGAGCAGCGTAGCGCCCGTAGTTATGATGGTTCGGCCGAGCATCTCGGTAACCGAGCGATCCAGTACGGTGGTCATCTTGTCCGTTGGAGACAGCTTCATGTTTTCGCGGATACGGTCGAATATGACGATGGTATCGTTGATTGAATAACCCAGGATGGTAAGGATGGCCGCGATGGACAGGGTGTTGAATTCCATCCCCGACCATACTATAAACGTGACGATAGCCAAGGCATCATGAATGATGGCCAAGACGGCGCCCATGCCGAACTGCAGTTTAAACCGGACCCAGGAATAAGCCAGGATTACCAAAATGGTAAGTATGGTGACCTTCCATGAAAGGCCGCCGAGGTCTTCGGAGAACTTGGCACCGATCGAATCGTTCTTCATAAAAACGACTTTTTCGGAACCAAACGATTTTTCCAGGGCGCTGCGGATAACGCCTGGAATCCTGCCGATAAAGTCGTTTTCGTCTCCATCCTGGCTTACGCGAATAACGTACTGGAGCGAATCCTTCTTGCCGAAAGTCTGCACGGCTACGGAGCCTATCGGGTCGACCGCTTTGCGGACTTCCTCGATGCTGCCGTAGGATTCTCCCGCGTCGCGCGGCATGCGATGCAGCAGTCGCGGCGTGGTGGAGAGCAGAAACTCACCCTGATAGGTGGGTACAAACAGTTTCGGGGAGAGAGCTCCGCCGTCGCGTCCTGCCAGCACGATGCTTTCTTTGGCCAGCTCCACGGCAAGGTCGTTGATGGTGGCATATTTGGCAAGATCGTAGGTGACAGCGCGCTGTTCAACGTTTGCGCCGGCAAACACTACCTGGAATACCGTCTCGGTAACCTTTAGGTTAGGCGTTCCCGTGCCGGTATAGCTGATGTCCGCGGCGGGGTAGGCAAGCTGGATGTACTGATTGACACCGGCCTTGAAGTCCACCCCCATGTTGAAGCCCTTCACAAAAATGCCAAGCACTCCAAATGCCATCAGGCATAGCGAGAAGATGGTAGCCGGCAGGAAGCCTTTATGGAACCGTATGATTCGTTTCATTTGACCCCCCAGCCGATGGACATGGTGTTTTTCTTGTAAAGATCGGTATTAAAGTCGAAGAGCAGGCGCGACACGAACAGCGCGGTAAAGAGCGAGCTGATATTGCCGATGGCCAGGCTGATGGCGAAACCTTTGATCGCGCTGGTTCCAAGCTGAGCCAGGAACAAGGCAGCGATAATCGTGGTCAGGTTCGAGTCGAAAATGGCCCAGAAGGCTTTATGGAAGCCGGCGTCCACCGAGGCGCGTCGACCTTTGCCAAGCCGAAGTTCGTCTTTGATACGCTCGAAAATAATTACGTTCGCATCGACCGCCATACCCAGAGTAAGAACGAATCCTGCAATGGAGGGCAAGGTAAGCGTAAGCTTGAATGCGGAGAGAATGGAAAGCATCAGGAACAGGTTGAGTACCTGCGCGATGGTCGCGTTTAGACCGGCGCCTTTATAATAGATGAACATGAAAATGAATACGGCGAGTACCGCGATTATAACCGCTTTTGTACCCTGTGCAATGGAATCCTCTCCGAGCGAGGCGCCAATGGCCTGCTGGGATTCTACGATGAGCTCCACCGGAAGGGCGCCGGTTCGAAGCGTCAACGCCAGGTTCTGGGCTTCTTCCGCGTTGAATCCGGTGATTCGCACGGAATCGCGTATGGCCTCCGATATGCGAGCGCCTGCCTTGATGCGGTCGTCCATTACCACGGCCATGCTCTTGCCCACGTTCTCGCTGGTAAGCTTATAGAACATTTCGGCGCCTTCAGCGTCGAGGTTGAAGATTACATTAGGCTGACCGGTTATCGGGTCGGAGGAAGTCGTGGCGCTTTGGATATGGTTTCCGTCGAGACCGGCGACTTCCGCCATGACACGGTAGGTACCGGTCCACTCGTCCAGGCCGTAGCTGTCCTTGCGGAAGAACTTGCGTATGATTTTTCCCTGGGGCACGATGGTAGGATCGAGAGCCTGGAACTTTTCGTCCACTCCGTTAGGGTTGGATGTCAGGTAGCTGTCCAGCTTTGCCGAGGCATCGTCATCGATGATGTGGAAAGCCAGGCGGCCTTTGCCCATGATGATGCCGTTGATTCGCTCGGGATCGGCGGCGCCTGGAATTTCGACGTAGACGTGCTCTTTGCCCTGGGTCCGGATTACCGGCTCGGTAAGGCCGAATTTGTCGATGCGGTTGTTGAGTACTTCCACAGCGCGCGAAACCGCGTCGGCTTTGTCCGCATCGGTGAGCGGGGTCTCCGATTTTGCCTGAAGCGCTTCTATATCGGCGCGTATAACGATGGACATGCCGCCGGAAAGGTCGAGGCCCAGCTTCACGGAATTGCCGTTCAGGGTTTTCAGTTTAAGGATTTTGTTTCTGTAATAGCCTTCGAGATCGGCGATTACGTCTTCGCGCTTGTCATAGGCGGCTAAAACGCCTTTTGCGTTCCAGACGGCCGGCGTGGCCAGCTTCAGTGCCTTGTAAGCTTTTTTTGAGAGCGTAATGGCGTAAGCGTACTTGCTCTGCAGGGGATTTTCATCCTTGGCGAGAGCGAGTTTCTCGATTTCGGCGTAATCCGTTCGCGCCATGCGCCATGCATAGTCGCGAATCTGTTCGCGCGAGCCAAGTGCGAGAGCCTGGTCTTCCTTCGGGGTAAGATAATACCACTGGACGGAAGGAAAAAGAAAGGCGAACGCAACGGCCAACACAGCGAGCACGATGAGAAATCTTTTGGTTTTATTCATGCGCTGACTCCGGTATATTAACGAAAAGAACGAAAAGCTGAGGCTTTTCGTTCTCCCCATTCTAGATTACGCGCACGGCAGGCGTTTATGGCACCCGTACGCGTTTGGATAAGAAAGGCGGGAAATCAGACGATTCCCCGTGCCTGATTATTTGCCTTCTACTTTTGCTACCGGTTCTTCGGCTTCTACGTTTTCGGCCTTTTCCTTTACGGTTGCGATGGCGGATTTAGAAAACTCGAGGCGGGTAGTGTCGTCTGTCTTGAGAATAACGGAGGTTTCCTTGACGGAGGCTACGATGCCGTGGAGACCGCCGATGGTGATAACCTTGTCGCCCTTTTTGATTTCGGAAAGCATTTTTTGCATGGCTTTCTGTTTTTTGTTCTGGGGGCGAATGATCATAAAGTAGAAAATTACGATAACGGCGCCGAACATTCCGACGGTCATGAGTGTGTTGCCGCCGGGAGCGGCAGCAGCCTGAAACAGATTGAGATTGCTCAGTATGCTATTCATTGTAGGTGTCCTTGGAAGAAAGATTGCGCCAAAGGTACCATATATGCGCCATACCGTCAAGTTTACACCGCGGGTATCTTCAGTTTCTTTTGTGGTCTTTACAGGTCTCGGAATCGCCTATATGCTGGGTTTGGGACACAATGCAAAAAATGGACGAAGTCGATATATCGGATTTTCTTGACGAAGAGGCTCCCGGTGATTCCCGGGAACCAGAATTCTCGCAAAGCGCGTCCGGATTCGGGCCATTGGAAGAAAATGATTCCCTAAAAACCAGGATCGCCGGCTTCTATATCAACAAGCAGCTTGAAGATTCCATTCTCCAGCATGGACTCATTCCAGAGCATCCCAGCGAAACGACCATCGGTGTGGGATTTATCGATATCGTCGATTACTCCTATATATCCTCCTGGCTCAGCCCCAAAGAAAATCAGGTATTCCTCAACGGTCTGTATTCCGCTTTTCATCATGTGCTGAAAAAGCGCGGGGGCTACCTCAACAAGATTTCCGGCGACTCCCTCATGTTTCATTTCGGCGGCATCATCGACCCCCTCACCAAGGATTTGAGCCCGGAGGAGTCGAATCCGCTTATCGCGCGTCTTTTGTTCCTTACCTGCATAGAAATACAGGAGTCCTGCAGGCTGTTCAACCGGGCGGACGAGGATTTTATACCCACCAACGCCGACGCGGTATCCCGCCGCTCCATCGGCCAGGCTTTTTCAATTATACGAAACCTCAGGGAAAACCTGTCGCTGATTACCGGCATCGACGCGCTGTTCCAGGTGCGCATACGCATCGGAGCCGCGCTCGGGGAAGTGTGCATCGGCAATTTCGGCCCCGAAGGCGCGCGCCAGTGGGACGTAATCGGCCTGCCGGTAATAGAAGCCCGCAGGATGGAAGCCTCCGCCCCGGTCGACGGCGTTCGCATAACCAAGGCCTTGTTCGAAGTGCTGGACAGGACCGGCCTCGTGGAACAATACCTGGCGCACTTCAAGAACCAGGCGTCGGGCTTTTACCAGATCATCAAAAGTGAAGAATTGTTCATGATCCGGGAGGTGGTGCTCAAGGACAAGCGCAACGTCAGCTTCGAATCGTGCGCCGTGCAGGCCAATCCGGATTTACCCGAGGATGTCTGGCGTTCCGTGGAGGCTCGGCTGGACATGGGCGAAAGCGGGATCGATGCCATTCTGGACCTTATAAAATATTATCGCGGAAACCGGCTCGTCACCAGCGCCATCGAGGAATTGTTCCGGGAGAGGGAAATACCCCTGCGGAAGGCGGCTATATTCCGGCTTCTGGCTCCCGAACATTACAGGGAATTGCTCGAGCAGAACAATGGTTCGGAAAGCGCCGCCGATAAATCCGCGGAGGAAACGCTGAGCCTGTACCGATTGTTTCTTATTTTAGGGAGCTATCAAGACCGCGTAAAACGGGTGGAAAAGCCGCGCGTTACCGACTGTTCGTTCATCGAGTATGATTCCTGGCTTGCCGGGAAGCTTCAGGGTTTTACCGTGGATTATAAAGACGCTCAGCGGCAAAGCGAGAGCGTGCGCTATTTTAACCAGGTTATGCTGCCATCGGTTTTTGCCTATCTGGAAGCTGCCTTGCGCGAATATCTTGCCGCGCACCCCGGAGAGATCGGCATTACCGACTGTCCCTAATTCCGCGATTTAGTATGCGCGATCGACCCTATTTAAAACCATCGTCCCTTGCGCGGGCTTTGCTCCTTGTGCGATACTGCGTTCATGAATGACAACAAGCGCCCGTCACGTCCACCCAGCCAATACGGCAGGGAAAAATCGCATCAGACAGCCCAAGGGTCGGGCAGATCCCTCCGCAGGGAGACACCATCCGAAAACCTTGCATGGATGGACGACGAAAGTTTCGGGGACGAGAAGACGGTCGATCGGCCTCCGGTTCGACCCGCCGGCGCGCCGCGCATGGATATGTTCGACATACTCAAAACCCTGCCCCTAAAGACGCCGCAGGAAGCCAGGCACCTGATCGTCATCCTGCTGGACATTATCGAAGAAGTTTCGCCCCTGCCCGCGGCGCACCGGAAGAACATCCGCTACGACGTGCTGGACCTGTGGCGCGAGCTTACGAGCGAACGTTCGACGCGGCAAGCCGATTACATCGGGGAACCGGCGAAGTTTGCCGCCTACCTGCGATATTTTCTGCCGTGGAACGTGGTTCGGCTCATACCCATACTCGCCCAGATCGACATAAAGCTGGACAGCGATTCAGCCGTCCTTGACATAGGTTCGGGGCCGCTGACCCTGCCCATCGCGCTTTGGATCGCCCGGCCGGAGTTACGCTCGCTTCCTTTGAAGTTTACCTGCGTCGACCGCGTAAAGCGCGTTCTGGATGCCGGTATCTCCATCCTCGAGGGTCTGTGCATGCGCGCAAACCTGCCTCCGGTCTGGAAGATCGAAGCCCGTAAAGGAGCCTTTCCCCAGGCTCTGGCCCAAACCGACGGGGGGCGCTATCAGCTGGTTACGGCCGCCAACGTGTTCAACGAAAGCTTCTGGAAGGACAAGCGCCACCTTGACGAGCGATCGCAGGACCTGGTGCGCTCTCTCTCCTCGCCCCTCGCGCCTGGCGGAAAATTGTTCCTGCTCGAGCCCGGAGATCCGCGCTCCGGAGCCATGCTTTCCGCCCTGCGCGAAAGCATCATACGCAGCGATGGAACTATTCTTGGCCCCTGTACCCACCAGAATGCCTGCCCCATGCCCGGCGTATTTCTTTCCTCCGCCTTCCGCGAAGCCAATGCTCAGGCGGCAGGCTCCCCGGATGCGGCAATTACACCGGTTATAAGCGCTCGGGGACGCAGTAAAATGGCCTGGTGCCATTTTGTGCTTGACAGAGGCGCTGCGCCCGAAAAACTGTGCGCGTTTTCGGAAGCGACCGGCCTGCCCAAAGACAGGCTTGTGGCTTCCTGGCTCTATGCCGCTCCTAATTCCAGCCCCGACTATGACACTGCCCCGGCTGCCGATACCGCCTCCAGCCTGCGCATCGTCTCCGATTCGTTCCGTCTTGCCGATGGCGGGCACGCGCGTTATGCCTGCGGGGCGCCAGGCTACATCCTGGCTCGGGGAGATTTATCCCGCCTGGAATCCGGTACGCTCGTGCGCTTAAACCTGCCTTTGCCCACCTTTTCCGCCTGCATCCGGGATGAAAAATCAGGCGCTATCGTGGTTTCTGCGCGAGCTGACGCCTCGTTGCCCCTGCCTCCTCTGGAGCCGTCCTCCAGGGACAAAGGCAAGCGCAAAGCCCCCGGCCAGGATTCCAAGCGAGGCGAATTCCAGAATCGAAAACCTGATCCAACGCCCCGCGCGCCGCGAACTTATCGGGGCGGAAACAAAAAATCCCCAAAGCCGCCTAAATCATCTTGACATAAAAGGTCAATTTCTTTATAGTCCGTTGCTGTCAGTAATGACGTGGGGGTGTAGCGAAGCTGGTTATCGCGTCGGCCTGTCAAGCCGAAGATCGCGGGTTCAATCCCCGTCGCTCCCGAATCCCGCTCACGCGGGATTTTTTTTCCTTGATTCGGAAAGCGTTCGCGTTTTTCGAATTCGTGACTACGGGCTGTAGCGCAGCTGGCTAGCGCGCTTGGTTCGGGACCAAGAAGTCGGAAGTTCAAATCTTCTCAGCCCGATAAAAACTCCGATCGCCTTTAGGCGGTCGGAGTTTTTTATTGGAACGGGCTGAAAAGATAGCGCGGTCGCTTTCAGCGACCACTACAATTATTTCCTATCGATAAACGGCTGCAGACGTATTTGAACCGCAGTAAGCGCCGACCAAAGGGAGGATGAGCGCCCAGGGATGGGCGCGGAAGCGAACGGAGGCGTGGTGGAGGGACGAGACACGAAGTCGAGAAAAACACTGTTGTGCTGGCGCGTTTATAAATTTTATAGTATTCTATTAGAGTGCCTATTAAACAACTAAAAATATATTGTGCGGGAAACGCACTTCTCGATGTTACCGCGTTTGTGGAGAATGATTTTTTCAATGGTACGGGCATAAAACCCGGATCAACGAATCCTGTAGACGACGATACTCTCGGTGCTGTTTTAAAGAAACTGAAGAACCCCCTTTGTCTGGCTGGGGGAGGGGCGGCTAATACCGCAAAGGTATTTTCTGCCCTTGGTGGCACCAGTTTTTTTGCCGGCTCGGTCGGTAGTGATAATAATGCAGCTAATTATATTCAAGATATGAAGTTGTCTGGTGTCGACACTGCGTTGCAAAACCAAAAGGGAAGCACCGGTGTTTTTTGCGCGCTCATACAATCGGATGGAAAAAGAACAATTTTTGTAAACTCAGGCGTTGCGTCGGCTCTTGATTCCAAGGCGATGCCATCGGTTTTTTTTGAGGCCGAAACGATTCTGCATGTTGACGGTTTTCTTGCGGCAAGTTCAGGCAAATTCGATGCGCTGATTCGACGAGCCTTGGAAAACGGCGCCCGTATTTCTTTTGATGTCGGAGGTAAGGGCATCGCTATTAAAAACCGGGACCTTTTTAAAAAAACAATAGGCCAGGCATCGTGGGTTTTTATGAACGAAGATGAGTACTGTGCCCTCTCCGAAAAGAGCGTCGATGAAAGCCTGTCCGATTTTTCATCGGGCACTCAGGCTACTCTCATCGTCAAGCGCGCGGAAGTAGGCGCTGTTTGTTTTTCCGGTGGCAACCTGGTTCAAAGCCCCGTCCGAAAGATTAATCCGCTTGACGAGACCGGCGCAGGTGATGCCTTTGCGGCAGGTTATCTTTTTGCTGCCCTCAGCGGAGCAAGCCTTCCACAGTGCATGAGGCTTGCCAACAGGGTGGCAGAACATGTCATTCAAGTTCCCGGTATGCAATTTAATCGGGCTATTTTGCATAATATTGCTGCTGAGTTCTTATAAAAAGCGCAACTTCAGTTAAAAATTAAAAAACCGGTGGCAAAACGCTTGTCTTGCAAGGTAAAATCTGTATAAATTATAGTAAACCATGTTTATTGGCCGCGAAAGGACAAAAAAATGCCTGATAACGAGATTGTCCCCATTGAAATCCTGCTTCCAAGCAAGCTTCAGATAATTCCCCTGAACGGCAAACCGATTTTTCCTGGAATTTTTACACCCCTGATGCTCGGTAGCACCGAGGATATCAATACCGTTAACGAAGCCATGCAATCAGATGGAATGATAGGTCTTGTATTGGTGCGCGACGACACGGAAAAACCTACCATCGCCGACTTGCATCAGGTCGGAACCGCGGCCAAAATAGTAAAGCGCATAAACCTTCCGGATGGCTCGGTTAATATTTTTATCTCCACGATAAAACGTTTCAAGATAAAAAAAGCGCTTTCAAAAGAGGTGCCCATCGTGGCTGCCGTCGAATATTTGGATGATTTGGGCGAGGGACCCGACGAGATAATCGCGCTCACCCGCGCTTTGCTCTCCGAGATGAAGCAAATTTCGGAAAATAATCCCTTGTTTTCCGAAGAGATGCGCCTAAACATGATAAATATCGACCACCCCGGAAAAATAGCCGATTTTATCGCCAGCATACTTAATATCGACAAAAACGAGCAGCAGAAGATTTTGGAGCTCCTGGATATCCGCGAGCGCATGGAACGGGTACTCGTTTCCATTAAGCGCGAGCAGGAACTGCTGCGCATCCAAAAACGGATACAGCACGAAATCAACGAAAAAATAGATAAAAGCCAGAGGGAATATTTCCTTAAAGAGGAGCTCAAGGCGATAAAGGCGGAGCTTGGCATGCCCAGCGACGCCAAAAGCTCGGATTACCAGCGCTTCAAGGAAAAAACGGAGTCTTTTCTTTTCAAGGGCGAAATCAAGGAGCTTGTGGAGCAGGAGCTGGAAAAGTTCTCGCTCATGGATCCGAATTCAAGTGAATTTATAGTAACGCGAAACTGGCTCGAGCTTATTTGCGCGCTTCCCTGGCAGGATGTAAAGGCGGCAAGCCTGGATATCAAGCTCGCCCGGGAAATCCTCGAGGAGGACCATTACGGGCTGGACGACGTAAAGGACAGGATAATCGAGTACCTCGCCGTAAGGAAGCTGAAAAAAGATTCCAAAGGCTCGATACTGTGTCTCGTCGGTCCTCCGGGCGTCGGCAAGACCAGCGTCGGTAAATCCATAGCCAAGGCGCTGGGCAAGGAGTTTTTCCGCTTTTCTGTCGGCGGGATGCGGGACGAGGCGGAAATAAAGGGCCATCGCCGAACCTACGTAGGCGCGCTGCCGGGGAAAATACTGCAAGGCCTTAAAATTACGAAAAGCCGAACTCCCGTTTTCATGATCGACGAGATAGACAAGATGGGTTCAAGCTTTCAAGGCGATCCGTCGAGCGCCATGTTGGAGGTTCTCGACCCGGAGCAGAACCACGCGTTCCGGGACCACTACCTTGACCTGCCTTTCGATGTTTCCAACGTATTCTTCATCGTTACCGCCAACACGCTGGACACCATACCGCCGCCGCTCCGGGACCGCATGGAGATAATCCATATTCCAGGTTACATCGACAGCGAAAAGATGGAGATCGCCAAGCGTTTCCTGGTTCCTAAAAGCCTGTCGAAGGCCGGCTTGAAGAAGACCCAGGTAAAATATACTCGGGACGCGCTGGCCGCCATCGCGGAAGGCTATGCCCGCGAAGCCGGCGTCCGCAATTTCGAGATGCTCCTCGACAAGATACACCGGAAAATAGCCGCAGCGCTTGTATTGGCCGAGGTCGAAGGCAAGGCGCGTGAAGAAAAAATAATCGTCGACAAGCCATCCCTTGAAAAATACCTCGGCAAACCCCGATTCGATTCCGACGAAATAAAGAGGGCCAGCCTGCCTGGCATGTCCGTCGGGCTGGCCTGGACCAGCATGGGCGGTGATACTCTTATAATCGAAGCGGTGGCAAACCCTGGCAAGGAAGGCTTCAAGATAAGCGGTCAAATGGGCTCCGTCATGCAGGAATCCACCGGGATAGCCTACACCTGGGTTCGTCATTACGCAGCCCAGAAGTTCGGGATCAACGCCGATTATTTCGAGCAGAAGCAGATACACCTGCATATTCCGGAAGGTGCGACTCCCAAGGACGGTCCAAGCGCGGGCATTACCATGGCAAGCGCGCTCATCTCGCTCGTTACCGGTAAGTGCATCAAAGAAAACCTGGCAATGACCGGGGAACTGTCCCTGACCGGCCAGGTTTTACCGATAGGCGGCCTGCGAGAAAAGACGGTGGCCGCCAAGAGAAACAAGATAAAGGAAATAATTATACCCAAGGCAAACGAGAAAGACCTTGAGGATATTCCCGAGCATGTTAAAAAAGGCTTGACGTTTTATCCGGTGGAGCGCATGGAGGAAGTTCTTGCGATTGCCCTGCCGGACTGACCTGCTACGGGGTTTTAGTCAGCGACGGTCCAGCGGCCTTCCTTGAGGGATAGGCCGCATGGCCCGCCCAATAGGCGTGACAAGCCATCCGAGAGGTTTTTGGCCACTGGCGCGAAAGCGGGGGGAAGTGAGTTCCCCGTGCTTGCCAGAATCGTCTCGACAAGAAGCTTGGCCGCCAGAAAGCGTTCGCTTTTATCCACGGCAAAACCGATTGAGTTTTCCAGGAGGCCGATAACCTCCCAGGTGGACTGCTCTGCCTGGCTGTAGCGGCCAGCGTCCTTATCCTGGTCAGAAATCCTGATGGGCAGATTTTCCGCTATCGCCTCCAGTTTTGGAACCAATGCCTGCAGATCAAAAATGCCCGTGGCGCAATTGAACAGGATTTTTTGGCCGCTTCGTTCAAGTTTTTCCACATCGGAAAAGCTTATAGCCTGTCCAATATCCGCCACCGTTTTCCTGCCGTTCCGGTCCACTACCAATATTCCGCCTTTTACGTCCACTGCGGTTCGAAACGCAAAATCGAATCCCGCTTCCGCGCCGCTTATGGCCATAATCGCCAATTCCGCCGCATTGACCGTGTAGCCTATATTGTCCACGTTGCCCAGGTACGCATAACGGTAGCCTTCCGCCAGCAAGCCCCGGTAAATATCCGCAAGCACGCGAAAACTCTGCCCGTGCCCTCCGGGTAATGCCAAAGGTGAATCGTTCTTGCCAAAAGCCTGCGCGAAAATCCCGCGCGGCTTTCCGTCGGCCGAATGTGTCAGGGCGGCCAAAAGCGTTTGGCAGGCCGACTTTGGGGAACAGCTATCCGTCCCCGTTTCCCGAATAAGGGAGGCTACAAAGGGGTGCCGCGAATAGCGTGCATATTCTGTAGCCAGATCGTTGCGCGTGCCTTCGCTGGTCATCTCAAAAAAGGGCAGTATGGGGCGCAGCGGTTTTCCGTACTTTTGAATATATTTTTTTGCCTGCAGAAGGCTCGCCCGCATTTTAAGCAACAGAAAACTTTCTCCTGCGCTGCCGTCGGGGTTGATGTAGGCAGGAGTAATTCCCTTGGGCTTGTTTCGGCAAAGGGGCTCAAGGAGCCTGAAATTATCTTTGATGGAATCGAAAAGCTCCTGCCCCAGGGACAGGTTTTTTTTGGTGTCTGCATAACTTGTAGCGAGTCCTCCATTAAGCACTCCCCAGGCGCTTACGGAAAAAAGCTGGATTCCGATTTCTTCGAGCGCATCCGCCGGAAAGGATACCGTATCCCCGCTAAATTTTACCGAAGCAGGCAAATCGACACCCAGTGCTTGCAATCGGCTGGCTGCCAGACCTGCGTCATAGCTGAATTGGGTTACAGGACCCAGGGGAATTATTGTCTTCCCGTCTACAGGCGGAACGCCCTGTACTTCGATGCTTAGATTGCCGTCATAAGAATCCGCGTTGATGCGATTCAGCATGTCCAGACTGGCTGCGATATCTATTTTTTTATCGCGCATGGCGGCGATAAAAGCCTGCGGCAAATCTGAAACGCTAAGGGCTGTATGCATGGCGGATTCCTTTTCAAGCTCACGATGGTGCTGCAAGTATATTCAAAAAAATAAAAAGGGCAAGCCGTGCGGCTTGCCCCTGCTTTGCAAAGCGGAATGCCTATCAGAACTGCAGGCGCAGCATTACGTTGGCACCCAAACTCTTGGTAACGGGAACGTACATGATCATGGTGTCCAGGTACACGATGAAAAGATCCAGGGAGAAGCCGCCGTACATACGAAAAACGGGGTCGGCATTTTCTTTGGAGAACATAAAACCGGTAGCATCAATTTCCGGAATCGTAATACCTGCGGCTACCAGGTCGGCTTTAAGCGCTGCGATTCCGGCTGCATTGAGAGTAACTGGACCGGTGCCATCGTCGTAGGTCATAGTTGCGTTAAGCCCGCCGGTAACTGCCGATTTACCTGCGCTGAGGCCAGCACCGAGATACGGTGTTATGAACAGGATTTTTTTTGAGGCTTGTGCGGTAAAGTCGAAGCTGTCCGTAGTAAATCCCATTTCAAGGCTCGGGTCGGTCACCGATAATGTTTGATCCGGTCCGAACCCCGGGTTAAACGTAAAGGATGGCGGTGTTACCGGTAGCGGCATCGCGATGCTTCCGGTCAGGCGGTTGTAGCTCGCGCCGAGGCTCACATCGGGGACGAGGCCTTTTTCCTTAATCACGGCGTAGCGGAGGCTTGCGCCAAGAAGGGTATAGTCGGCCGTTATTTTTGCGGCAGACAGTATGCTTTTTAAGGCATCCGGAAGTATCATCGCCTTTATGCCGATATCAAAAGGAAGAAAAAACCCGCCCAGTTTTGCTGTTATGGCAGTGGCGGGAATTGGTAGGCCATATTCCTTGAGCTGATCGGGAAGCGGAACTCCCATCGAGGTAAAAAGACCTTCGACGCTGGCAGCGGGGACCATGGTAATGCCGACTGACGCGCCGACGCCAAAATGGGGCAGAGAGCCGATATATGCATCGGACCAGATATTTCCCGTTGTGGCATTATACGAAAGAACCGCGGCAAAATCCGAGGAAAAAGTCTCAAAACCCGTTTGGAATGTTTTAAGATCCTGGGCGGCTGCCGATGCAATTACTGTACAAGCAAGAAAAGCAAGCACTAATTTCTTCATGTAATCCTCCTGTAAAAAGCTGACCCTATCAAATATAACGCATTCCCGCGAATTTTTCAGATAATTAGGCAAATCTAATTTTTTAGGGAAAGCAAAAGGCTTCGAATCGAAAAGGAAGCCCATGCGCTGCCGTTTGTTTCGTGAATTTCTATGTGCAAATGGTTGCCGTGGCCCTTTTTTCTGGCGTTTATGCCGGTATTGCCGCCATTTCCCAGAATTGTTCCCGGGTTTACGATTTGACCCGGATGAACAATGGCGTTTTTAAGGTGAAAATACGCATAGTAGCGTCCATTGTCCGGGCTAAACACGATGACGCCATTGCCCGCCTTTGGAGAAAGCCCGCCTTTTTTATAGTTGGACTGCCTGTCTCCGCCAATCCAGTCGCTGGCTGCGGATACGACGATGCCATGGCTCATGCTCCTGATTTGGGGACCGGTTTCTTCCGCGCCTAATTTTTTTACGGATTTAAAGAAAATATCCAGGGCATATTGATGCGATGCGCTCAGGTCTTTTTTGGACGCTATCCAGTATTCGCTTTTCGCCAGCGGCAGCGCCAAGGCTTTTTGACTTGCTCCGGGCAGCCCGATTTCTTTCCAGATAGTCTTGAGCATGGATTCCAAAAAAGGAGCCTGTTGCCGAACTAAAGGCAGAATATTTTGAATCTCGGTATATTGCCTCGAAAACTCGGTTTTTGTTCCTGCTTCCTCTGCCAGCGTTTTTTCGTCGCGCTCCGTCATGAGGCGCGCCTGGAACCAGAGCGTTCCCGGAAGCAATTCGCCGATGGCGTTTAAAGGGTTTCCCCCCAGCGCCTTAACTTCCCTGACCCATGCCTGGGAGCGGGCTTTTATTGTTTTTTCATGCTGCCCTTGAAGCGCTGCTGCTTCAAGCGAGCGGGAGATAAGGCGTAGATTAGAAGATAATATAGCGGGACTCTGCTCCGGGTTTTTACCAGGAAGCGCGGCGCTCGATTGGGTCTCAGGCTTGGGAATTTGCCTTTCGTCGGTAAGCGCTACGGCTGCAGCTATAAAGCCGGCAAGCCACAGCACTGCCACAATCAGCGCGCTTGCGAATACTTTTCCGTTAATCGTGTGTTCCCCCGCCTTATGATACCAAGTTTAGCTTTTCTGCGCAGGCGGGGTCAATAGTAAAAGGGGGGACAAAGCCGACGCTCTGCCCCCCTTGCGTTACCATGGGCTTGCCCACGGCTGCTTACTTTTTACTCTTTTTTCCTGCACCGCTCTTTTTTTCTGTTGTGCCTTTAAGGTCTTCCCAGCGGGAACATGCCTGGAAATGGCCATTGCCCATGTCGATGAGCTGCGGCTCCGGCAGTTCCGAACAGGACGGTTTGGCGTGCGGGCAGCGCGTATGGAAGCGGCAGCCGCGGGGAATATTTGCCGATGAGGGAATCTCGCCGGAAATCGCCAACTCCTTGATGGTATCCACGTTTCCGCTCTCCGGCTCGGGAACAGCCTGAATCAATGCCTTGGTATACGGGTGTATCGGATTGTCTATAAGCTCCTCGGTGGGTCCTATCTCCACTATCTTGCCCAGGTACAACACCGCGATCCTGTCCGTAAAATAGCGGGCGGTGGAGAGATCGTGGGTGATATACAAATACGACAGACCCATATCCCGCTGCACTTCCCGCATCATATGGAGGATTTCGGCGCGGGTGGAGAGGTCGATCATGGATACCGGCTCGTCGGCTACGAGCAGGAGCGGGTTTAGGATAAGCGTGCGCGCAGTGGCTATGCGCTGGCGCTGCCCCCCGGAAAGCATGTGCGGGAAGCGTTCTATAAATTCTTCGGGCGGCGTACATTTTACTTCGTTGAGCGCCTTGATAATTGCGGTCTGCCGCTCTTCGGGGGTGCTTTTTTTGTTGTGGATAAGCAGCGGTTCTTCAAGGACATTCTTTATCTTGAAGCGCGGATTCATGGAAGCATAAGGATCCTGAAAAATCATTTGTACCTTTTTGCGGTATAATTTCAGCTGTTCCTTGTTTAGCTTCGTGGAATCCTCTCCGTTAAAGACAATCTTGCCCGAAGTTGACTCTATCAGCTTCATGATCAATTTTCCGGTGGTGGTTTTACCCGAACCGGATTCGCCTATCAGGCCGAATATTTCGCCTCGCTTAATATCGAAACTTATTCCATCGACGGCTTTTACGACTTTTTTCGGCTTCTTTCCGCTTAAAAGCGCCGAAATAAAGCCTTGGTGAGGAACAAAGTGTTTGGTAAGGTTTTCTACCTTAAGAATTATATCGTCTGCCATGATTCCCCCTGTTACTTCTTCTCGCAGAGCCAGCAAGCAACAAAGTGGCCGGGCTCGATTTCGCGGATTGCCGGTTCTTCTTCCCGACACCTGTCCATCACTTTGTCGCAGCGCGGATTAAAGCGGCAGCCTTGTGGCGGCGAAACGAGATCGGGTGTAGTACCGGGAATAAACGCCAGCTTATCTACTTTTTGATGAAGTCGCGGCGTGGCGGATAGAAGCCTTTCGGTATAGGGATGCATGGGACCCTTTTTCCCGAAAATCTGCTCGTTGGTGCCCAGCTCCGCGATCTTGCCCGCATACATGACGCAAATCCTGTCGCACACTTCGGCCTCAAGAGCCAGATCGTGCGTGATAAAGATAAAGGAAAGGTTGAAGGTTTTCTTGAGCTGTTTGAGCAGGTTGATTATCTGTGCCTGAACGATTACGTCCAGCGCGGTCGTCGGTTCGTCCAGAATGACGATGTCCGGCTTCAGGAACAGGGCGGTGGCTATTACCACGCGCTGCTTCATGCCCCCCGACAGCTCGTGAGGGTAGCGTTTCATGACTTCGCCGGACAGGCCTACGAGCTCAAGGTATTCCCTGATCAGCTCGGCTGCCTGCACTTTATCCATCTGCCGGTGTTCCAGCAGCGTTTCCATCATCTGTTCGCCTATGGTATACACGGGCGTAAGGCAGTTCATGGCGCCCTGGAATACCATGGATACTTTTTCCCAGCGGATGTTCTTGCGGACATCTTTTTCTTCCATGGGGATGATGTCTTTGCCATCCATGAATATCTGTCCGCCGCAGTATTTACCCGGCGGAGTGGGCATCCTAAGGAGAGCCGTTCCGGTTGTCGTTTTTCCGCAACCGGATTCTCCGACGAGGCCGAGCGTTTCGCCTTTGAACAAGTCGAAGGTAACGTCATCAAGGGCGCGAACGACTCCTTTAGACGTAAAGTAATGCAGTTTTAGGTTTTTAACCTCAAGTATCTTATCCATGAGTTACCTCGTCCGGAGTTTGGGTTGCAGAATTTTGTCAAGTGAGAAACCGATAAAGGCAAATGCCATGCCGATGACACCGATGGCCAATCCCGGGGGGATTACCTGCCACCATAAGCCGTTTGCGGCGGCACCCGCGCCGGCGGAGTTAAGTATTTTGCCAAAGGTACAGAGGGTGGGGTCGCCCAGGCCCAGCATGCTAAAGGCGGTTTCCGCAAGAATCGCCCCGGGCGCCGCCAAGGCCATCATCGAAAACGAGTACAGGATCAGGTTCGGGAACATATGCTTGAATATGATTCGCCAGTGGGAGGCTCCCAAAGCGCGCGCGGCCTCGATATAGGTTTCTTCCTTGAGCTGAAGCGCCATGGATCGAACTGTTTTTACGGATCCTGTCCAGCTGAAGATAATCATGATTCCTATAAGGAGGGGCAGATTGATTTTGTACACCGCGCCCAACACGATAACCAGGGGAAGCAGGGGTATGGAAACGAAATATTCAAAGATGAAGTTCATCGTTGAATCCACCGCGCCGCCGAAGTACGCCATGATTATGGCATAGAGGACGCCTATAAGCACCGTCGAGATGGCTATGGAAAAACCGATGACGAATGCCCATTTCATGCCCGCTACAATGCCGGCCCAGATGTCATGCTTCTGGTTATCCGTGCCAAATACGCCGTACACCTGGCCGGGAAGCACCAGATATATGGAATCCAGGCTGGCTTCCGCGTTTTGGGCCACGACGCTTACCTCAAATACGTAATTTCCCTTCAGAGCGGGCCGCTCAATAAGCATGTTTTTTTTGGCGGCCATGAAAATAACCTCGGAAGGATCCACGATGCCGCTTGTCAGGTACATCTGTATGTTCTGGATCGAGTCGAATTTATTTTGCCTGATAAAATCGCTTGTCTTGCTTTTCGCGTCATTCTGTATGGAAAAACGCATATTGCTTGAGCTGAAGTTGGTATTCAAGAGCTCTATTACCCGCGTGTCGGGTCGGGTAACCCTGAAGTTTACCAAAAAGCTGCCTTTTGAAGTAGTTTTGACAATAACGTCCCGGGGTGCTTTGTCATATTTATAGTTGTAGGTAAACGCATAGCTAACGGCCTTTTTATCCCCCAGCATCGTTTCGGTTTTTACGAAATTTTTGATGATGGCGGAACTCGCCGATTTCTTTTTGCTGAACAGATTTGTCCAGGCAGGAGGAGCGTTAACCGGATTGTCTTCCCAATATTGCATATTGTTCCATTTGCTGCTCGTCTCCGGGTACTTTGACAGCACCGGCTCAAAAATAATTATGACGGTACAGAGCAGCAACAGAGCCAGTCCGATAATCCCCAGCGTGTCTTTTTTGTAGATAGACCAGAATTCAGCCAGCCCGCCGGATGTGATTTTCTTTTTCATGCTTTTCCTCCTACCTTGATGCGAGGATCGAGGAATCCATAAATCAAATCAAGGAACACGTATCCGCCAAGGGCAATAAAGGTATTCAAGGTTAGGTCTCCCATAAGCACGGGGATATCCATTTTATTCAGGGCTTCCCAATATAAAAGACCGAGTCCTTGATAGTTGAAGATTCCTTCGAAAAGAATGGAGCCTGCCAGAAATGAAGTTAGGATGCCCATAAAGGACATGGTAAAGACGGGAGGCAAAGCGGTGCGCAGAGTATGGCTGTAGAGTATTTTTTTTTCGGGTATTCCGCGGGCGCGCGCGGACATGATGAAGTCTTCCTGGAGTATGCCTATAACTACGTTGCGGATGATGTAGGCGGAACTCCATACTCCCAAAAAAACCAGGGTAAACAGGGGGAGCACAAGGTGCTTGAGTATATCGAAAAACTCGTTATAGCCGACGGTGCCTGCCATTCCGGCGGTTCTGAACCCGCCCGGAGGAAGCAGGCTGTGGCCGTTTATCTGTATGCCGTAGGAGAAAATAAGTATAACCATCATGCCCAGCCACCAGGAAGGCACTCCGAGGAGCGACAGGCTGAGAATCGTCGTGGATTTATCCAGTTTTCCGCCGGGTTTTTGCGCTTTTTTTATGCCAAGCAAAATAGATAAAAAAATAACAAGGATTGCATTCAGCGTAAAAAGCAGCATTGTGCGCGGCAAGCGTTCCATAAGCACTGCAATTACCCGCTTGTCGCCCTTTACGGTCGCAAAGTTCTTTGAATTGCCGAAATTAAAGGTGATGGCTCTTGCGAAGTTTTGCACCGAACGCTGTAAGTACGGCTTATCCAAACCGTTTTGCCTAATGAGGGAGGCGATTTGTTCTTCCCGCCACTTGTCCATTTTAGCCTTATCGCCGCCTAGAGACGGCGTTTTCTGCAGTAGGACTTTTTCGCGACCCTGGACCATTTCCAGGATTTCGGATTCTTTTACCAGGGATAGCTGTTTGTTGAATATAAAGGCGAGCGTAAACATGACGAGGACGAGCATGACGCCACTACGGAGAATTCGCTTTACGGCATACAATAAATACATGTGGACCACCTGATCAGGGTTTGGTTACCGTGGAAAAACAGCACCCCGAACGGGGTGCTGTTTTTTTACCACCGGAAGGCCATTTGGCCTTCCGAAGCAATGATTGCTTGATTACTCGAGGTTTATCGTCTTTACAACGATGGAAGGGGATTCATCGGCTATCTGAGTCTGGATAACTACAGTATAGGCACCGGCGGCTAGCTTACCGAGCTCTGCAGCGGTAACGGTAACCACAAGTTCGCCGGCCTTGACAAATTTACCGGTAAATTTGGCTTCTTTGTTGTCGGCCGAGATGAGTATAAGGGTAGGAATAACCTTGTTGGTAGCTTCCACGGCTATGTCGGCAGGGTAGGTCCTCTGTGAAGCGGAGAGTGTAACTACGAGGTCGGCGCTGCGTTTGGCCGCTGCGGGCAGATTGTCGTTATCGATGGTGGAAACGTCCATCAGGTAGCGTTTGGTCCAGTCGACCGCGGTAAACGGATAGCTGTCGTCGCGAGTGGCGGTAAGCTCGATAAAGTCTTCGCCGGATATCTTGGAAATAAAGTACGGGCCGTTGGAGATGTGGGCGTGGCCGTAGGTGTTGATAAACTTGAGGGTAGCGGTGTAGCGAGCAACTGCCTTGTCGGCGGTCGTGTAGTCTTTGAGGCTTGCGGGCACGAACTTCTCGTCGATCATCTTCTGGAGCATCATTTTGATGTCTTCAACGATGAGCGGGAGGCGGACGTCGATCTCGGTGATCAGTTCGTTGTTGCCGTTGAACGCGTATTGCTTGGCGTCTTTTCCACCCTCGAGAACGAGGCGAACCAAAGCTTCCGTGACTTCCCAGGGCATGGGCTTGCCGGAAAGGCCAGCGCCGGGAATGAACACGCCGGTAGCTCCGACGCGGTCGGGATCGACGGGATTCATGTAATTATAGTAGGCGGTGAAGGAACCGTCTTTGTTGGCCTGGATACCTGCCGCAACGCTGTCGAGCGTGGGTGCCTGGTAGGAGGCGAAGTCTTCGTCGTAGGCTTTGTCTTCGGGAGTGTTCTGGTAAGACCAGTCATAGGCAAAAGCGGTTGCGTACATGATGTCGGAAAGGTCGATCATGACACCGTTATGCCACTTGGAATACTTGTAGTTGTTGATGGAAGAGGTGGTAACGAAAAGATCTTTTCCAGCCGTTCGGGTAATAGACGGATCAATGGGATCCTTCATGGTAACGGGTCCCCATACTTTTGCTACGGGATCCCAGGCGATGGAAGTGGCGGGAACGGCGATTTTTCCGTAGGGGATTTCGACGCCGTCGGCATTTTTCTTGAACTCGAAGTCTGTCTTGATGTCTTTCCAGGTGGAGCGGATAGACTCATACGCGCCGCTGTTGGGCTTGAGGTCTACGGCAAGATCCCTGGTGGGTCCGGTTATTGCGCTTCCCCATACGTCGTTGTAACCATAGGGGTAGATGGGGTCCCATCCCTGCATGAACAGGGAACCTTTTGCGGAATACAGCTTAACGTTGAGGACGCGTTTCATGGATTCTTTGCCTGCAGCGTCCTTGTATTTCGTAGGAGCTATGTTGGCGGTGTAGATCATTTTCATGCCGGGATTCTCAACGGCAGAAACTGTCAGCGATGTTTCCGGCCGTGGCGTGGGCATGGACGTGGT
>JANNSO010000038.1:0-101685 GCA_031402655.1 Spirochaetota bacterium | reverse complement strand
CCGCGTCATGGCCTACAAGAACGCCACGGCCACCGCCACGAACGAAGCCAGCTACGACGAGTGCTATATGAGCACCAGCGCCTGCAGGGACGACGAGATTATTGCCCTGTGGGACATAGTGGCCATCAAGGCAGACCCCCAGGCCTGCGGCCTTGCCGGCTCGCCCACCAAAGTCAAGAAGATAGACTCGGTGGTGCTTAGCGCGCAGGATATCCGCATGATCGACAACACCGAGGAAGGCATCGGCCACCTCGTCCACGAACTTATAGCCGACCACACGATAGGCTGACAGGAGGACCGCATGAAGACTAAAAATAACGTCATGGTGTTCATCCAGCAGGATGACGGGGTGATTGCCGACGTAAGCATAGAATTGGTGTGCAAGGCCCGCGAACTGGCGGACAGGCTGGGCGTAAGCGTCGAGGCTACGATACTGGGCGCGGACATGAGGCAGCAGGCCGACCGCCTGGTTCCCTACGGCGTGGACCAGGTAAACTGCGTAAGCCACGAAAAACTTGCCCATTATGCGCCGCTGCCATACACCAAGGTGATGGTCGACGTCATCAAGGATCGCGAACCGCAAATCGTTCTGTACGGAGCCACCACCACGGGCCGCGACCTGGGTCCGCGCATCGCGAGCGCCCTCAAGGTGGGCTTAACGGCCGACTGCACCGACCTGCAGATAGGCGACCACGAGCTATCGGGCACGATGTTCAAGGATATTCTGTATCAGATCCGACCCGCGTTTGGCGGAAACATCATTGCCACCATCGTCTCGCCCGAAAAAAAACCTCAGATGGCCACCGTGCGCGAAGGCGTCATGAAGCTTAGCCCGCAGCGCCCGGCTTACAAGGGCGAGATCGTGGAGATCAAGACCGAGATAGGCGCGGACCTGCTTTTGTCCGAGATACTGGAATGCGTCAAGGAAGCCAAGACGGCAAACCTCAAAGGCGCGCAGATAATCGTGTCCGGCGGGGTAGGGGCGGGAAGTAAAGAAAACTTTGCGCTTATCGTCAAGCTGGCACAGGCGCTCGGCGCCGAAGTGGGAGCCAGCCGACCGGCGGTGGACGCCGGCTGGGTGGACAAAGCCCATCAGGTAGGGCAGACGGGCACCACCGTGCGTCCCAAACTGTACATAGCCTGCGGGATTTCGGGCTCCATCCAGCACCGAGCCGGTATGGCCGAATCGTCGCGCATCATCGCCATCAACACCGATCCGCACGCGCCCATCTTTCAGATAGCGCACTACGGCATCGTGGGCGACATCAAGGACGTTATTCCCGCTTTTATAAAAGCTTACAAGAACAAGGCATAAGGAGGAAGATCATGGAAAATTTTCTTAACGACAACGAGGATCTCCTCTTTCACCT
The DNA here is from genome assembly GCA_031402655.1 of Spirochaetota bacterium. Lineage (GTDB taxonomy): Bacteria > Spirochaetota > Spirochaetia > Treponematales > UBA12059 > JANNSO01. The sequence continues at coordinate 100,315 of JANNSO010000038.1, read as the reverse complement.
GAAGACCATGGACCTTGACCGCATCGTCAAGCTGTACGAGGACGATTTCGCCGAGGCGGGGACCTATGCTCATGCTCCCAAGGACGTCGCCGACGCCAAGGACAACTACATGCGCACCCTGGAAATCGTGGGGCAGATCGCCGCCGAGTACATGGCGCCATTTGCCGCCGAAGTGGACGCCACGGGCGTGCACCTGAAAGACGGCGAAGTCGTGTTTGCCCCCTCCACCGCGAAAGCCTGGGAAATGATGCGCAAGGCCGAGCTTACCGGCATGACCTTCGCGCGCAAGTATGACGGACTCAATATTCCGCTTACCATCATGACCATGTGCGGCGAGATTTTCTCCCGCGGCGACGCGTCGTTCCTGAACCTGGGCCTGCAGCAGGATATCGGCGAGACCCTGGAGCGCTTCGGCAGCGAAGAGCAGAAAGCCCGCATCATCCCGATTCTTGCGGCCGGTGCTGAGGGTTCCGCCATGATTCTTACCGAACCCGATGCAGGCTCGGACCTGCAGGCGGTAACGCTTAAGGCTACCCTGGGACCCGATGGCAAGTGGCTCTTAAACGGCGTCAAGCGCTTCATTACCAACGGCTGCGGTAAGATCGGCCTGGTGCTGGCGCGCAGCGAGGATCGCGAAGGCGCGCGCGGCCTTTCCATGTTCCTCTACGAGCGCGACAAGCGCACGAGACTTCGCCGCGTGGAGGAAAAACTCGGCATTCACGGGTCTCCCACCTGCGAGATGCAGTTCAACGACGCGCCGGCGGAACTTGTCGGCGAGCGCGGACGAGGCCTTTCCAAGTACACCATGTGGCTCATGAACTCCGCGCGTCTATCGGTGGCCTCGCAGGGCGTCGGAATCGCCGAGGCCGCCTATCGCGAGGCGCTCAAGTACGCCAGCGAGCGCGAACAGTTCGGCAAGTCCATCATAAACTTTCCCGCCGTCTACGAAATGCTCGGCGATATGAGAATATTCATCGAGGCGGCGCGAACGCTGCTGTACGAGACTTCCCGCATCGTGGACCTCAAGGAAGGCATGGAGCGCGTGCTCGAGCATCATCCCGAGCGTTCCGACGAGCTCAAAACGGATATAAAAAAATATAATCGTCTTGCCGCGCTGTTTACCCCTATGGTAAAGGCTTACAGCACCGAAATGGCCAACAAGGTTACTTATGACGCCATACAGATTCACGGCGGCACAGGTTTCATGAAGGATTTCAACGTGGAGCGCCACTATCGCGACGCGCGCATCACAAACATATACGAAGGCACCACGCAGCTTCAGGTGGTGGCGGCTATCGGCAGCGTCATGTCAGGCGTGGCTGCGGGAATCATGGACGAGTACGCCTCCGAGGATTGGTCCAACACCCCTGTTCACTTGATAAAAGGCATCGAAAAAATGCGCATGCAGCTGGAAAAATCCATTCTGTTCGTTAAAGAGGCAGCCAGCGAAGAAGTGGCCAGCTTCCATGCACGGCGCCTGGTGGAGATGACTACCGATATAATCATAGCCTGGCTGTTCCTTCGCGATGCACGGCACTCGGAGCGTAAAATATTGCTTGCCGAAACCTTTATCGAGAAGCAGTTGGCCAGGGCAGAGGCTTCCGCCTTGTATATTCAGAGCGAAAGCGGATTTTTTATGAAAAATTACAAGGAAATCCTGAGCATAAAGTAGCAGAAATTGCTTTATTCCCGGGTTTTCAGGGCCTTCCTACCTTTCCTAAATCCGGTGCCTGATGCCTTCATCTTTGATGATGGGCGGCAGGCACCGGATTCAGGGTGATTTTCCGCATCTGTCTCCACTCTGCCTTCCAGACAATTTAAACTTGTTATTTTTTCATGGCTGTACTAAAATAAGAGTACCTATGGCAGACGAAATAGATCCGGAAATAGCGGCCTTGTTAGGTGGTATCGAAGAGTATACGCCTAAAGCCGGTTCAAAAATTCCACCAAAATCCGCGGACGGCCTTCAGGCTGGTTTGCGCGGACCCAGCTTCGAGACCTTATTTGGCGACATGAATGTTTCAGGCGAGGTTCACCAGCGGGGTGAGTTCAATATCGACCTGACCAAAAAAGCCTTCGATCCTATCGCCGACTTTCAGGAATCGGCCCCCAATATATTCTACGAGGACCCGCAATATTACCAGAAAGCCCTGGCTAACGAGGGCGATGAAGCGCAGCGCTTTCACGAAACCCTTAAAAAGTTTCTTTCCGCGACCGATCCCAAGGACAGAAGCCTTTTTCGGCAGCAAGTCGCCGTTACCTTCTGGAATCTATTTTCTAGAATGGTTCCAAGGCTGGTATCCGCCACCCCGATTCAGGCTAAGCAGCTGTTTGCCAGATTCGGAATGGCCCTGCCAACGATGCTTTTACCCGAGCAGCGGGAAATTTTCAGCAAGATAATCTACAAGAAGACCAGAAAAGATCCGGTATATTACCTTGACGAATGGCTGCGTTATATAGCCCTTGGATCCATACCTCCCAGTGGAACCGATGAAGTACGCACATCCCAAAGCGACGAACGCACGCGCATCAATAATTTGCTGCAAAAAGCGCTAGGAAAGCGCGACACCGCCGAGGCTGTGCTAAAAGCCCGTGCTGACGAACGAAAGAGCCTCGAAAGCATGCTCAGGGAGCGAATCGACCTGATTTGCGAACATGCAAGCATGCCCGGATTCCTGCATGTGCCTTCACCGTATACGGAAACCCAGAAAAAAACCATGACCGAGATTTCCGAAATTTTCCGCCGCCTCAATTCTGCGGACAAGGAACTGGTCAACTCGGCGGAAACTTTTCAGGATGCATCCAAAGACGTGGATACGATCAAGGATAAGATGGGATCCCTCGGCGAGGAATCCACCAAGGCCAACCTGCAGATATTAAACCAGGAGTTTGAGACCGTACGCCAGATGGTAAAGATGTGCGTCGGCAGGCAGGGTAACCATTTTCCGCTGCTTATAAAAGATTATTACCATTTAAGCTTTCGCGAGCTTGGTGCCCGCGAAAACGTCATTGATCTCATGACATGGCTTGAGAGCATCGACGCGCAGGTATATTGCAGGCCGCACAAGAATATGCTCAACCGTATCGAGCCTTTTGTGGTTCTGCTGCCCTGCTATGGCGATACGGGTATTTGCTGGGAACCCTTCGACCGCTATAACCGGCATACCAGTCGATCCAGGCTTGCTATTCCCATGTATCCTAAAAACCTCAAGATGGCATTGGTAAGCGCGGTGGGCGACATGCGCTGGCAGGGAGCCAAGGAAAAAGCCTCGCATTACTGGATGCAGGAAGGCCTGACCGGGCAGTATTACCAGTGGTTTATAGGTCAGAAGCTCAAGGGCGACGTAAAAGAATATTTTATCCAGGATTATATTTCCTGGGTTACCAAGGAATCGGAAGGCATTCAAAAGCTGGACAAGGAAGTCCGCAGCATATTCTGGCGGCTCATTCCGTTCCAACAGGCAATAAAAGAGAAACTCCGCGACCGCAGCCTCCTGTATCAGGAACTCTACCAGCGCGATGTCAATAAAACCATGTCAGACGGTTACTGAGGTTTTTTGCCTGCGCACTCTATTGGCCAGGTATACGCCGGCAATCGTGATGATTCCCCCGAGTATCTGAAACATAGTAAGCCGTTCTTTTAGTATAAAAAACGACGCTATTACCGATACCACCGGTATCAAATTGATAAACACGCTTGCGACGCTCGTGCCTAGAACATCCAGGCTCGTAATATAGAAGAAATATCCCACGGCCGATCCCAGTACTGCCAGGTATAGTACCTGCAGCACGATGGATGTATTTACCATGGACCAGTCAAGTTTCTCGAAAAACACAAAGGGAATAAAGCCGATTCCGCCGAATAGGCTCTGCCAAAAGGTAATCTCCATGCGGGTATATTTTCCCGCAAGCTTTTTTGTCATGAAACCGTAAACAACCCATGCAAAGGCGGCAAGCGCCATAAACAGGTAGCCTATAGGATTTGCGCTCAGCTTAAGCGATTCCATTACAATTACGCTTACCCCGATGGCAGACATGGCCGCACCGGTATATTGCGCGCGTGAAAGACGCACTTTGAGGAATATTCGTTCGGTTAGCACGGTAAGAACGGGAATTGTCCCGATTATTATGGAGGATTCCGATGCGCTTAGAAGCTTGATGCCGTTGTTTTCGCCCAAAAAATAAAGCGTTACACCGATAAGGCCCGCTCCGGCCATGGCGGGTAAATCGCGTGCCTTTAGCGATGGCCAATTTTTTTTTAGTAAAAATGGGATAAGCAGCAGGCAGCTGGCTATGGCAAAGCGGGCCAAACCCAGGCTCATCGGGCCAAGTACCACCATGGCCGACTTGATGATAAGAAACGTTAATCCCCAGATTAAGGCCGTTATTATAGCTAAAATTATCGCGAGTTGCTTACTTACGTTCATAATGCCTATAATAGCGGTTCAAACCGTCCTTAGTAAAGAGAAGGGAGAAAAGAGGCCTTGATTATAGCTTTCGTTTGAGTATATTTATGGGGTACAGGAGGAAGTATGCCACAGACATCATTGCTCGAAGCAGTAAAAGCGGGCCTCAAAGGTGAGCGCGATAGCATAACCGTATATATGGAAGCCGCCAGCAGGGCGCAAGGAGAAGTCAAGGCTTTTTTTCTGGACCGTGCAGCCGAGGAAAAAAAGCATTTTAACTGGCTCCTTGAGTATTATTCGAGGCTTAACAAAGGCGAATCTTCTGCCTCCTTTAAAAACATCGCGCTGGAGAAGTCCGACAAGCCGGACAGCCCGATTTTAAGCGAGGAATTTTTGCGGCGCGTTGCTACGGACCAGTATCTTACTACGGCTATTGCCACGGGAGTCCTGCTCGAGGCCAGCTCCATGAGGCATTATATGGACTCGGCAGAATCTACCGTTCATGATGAACTGAGGCAATTTTTCCACATCATGGCTGATTGGGAAAACTCCCACTACGATGAACTTTTAAAAATCCAGGAAGAGTCCAGGCAATATTGGTTTGAAGTTCAGCGTTTCGAACCCTTCTGACGGTTTGAATTTTTTTACATAATTCTTCATACTGTCCTCCCCAAGATAGAAGGGAATGTCTAAAAACTTCTGTTTTGAGAGGTCTGCCATCAAAAACCCCATAAGGAGCAGAAACTATGTCCAGCCTGCACGATAGATTCGCCGCGCTTGGCGTCTCCGTCCCCGAAGTCTACCTTCCCTCTCCTAAAACCGATCATTCCAAGTGGGCCGTGGTTGCCTGCGATCAATATTCCAGCGAGCAGGAATATTGGGAAGATGTAGCCAGGATTACCGGCAAAGACCCCACTACGCTCAATGTTATCTTCCCCGAGTGCTATCTCGAGGAAGCTGACAAGGCGGAGCGCGTCAAGCGCATCCAGAAGTCCATGAAAGACTATCTGGATTCAGGCGTCATCAGGAAGCAGGCTCCGGGTTTCGTTCTTGTTGAACGCTATACGCCCTTCGAGAAGCACCCTCGAATAGGCCTGCTTCTGACGGTGGATCTTGAAGCCTACCGCTATGGGAAAGGCGTTACCAGCAAGATTCGACCCACCGAAGGAACCATCGTGGAGCGATTGCCGCCCCGCATGGAAATCCGGCGTGGAGCGCCGCTGGAATTACCGCATATAATGCTTTTGATCGACGATCCAGGACGCACCGTAATCGAACCGCTCCATGCCAGGATGGCCGGCTTGCCCAAACTTTACGACTTCAAGCTCATGAAGGACTCAGGCAGCATCAAAGGGGTGCATGTTACGGACGAGGCCGACCTGGAAGCCGTAGCCAAGGCGCTTGAGGCGCTCGCCGACATAAAAGCCTATGAAGCCCGGTACAAGTCCCCGGACGTTCTGCTGTTCGCCGTGGGCGACGGCAACCACTCCCTGGCCACCGCCAAGGCCGTGTGGGAGGAAATAAAGAGCGCCAATGCCGGTGATAAAAATATAATGAGCCACCCGGCTCGGCACGCTCTCGTGGAGCTGGTAAATATCTACGATGAAGGCCTGCCCTTCCACCCCATCCACCGGGTATTGTTCAAGGCCGACGAAAAAGCCCTCCTGGCGCAATTAATCGCCGCCGGAGCCGTGCTAGAACCCATGGCCTGGGCCGATGCCGTCAGGAAGACCGATGGGGATTCCATGGAACCGGCGGGTGCGGAGCATCGATTTGCATATATTTCCGCCACCGGAGCGGGTCTTGTGCGCTTCAGGAATCCCAAGGCCAACCTGGCTGCCGGCACCATACAGGAAGTCCTGGATGCGCATCTCAAGGTGCATGCCGCGACGGTTATCGATTACATACACGGCACGGAAAGCCTCGAGACACTTGCCAAAAAACCGGGAAACTTCGGACTCTACCTGCCACCGATCGACAAGAGCTCGTTCTTTGCCACGGTAATACGCGACGGCGCGATGCCCCGCAAAACGTTCTCCATGGGAGAGGCGCCCGAGAAACGCTTCTACATAGAGGCAAGAAAGATTACCCGATAAAAAAAACCGTTCCGCGATGCGGAACGGTTTTTTTACCTTGCGGAAACAGAGTCCCGATCAGGTGGGGTCGTGGTACAAATAGCAGGCGACCTGGTGTCCGGGGCCTGCTTCTTTGAGGGTGGGGATGGAGTTCTTGCATTTATCCATTTTCTGCGAACAGCGGTCGTAGAAGTAGCAGCCGGTGCGCTTTTTGTCCGGTGATGGAACGTCACCGGTAAGCATGATTCGCTTTCGCTGGCGTTCGATGGCAGGATCCGGTATCGGAGCTGCGGAAAGCAGCGCCTGCGTATACGGGTGCAGCGGCTTCTTGTACAACTCGGCTGAATCCGATATTTCCACGATAACCCCGAGGTACATCACGGCGATGCGCGTCGAAATATACTGGATAACGGCCAGGTCGTGCGCGATAAACATATACGTAAGGCCGAATTCTTCCTGCAGGTCCTTGAATAGATTGAGTATCTGCGACTGTATCGAAACATCCAGAGCGGAAACAGGCTCGTCGCAAAGCATCAGGTCGGGCTTAAGAGCAAGTGCGCGCGCGATGCCGATGCGCTGCCTCTGGCCGCCGGAGAATTCATGGGGATATCGGTTCTTGAAATAGCGGGAAAGCCCTACGCGTTCCATGAGCTGCTCGACCCGTTCGTTGATTTCGGTCTTGGTCATGGTAAGGAGTCCGGCTTTATTAAAAATAGTCATAGGCTCGGAAATGATATTGGTAGTTGTCATGCGCGGGTTCAGGGAGGCATACGGGTCCTGGAATACGATCTGCATGTGCCTGCGTGCGTCCATAAGTTTGTTGTGGGCAAGCTTGGTCAGATCTTGTCCCTTGAGTATTACGCTTCCCGCCGTAGGGCGATGCAGCTGAGCGACCGCCCGGAGCGTCGTTGATTTTCCGCATCCTGATTCGCCGACTATACCAAGGGTTTCGCCTTTTTTGATGGTGAAATTTACCCCGTCTACCGCATAAATAAACCCTTTTTTCTTGGTCCATAGATAGCCCGAGTTGAAAGGAAAGTGCATCTTGAGATCGCGTACCTCAAGCAGGTTTTCGTTGGGTTCCATTTATTTCTCCTCCCCGAACAAGAAGCAGGAAACCGTGTGACCGGGACCTACGAGTGTTTTGGCGGGGTATTTGGTCTTGCAGATGTCCATGGCCCGTTCGCAGCGAGGAAAGAACGGACAGCATTCGGGCATGTTCATCACGTTGGGCGGCTGGCCGGGTATGGAAAACAGTCTTTGATTGCTGATTTTATCCAAGCGGGGAACGCTTTTGATGAGTCCCTGGGTATAGGGATGCTTGGGTTCCTTGAAAATTTCGTCTGCGCTGCCTTGCTCCACAACCTTGCCTGCATACATTACGCAGATGTTGTCGCACATTCCCGCAACCACGCCCAGAGAGTGGGTAATAAGGATTACGGAGGTGCCCAGTCTGGCGGACAGATCGCGGATCAGGTCAAGAATCTGAGCCTGGATGGTTACGTCCAGGGCCGTTGTCGGCTCGTCGGCTATAAGAAGTTCCGGATTGCACGACAAGGCCATGGCTATCATGACGCGTTGGCGCATGCCGCCGGAGAACTGGTGCGGGTACTGGTCGATTCGTTTTTCCGGGGCCGGGATTCCCGCCAGCTTGAGCATCTCGATGGCCTTGTTTTTGGCGTCCTTCTTGGATAAACCCTGATGCAGGATTATAGTTTCCATCATCTGGGTGCTTATTCGGAGGAAGGGATTCAGCGAAGTCATCGGATCCTGGAAGATCATGGAAATCTTGTTGCCCCGCAATTGGCGCACGCCCGATTCGGGCATCTTGAGCACGTCATTGCCGTGAAAGAGCACTTCTCCGCCGGCGATGCGCCCGGGCGGTGTGGGAATCAGCCGCATGATAGCCAGGTTTGTGACGCTTTTGCCCGAACCCGACTCGCCGACTATTCCAAGAGTTTCACCTTTGCGAAGGTCAAACGTAACGCCGTCGACTGCCTTTAAGAGGCCGTCGTCCAGCTTGAAGTATGTTTTAAGGTCTTTGACCTGCAGTATAACTTCATCAGTCATTCGATAGTCTCCTATTTCTTAGTTTCGGTTTTTGCTCTGCGGATCAAGGGCATCCCGCAGACCGTCGCCGAGGAAATTCATCGCGAACAGGAAAATCGTCATCGCGAGGCCGGGTACCAATAATCGCCAGGGATATGCCTGCATGCCCTGAACGCCGTCGGCTACCAGGGTTCCCCAGGATGCGTAGGGGGCGGATACGCCGAGTCCCAGGAACGACAGGAAGCTTTCGTTCATGATAAAGCCGGGAAAGGTAAGGGAAGAATATATAACTATTATGCCCATGGTGTTGGGCAGCAGGTGCTGGAAGATGATCCTGGCGGAACTGGCTCCCATGGAGCGCGCCGCCTCTACGAACTCGAAATTCTTGAGGCTGATTATCTGGCCCCGCACGACTCGCGACATGGTTAGCCAGGAGATAAGGGCAATGGCCACGAATAGGACGATATTATTGTTGGATCCGGAAGGAAGCATGGACATGATGACGATAACGACGATCATGTAGGGAAGGCTGTACATGAGGTCCACGAAGCGGCCGATGGCATTATCGAGCCAGCCCCCGAGGAAGCCGCCCAATGCTCCGATGATCACGCCGATGAGCCCGGCGGTTAATGTACCCACGATGCCTATTAAGATGGATATCTGCCCGCCGTAGATGGTTCTGGCCAGCATGTCGCGGCCAAGGGAGTCGGTGCCGAAAATATAAACCTTGTTATGCACGGGGTTTGTATTGAGCTCGATGGAAATCTGCTGTATTTCCTGAGTTACCCGCTCTAAATCCTTTTTAAGATCGTCGCGGCTGCGTTCGGCAATGGCTTTGGTAAGGTTGACTTCGTCTTTTCGCAATTTATCGATCGCAACGAAGCCCGCGGTACGCAGCGACGGCGGAAGATTCGCATGCATTAATTCCTGGTCTCTGTAGCTGTAAAAAGGCAGTATGCTTGCGAAAAAAGTCAGGAATAAGTAGATAATGACTATCCACATCCCCAAGACAGCCATTTTGTTTCGGCGCAGGCGTCTCCATGCGTCTACCCATAATGAAACCGGTTTGACGTATTGGTTAAACTCATTAACCGCGTTGCCGCTGGTTTTAAGCGAATTTGCCATGTGCTGTGCTCCTTATTTATAGGATATGCGCGGATCCAAAATTCCGTAGAATACATCTACGATGATATTTGCCGCCATGAGGATGAGGGAGTACACGATGATGTCACCCATAATAACCGTATAATCGCGGTTTAACGCCGATTGCACAAAGATATTACCGATACCCGGTACAACAAAAATTCGCTCTACTACTACGGATCCGGTAATGATGCCCGCGAAGGCGGGGCCAAGATAGGATACGACGGGAAGCATCGCTCCCTTGAGCACGTGCTTTAAAATTACTACGGATTCCTTGAGCCCCTTGGCCCTGGCGGTGCGTACGTAATCGGATCTGAGAACTTCGATTACCGAGCTTCTGGACATGCGCGCTATAAACGCAAACGGAGGAAACATAAGGGTAATCGCAGGCAGGATGATCGTTGCCGCACCCGCTCGGCTCGAAAGCCAGCCTGATGTCGGCAGCCACTTCAGGGTAAGGGCAAAGACAAGCATTAGAATTGGCCCCACGACGAAGGCGGGGATGGAAATACCCAGAACGGCAACGGACATTGCCATAAAATCCGGCCATTTGTTTTGCTTGAGCGCCGAGGTAATTCCGGCTAGCGTGCCTAACACAAGGGCCGTGAGCAGGGCAATGGTACCCAGCATGATAGACACGGGAAACGCCTTGCCGATAAGTTCGTTTACCGTCTGGTCCTTGTACTTGAAGGATGGGCCAAGGTCAAAGCGCAGCAGTACATCGGACATGTAGCGTATGTATTGCTTGGGCAGAGACTCGTCCATGTGGTACTTCTTCAGGATATTTTGCATGATTTCGGGGGGCAGTTTTTTTTCACCGGAAAATGGGCCTCCGGGAGCGAGTCTTACCAGAAAAAAACAGAACGTAACAATAACGAAAAACGTCGGTATTACGCTTAAAAGTCTTCTGATTATGAATCTGGACATCGTAACCTCTCTTGTAGTGGATTTCTGTTGCGGAATAGCTACACTGTAGCCGTAGGGTGCAAAATAGAAGCCACGAGTATACACGTCTTCCTTATATAAATCCAGCATTTTTAGAGAAAATGATAAAAATAAAATGGTTTTTCATTAGTTGAAATGCGGAGAAAAGGATTTTGGCGGTAACGATAAAAAAAGAAGCTGCCGAAATGGCAGCTTCTTTTTTAAGAATCGTTTCCATGGACCCTGATAGCAGGGGCCATGGCGCGTTTGCTTATTTCTTGAAAACGAATTTCAAGTTGTGGTTACCCAGGGGGTTGGAATACCAGCCGCCCCAAATGTTGGTGTCGATAAGATCCTGGTTGACATAGTGGTAGAAAGGAGCTACGTGCTGGTCGACAGTCACGAGAAGCTCTTCGGCCTTCTGGAGGGCGGCCATGCGCTCGGGACCGGCCGGCATGCCAGCTGCCTTGGTTATCAGGGTATCGTACTCGGTGTTATTATAGAGGCCGTCATTGAGACCGCCGCCTGTTACGAACATGTCAAGGAAAGTATTGGGATCGAGATAATCGCCAACCCAACCGGCTCGGGCGAATTGGAAATCATGCGAAACCTGCTTGGTATCGAGGTAGGTTTTCCACTCTTCGTTCTTCAGGACTACTTCTACGCCGAGGTTCTTCTTCCAGGATTCCTGTGCCCACTCCGCGATTTTCTTGTGGCCTTCGCTGGTGTTGTAAAGCAGGGTAACCTTGGGGAAGCCTTTACCGTCGGGGTAGCCGGCCTCGGCGAGAAGTTTTTTTGCTTCTTCGAGGTTGTAGCCGTTGCCGGTGGAGGGGGTGTATCCGGCCATCGGAGGAACCATGGCGGCTGTGGCAATCTGGCCGCCCTTGGTGATCTTGTTCACGAGTTCCTGCTTGTCGATGGACATGTTGAACGCCTTGCGGACGAGAACATTGTCAAAGGGCTTGCGGGTCATGTTGAACAGATAGAAATAGGTTGCGACCTGAGGTCCCACCTGATAGTCGGGGCGGAGTTTGATCTCGTCGATGAGGTCGAGGGGAACGGCGGTTGCCCAGTCAAGCTCGCCATTTTTGAACTTGTTGTAGGCGGTCAGGTTGTCTTCGATGGGGAGGAAGGTAACTTTGGAGAGCTTTACCGTCTTGGCATCCCAGTATTTTGTGTTGGGAAGCAACACGATAGATTCCTGGGGCTTCCACTCTGACAGTGTGAAAGGGCCGTTGCCCACGAAGTTTCCGGGTTTGATCCAGTCTTCGCCGAACTTGGTTATGGCATGGGTGGGGAGGATGGCGAAAGCGTGGTGAGCCATCATGTCGACCGCATAAGCAGTGGGACCCATAAGCTCGACCTGGAACGTCTTGGCATCGACGGCCTTGATTCCGACGGCTTCCTTGGCGCCTTTGCCTGCGTTGAAATCGGCTGCGCCTTTTACTACCATGGTCTGCATGAACGCGTACTCGGAACCGGTGGCCGGGTCGAGCGTGCGGAGCCAGCTGTCCACTACGGTCTGGGCGGTGATGGGAGTGCCGTCTGACCATTGGCACTTGCGGAGCTTGAAGGTAATGGTTTTGCCGTCTGCGCTGGTTGTCCAGCTCTCGGCTACGCCGGGGATGGCAAGCGAGGTTTGCGGGTCATACTCGACGAGTCCTTCAAAAAGGGCTGCGACAAGCCTGGCTTCAAGAACGCCGGAAATCTTGGAAGGATCAAGGGATGCAGGTTCTGCACCGTTGTTGATGATAAGCTCGGCACCTTTAGCTGCACCGCTTGCACCGCAGGCAACGAAAAGGCTCGCTGCCAGAATGATCATAAATAGAGCTGGTAATACACGTTTCATGGTTCCTCCTTATGGAACTTAAGTTAGGCTATTTTATGCGCGTATCGGGAAAGATACAAGGGGCTTTTTTGAGCAGCTATTGTTTTCTGGAGGCGTGGGAGCTCCGGTATCTCGCTCTTTAGGCAATTAATCGCAATTTTATTCAAAATCTCCATGCGTGGACAAGGGCAGCAATCTGTACTACAATTATAAAAACGGTTAATCGGACATGCGCCTCGGGAGCCCGGCTGTTTTTTTACCACCTTCATCAGCAGTGTACCAACAAGGAGAGCAAATGCGTAAAATAGTTTTTTCGGCAATGGTTTTTATGTGTTGCGCCATGGCGAATTTAAGCGCGCAGCAGACTGTACGGGTAAAAAGCGCAGCGGAATTCGTTCGCGCTCTTGGGTCAAACAAGATAATCGAGCTTGCGCCGGGACGGTATTCGCTCAAAGATGCGTATGCCGTAAAAAGCAATTCGGTTTCCTGGGTCGATGTTGGCTCGGGACACAAAGAACTGCTTATAAAAAATGTAAGCGGATTAACCATCAGGCGCCAGGGACAAAGCGGCGTCGCGGAAATAGTTTCGGCATCCGCTTATGCGCGTGTCCTGAATTTTGAAGGCGGCGATACCATCGCCCTTGAGAATTTGACCATGGGGCATAAGGCCGAAGGTCCATGTTCGGCTGGCGTCCTGTCTTTTTCTTCCGTAAACGATATTGTCCTCAGCGGCTGCGATCTGTACGGCAGTGGAGCCCTCGGCTTGGAACTAAGGGCTTGCAGCACCGTTTCGGTGGATACGACTACAATCCGGGAATGCACGGCAGGAGCGATTACAATAGAAGATAGTACTTCGGTTGATTTTACGGAATGCAGTATCGTTAGGAATACAGGATCGTATCCGCTGCTGGCAGTAATCAATTCCCAGGGCGTTTATTTCAGTTCCTGCGAGATTAGCGAAAACAAGGGAGATGCTTTCCTGTATTCCGGGGAAGGAACCGGGGACTGGGGTTTCGAGTATTGCACGATTGCGGACAACGAGATCGATTCGCTGTCCGGAGATGAAGCCTACCCTTATTTTTTTGACTGTACGGTGGCGAATAATTATTTCGACGAGGAACTGGGCGGACTCCTGACTTTTTCCGGGGACGGTTACGAGGATGAGGGCGATGGAGATTATTCAGGCGAAGACGACGGGGAATTCTCGTTCTGGCAGCTCGAATCGGTACCGCTGAGCTTTTACTATCCTTCCTGGTTCGAGACGCAGGAAGCGGAGGACGGGGTCCTCATGGTAAGCGATCCGGAGACCAGCTCGGGCATCCTGATTATGAAAGCCTATACCCTGGTAAAAGGAGAAAATCCGGATACCCAGGCAGCGGCTATTTTTAAGAAGGCCGCGGCGGCGTTCCAGAAGATTCTTGTTGAAAAAGGCATGAAAATAAACGCGCGCATCGGGGGTGATTACGTGGAAACCGAGGCGCATCCGTATTATTACACCTATATGCATTCTTTCGTGATAGACAACGATGCCGGCTACGGCTATTTTAAGCTGGTGCATTCCAGTGGTCAAATCTGGGCATTCGTTGCCCTGAGCCAGAATCAGGAAGACCTTGCCGAGGACGGCTATCTGGGTAGTATCCTGGGTTCGATCGAGGAGAGCGAGTAGAAGAAAGCGGCTGCTTTTTTTCGCAGCCGCTTTCTTGCCCGGAGACCTGCGGTTTAGACGCGGTTAATATTTATTGTCTTTTCCTGTGCCTGGGGGCTCTTGGGCAGGCTGATGGTAAGGAGCCCGTCCTTGAACGAGGCCGCGATGGCTTCGCTTTCGATGTTGCGCGGGAGCGTAAACGCCCGGCGGAAACCCTTGGCTTTCCGCTCGCGGATCAGCCAGAGCTCCTCGCTTTTTTCCTCGTTTTCTGTTTTTGCGGATTCCAGGGTAAGCACGCTGTCGCGGAGCTTTATCTCCACGTCTTTTTCGCCCATGCCCGGGAGTTCAGCCTCCAGCACGTAACGGTCTTTTTCCTCTCGGATGTCTACGCGCGGGTATCCATGGTGATCCATGTTCGGGCCGCTGCCAAAAAACTCTCCCATCAGTTTGTCCCAGTCGCCCAGAGCGGAAATAACGTTGTCCGGTGCGCAATTGAAAATTGTTCTCATGATAGCCTCCCACTGTATACCTGTCTTTTGGTACGGAGCTTGGCGAATGCCTGTTGCCGTATCCGCCTTTATTAAAGCAAGAATCGTGCCAAACATAGCTTAAGTTTTGTAAATTTATTTTATAGGTCTTAATTGGTTGCCTACAAATGAATTAACAATTTTCTTGTTTTTGGAGAACCTGAACAGGGGAAGCAACGTTTACAAATTACTCGGATTGTGTAATTATGATACAGGTGCCTGTGTAGAAAAGTAACACAATGCATGCTTCAGAAATAAGCTCCGCTGTGTTATTTTGAAACAGGGATGAGGATTTTTGTAATTGATTGTGTATAAGGAATCCACAATTTTTATGCCTGCGGCGGATTTGCCTTGCGTATAAAAAGTGGAATGTGTGCCCGTTCCTGGCCATCTATGGACAAGGTTATGCGCCAGCTTGTTTCGCCCAGCAGCTGAATGTTCATAAGGTTTAAGGTAAGATTGGTACATGCCGAATCGCCGCCAATGCCGTTTACGTTGATCTGCCCGTCCAGCGGAGGAGCAAGATCCGTTCCCTCTGAATTTTTAATCTCAAGGCGAATCTGGTGCTCTCCCAGTTCGTATACGGCAAAGCGTACGCGGGCCGCGATGGACATAAGCGGGTGGGCAGCGGGAAACTCGCGTACGGTTATCGCGTCGAATGCGCCGAGTATCGTTAGTTTTCCGAAAGTGTCCTGGGCAAAATCGCAGAGCGTGAGCGCTTCTATAGTCATGATCTGGTTATAGTACAGAAACCGTGCCGCATCAAGGGATGATGTCGAATTGCGGCAGGTAGAGCTCGCTGATTTTTCCAAGCGAGAGTTGGGCGTTGATGCTGTCCCGCAAGCCGGCTTTTATGGCGTTTTCGGAAGCCGGCAGCAGCTCCGCGGCGCGTTTGCCCGTAAAATAATCTATGGCTGCCTTGCGGAGCTTGTCTTTTTTGGAAAAAAGCTCCTCGCGAAGCGCTCTGTCACCCTGGTCATAGGGAATTACGATTTGGGCTGCGATAAGCACGGGCCGGGTATCGGCGCTATGTGCGCGAATTTTGCCGATACCTTCGAAAATAGTGATTCCGGGAGCTCCCGCCAGCCCGGCTGCCTGAATTTTTTCCAGTATTGCCTCCCGCTTGAGTTTAAGCGACCTCGAACCCGTACTAAGGCCAAAAACCGTGCCGCTTATCACGACGGTTAGCGCAGCGAGTAGAATCGCCAGGAGAATTTTTTCAGATATCCTCATGTATGCTTGCCTCCACATCGGCGCAATTCGATGGTTCCATGGCCGCATTTTTTTTTCTGCGGACGGAGCGGGCAACGGCGATTCCGGTACAAGCCAGTATCCCGCTGGTTAGGAAAAACACTGCCGGGTATCCGGCCACGGTGGCCACGGTAGAACCGAGCGCCGGGCCTAAAGCCATGCCGGCGCTGGAAATCGACGAGGATAGACCGTAGGTGGAGCCCTGTCTGTCTTTTTGGCAGAGCTTTGCGATGAGCGCGTTGACGCTGGGCATGGTGCCGCCCAGAAAGAAGCCGCTGCCCAAACGAAGAACGAACAGCTGCCATGGCGCGTTAACGAAGCCCTGAGGCAGGTAAAAGCAGAATGCGCCCGCCAGACAGAAAATAAGTGTCCTGTCATAGCCGAGCCTGCCCGAAACTTTGCCGATGAGCCCTGCCGCAAGCGCGCCTGAAAAGGAACCTGCCGCTATAATCAACCCCGACACGGAACCGATGGCCCTGCTTGCCTGGTTTAGCTTCATTATGAACAGCGGCATCATAGGTCCCACGACGGCATTGGCGAACTGAACGGCGAACATGGCTCCCATCAGGGAAGCGAGAGCCGGCACTTTTTTTAGCGGGCTAAAGTCGGGGATGGCATTTTTAAGGATGGAAGCTGTTCTGGGTTTTGCCGTAAAATCTTCCCGAACGTTACGGGTTACGATGAGGGCGGCGAAAACCAGGAGCGCGCTGGTAGCCAAAAAATTTACCCGAATGCCCAGCGTGTCGGATAGCGTGCCGCCCATAAGCGGTCCCAGCGAGTTGCCCAGGTATACGGCCATCTGTATGAGGCCCAGCCGGTATCCTACCTCGGCCAGCGGGACGCTCGCGGCGGTAAGCACGGTGGCAGCCGCAACGGTGCCCGTTACCATGCCCTGCAGCGTGCGTAGTACGAGCACCTGCCAGGGCGCCGTGGCCAGGGCCATCAGGCCTACCAGGACCGCACCGCCTATCATCGCGCGAAGCAGCATGAGTTTGCGTCCATAACTATCGGCGATTGCGCCCCAGACAGGTGCGAAAATCATCATTGCCAGGGCTGCGCAGGTGTTGGTAAGGCCGGTCCACATGTTGAGTGATGCGGTAGAGCTGACGCCAAGCTCTTTTATAAACAGGGGAATAACCGGCTGACTGGTGGCAAACCCCGCTATCGCTATGAATTCGGCGATCCAGATTGCGTTGAAGGAACGCTTCCATGATTGCATTATGTCTTATAGTACACGCTAAGCCCGAATGCGGGCAAGCGGGCGGACACAGGATGCTTAACAGGCTGTTGAAAAAGCTTGTTGTTTTTCCTACAGCCTTAAACATTCCTCGCATTTGATTACAAATGCTACGGTAATGTTACATTTTGGAAGTGTTGAAAATCCTCATCCGAGGATTTTCAACACCCTGTTAAGGACGGAGGATTATATTCCGATAGGCAAAGGGGTAGGCGAAGTCTCTATCGCGAACCTGGGTCTACTGAAATTATAATTTTGCGCGCAAGGATTGTTTATGCCCGTTAAAGGAATTTTGAGAACCATCATGCTGGCGATAATGGTGCTAGGCCTTATTTCCGCTTGTGTACCTGCGGTAGTCACCCTGCTAAGCGGAGGCGCTTCGGGACGGTTTACCGCGGCGAGTACCAAGCGGATGGTTGACGTGCCGGTTGTGGAGGCGAGCTTGAGCCTGGATACCCGGGGGACTAAGCCTGGCGAGCTTGTTTTGCCGCCTCTGTACGGCCCCTCTGCCCGGCGTGAGATAGAAGCAAAAGCCGAGGCTGAGTTTGAGGCCTCGAAAGCGCCTTCGCTGCCTTCTGCCGAGCCGCAGCCGGGAGCCTCCGGTTACCCGGCGAGCTCTGTTCCCCCGCTTCCTGCGCAAAACCAGATTCTTGCCTTTTATGGCAAGCCGGGAGCCACGAGGATGGGAATTCTCGGGGAGTATACAAAAGAACAGATTGCGCCGCTGCTGGAAGGTTACGGCAGGCTTTATGACAAAGCCAACGGCGAGATGGGTGTGATACCGGCATTTTACATAATATTCGGAACCTGCTGGCCCGAAGGGGAGATAGGCAGGCTATCGTCAAAAATAATAGAGGAATATATAATTTTTGCCGCCGAAAAGGGCTGGCTGGTGTTCCTGGATCATCAAATTGGAAGATACACCGTCGAGGATTCCATTAAATCCATGTTTCCCTACCTTAAATACCCCAATGTCCACCTGGCCCTGGATCCTGAATGGCGCACTTTGAAGCCCATGAAAGAGATTGGCTCGATAAGCGCGGCGGAATTGAACAATGCCCAAAAACTCATGGAAGAGTACCTGGAATCCGAGAATCTTCCGGGTGTCCGCATGCTTGTCGTGCACCAGTTCAAACCCAAAATGATACTGAATCGCGAAACCGTGCGCGCCGATTTTGAGAGGGTCACCGTGGTGCATACCTCCGACGGCTTTGGTGCACCTCCGCTTAAAAGAAGCGCATATCGGTATAATGCCGAGGCAACCAACATGCCGGTAAAAGGCTTTAAGCTCTTTTTCGAGACGAAAGTGATAGGGGCGGGCAGCGACAAGCCGCTTATGACCCCCGACGAAGTAATGCTGCTGAAACCCCTGCCCACGGTGATAATGTATCAATAGTTGCGCTATACTGTTATTCTAGGTTCTACGCCCGGTGATTGGCATCGGGCAGGCTTTTAGTTTCGGTTTAGGAGTCAAAATGCGACATTTTACAAGAATCTGTATCACTTGTGCCATGATTATCGCCGGCATGGTTATGGTTTATGCCTATGATCCTCCTGCAGGCGGCGACGGCCTGCCTTTTTTACTCTCTCCGGCGATTAGCGGCGGTACCATGTCCGTGGCCTCGCTTGCGGGTCCTATGGCCGATTCCCTGAATCCGGCCGCGTCTGCCGCTGTGCAGCGTGTTACCCTGGACCTGGGCTACGGCGCCATCGTAGGCCTGGGCACGGAGCAGGGCTTTGGCAGCGCGATTAACCTGGGGATAGCGATTCCCGCGGCGTATGGCGTATGGACGGGCGCGCTGAATTTTATTTCGATTCCGCAGGGTTTGGTTTCCATGCCGCTGGGAACCCTGTTCAACGCCCGCGTGGGCATGGCCAAGGATATTTATCCTAACTTTTACCTGGGCATAGGCCTGGATACCACCTTAGGCAGCAACGTGGGAACGGATTGGGGCCTCGGTGCCGACCTGGGCATCGTTCATCTCCTAGGTACCCGCGAATTCTTAAAAAACCTGCGCTATGGCGTGGCGCTTCGCAACATGGGCAAGGCCTTCAGTCCTGCCGGAGTGGCGGGTTTCGCGGGAACCAGTCCTGCTTCGTCATACGACTCTCCTTTTACTCTGGCTCTTGGAACCGCCGCGGACGTATTTACAAGCGAAAAGTCCGGCTTGCGCCTTGGTGCCAATATCGATATTTATTTGCCTTCATTCCAGAATTTGGTATTTGCCGCCGGCCTGGAGCTGGCCTGGAAGGAAATGGCCTTTGCGCGATTAGGCTGGGACATCAATGCGCGGGAAGCACTTGCCGGCAGCGGTAAATCGCTTTTGCCTTCGTTTGGAATTTCGGCAACCATACCTATCAACAGGAAGTCGGACGAGTCTATAATCTCGAAAAAGGGCTGGGACAAGTCCGAGATTCGGCCTTCGCTTTCGGCCAGGCCGCTCTATAATGGCGCCTGGGCAATAGGCGGCGGTGTATCCCTTCCGCTGGGCGTCATTGATATTGTCCCTCCGCAAATAACGCTGACGTATCCCGCCACAAGTTACGGTTCTTTTTACATGAGCCCGAACAGCGACGGCAAGCTGGACGAGATTGCGCTGCCGGTTACGATTACCGACCAGCACTACGTGGAGTCCTTCTCGTTCAAGATTTTTGACAAGGACGGTACTTTGATCCGCACGATAGCCAACAAGGAATCGAGGCCGGAAACCCAAAATCTGTCGAGTTTGCTGAACCGTATCTTCTATGTAAAGAAGGGTGTCCCCATTCCGGCACAGCTGGTTTGGAACGGCCTGGCCGAGAGCGGCAGCGTGGTTCCCGACGGCATATATTCATTCGTCGTGGACGCTACGGATGACAACGGCAATACCGCCACGAGCCGGAAATACGAGCTTGTCGTGGATAATACCCCTCCTGCCCTGGCGCTCGCCGTTCCCGCGGCGGCTGATACTTTGATTTTCAGCCCCGACGGCGATGGAAACAAGGATGCGTTTACGGTAAAGCAAACGGGTTCCAGGGAAGATCTTTGGAAAGGCGAAATCGTGGATGCGGCCGGAATTTCCGTGCGCGTCTTTACTTTCAAGGATATCGAGTTGGCCGACCTTCAGTGGGACGGCAAGAACGACGGCGGAAAAATCGTAAGCGACGGCGTGTATGCCTACCGCGTCGCATCAACGGACAGGGCAGCCAATCCCTCCTCCGCCAAGCTGGATAACATTCTGGTCAACACCCAGCAGCCTCCGATCAATGTTTCCATCGACCAGGGGGCATTCAGCCCTAACGGCGACGGCGTCAAGGACGTGCTTACGCTGAGTCCCAGCGTACCTGTCAAGACCGGTCTGGCCATCTGGAAGCTCTCGGTGGTGGATGCTTCCAACAAGGAGCGCTGGGCCAATTCGGGCAGCGCGGCTTCCGGAGTGCCCGAACAGATTCCCTTCGAAGGCAGGGATTCCGCCGGCGCTATATTGCCGGAGGGACAGTACCGCACCAAGCTTACCGTTCAATACAGCAACGGCCACAGCCCCGAATCCTGGAGCCCGGCTTTTTTTATCGACGTGAGCGCGCCTCTTGCAAGCGCCAAGCTTGACCGTGCGGCATTTAATCCGCTGGCCGGCGGAAACTCCGTCGTTACGATTACCCAGAGCGGCTCCAGCGAGGAACGCTGGGTAGGGCAAATACTGGACGTAAAAGGAAAATCCGTAAAGTCGTGGTCTTTTATCGGGACGCCGGATACCTCTCTTTCCTGGGATGGCGCCGATGAAACGGGTCGCGTTGTAGCCGACGGAATCTATACGTATCACTTGGCGGCCACGGACAAAGCGGGCAACAGTGTCAACGTGTCCAGTGCCGCAGTAAGCATCGATACCGAGAAAAAAGCGGTTCGGCTGGCCGTGGACATGCGCGCCTTCAGCCCCAACGGAGACGCTGTCAAAGAAGTTGTAACGCTGCTTCCCGAGACGGCGTCGGCCGATCGCGTAAAGTCGTGGACACTCACCGTCCTCGATTCCGCCAAGACCACGGTACGCGCCTTCAAGGGAAATGCCGCGCCTCCTGCCCGTCAGGCATGGGACGGCAAAACCGACTCGGGCACCCGGGCTCCCGACGGAATCTACACGGCGAAACTGGAAGTGCGCTATATAACCGACGAGCTTGAAAGCGCGGTTTCTTTTGATATGGCCCTTGATACCGCCGTTCCGGCCATAACCGTCACGGCCGCGGATACCCTGTTTAGCCCCAACGGCGACGGCCGCAAGGATACAATAAAAATAAGCCAGGAATCCAAACCAGGCGATAACTGGGAAGGTCGCATTTCCTCGGCGGACGGCAAAGTTGTACGCAGCTTTGCCTGGAAGGATAAAGCCCTCGCCTTCGAGTGGGACGGAACCGATTCGGAGGGCAACAAGCTGCCCGACGGAAACTACAGTTACTCGGTGCGCTCCGAGGACCTTGCCGGAAACAAGGTGGAGGTTTCGCTCAAGGCGATCACGGTCGACGCAAAACCGGTTCAGGCATTCGTGACCGCCAGCGCCGCGGGATTCAGCCCCAACGGCGACGGAAAATTCGACGAGCTGTCATTCGGTTTGATAGTTCCCCAGAAGGAAGGCATCGATTCCTGGAAGCTTGCCGTCGTGGACGCGCAAGGCATAACACGCAAGACTTTCGGCGGAAAGGGTTTTGCCACGATTCCCCAGAAACAGCCGTGGGACGGCAAGGGCGACGTCGGCTCGACGGGGCAGGGAAGCTACACCGCATCGTTTACGGTCGATTACCTGAAAGGCGACCGGGCCGAGGCCAAATCGGCGGCTTTCGTGCTGGACACGGCCGGTCCCCGCTTATCGGCGACCGTCGGTCCCAAGCTGTTCAGCCCCGACAACGACGGCATCGACGACGAGTTGAACATCAAGCTCGCGGTAGTGGACGAAAGCCAGGTTGAGACCTGGGCTTTCGAGGTCGTAGAGGTTGCGGTTACCGAAACCCAGGGTTCGGCCATCGGGAAGAAAACGCGAGCCTTCTTTACCTGGACGGGAAAAGGCAAGCCCGCCGAGCGCCTGGTCTGGGATGGCCGGTCGCAAAAAGGCGAGCTCGTGGAGGCCGCCAGCGACTACCCCTACCGCCTGACCGTGGAGGACGCGCTGGGGAACCAGTCGGTGGCTGAAGGTTTTATAACCGTGGACGTATTGGTGATACGCGACGGGGACAAGCTCAAGATAAAGGTTCCTTCCATCGTGTTCCGCTCCGGTTTCGCCGACTTCAAGGAATTGCCCGGGGACGTAGTCGCGCGCAACGAGGAAGTCCTCAAGCGAATAGCGCAGATACTGAATCGTTTCCGCGATTACAATATCCGCGTGGAAGGGCATGCCAATTCCATCGCCAAGATGCGCAAGGCCAGTCAGGCGGAGATAGACAGGGAAGAGAAAACCGAGCTCCTGGGGCTCTCGAAGAATAGGGCAAGCCTCGTAATGCAGAAACTCATCGAGTTTGGCGTGGATGGCAGGCGCCTTTCGGTAGACGGACTTGGTTCGAGCCAGCCCGTAGTTCCCTTTACCGATGCGGACAACCTATGGAAGAACCGCCGCGTCGAGTTTATACTGATCAAGTAACGGCGGCTCGGCCCCCGGATTGCGCCTTCCGTTTCCGCAAGCGCGGATAAACGGGAGGCGTTTTTTTTGACACGTTTTTTTTGTTCACTTGCCTTTTGGCGATTATTTTTATATAGTAGACGAATGCCAATACCAGAGTATCCGGACTTTGCTCCCATCAGCATAGAAATGCGGGATGAACTGTATCCTGCCCTCAACGTGCTTCCAGACGGTATTTCAGAGTTTACCTTCTCCAACCTGTACCTCTTTCGGGAAACATACCAGTACAAGGCATCCCATATAACGGGAAAGACTTTCGTGATATCCGGCGTAAAGGAAGGGAAAGCGTTTTTCTTTACGCCCTGCTGCGTGCCTGAGCCTTCCATTCTTGGGGACCTGTTCAAGACTCATGATTACCTCAAGAACATGTCCGAGACGCAATGTCTCAAGGAGCGCGTGAGGCTCGAGGCCGAAGGCTATCAGGTTCATGAGGACCGCGACAACTTCGACTATTATTACTGCAAGCATGACCTGATCGAGCTCGCGGGCAAGGAATACCACAAGAAGCGCAACCTTGTAAACGCGTTCCTCAATTCCTATACCTATGAGCAGCGGATTCTCGATGAAACCAACGTGGCGGACGCCATTGCGATTTTGGATACCTGGAAAGTGGAGAAGGGCATGGACGGTGATTATCGCGCCGCCCGCGAAGCTCTCGACCTCTACAAAATACTGGGCATGAGCGGGGCGGTTTACTATGTGGACGGAAAGCCCGCAGGCTATGCTCTGGGCGAGCCGATCGCCAAGGCGCGCATGTTCGCCGTACACTTCGAGAAGGCCGTGGGTTCCTACAAAGGTATCTATCAGTTTATCAATCAGGCTTTCGCCAAGGCATTGCCAACGCATATAAAGCACGTAAACCGCGAACAGGATCTTGGAGACGAGGGGCTGCGGCAGGCGAAGATGACGTACAGGCCCGAAGGTTTCGTAAAAAAATACAGGGTGCTGCGCGCATGACCGCAAGGCCTGCCGATTTTAAGGTCGTCGCTCCCCGGGGAGCGGCGACCTTTTGTCTTATTAGGAGGAAAGCATGAAGACGGGAAGAAAAGAAACGCCGAGAAGTACTCTGATGGCACATTACGGCGAACACCGCTTTGGCGACAGGGTCATGCGTGAACGCATGCCCTGGAGCGTGTACGAAGAACTCAAGCGAGTGCAGGCCGGCCATATCGAGTTGTCCCCGCAGACCGCCGAGACGGTCGCCAATGCCATGAAGGATTGGGCCGTGGAACATGGCGCTACGCATTATACGCATTGGTTTCAGCCTCTTACCGGAAAAACGGCCGAGAAGCACGATGCCTTCATCCGGCCAAATCCGGAAGGCGGAACCCTGATGGAGTTTTCCGGGCGGGAGCTTATCAAGGGCGAATCCGACGCGTCCAGCTTTCCTTCCGGAGGCCTTCGCGCCACATTCGAGGCGCGCGGCTATACGGCCTGGGACACGACGAGTCCCGCCTTTCTAAAGGAAGACCCGGAGGGCGTGACCCTGTACATTCCCACGGCCTTTGTTTCCTACAACGGCGAAGCCCTCGACAAGAAAGTTCCCCTCCTGCGGGCCAGCGACGCGTTGGGCGTGCAGGTGATGCGCGTACTGCGGCAGCTTGGGAATGCCAGCTCCTCGCGCGTAATTACCACCGTGGGGCCGGAGCAGGAATATTTTCTCGTGGAGCGAAGTCTTTATAACAAGCGGCCGGACCTCCGTTTTTGCGGCCGGACGCTCCTGGGCGTAAGCGCGCCCAAGGGACAGGAGCTGGAGGACCACTATTACGGCCAGATCCCCGAGCGGGTGGCGAGCTTCATGCGGGAGCTCAACAACGAGTTGTGGAGCCTGGGCGTTTCCGCCAAGACGCAGCACAAGGAAGTTGCTCCGAACCAGTTCGAGCTCGCGACGGTGTACAGCGCGGCGAACATGGCGGCCGACGACAACCAGCTCGTCATGGAAACCATGAGCAAGGTCGCCTCGAGGCACGGTCTCGTGGCCCTCCTGCACGAGAAGCCCTTCGCCGGCGTAAACGGATCGGGCAAGCATATCAACTGGTCCATGGCCACGGACGACGGGCTCAACCTGCTGGAGCCGGGCAAGGATCCGGCGCGCAACGAGTCGTTCCTCCTGTTCCTGGCCGCGGTCATAAAGGCCGTGGACGTTTACGCCCCCCTTTTGCGCGCCACGGTAGCCAGCGCGGGCAACGACTTGCGGCTGGGCGCAAACGAGGCTCCGCCGGCCATCGTGTCCGTATTCCTGGGCGAAGACCTGATGGCCCACCTGGACCAGGCATCCTGCGGAGGCAATAAGGCGGAGCGCTGCGCGGATTCTTCCGTGGTCATGGGGCATACGGTACTTCCGCACCTGCCCAGGGACATTTCGGACAGGAACCGCACCAGTCCCTTCGCCTTTACGGGAAACAAGTTCGAGTTCCGCATGGCGCCTTCGGGCGAGTCGATTTCCACTCCGGTGGCCATCCTCAACGCGGCCGTCGCCGACGTGCTCTGCGAGGTCGCCGACAGGCTCGAGGCTGCGAA
Source organism: Spirochaetota bacterium (assembly GCA_031402655.1). GTDB lineage: Bacteria > Spirochaetota > Spirochaetia > Treponematales > UBA12059 > JANNSO01. Next base: position 75,071 of record JANNSO010000038.1, on the reverse strand, counting down.
AGACAAGAGCTCCGCGGCGATGGAGATTACGGGTGCGTTATGGAATAATCACAAACGGGTAGTGTTCAGCGGCAACGGTTACGGGCAGCCGTGGCGCGAAGAGGCAGTCAGGCGAGGCTTGCCGAATTTCGCCGACAGCGTCTCGGCTTTTTCCGCCTGGTCGGATCCCGTATGCACCTCCATGCTCGCGCGTACCAATGTCATGTCGGCTACGGAAGTGGACGCCATGCGCCATATCGAATACGAGCGCTACGCCAAATATGTGCAGATCGAGGCCGCAACGATGCTGCGGATGGTGGACAGGTCCGCCGTCCCCGCAGCCACTTCCTACCTGAGCGATCTCGCGAAAAACATAAAACTGATGCAGGGAATAGCAGGCTCCAGGGACAATGACCCGGCGGCTTCTTCCTCGTCCAGGCGGGTTCACGAGCTTGCGGGGGCAATCGATCTCGTCGACGCCAAGCTGTGCCTTTTGCGGACGGCAATGCTGGCTGCGCACGAACACAACGATCCCGAGCCCTGGGCGCGATACTGTCGCGATAAGCTCGTTCCGCTCATGGATGCGCTGCGCGCCAAAACCGATGAGCTTGAAAACATCATGCCCCCGGAATTATGGCCGTTCCCCGCCTATGAGCGTTTGCTGTTCGAAATCTGATTTCTCAAGCTCTGACGAAATGGGGCAAGTTTTCGGGAATAACCATGGATAGTTCTACGAGGCCGGCAACTTCGCCCTTTTCGTCCCTATAGGCGCTCTGATAGATGAATTTTTTCAGGCCTTTTTTTTCTACGGTGTACGAGTTTGTACCGCCTGTTTCCAGGAGCCTCTGAATCATCTCCCTGGATTTCGGGTTGTGGCATTCGGCCAGGTCTTTGCCTATCAGGCTTGCGCCGCCCTTGTCCGCCCACGTGGCGATGGCCTTGTCGTTCATGTAACGAATGACCAATTCCCTGTCGGCTACTGTTACGGCACCCGGAAACGATGTAACCCAATCTGGCATCATGGAAGGCTCCTTTTTTATGGTAGTCCGCTAAACAGACACCCGGTTTTTCGAGCTGCACTGTATCAACAAGTGGTGGTGTCGCACAATACTGCACTGGCGAGCGGTTGCAGGCCGAGGATTGGACAGGCTTCGCAAGCCGCATGCGCACATGGTTTTTTTGCTATTTTTCAATCACTTGATCCGGCCAATCCCGGCGAGTAAAAATCGACGCCCCTGCCGTCTACGGCTACGAGGGCAGGCAATCCGCACAGTTCCACTTCGAGCACCGCTTCCATGCCCAACTCCGGCCAGTCCAGAACCTTTGCGGAGTTTACGAAACGAACCGTCCCCGTTGCGGCAGCCCCGCCAATCGCGGCGAAATAAATGCCGCCGTATTTTTTGCAGGCTTCGCGGCAAGCCGGGCCTCGCTCTCCTTTGCCGATGGTGGCCAGGAAAGCGCCTTTTGCCATGAGTTCGTCCTGGTAGGCATCCATGCGCTTGGCCGTGGTGGGGCCAAGGGAACCCAGAACCGCGCCATCGGGTGTTTCCGTGGGGCTTGCGTAATATGCGGGCAGGCTAGTCCACGCGGGCAAGGATTCCCCTCTTTTAAGCATGGCCCGTAGCCGGGCATGCGCCGCATCCCGTACGAGCACCACCTTGCCGTGCAGCGCCACGAGATCCCCTGCGCGCAATTTTCCTAAATTCGTTTCTCCCAGCCGTATTTCCAGTGGAACGGGGATATCCGTGTGCCGCGATTCCAGCGGCTGGAGCCGGACGCCGGCTTCTTCCGTCACTATTTTTTCGACTTCTTGCGTATCGCATAGATGCTCGAGGAAATACCCGTCGCGGTTTATGAGCGCAAAAGCGTGCCTGTGGGCGGCGCATGAAACGGCCACGGCTATGGGTAGGCTTGCCGCGTGCCTGTGCAGCCGTATTACCCTCGCCTGGCGGGCCATGAAGCTACCCCCGAATTGCGCGCCCCAGCCCGACTCTTCCGCAAGGCGCATGACCAGAGCCTCGGTTTCGAGGTCGCGGAACGGCGAGGCGTTTTGCGCGTCAATCGGGAGCGCGTCAAGGGCTTCCGTTGTGGCCAGCTTTGCGGCAAGTATGCACTGTTCAGGAGTCTGGCCTCCTACGGCGACGCCGATCGTATACGGAGGGCAGGCGGAAACGCCAATGCGGCGTATGGCCTGTGCGAGGAAATTTCTAAAGGCCAGCGGTTCCAGGATGCTTTTTGTTTCCTGGTATAAAGAAGTCTTGTTGGATGATCCCCCGCCCTTTGCCAAAAATAGCAGGCGGTAGTCGCTGCCTTTTTGCGAAAACACGTCGCAGGACAAGGGACCGTTGTTCCCTGTGTTTTTTTCTTCATACATGCCCGAAGGAGCAAGTTGGCTGTTGCGAAGTTTTTTTTCCTTCCACGCCGCCAATGCTCCGCGTTCCAGGATTTCCGCGTCTTCCTGATTGTTGTGCGTAATTATTTTATCGCCTTTCCATGCATAAACCCCGGCGCTTCCAGAGTCCTGGCAGAGCGGAAAGATGCCCTCTGAGGAAATGCGGGCGTTGTCCAGGATGGTGTCGAGCACGAAGCGTTCCCTGCCCTGAGATTTTCCGGCCATGGTGGCTAAATCCCGTATGAAGCCGCCTCGCAGCTTGAACTGGAGGGAGGCAAAGGCTTCGCGGGAAAGCTGCTCGAGGCCGGCTTCGGAAACCGAAAGAAATTCCAGGGACCCGCTGTGGAAAATACCGGGTGGGGCGATGTCCAGGCGGTCGAAACGGATGGTTCCGCCGGCCATCGTCAGCCTGGCGATGGATTCAGAGCAAGCCTGCTCGAAGGAGACGACTTTCACAGCGTGCGCCGTCACAGCGTGCGGCGCAGGCGGATAGCGTCTTCCGGGCACACTTCGTCGCAGCAGTAGCAGCGGATGCAGGCCGAATAATCCACGGCCGGCGCTTGTTTGTCCGGAACGAAGGCCAGAGCCCCCGCGGGACAGATTTGCACGCAACCCGAACAGCGGACGCAGCGTTCGTCGGAAAAATACGGCTTGGCGACCGTCAGGTTGCGGGCGGCGCGGTGCAGCCAGGCGGGCATGAATTTCCTGAAAAAATCGTTTTCGTGCAGGACCCGCACCAGCTCGAAATGCCTGATCGCCCTTGCCGCGGGATCTTCGCCCACCGTATTTATTTTTTTCGGATTAAAGCCGTAGCGCTCGTCGTCCGCGGCGATTTTGAGGTACGGAACGTCTACCGGATCGTAACCGATGAGGCTTGAGCCGACCCAGTCGAGGGCAAAGGAATTGCGGGAAGCCAGGATCAGGCCGATATGCCGCGGAGTCCCGTTGTTCGGTCCCTGGCCTTCCATGCCCGTGACCGCGTCCATGATCGCGAATGCCGGTTTTACGGCGAGCGCCAGGTCCGCGATCATCATGGCGAATTCCTCCCTGCCTGGAAATCGCAGGTGAAACGCGCTTTTCTTGAATCCGGGGATGGCGCCGAACAGGTTCTTTACCGCGCCCGTGTAGTACATGAGCCCATGCGTCTTGAGCTTGGGCACGGTTATGATTATATCAGCGGCAAGGATGGCCTTGGCGATCTCGAAGCGCCGTATGAGCCTGGCTTCGGGAACCTCGACGCTCGCACCTTCGCTGAAATCCACCCATGCGGCGCCTTCTGCCTTCGCTGCCTCCATGATGCCGGTTTTGCCGCCTACCATGTCCTGCGCCTGCCATCCGGGAGAGTCGCCCACCGAAACGGACGCTGCGCCGCGGCTTTTTACGAAGCGGATGGCTGCGCGCAGGACGGACGGGTGCGTGGTCGCGGCCCGCTGGGGATCGCTGGCGTTGAGCAGGTTGGGTTTAAGCAGTACCGATTTTCCGGCGACGTCCGGAAAACCGGCGGCGATGCACGCACTGGATATCGCCGCATCGACTCTCGCCTGGTCATAGTCCTGGCAATCCTGCAGCGCGACCGTGTGCTTAGGGGTTTCAAGGTTCAAAAGTACGCTCCAATATAAAAGCCGGCTTCCCAGCTTCGTAAAGAATTTTGGTCTAAGCCCAATTGTCCGTGCAGGCCGAATGACAGGGGCATCGACGGGGGAAGGTAGCCAAAGTCCAGAGCCAGCAGCACAGGCATGTCCATGGCGAATGTTTCGGTTCCCAAATTCGTGGAGACCAAACGCAGGGAAAGCTCGGCGCTGGTGCTGTAATTTGCCAAGACCAGCGCGGTGGAACCTTCCAGCCGCCATGTCCAGGCTGGATTCCAGTAGCTGCCTAGAACCGGACTGAGGGTGACATGCATAAAGCGCGTTCCGAAAGTCAGCGGAAAGGCCAGCAGCAGGTTCGAGGCTTGGAGGAGCGGATTGAACGCGACCGTTCCGTTCACGGCGGCGCCGAAGGAAAAGTATCCCGAAGGCCTTAATCCATAGCGGAGCCCTGCTCGGAAAATACCGTCGCCCGGCTCCGTACCCAGCTGGAGGTTGATGCTCGCGTCAAGGCTGTCCCGGAGCGAAACACTGGCCCCCATGACAGCGCGAAACAGCGGGACCTCCGAACCGGTGGCGGTGGCCAGCAAGCCCCCGGATACCTGTGCGGAGTTTATGCCCGGAACGAAGCCGCCGTAGCCCAGCGATGGGCCGGGCAGCACGGCTGCCATGCCCCGGGGAACCTGGATCATCGTGCTGTCAACCCTTATGGAGCCGTCGAAAGTTAATAAATCTTTCTGCGTTTCGATTCCAGGACCAGGTTCTACGGACAGCGCCAGGCTGTAAAGGCCGTCGGGAACCTGCAGCGCTTCCATGTCCTTGCCGTCCCAGGATGTTTCCTGTTCCCAGGTGTCGAAGGGGCCGAATCGCTCTTCGTAGACCAGCAGACCGGCTCCGTCGCGTATCGAAAGATGCGCAAAACCCGGTGCCGTCACCGAAAATGCAAATGATGCCTGGCCCTTGAGACCGGAATTGCGGGGATTAAAATCGTCTGAGCTTACGCTGAAACCCGAGGCGGCGAACAGTGCTTTTTCGAGTATCACGGACATCTCATACGTGGAGCGCAGCGGTACGAATACTTCCTCTTCATGGTCCTCGTAGCCAAAGGCGCGGATGCTTACTCTCTGCCTGCCCGCAGGCAATTCGATGAGGCCTTCATCGTAGCGCTCGTTTTTGTACTGCAGAAACGCATGTCCGACGTTTGTGCTGAGCTTGATAAAGCCTGTTTTAAGCAGCAGGTCCACCCAAATGGTCGTCCTTGTATTCGCCGCCAGCGTCAGTATGATTGTGCAGTCGTAGTATCCGTCTTTTTGCAGGAGCAGGGAGTACTTTCCCGGCTTGAGCCCGTTCATGTCCACGGGGACGGATCCCTTGAACGACATATCCAGCCATATGTCGGCTTCTTTGGTGTTGCTGCGCACGAGCAGCGCCGAATTTCCCGCCAGGTCCATGCTTTCGGTCTTGATATCGGGCACCGGTTCGTCGGTAGCCTGTATCCACGCCGTACTTAGTAAAAGGCACAAGGTACACATGAATTGTTTCATTTTTATAGGGCACCTCTGATAACCCACAAACCGACCTTGAAATTACGGGAAGGATAAACAATCTCGATTATTCATCCTTCCCCATACTGTAATACAAGTAGCGATTCATCTCAAGCATTTCAGAACCGTGAAAGCCATGGGGATTTAGCGGAGCGTGGGATTCCCGGATCAAATAAGCAATGAAGCGCCTGGAAAAAGCCGACTTTTTAGGTGCTTCATAATTTTTATTGATTTGACGGGTATAATGGCTTAGACTGGGTTCGTAGTTCGAGTCAGCAATATCGCAAGGAGATCTATGTGGCCATATTGATACCCGTGGCATCCGGCAAAGGCGGCGTGGGAAAAACGGTTTTTACCGCCAATCTGGGTGCGGCTCTTGCGCGGGCGGGCAAGACGGTGGTGCTTGTTGACTTGGACCTTGGCGGAGCTAACCTGCATACGACGGTGGGCGTGCGCAATACCCACCCCGGCGTAGGCTCTATTGTTTGGAAAAAAGAGAAGAGCATCAGCGCGCTTATTATCGGCACGAGTCTGGAAAGGCTCTTCCTGGTGCCCGGGGACAATCTTTTGCCGGGTACGGCGAACCTGGATTTTTTTACAAAAAAGCGCATCATGAAGGAGCTGCTGGAGATAACGGCCGATTATGTAATCGTAGACCTCGGCGCCGGAGCATCGTACAATATTATCGATTTTTGGCTCATGGCCCCGTTCGGGCTCCTCCTCTCCGCCCCGGAGATACCGTCTATACTCAATGCGTATTCGTTTCTTAAAACCGCTGCGTTTCGCATGCTGTTCCGATCGTTTTCGCGGGGGGGCGACGAGCGCGCGCGAATAGTCGATTTCGTGGTAAATAGAACCGAAGGCCAGGGCGAGACCTTCGTGCAGTTCGCGCAAAGGCTTTCCCTCGAAGCAGGCAGCAAGGGCGAAAAAGCTCTGGCGGAACTATCCGCGCTTCGTCCGCGCGTCGTTATCAACATGGGCAGCGGTCCGGAGGATGCGGGTATTTCCACGCGCCTTCGGGAAATATCTTCGAGAAATCTGGGTGTCAACATGGATTACATCGCCTATATAATGAGGGATCCCGAGGTGTCGCGCTCCCTGGGGCGGCGTGAGCTGCTGTTTCGCTCGCACCCGGAATCGCCATTTTCGCGGGGAGTCGCGCGCGCCGCAGAACGCATTCTGGCAATGCCCGAAGGCAAGACCCACGCACTGGAGCTGGACGATGAGGATCTGTTCGGCCTTATGGAAAAGACGCTGGCCTTGGATTCGGAAAACTCCTAGTAATAAACGGGCAGGCCGATTATTCCCGATGCCGAGCCTTGCTCTTTCGTTTATTGCATGGTACAAAATCCGCATGCGTAAACCGGGTTTCACCTACCGTATTTTACCAGCCCTGATTCTCAGCTTGGCTTTTTCGTGCAAGACTCCCCGCGATGGCAAGGAATCTCCGGGCGAAAGAAACGCTCCCGAACTGCGAGGGAAATTCGCAGCCCGGGCCAGCACTATAGTCGATTCCATGGATACGGCCGATCTTGCGGCTCAGGTGTTGATGGTCGGGCTCTCCGGTTCCGCCTCGCTGTCGGAAAACTCCAGGGCTTTACTGACGGCGTTCCATCCGGGAGCCATTATTTTTTTTGGCTTCAACCTCAATCCATCAACTGAGGTCGTAGCGGCATTTACCGATTCCATCTGCACGGCGGCGCGGGTTTCCGAAGTGGATCCGTTTATCGCGATAGACCATGAGGGCGGAACCGTTTTCCGTTTTAAGTCTGGGCCTACGATGCTGCCTTCCGCCCAAAGCATCGGTGGGAGTGCCGACGCAGAAAAAGGCGCGGCTCTGGTCGGGAACATCGCCGGGAAGGAGCTGCGAGCCCTGGGTATCAGCATGAACCTGGCTCCCGTCGTTGAGGCTGCAGCCGGTCCCGCGGCGCAATTCCTTCGCTGGCGAGCCTGGTCGGCGGATCCTGAAAGATCAGGCGAGTTGGCGGGTATCTACCTTGCCGCCTGCCAGAAGGCCGGTACCGCCTGCGCAGCCAAGCATTTCCCCGGCACCGCCGATGCGGACCCTCACAGCGCACTGGCCTCGCTGAACGTAAAGAGCAGCGAGCTCGAGTCACTGTATCTGCGCCCTTTTCGGCAGGCGCTCAAGTCAAATCCCGCGCTTGTCATGCTGTCGCACGTCGTGGTGCCCTGCATCGATCAGGAGAATCCCGCTCCGCTTTCCCAGGCGCTTGTACAGGGGCTGCTCAAGGGCGAGCTTGGCTATGAGGGCATCGTGCTGTCGGATGACGTGGCCATGAAGGCGCTTTCCGCCGCGGGAAGCATCGAGGGCCGCGTGGTGGCTGCTCTAGCGGCAGGCACCGATATGGTAATGATTAGCGGCGGGGTAAGCGTCAGGTCCGTGCAACTGGCGATACTTGCGGCACTTGATAATGGCTCTTTGAGCCTCGAAAGACTCAGGGACGCCGCGAGCCGCATTGTACGGCAAAAACTGGTTTTTGGACTCGTCGGTGAGTCATCCGAAACCCGAAAAGCACGTTATCGCGGATTCGCTACAATGGTTGAAACCAATAGGAGCGCTTTAGAAGTTGCAGAATCGGGGCGTTAGTCTCCACAAAGCTCTCCCACCGCCCTTGACAGTGGCATTTTTCTGTTTAGACTTGACCTTGAGTGTTTATCGGCAAGGATTATTATAATGGAAGAAACCTTTGCCAGTATTATCGGTCCAACCGTTTTGGGCACGCTTCTACCCATGATACTGGGGATATTCATCGCCTCACGCTCAAGATCCCGTGCTTCAAACGCACTGGCTTTGATGTTTTTTTCCCAGGCGATGTGGTCTCTGCTGGTTATTTTCGAGTTTTTTGCAGCCTCCCAATCCTTGAAACTGTTTTTCGACGACCTTCAATTTATTCCGGCGGGCTTTGCAGCCTATTTTGCGCTTGCGTACTCGCTTCGTTTCCGTAAGACATGGTTTCCCGGAAACAGGCTGCTTTCAAGTTTTTTGCTTCACTATCCTCTGCTAACCTTTTGTTTTGCCTTGACAAATCCCTGGCATGGACTGGCACGGGACTCAATCCAACTTATAGGCACGCTTCCGTACCAGCAACTGGTTTACACAATGAAACCGGTGCTTATTGCGATACTTGCCCCTTCGCTGCTCATGGCAGCCGTCGGAATCCTGGGCTTATTCCATTTTGCCTTGAAGAGCAGGGGTGAAATCCGCGCTAATACTTTTTTCGCGTGTTTCGGGCTGGCTATCCCTCTAGCTGGATCTCTCATGGGCATAGTGGGGGTTTCCATTTTCGGGTTTCACGAACTGAATCCAGTTTGGACGGCAATTGGCGACCTTTTCTGCGCTTGGGGAATTTTTAGGCATCCCTTGATAGGTTTGCTGCCCGTCGCCCATTCATCCATAGTTGAGAGCATCCGGGATTCCGTATTTGTAGTGGATGCAGACGGAAGGCTTGTGGATTACAACGCTGCTTTCGCTGCAATTTCCCCCTTTGTAAAACCAGAAGATATTGGACGCCCCGCCGTTTCTTTTTTTTCTTCCTGGCCGCCCGAAGGACTTGCCGTAATCGAGGGTCGTAGCTTTGCTGCCGAAATTGCGATAGGCGACGGGGAGGCAAGGGTTAACCTAGGCATCGCGGCACGTCACCTGGCAGGATTGTTAGGCGGCAGGGTAGTCGTAGTCAGGGATCTGAGTCTGGTAAGGCGCGCAGAGCGGGAATTGAAGCTTCTGGGCATGGAACTGGAGCATCGGGTATCGGAGCGCTCGGCGGAACTGCAGCGGGAAGTGGAGCACAGGACCAGGATTGAGACCAGGCTGCGGGAACTCAACGCCGAGATGGGAAAAACGCAGAAGGAAATAATGGTAACCCTGTCTGAGCTGGTGGAGAGCCGTGGTTCCGACACGCCGCAGCATGTTGCCAGGGTATCGGAGTTCGCCCGGCTCCTGGGCAGGGCCTGCGGTTTGCCGGAAGCAGAGTCCGAACTTCTCGCCGATGCCTCCGCAATGCACGATATCGGCAAGATAGGCATTCCCGATCTTATACTTTCGAAACTTGGAACCCTGAGCGAGGCTGAAACCCTTCTGATGCGCTCTCATACGGCGATCGGATACGAGATTCTTAAAAAATCGGATAAACCGCTGGTTGTGGTGGCTGCGCACATAGCCCTCGAGCATCACGAACACTGGGACGGCTCCGGCTATCCCGCAGGCCTGGCGGGAACCGCCATATCGCTCTATGGGCGAATCGTGTGCCTCTGCGATGTGTTCGACTCGCTTTCAGTAGCCAGGAGCTACAAACAAGGCTGGGAGTTGAACGAAATCCTTGACTTCATACGCAGCAAAAGCGGGATAATGTTCGACCCCAGCCTCGTGGCGCTGCTGCTCCGCGATTTGCCTAAATACCTTGAGCTGGCCTCCCGGTACCCGGACCTGCAATTCACTTCTTATATTGAAGAAGGTGTATCATGAGCGCCCTTAACTTTGGGCCGCTGCGTATCTCGACGATACCATACCTGATCTGCCTTCTCCTCTGTTTCCTTTTGGCGCTGAATTTTATTCCCGGCAGGAAGCGACCGGAGGTCCGCGTGTTTTTGTGGCTCATTCTCTGCGAGTCTGCCTGGATCGTTGGATTCATCCTTGAACTGCTGGCGCAGGACATTCAGGGAAAGTTGTTTTGGGACTCCGTCCAGTTTGCCCCTTCGCTGGCCTGCACAGTTTTTCTATTGGGTTTCGCACGATTGTATACAGGCTGCCCGAAAGCGTTTAAACCGCTGGAGCTTACCGCGCTTCTCGTTATCATCGCTGCCATAAGCGTGCTTTCCTTTACAGATGGCCTTCACGGCCTCGTGCGCGCTTCCCCGTATCTTGACAGCTCTGTTGTGCAAGGGGAATTGGCCTATGATTTTACCTTCCTGGACTGGCTGATATTTACGCTGTTTTACGCCATCTCGCTCTGGAGCCTCTTTCTATTGCTGCGCAAGGGGGCAAGATCACACGCTGCATCAAGGATAAAACACACGCTGGTGGCTATAGGATTCATGTTTCCCGTTCTGGGGATACTGGGTTCGATGCTCGGGCTTCGCATTTTAGGCCATAGGGATTTTTCGGCGTTTACGCTTGTTCTTGCCAATATTTGCATTGCGTTTGCTCTGTTCCGCTATCGGCTCTTCAATTTACTGCCCCTGGCCAGGCGTTTGATCGTGGAAAGCCTCCATGATCCTGTAATGGTTATAGATACCGATGGCGTGCTCGTAGACTGCAATCGGGCAATGGGTGCTTTGCTTAAAATCCGACGGGGACGCCTTCGGGGCAGCGCCGTCTCAAGTGTTTTTTCGTCGTGGCCCTCGGACGCCAAAGAAATTTTGCAGGAATGCTCGGGCGAATGTAGGATAAGCCTGGGCTCAAGCCCGGGGCAGCAGCATTTTATGCTCGATTGCGCTACCTTGGAAAAAAGCGACGGCACTCCCGGCCAGGAAGCGGCGGTTTTAGGCAAGGTTGTCGTGCTTCGCGATATTAGCGATATCGTGGAGGCTGAACGCTCCTTGCACACCTGGAACGACGCTCTTGAATCACGCATCCACGAGAGAACCGAAGCACTGGAGGCCGAGGTGCTCAAAAGCCGGCAGGCAGAGGCTAAGCTGCGTTCCGCAGGCCAGAATATCCACGGAACCCAGCGCGAGATAATGCTGACGCTGGCCGAGCTCGTGGAGAGCCGGAGCAAGGAAACCGCGAATCATGTGCTCCGGGTGGCGGAATACGCCAGAATAATGTCGGAAGTCCGGGGACTGGCGCCAGAGGAAGTGTCTCTCGTAGCCGACGCAGCGCCTATGCATGACCTGGGCAAAATCGTGGTGCCCGACGGAATTCTAAACAAGCCCGGCAGCCTCAGCGCGGACGAGATGGAACTTATGCGCACGCACACCACGGTAGGTTATGAAATCCTCTCAAAATCGGAGCGCTCGCTCATCAAGACTGCGGCGCTTATCGCCTTGGAGCACCACGAACACTGGGACGGCGGAGGGTATCCCCAAGGCATGGTAGGCACCACTATTTCCCTTGCCGGTCGAATAGTCTGCGTATGCGACGTTTTTGACGCCCTAGCCATGACGCGGATTTACAAGGATGCCTGGGAACTGCCGCGAATCTACGAGTTTTTCCGGGACCAAAAAGGCAGGATGTTCGATCCGGAACTCGTCGATCTCCTTTTCCTGAATTTAGACCGCTTTCTCGCCGTAGCCGCGAAGTATCCGGAAGTGCCACTCGATGCCCGAATCCATGAAGGCACCGGGGCTTAAACAGCCAGCCTGGCTCGCCTCGATACCTGACGCTTGGATAATCCTGTATTCGACAATGACGGGTGGGGCGTTCCCGTAAAAGAGCGATACCGGCGCCTGGGACGCTTTCTTGGGGACATTCCTCCGGTTATTTCCTAATATCCTTGCCGTATTATGCCGAAAATTTCAAGGTGAATAATTTATTTGCCCGTTTACTGGCTGTGTGTCTCCTGTTTGCCGCCGTATTTTCCGCGGAGGCCCAGGACTTGAGCGTCAAGCCCGTGGACGTGCGCATCGAGCAGAGAAGCGACGGCGGTTATCATTTATTTATCCGTGCAAAGGCGGGAATGGGCAGCGTGCTGCTTACCGAGACCACGAAGGATCCTTCAGGCAAGAAAGACAACTACGCGTATCGCGCGGAAAGCTATAATGCGGTAAACGGCGACGAGCGGCGCATGCTGGACGGCTCGTTTATCGACAAGGACCAGCACTTGTTCTCGCTCATCGATTCAAGCGCGGAGAGCGACACCCAGTTTGGGCAGGCGTTTCACATATTTATTCCCTGGGTAGTGGCCTGGGGATATTCGTGGAGCCGGAACGGCCGCACGTTTCTGGCCGACGGCACCTTTATCAATATCCGGACGTTTGCCAAGCCCTATGCAAATTACGCCGGCAGTTTCTTCGAGAACCCCTATAGAATTTCGGTTACCCAAGCGCCTTTCGAGCGGCCTGCGGCTAAAACGCCGGAGCCGGTAAAGCCTGTGCTCTCCCCGGTAAGCGCGCCGCCTATAACCCCGCCGCCGCCGGTACTCGCGGCAGCTGCTACTGCTCCAAAGCCCGAGCCACCGCAGGCTCCACCCCGCGACTTAAGCCTGTATATGCCGGAAACGGTAAGCGCTTTCAGCTCTCTTGCGGATACCAGCAAGGGTACTACCGAATACTCGGTAGGCAAAAACGACATTATTCCCGCGTTGGCGCGCATCCTGGACTCCATCCCCGGACCTTCCGTGGATTTGGTAATTTGCCTGGACACTACGGAATCCATGGCGGACGATATCGACGCCATCAAGACGAGCCTGCCTCCAATGCTGCGCGAGAAAACGGCCCGCTTCCGGTCTTTCCGCCTGGGGCTGGTTGCCTACAAGGACTATTTTGAGGATTACGTGGTGCAAAAAACGCCATTTACCCTGGATCCCGAGGCATTTAATTCCACGCTGAGCAAGATTCGGGTTCAGGGTGGCCGTGATATTCCGGAGGCCGTGTATGAGGCCCTGTACGAAGCGCTCAGCGGTTACGACTGGCTGGCCGCTTCCAAGCTTATCGTGCTGATAGGCGATGCGCCTCCCCATCCCATTCCACGGGCAAAAATAGACAGGGCCCTGGTAGAAAAAAAAGCCGCATCGCTGGGCGTATCGGTGAGCGTCATCATTCTTCCGCATTAACAGGCCGTTGGAAATCCTCGGATGCAATTTCCGGTTTACAAGATCGGGCAAGTGGTATAGTATCAAAAACCTGAACGGAGATCGTGTTGATTAACAGGCGTTGCGAAAACCAAAAAGAAGAACTGCTCGTACGCATAACCACGAGACGCGGTTTTTTCGTTATCTTAAGCTCTATAATTCTCGTTTTCTTTTTTATAGGCTCGACCGGCACTTCTGCTTCCGCTTCTTTTTCTTCGATGGGAAATGTCAATCAGGATGATCTGGCGGCGCTCGAGGCCTCGGCGGGAATCGCCAGCGCCGACGAGCTGGCTCCTCCCGACGAAGGCTTGTTTTACACCGCGTACCGGGTCCGCAAGGGCGATACCGTCTCTCAGATCGCCGATACTTTCGACGTAACGCCGGACACCATCATTACTTTTAACGACATACGCAATTCGCGCTCCCTGGCCATCGGCAAGCTCCTTAAAGTGCCCACAATGAACGGCATCCTCTACAAAACCAAGGAAGGCGACACGGTAGACGCGATAGCCGCCACCTACAGTATTTCCCCCGCCCGCGTCACGGAGATAAACTACCTTGATTCTACGCACTTGCCTGCGGGAATTACGGTATTCCTGCCGGATGCGAGGCTGTCCAGCTGGGCGCTCCGCGAGATAAACGGCGACCTTTTTATCTGGCCGATCCGCGGCTATATAACAAGCTGGTTTGGCTGGCGGAAAGATCCGTTCACGAGCACGCGTTCCTATCACGGCGGTCTGGATATCGGCTCTTCCATCGGCACGAGAATCCATGCCGCCATGGAAGGGGTCGTCTCGGCCACCGGGTATTCCACCAGCACTGGAAATTATATCGTTATCTCCCATCACTCAGGCTACTCATCGCTCTATGCTCACCTGTCCAAGATAATGACCCAGCCCGGAGCGCGCGTGAGTACGGCTACGGTTATCGGGCTTGTGGGAAATACCGGTTACAGCACGGGGCCGCACCTGCATTTCTCGGTAAGTAAATACGGCTCCGCAGTCAATCCCATGACGGTGCTGCGCTAAACGTAAGCCGGCTTTTCCATACAACATTATTTGACAGCAACCCGCTTTTCGGCTACCATGCTAGCGATGAGAACGATTCAGGGCATTCCTGTATCGCCGGGCATAGCAATAGCCAAGGCTTTTGTGTTCCTCGACGAAGAAGATCCAACTATTCCTCGCTATGCCGTCGCCGCAAACGAGGTAGATGACGAATGGAAGCGATTTAAGGTAGCGCTTGGACACGCCAGGGCGGATATTACGCTTCTCCGCGATCGGGCTTTGCGCGAAATGGGCAAGGAACACGGCGCGATTTTTGACGCGCACCTGCTTATGCTCGAGGATCCTGAACTGCTGGATTCCCTGGAAAACGCATTGACGGTTCAGCGAATCAACATAGAATGGATAGTGCACCAGTATTCTACGGCTATCGTAAAGCAGCTCGAGGGGCTCAACGACCCCATTCTTCAGGAGCGTTCCTCGGACGTTCACGACATTACCCACCGTATCCTTAACCATCTTATGTTCCGCGAGCGCTTTTCGCTTGTAGACATAAATTGTGACGTGGTGCTCGTTGCGCACAATCTGCTGCCTTCGGACATGATTTCCATGAATCGCAGCTGCGTCAAGGCAATTGTCATGGGGGCGGGCGGAAAAACAAGCCACACCGCTATATTAGCGAGGGCTTTCGAGATTCCCTCCGTTTTGGGTGTCGGAGCGGCGCTGCGCACTATAAAGAATGATGAGACGATTATTGTAAACGGCCAATCCGGAGAGGTAATAATCTCGCCCGACGCCAATACCCAGACGCGCTTTGAATCCATGCGTCTGCAACTGCTTGCCAGGGAACAGGATCTGGAATCATTGCAGAGCCTCCCCGCGGCCACTAAAGATGGCCGTGTACTGGTGCTTAAGGCAAACATAGAGGTTCCCGAGGAGACCGCTGCCGTCCTGCGCTACGGTGCGGCAGGCGTCGGGCTGTTTCGGTCGGAATTTCTTTTTCTGCAGCCTGGCAGGGCTCCATCGGAGGAAGATCAGTATCATGCGTACAGGCGCGTGCTCAAGGATATGGATGGCAAACCGGTAACCATCAGAACCCTGGACGTCGGTGGCGATAAGGTTGTACCCGATTTGGCGATGGTAGCCGAGAAAAACCCTCTGCTGGGCTGGCGTGCCATACGCTATTGCCTGTCGGATTCCGAAATGTTCCAAAACCAGCTGCGTGCCATACTTCGCGCCTCGGCTCATGGTGACGCGCGCATCATGTTTCCCATGATATCGGGACCCGACGAACTGGACGCCGCGCTTGTAGCGCTGGACAAGGCGAAAACCGACTGCGCGCGCATGGGCATCCCGTTCCGGGGTGACATTCCCGTAGGCATCATGATAGAGATTCCCAGCGCAGCCATGATAGCCGACCTGCTCGCGCCCAAGGTGGATTTTTTCTCCATAGGAACGAATGACCTTATACAGTATACTATAGCCGTCGACCGCGGAAACGAGCGAGTCGCCTACCTTCATGAGCCTTTCCATCCGGCGGTGCTGCGCCTCATAAAGAAAGTAATCGACGAGGGACACAAGGCCGGCATAAGCGTTTCCATGTGCGGAGAGATGGCAAGCGACCCCGCTGCCGCAGTTGTGCTTTTGGGCCTTGGCCTGGACGAGTATTCCATGTCCGCGTCCGCCATTCCCTCCATCAAGCGCATACTGCGCTCGGTGGATTATTCCGAGGCGCAGAACATAGCCGAAAAAGCCATGTCGCTCGGATCGCACCGGGCAATCGACGCGTACCTGCGCGAGCAGCTTGCCGTACTCATTCCGGCGCAGGGACTGTAAAACCGACCGGGTGATTTTATCATGCCGGTACCGCACCAAAACCTATTTCCCGAATCTAAGGAAGCATGATGAAGAAGCGCATACGCGAAAACGATGATAACGAAAACGAAGAAATTTCCCTGCCTACGAGCTGGAGAAACCTGCCGGTAGTGGCCATAGCCGGCCGGCCCAATGCGGGCAAGTCGACCCTGTTCAACCGGATGCTCCATAGCCGTCGCGCCATCGTGGATCCGACTCCCGGCGTTACGCGCGACCCCATCGACGCCCAGTGGATGCCCTCTTATTCGGACATGCCCGCGATACTCGTGGACACGGGCGGGCTCAAGCTGGAGCGCGACGCCATGGACGAGCTCGTGGCCAAGAAAGCCTGGGAGCGCATAGCGGCCGCCGACCTTGTGCTGTTTCTCGTGGACGCCGTCAACATTACGCCCGAGGACCAGGAGTTTGCCCAGATACTGCGCAAGTATGCGGACAAGACCGTACTGGTGGTAAACAAGGCGGACAGCCCCGAGCGCGACGCCAACGCCTGGAACCACGCCAGCTGGGGTTATAAAGATATGATCTTCGTGTCTGCGGAGCATGGCCGCAATATCGGCGAGCTTGAGGAACTTATAGTCTCTCGCCTGGACTGGTCCAAGGTCGAGTCCTTTACCGACGAGCATACCGACGTTCGTATTGCGATCATGGGCAAGCCCAACGTAGGCAAGTCCACTTTGCTGAACAGCATCCTGGGCGAGGACAAGTCCATAGTAAGCGACATGCCGGGCACCACGCGCGACGTGGTGGAAGGCCATTTCGAGCGCAAGGGCAGGCAGTTTACCGTGCTGGATACCGCCGGAATAAGGCGTAAAGGAAAAGTAACAGAAAACGTGGAATACTACTCCGTGAACCGCGCCATCAAGACCATCGACCGCGCCGACGTGGTAATACTGATGATAGACGCCGTGGAAGGCCTTTCCGAGCAGGACAAGAAGATTGTGAAGCTGGCCACCGACAAGGGGCGCGGCATCGTGTTTGCGCTTAACAAGTGGGACCAGATGCCGGGTATCAAGAATACCTTCGAGGCGGCGCGCGACAAGCTGCGCTATTTCTTCGGGCAGATGGCCTACGCGCCCGTCCTGCCCTTGGCGGCCATGAAAAACGAGGGCGTGGACAAGCTCCTCGACACCGCGGTTAACGTGTTTGACCAGCTTATGCGCAAGGTGGAAACCTCCAAGCTGAACATGGCCATACGCGAATGGATGGACTCCAATCCCGCGCCCGCCAGCCGCGGTTCGCGCTTCAAGCTGAGATACGCGGTACAAACCGGTATCAACCCCATTAAATTTACCCTGTTCGTCACGAAACCGGAGTCGGTAAACGATACCTATTGCTCGTTCCTCAAGAACAAGATACGCTCGGATTTGGGCTTTACCCTGGTGCCCGTGGAGCTCGAGCTCAAGGCGTCGCGGAAGCAGTTCGAGGATCTGGAAAAGAAGTCTGCCCCGCCTCCGGCATGAGCGCCTCCGGCATGAGCGGACCATACCTAAGCGGCGAAGTGCAGCGGCTCCTGGGAGTAGGCGAGCATGTGCTCCGATACTGGGAGCGCGCACTGCCCATTCTGTCGCCCGCTCGCAGTTTTGGCCGCAGGCAGTACAGCTGCGCCGACGTGGCCTTGCTGCTGCGGGTGCGGCATTTGGTGCGGGATCGCGGGCTGGGCCTGGGTTCGGTACTGGCTATCCTGCTTGCCGAGCGCGGCGGCTCGGGTGCGGGAAGCAGGGCCGAAATTTCCGCCACCCTTACGGAGGCGCGAGTTGGCCTGATACAGGCTTATTTTTCCAGCGGCCGCCTTCAGCGGCGGGCTACGGAACTGCTTGCGGCGGATTCAACAGTGAAACTTAATAATTCATAACCTTATGCCGGGCCTCCCGGTGGCGCAAAATAAAGTCCTCGTGTATACTGTTTGCCTCGAGGAGTTATTCATGCCTAACAACACTATACGCGAACTTTGCGATTTTATAGACGCTTCGCCGAGCGCTTTTCACGCAGTGGCTTCATCCATCGCCCTGCTCAAGGCTGCGGGTGCAAAAGCCCTGGACGAGCGCAATTCCTGGAAATTGGAACGGGGCTGCCTTTACTACGTTGTCCGCGACGATGCAAGCATCGTGTCGTTTCGACTGGGCCGCAACGCGGCGGCGGAATCCGGCTTCCTGCTTGCAGGCGCCCATACGGATTCTCCGGGTCTTCGCGCGCGCATCGAGAAAAAGGTGGCATCGCGCGGCATGGAACGCGTGGCGGTCGAACCCTATGGAGGTCCCATCAATTCCACCTGGCTGGACCGGCCACTGTCCCTTGCCGGCCGGGTAATAGTGCGCGGCAAGGACGGGGCTCTTTCCTGCCAGCTCGTGAATCTTGCCAGGCCTGTTGCCGTTATTCCGAACCTGGCGATTCATTTTAACCGCGAAATGAACAAAGGCATCGAATACCCCATGCATAGCGCGATGATGCCCCTGGTGTCCTCCCATGGCTCGTCGGAAATTCCGCAGGGTTCCTGGATTCTTAGGACTCTGTCGGCCGAACTGTCCGTGGACCCGGCTGCGATAGTCTCCGGCGAGCTTAGTTTCGTAGACTCGGCTCCACCACTTGTGTTTGGCGAGCATGCGGAGATAATCAATGCCCCCCGCATCGACAACCTGGAAGGCTGCCATGCTATAATAAGCGCGCTATGCCAGGCAAAAGCCTCGGTGCACACCCAGGTGGCCGCGCTGTTCGACAACGAGGAGATAGGCTCCACAAGTCCCCGCGGCGCTAATTCCTGCTTTCTTCGGGATGTGCTTACGCGCATATCGTTTTTCTATGGCGGCAGCGAGGAGGATTCGTTCCGCGCCTTTGCCCGCTCGCTGTGCATCTCGGTAGACGGCGCTCAAGCCTGGCATCCCTCGTATGCGGACATGTTTGACGAGGATTTCGCTCCACTGCTTAATAAGGGTTTGGCGATAAAAGGCAACGCGAATGTGCGCTATGCTACCGAGGCTCGCGGCGAGGCGGCCATTCTGTCGCTCTGCGCAAAAGAGAATATTCCCTGCCAGCGCTTCCGCATGCGCTCCGACCTTGTTCCGGGTTCCACGATAGGGCCTACAAACTCGGCTCTGCTTGGCGTGCGCACGATAGACATTGGAGTTCCCATGCTGGCCATGCACTCCGTTCGTGAAACCGCCGGTGTACGCGATCACGATGCCATGACGGCTTTGCTGTCGGCGGCATATTCGGCTGGACCGCTATTGGCTGAATAAAAAAGGCCGCCCATGCGGGCGGCCTTTTTTTTGATTCTGAAAAGCGGTTATTTGGCGGAAAATACCGGGTACTTTTTCGCGGGATCATAAAGGCCGACTCGTCTTTCCCCTGCGATTGGTGGAATGGACAGAATAATCCCCGGCTGTATCAGATCCGCGTTGCCGGGATCCTGAAGCTTGCTGCTGTTTGCCTTGAACAGCAGCGGCCACTTAAGCCCATCGTTGTAGACAAAGGGCTGGGCGGCAATTCGCCAGAGGCAGTCGGTATCCAAATCGAGGGATTTTACGGTGTACTGGGCAGGGAATACGGCTTCTTCCTTGACTCCCTCAAGCCAGGGTAAAACCAATTCGGCATGCTCCCGCGCTGTCTGAAAATTTTCCGCCGCAAAGCTTTCTTTTGCAAGAGTCAGTTCCGTGCCGGCGGCCGCGTACTTGTCGGGAAAGCGTCGTTCCGCGGCGAGTGCCGTAGCCCAATCGAATCGATCCTGTGCAGTGCCAATAGCCATCTCGGCAGCCCGCAGGGCAAGCATTTTGGCCACGTATGCATCGGACATATCGGCATATTCCCCGGCTTGAGCCGCGTAATCGGCGGCGCCGTCGTAGTCTCCAGTGTCGAATGCCTCGGCCGCCTGTGTTTCGAGATCCAAACTCTTTAGGTAAAATTCATTTTCTGCCAGGTTTTGCGCCGAAAGGGCTGCGGCGAATAAAACGGCAGCGATGAAGCTTATAAGTGTCTTCTTCATGGTCGTTACTCTCCCGCTTTCTTGTTTGCATCCGGATTATCCAGGGTGTTTTGCCCCTGGGTAATGAGACCGGTGCTTTGTTCCCGTTTGGCTGCGGCTGCCGTCATGGCGGCCTGGGCATTGGCTCGCTTTGCCGCGGCGAGGGTATAAACATCGGAAAATAAAGCCTCAGCTTTTGCGAAAAGTTCAAATGAGTATTCAAACTCGGATTTTTCAAATGCTTCTCCGGCTGCGTCCCAAACAAGCTGGGCTTGCACATAGTCATTCTTGACCGCAACGGAAGCCTTTATTTCGTCCGACTTCGTCTTGAATCCGGCGGCTTTAACCTTATTGTCTCCAGCGGACAATTCCCAGCCTTTGGAAAGTACCAGGTTGAAGCGAAGCAGTGCCTCTTCAGTCAAGTCTACGGCAGCTAAAGGATCTGTGGCAAATTTTTCGTCCGCACTTGCAAGCTTTTCGCCGGCGATCTGGTAATTGCCAGTATCATATGAGGCGTATCCAAGCTCATCGATACGGTTTTTTGAAAGCACTGCACGAGCGCGTTTTTCCGCGCCGTCAAACAGGGCTAGCGCACGAGCGAAGGCTTCGGCAGCCTGTTGGTTATCTCCGGCTGAGTAGGCTTTCAGGCCATCCGCGTACGCTTGATCCGCCAGGGCCAAAACGTCTGCAGAAAACTCGGGAGCACCGGAATTCTCTGCCCGCAGGCGGGCTGAATCGGCATCGGTGCGCCTATTTTCTGCCACAAGTTTCTGGGTTTTGGCTATAAGAACCTTAAATAAAGGTTCCGCCGTTTCGAAGGAGATTTTTGCCGAATCGATTTTATCGGCATCAAATGCGGTTTTTCCTTCTATATAATGCGTGTCGGCTGAGTTAAACTCTTCCGCCGCAAGTTCTTTTGCACCCAGATCGAAGGCTTGTTTTCTCAAACCCAAAACTCTATCGTGTAAAACCGTTAAATCTGCCTTGCTGATAGATGCCGGTACAACGCTAGTCGGACTTGTAGGCGGCGCCGGATCGGTAACGACCACTGGAGCACTTGTATCGGGTTTTACCGGGGGTTTTGATACACATGCGGATGCAAGCATAAGCAAAGCCCCGGCCAGAATCATGATCCTTCCAAAAGTCATTTAAATCCTCCTGTTTGAGATTTGCGGTAAGCTCCAATAACCCTGTTGGGTATCAGAGCTTCCGTTCTGATTCCTTACAGGAATCAGGTTTTTTAATGGTTGAGCTCTTAAGAACTGCAGTTTTTAGAGCTCTCCTGGTATGAGATAAATTTACCCGTGGTATGGAATTAAATTAATTTAAAAAAATAATTGCAGACCTACGGCGCCTTCTCTCTATTAGAAAATTCTCGGTTCTCTATAAGAGTACTACAATTTCCCAGGATAGACTAGGAAAACCATCATATTTTTTTGCTCTTGTGTTGCATCAAGTATTTACTATTCTGTATACTCGCGTCATGCAAGTCAAAGACAGAGAAATACGCTATGAAACTCAGGGAACATGTTCGGAATCCATTAGGATTGTAATTAAGGACGGCAGGATAACGGAGGCGGAGTTCCTGGGCGGCTGCTCGGGAAACCTGATAGCCATTTCCAAGCTGATAGTCGGCCTGGAACCGCAGGATGCGATGATGCGCTTAAAAGGAATCCACTGCGGTGATAAGGAAACTTCCTGCCCCGATCAATTGGCTCTGGCGCTCGAGAAGGCTTTAGCTGTGTAGGTACTTGCATCCCGGCTTATACGCGCTATACTTAGGGTATGCAAAGAGCATCGTCTTTGACACGCCCTCTACTCATTCTGTTGCTGCTTACCAGCGTGGGTTCGTCCCTGCTAATCGGCGCAATTTGGAATATCGCGCGCAATGCAAGCTTCAACCAGGAGTTGTATAGTTTTCGCGCCGGTTTCGTAACGGAAAGACGGGATGCAATTGAAGAATTCGTTGGCATGGCAGCCGCCTATGCGGCACTTCGTACGCGGGAAGCGGATAGCCAGCTTCGCGCGCATCTGCAAACCGAGGTTAGCCAGGCGCATGACATAATCACTGCTCTCTATGATCGTCTACGCGGCACCATGCCGCCCTCCGAGGTAAAAAAACTAATACTCGAAACATTAAGACCTCTCCGCTTCAATCAGGGGAGAGGGTATTTTTTTGTGGTGGACCTGGTTGGCGTGGAGCTTTTGTATCCGATCGCCCCGGAATTCGAGGGAAAGAACATCCTTGGTCTGCAAGACGAATCCGGTACCTATGTAATTCGCGACGAGATACGCGTTGTCAAGGAATCGGGCGAGGGTTTCACCGAAGGCTACTGGAAAAAACCGGGGATATCCGGCGATGCCAGGTTTCGCAAGCTTTCATTCGTAAAGCTATTCGAGCCCTTCGATTGGTACATCGGCGCAGGCGATTATATTGACGAGATAGATGCCGCCACCAGAGCGGAAACGCTGACCTGGTTGGCTACTTTGCGTTTTTCCCAAGGGAATACGTTTCTTTATTCTCAAACGTTCGAGGGTAAGCTACTTTTTTCGAACGGAGAGATACTGGAGGGCGGCGCGCAGAATCCCATCACGGCAGAACGCGGCAGCACGATTCTGGATCCTCAAGTGCTCAAGGATATAGAAGCGAATCCTGCCGGCAGGTTTTTTGAGCTGCCTACGACGAATGCCTCCATCGGCGATGCCGGACCGCTGCCTGTGCGCACGGTGTTTGCCATTGGGATTCCTTCCTGGCGTTGGGTATTGGCGGCGGAGTTTCGGAGCGACGAAATCAACTTGGAAATAAGGGATCGCAACCAAAAATTCCGCAAGGAAATGCTGGTAAGGACATTCAGCATTGGCTTGGTATCCCTTGCCGCAGCCATTATTGGAAGCGTTTTTTCCATAATGATGTCGACGCGGCTAAGCAGGGCACTGCAGGCGTTTATGAGGGAATTCGAAAAATCCGCCTTGGCGCTTGAACCCATGAAGGCTGAATTCAGGTGGTCCGAATTTTCCACTATCGCTACTTCCGCAAATACCATAATAGCCGGGCGCAAGCTGATCGACAACGATTTGCGCGCTTCGCTCGCAAAGGAAGAAATGCTCGTTCGGGAAATCCACCACAGGGTTAAAAACAACTTGGCGATAATAAGCAGCTTGATACGCCTCCGATCCGCGCATCTGGAAACCGATGCGGATCGCTTCGCGATGCGGGATATAGAACAGCGCATGGAAGCCATCGCGATGATCCACGCACGCCTCTACCGGGGCAAGGACATGGAAAACGTGGACATGGCGGATTACATGATAGACCTCGGGAAAAATCTTTCGGGTATGATTCCGGGAAGCGCCAGGATCAGCCTGATAGCCCGGGCGGACCCGCTGAGCCTGCCTAACGACATTGCGGTTACGGTTGGCTTGTTGTTTTCGGAAGCCGCCACCAATGCCTTGAAGCACGCGTTCAAGAACAGGCCGGACGGAAGGCTGGAACTTAGCCTTTTGGAGCAAGGCGACGAGCTCGTCATGCGGGTTGCGGATAATGGAGTAGGACTGCCTCCCGATGCATTGAGCGGATCGCAAAAATCCCTTGGGATGGTACTGATCAACTCCCTTGCCGAGCAGCTTGGCGGCTCTCTATCCCTTAGCAGCGATGGCGGCGCGGTTATTACGGTAACCTTTCCCAAGCCGGTAAAGAAAATATAATATTTTAGCCTGACGCGGCGAAGAACGAAATGGAGCGCACGAAGGCGCTGTCCTGCTGCTCTGCTCCGCGTCCGCGAAAAAAAATCCCGGGTTACAGTCTCTTAATCGACACTTTCCAGTTTTCGTCTCCTGCTTCGATTGTGCCCATGCCGGGGGTTTCCTCCCAGCGGATCTGCAGCGCCAGCGTTTCGCTGGCCACGAACTCGGAGAAGGCATCGAAGGAGCGGCGGAGTTCTGCGCTGCCGAAAACAAAGAGCTCTATGCGGTCGCTTACGGCAAAGCCTGATTCTTTTCGCAAGGTCTGCACGCCGCGGATCAGGTCGCGTGCGTTTCCTTCGTCCATCAGTTCTCCGCTTATCCTGGCGTCGAGGGCTACGGTAAGCGTGCCTTCGTTGAGCACGCGAAGGCTCGCTTTTTCGGTGCGCTGGACTTCAACCTTGTCCTTGGTAATGTCGATGCGTTTTCCCGCTACCGTTATCTCGAAGGACGCGCCTGCCAGGAGGCCGGCTATCTGGTTGGCCGCAAGCTTTTCTATGATGGCCGCGCCTTCCTTCATGTCTTTGCCCAGTTCCTTGCCCAGCACGCGGAAGTTGGCTTTGGCGCTATATTCCACCAAGTCTTCCTCGTTGTCGCGGAAGATTACTTCCTTGACGTTGAGTTCCTCGCGCACGATTTCCTCCATCTCAAGGAGCACGGAGCGCTCTTTAGCGTCGCGGGTAACGATGAGCACGCTGGCCAGCGGCTGGCGGATCTTGAGGTTGTGCTGATAGCGCAGCGCGCGACCCATGGTGACCGCCTTACGGATGGTGGCCATTTTCCATTCAAGGCTTTCGTCGCGGAAGCTGTCGTCGTACCCGGGCCAGGCGGCCAGGTGCACGCTCGCGGGGTCTGCGTCGCGGCGGAAGTTCTGCCACATGGTCTCGCTGATGAACGGAGCGACCGGCGCCAGTATCAGGGCGAATCGCTTGAGCACGCGGTATAGGGTCGCGTAGGCCTCTATCTTGTCGCCGTCGTTTTCGCTGCGCCAGAAGCGCCTGCGCGATCGGCGGATGTACCAGTTGTTCAGGGCGTCGATGAAATCCACGAGCGGGGCTATGGCTTTCTGCATGTCGTACGCTTCGAGGCCCGCGCTTACGTCGCGCACCATGGTCTCGCAGACGGAAAGTATCCAACGGTCCATGGGGTTGCCCGTCCCCGGCTTGGCGTCGCTTGGGTCGATCTTGTCCAGGCGCGCGTAGGTAACGAGGAATCCGTAGGCGCTCCACAGCGGCAGCAGTATGCTCTTGAGCACATCCTTGACGCCGTCGTCGGTATAGACGAGGTCGTCGCCCCGCGTGGCTCCCGAATTCATGAGGAACAGGCGAAGGGCGTCCGCGCCGAATTCTTCCATGACCTTCATGGGGTCGGTATAGTTGCGGAGGCTCTTGCTCATCTTGCGGCCGTCGGCTGCCAGGATGAGGCCGTTGACGACGCAGGCCTTGAACGCGGGTTTGTCGAACATGGCGGCCGCGAGTATGGTAAGCGTATAGAACCAGCCCCTGGTCTGGTCCAGGCCTTCGGAGATGAAGTCCGCGGGGAAGTGTTCCTCGAAGTGTTTTTTGTTCTCAAATGGATAATGCACCTGCGCGTAGGGCATCGAGCCCGACTCGAACCAGCAGTCGAGAACTTCGGGTATGCGTTTCATGGTGCCCTGGCAGCCGGGTTTTGCGCAGTTCCAGCTTATGTCGTCCACGAAATGCTTGTGAAGGTCCGCGGGGCGGGTGCCTGATAGTTTTTCAAGCTCGTCGCGCGAGCCCACGCAGGTAGTGGCGCTGCATGAATCGCATTTCCAGATGGGAAGCGGGTTGCCCCAGTAGCGGTTACGGCTTATGGCCCAGTCGCGGGCGTTTTCCAGCCACTTGCCGAAGCGGCCGCCCTGGATATGGTTGGGGACCCAGTAGATTTTTCCGTTGGCGTCGAGCATCTTCTGCTTTACGGGCTCTATCTTTACGAACCAGCTGGATATGGCGCGGTAGATGAGCGGGCTCGAGCAGCGGTAGCAGTGCGGGTAGGGGTGGAGGTATTGCTCTTTCTTGACCAGCTTGCCTTCTGCCTTGAGGCGCTCGATTATAGGTTTGTCGCAGTCCTTTACGAACATGCCTTTATAGTCGCTTACCTCGTCGGTAAATTTACATTCACCGTCTACCGGGCAGACGGTGGGCACGCCCGTTCCTTTTAGGGTCTGGTAGTCGTCCTCGCCGAAGCCGGGAGCGGTATGCACGATGCCCGTGCCGTCCTCTGTGGTGACGTAGTCCGCCGTGTGCACGCGGAAGGCGCCTTTGGCGGTCAGGTCGGCGAAATAGGGGAACAGGGGCTCGTACTGCGCGCCAACGAGCTCGCTGCCCTTGAGTTTTTTCAGGACCTTGAGGCTGGTTATATCTTTATAATATGCGGCAAGCCGCGCCTCGGCCAGGACATAGCGCTCCTGCCCGTCTTCTACGAGGACGTAGTCCATGTCCGCGCCGACTGCGAGCGCCAGGTTGGAGGGCAGCGTCCACGGGGTTGTTGTCCACGCCAGGATAAAGGTGTTTTCGCCGGAGCTGAGGAGGCCCGGTGCGCCTTTCGGGTCGGCTTTTACCTTGAACTTTACCGTGATGGCGGGGTCGTGCACGTCCTTGTAGCCGCCCTGGGCCAATTCGTGGTTGGACAGCACCGTGGAACAGCGCGGGCAATAGGGAAGGATATAATAACCTTCGTACACGAGCTTTTGGTCCCACAGGTTCTTGACCACGGCCCAGATGGATTCCATGTAGTCGGGATCCATGGTCTTGTAGTCATTGTCGAAATCCACCCAGCGGCCGGCACGCGTCATGATGCGGCGCCATTCGCCGGTGTAGCGGAGGACTATGGATCTGCACGCCTCGTTGAACTTGGCGACGCCGAAATCTTCTATGGCTTTTTTCCCCGAGATGCCGAGCTCTTTTTCCATCTCGTATTCCACCGGAAGGCCGTGGCAGTCCCAGCCGAAGCGTCGCTCCACCTTGAAGCCCTTCATGGTTTTATAGCGCGGAACGATGTCCTTGATGGTTCCCGGAACAAAGTGGCCAAAGTGCGGCAGGCCGGTGGCAAAAGGCGGTCCGTCGTAAAAAACGTATTCGGTGGCGCCTTCGCGCTGACTTATCGATTTTTCGAATACGCTGTTTTCCCGCCAGAATGCGAGAACTTTTTCTTCCATCGCGGGGAAGCTGACTTTGTTGTCTACGGGCTCGAACATGGAAACTCCTCGGAACTATTCTATGTACGGTAGGCCCGCGCTACTGGCTCCGGGCATACGTTCTTGGAGTATGGCATAATTACGGGGGGAATTTCCAGTGTGCCCGGTGATTTCCTGCCTGCTTCAGTCCCTGCGCGCCAGGTACCTGATGATGGGTCCGGTGCGTTCCATGACCAGCGGAAAATCCTCCGGCTGTAGAAGCTCGGCTTCGCCGTCCATCTGTACGAGAAGCTTGCCTGAGTAATGGATTTCCAGGGTGTCGGCGGAAAAAAGGCAGACCGCGGGATGCGAGCGGTGCAGGCCTTTGGCAACCCGCGTCTTGAGAGCGAGCTTCTGCATAAGGGGCATCTGCCGTACTGCGCAGACCGTGTCGGCGTCGGGAAGGATGGGCTTGTTGGAACCGTAGGTGCGGCAGCCGCTTACGCCCATGGCAACGAGCAGGAACAGGCCGTCGTAACGAGCGGTTTCCTTGCCCTGGGCGTCCTTCGCGATGATGAGCATGTCGCGCGGAGGATAAACTTTATCGTAGAATACCGAAGCGATGTCCAGCCACAATTTATATGAATCGCCGGGCATGCTTGCCTTGAGCTGATTCGTTTTATGCGTAACGTAGGCATCCAGTCCGATGCTGGCTATGTTAAAGGAGCGCCAGTGTCCACCGCTCGAGTCGTCCTGGCGGCTGCCCGTGGTGCGTTTGTTTGCAGGCCCGGCCGGGTTGGGCTTTACGAGCAGCGCGCATTGCCGCTCGATGCTGCCGTGCTCAAGAAGCCTGGACAGCGAGTCGTCCAGGAACCTGCCGTCCGACGCGTCGTTGCCGGTTCCCATGGGAAGGCGCAGCATGGTAAAACGCTCGCGGATATCGGAAGGTGCCCTCGACAGCTCGTCGAGGAATTCGAGGCTGGTGCCATCGCCGCAGGCCAAAATTATAAGCCAGGTGGAACCTGGCTTGATGGCGGCTTCTTCCAGCAGGTTAATGGCGAAGCGGCTGGCATGCCGCGGGGAATCGGTAGGCAAAGTCCGGAAGGCGGTATCTGCGCCGCGGGTGGGCATTTCAGACGATGAGGTTACGGCCGCCTGCAGGCTTTTAAGCGCGCGCCGATAGCGAGCCGGGTGCGCGAATCCACCGGCGCGCGGATTGATTACCAGTACCGATTCCAGTTTTTCGCGCCCGAACAAGGGTGTCTTTTCCACAAGGGATCTGATACCTAGGGCAAATTGCTCATAATCCATAGACTGGATTGTAATGCCAATCTCGAGTCTTGAGAAGACGGATTCGGCAATTAGGGAATCCGGTTTTATTTTTTTAGCGCCACTTTGACCGTAAATGTATTTTTGCCGTCATATTCCGTCGATTGAATCCATGCGCTTCCCGTTTTATAGTTGCTTTGCAGGATGGCTTTATTCAATGCCAGGAAACCAGGCGATTCAGTGCGAACGGAATCTTTTTTTAATTCCGAAACCAGAATCTTCAGCGTAATGACCCTGGATGGGGTTGGAAGTTTCGGTTTTCCGGAAAAAGTAACGCTGAAATGAAGAATTTCGCCGTTTGCCGTTTCGGCTGCCACGCCCAGATCACGGACGGAATACGATAAATCCGCACTTCGATTATAATTGACGGCTTTGCCGCTCGCCGTGAAGCCAAGGGGTGCGTAGAGGGACAGAGCCTCGGCACTGAGCGGCATATTTCGCGCCCAAAGATCAGCTCCTTCGCTGCTTCCTGTTTTTGCCCGCAACACATAGACGTCTTCCGCTGCTGCGATACCCGCGCAAATAGTTATGATTATTAGAAATAAGCTAAACCGCTTCATGCCTGTTCCTCCAAAAAAAGAACCGTTGACGGTTTCCTTTGCTTTGTAAGGTATCACAGAAATATTTTTTGCCAAGATTCGACAGCCAAGAGTCAAATGCTTGATTATTTTTTTACACTCGATTATAGTCAAGCCCAACCTTGGGGAATTAGCTCAGTTGGTAGAGCGATTGGTTCGCAATCAATAGGTCACCGGTTCGAATCCGGTATTCTCCAATTAGACGAGAACCGCAACTCCTTACTAGATAAGGGATTGCGGTTTTTGTATTTTATGGTGCTTGCGGTCTAAACAGTGTGTGTCAGACGAAATGTCAGATTTTTTCGGAGCACACGATGGCGCGGTTTCCCTATGCCCTATACAAGCGAAGATCCAGTACAAATGCTCGGTTTTCCTATTATGTTCAATTCTGGGACCCAGAGGGACGCGTTTACTTGACTGGGCGTTCTGTTGAGCGGCTGCGCGAACTACTGAGCCTTGATTCTGCAATGTACTCGGCGACAAAGAAACCCGATTCCCGTCTTATCGCTCAGGCATGGCTAGAAAAGTATGGGGTGGAAAAGCGCGTAAAAGAGATCCAGTTCGGCGACTATTGCCTGCAGTTTTGGGACTGGGAGCAATCCTCATATATACGGGCTCTCAGGTTACGAGGCCGTTCTATTGGCAAAGAATACGTAATGAGCAATCACTCTTATATTAAGCGATACCTTATCGCCAGCGCGCTTGGTGATACCCTTCTTTCCAAAGTGACGAGCGGGGCTATCGAATCGTTTATTCTCGATTTTAAGCAGTGAACCGGATTGAGCAACACGAGCTGTAATGCCCTTCTCTGCACGCTAGGCAAGCCATTAAGCGAGGCGCTACGCCTTGGTATGATTCGCGACAACCCCATTCAGCGGGTACCTAAGCTACAGAAGGACAACGTAGTTAAAGGCTTGTTGACCAGCCTGGAAATTAAGAGCCTCTTCAACTCAAAGTGGGATAACGACCGTATCAAGATAGCTGCCATGATTTCGCTGGCATGCGGGCTTCGACTTGGCGAGGTTATCGGTTTACGCCATTCGATGATCGAGTCTGATCGCATCGTGGTATCAGGCTCCTATAGTAAAAAAGAAGGCTTGAAAAGCACAAAAAACGGGAAGACCCGAGTCGTATTCCTGCCCAAAGTTTTATACCTGGCAATTTGCAAGCTGAAAAAGCTTAATCCCTATAAAAATGATTGGGTATTCTGGTCGGAAAAAGAAGCAGTACCCATCCATGGAAAGACTATCGAAACCGCATTTTACGCTCAGCTAGGTATAATAGGCATTAAGGATGCAGGAGCAAAACGTCCTGTGCCTATGGGTTCCAGGCAAGCCAGGAATATTACTTTTCACTCACTCCGCCACCTCTATAATACCTTGCTTCGCGGAACGATTTCCGACGAGAACCTAAGGGAGTCAACTGGGCACTTAACCAAGAGCATGACGGATCATTATGACCATGCCGACCATGATATCCGCCTTAAAGAAACCGCCATGGCGGTGGAGGCAAGGATTTTGCCTTTTATCGCTTAAGGATCAATGATATGGAGGGGTATAAAAATAAATTATATCCCGGTAGAAAATCTGCAATACTAATGTATTTTTTTTATATCGGAGTCTAATATGTTGCTTGAGTTCAGGGTTCAAAATTTCCGCTCGATCCGTGACGAGCAAGTACTAAGCCTCGTGTCGATTGCCCGTTTTAAATACATAGATATCCTCTACTCACTTTGACAATAACAAGACTACGCTTTATTATAGTCAAGCTCATCGGATTAGTATTGGTCACTTCTACCACCTTCTTCGCAGGGCACTCATGTGGATAGCTGATAAAATACGATATCTACTTTCGCTATTCTTGCAGTCTATCGAACAGAATCCTTGTATAAATAGCACGAGGTAGTAAAATCAAAATGAATCGATAGTACAAAGATACTATCAGGCATTCATGTAAAATTCATAATTAATGGTTATTATTTGCAATATAGTGCGAGAAAGATTATGCTTTGAACCAGATTACATTCCTGGAAGATGGAACTAAAAACCGGTAAAGCCGGAAACAAAGGGAGAAATTCATGAGAAATCCAAAAGTATTCGCGGTAGGAATCGCTTTCACGGCGATTTTAATTTTATTTTCCGGGTGCAATTCGAGTTCTTTAGTAACCGAAAAAGCAAAAGCATCCTTCAATGCCGTCGCAGACGCTTCGGGAAGCAATGTAACATGGGTCGAGGAGGACTCTGCCTGGATGCTCGCATCTACGCAAGGTGACGAAGTTTATTTTTCTTCTGATTTTTCCCGTAACGCCGGGGGGTCAGGAATGCCGGATATGGATAAGCCGGATGCTGAGTTCTCTTTTGATGTTAAGCCATTTTTAGCTGCCGGCTTGGACCCAAGTAAGCTCCCGATGGTAGAAGGCGTCAAATACGAAATTGAGGGTGATAGGTTTATGCTTCATTTTGAGCTTGGAAACAAAAAAACTGCTTCGGATACCAAGGATTCGCTCAAAGCTACATTCGCGGAGATAGCCAGGATTTATCCCAACAATTTCCGATTTCATAAAAAACTCTACCATTATGGCATAATGCTCGCCGACGGCAATATGATCGAATGGGCTCAAGATCTCTCAATGAACAGTAATGATCTTGTCTGGATATTAAATCTAGGTCCACTTGTTCAGGCCGGCTTGGACCCGGCTAAAGTTTCAGGTTGGACTCCAAGGAAATTTGAGGAGAAAGATGAAAGGGGGAAAGTGGTCTTTGTTGACAAGTTGATTAAGGCAGTCAACTTAAAATAACTTATAAGAGAATAACTTGCCTGGCAAGTTGTGATCGTTGGGCCGGATAAGGCTCGACGTTAGAGAAAGGATCAAGAGATGAAAAGATTACTGGCAATTTTAATCGCGGTTTCCGCGGCAGCAAGCGTCTTCACACAAGACATACCATTGCAAAAACCGGCAAGAAGCGTAGGAATCGACCTTGCCAAGGCAATTCAGGATCGCCGTGTTTCAAGAACCTTTGTAAAGAAGGAGATTCCCGCACCCGATTTGTCCTTCATATTATGGGCGGGTCTTGGGCTTAGGCCCGTCGACGCAGTAAGCAGCGCCACTAAAGCGGGAAGAAATATATCCTTTTCGGGAGAGCAATCTTATATTAACATCTACCTTCTTACCGAAAAAGGCGCTTACAAATACCAACCTGAGATTCAGGCTCTCAAGTTTATAAAAACAGGCGATTTACGAGCGCTAATTTCGCAGGCAGCTATCCCCAATGCAGCGGCAATGGTCGTTTATACTGTGGACAATTCCTTGACTCCGTCCTTCCTAAAGGCGAATCCCGCTACATTCACGCTGATGTCACACGCTACGGCTGGATTCGCAGCGCAAAATATATCCCTTGCGGCATCAGCGAGAAATCTCGCATCCATAATTCAATATTCGCTAAAGGCCCAAGGGGCGATCGACACATTGGGACTAGCAAAGGACGAAGTCCCTTTATTTATCCAGCAGATTGGATTCACAGAATAATAGACCTTATGCCGGTATTAGTCAGAAAAAAACAGGACCGCATTCAAAAGTAGAAAGCGGTCCTCTTTTTTTCACTGAATAGTGGCGCAAGCGTTCTTGGCAAAAATATGTTGCCCTCAGCTTTTTTTATAAGGGGACCTCGAAAAACTTCAGTTTTGCGAGGTCGACCATTAAAAAACCTGATTCCTGTAAGGAATCAGAGAGGCATCCCTGATAACCAACAGGGTTATTAGAGAGTCCCATAATTTATACCTGAATTAAAAATAACAATATTCTTGGATATGCTATGTAAAATGTTTTTCCTTAAAAAAAATCAAAGTCACCATGATGTTTGATGAAGACAGAAACCAGCAAAGGGTCGAATTGACTTCCGCTGCTGGTTTCGATGATTTCCACAGCCTCACGATGGTCCATTCCTTTTTTATAGTAACGCTCAGACCTTAACGCGTCATAGACGTCGGCGAGCGCCATTATGCTATTGATCTAGCCTGGACACAGGTTTCCATCCTGTTCCGTTATTCCTTCACCTTTACGGCCGTCATCATTCCGTTGTCCTCGTGATCCAGGATGTGGCAATGAAGCATCCAGTCCCCAGGGTTCTTGAACTGAAAGGCGATTTCAACGCTGCCGCCAGCCGGTACTGAGATTGTGTCCTTCCATGTTTCGCGTTCGGGTGCTTTTCCGTTGATACTGACGACTTGAAAGTAGGTGCCATGGAGATGGATCGGGTGATCCATCTTATGCATCATCTGGGTGTCGTTGTTCACGAACTTAACCTTGATGATCTGGCCAACCTTCGCGGTCAAAGGATCGGCGTTGGGGAACGTTTTTCCATTGATGGTCCATTCCATGGGCATGGTACCCGAGCCGTGGTCCATCATCATCATTCCGCCCATTCCTATCCCGTCGTCCTTGGCCATTGTCATAGCCATCTGTGAATTGAGAACCAAGGTAAAGTCAGGCTTCTTTGCCCCGATCCCTGCAAACGCTCTCGAGGCCGGTGGGATATACGGGGAAGCCTGCTGGACCTGACTGCCAGAGCCGTAGACAATGGGGATTGAAAGACCGAGGTCCCGGTCTGCCGATTCAATCATTTGCTTGCTCCGGGGTATTCCGGTCGCCGAGTATTCCACGTCAAAACGTTCGGCGGGCTGAATCACCAATGTGTCAGTAAAATACGGTTGTGTCAGGGGATGTCCGTCGGTGTGAGTGACCCGAAATTTCCCTTGGGACAGTTTGAGGGTATGAACAGCCGCCGTAGATGCATTGATAAACCGTAACTTGTGAAGCTCCCCCTGTTTCACGTTCAAGGGAAGGATGGCATCGCCCGTCTTTCCATTGACAGTCTCGATGTTACCCAGACGTTCCATCCCACCCCGGGCGGTACCCTTCAACCTTTCGCCTCGGGCTCCGAGGAACCAATCGTCAAGGAGGAACGTTTGGTCCGAGGTATATTGGGAATCTTCCGGAGCCTTGACGATAAAAGCTCCGTAGAGACCCATGTCAACCTGATCAAGGACGGGTCGGGTGTGACTGTGAAACCAGTAAGTACCCGGGGTTGTGACTTTGAAGCGATAGATAACCGTCTTCCCAGGTTCAATGGCAGCCATTGTCCCATCCTGGTCGTTCGGCACTTCCATTCCGTGCCAGTGGATGCTGGTGGCCACCGGCAAATGGTTTACTGCTTCGAGGGTAAGTTCATCGCCAACGTTTAAAATTATGGGGGTGCCGGGAACCGAACCATTGTAGGACCAGACCTTGGTTTTCAGTCCAGGGCTCAATTCAACCAAGCTTTCTTTGATGTCGAGCTTGACGCTGAGTGCACTGGCGTTCGTACCGGCAAAAAAAACCGCCGTCAAGGCGATGGTTAAAAGAAATTTTGAGTTCATAGTAATCTCCTCCCTACAAGATACGCAGGCCTAGCGTATTCGTCAATTTTACCGCAGCTTATTAAATTTTATTGCTCCCGTCGGGGTGTGCATGCATCGAGTTCAATCTTCAGGAGATGGAAAACTGGAATTTTCGTGCCAGTTTTGCTGAAGTCATGGACATGGCGGTCTTCTTTTCCGGCTGCAAGAGCAGAACCTGGAGCCAAAGAAGCATCGTTTCCGCGGAAAGTTATTTTCGCCCGAATCGCTAAGTAATATTTTTTAATGCTGATTTGTCAAAAATCCATGTATTTCAAATGGCTAAACCCATAAATATCGATTCAAATTCAACATGATTCTTCAAGAATACAGAAACCAATAACGGATCGAACTGGCTTCCGCTGCCCGATTCGATAATCTTCACCGCGTCGATATGGGACATCCCTTTCTTGTAGTAACGCTCGGATCTCAGCGCATCATAGACGTCGGCGAGCGCCATTATCCTCGCGGACAGTGGAATGGAAGCGCCGGCGAGACCGGAAGGATATCCCTTGCCGTCCCAGCGTTCATGATGATGGCGAGTCAAGTCTACCGCCAATTCAAGCTGCGAGTTGAACGGAAGCTGCTCACGCGCTTTTTGCAATATTTCAGAACCGAGCGCGGAGTGCGTCTTCATGACATCAAATTCGCAATCGGTCAACTTTCCCGGCTTCCTCAGAATCGAATCCTCTATACCCACTTTTCCGATATCATGCAGCGGGGCGATGCTCGCAAGATCCCGGATATACTGATCATCGACGTATTCTTTATATTTGGGTTCGCCTATGAGTTTCGAAGCAAGCAAGCCTACATAGGCCCTACAACGTTCCAGATGCCCGCCGGTTTCCTGATCACGTAAGCTCGAGAGGCTGGACATCGCAAAAATAATGCTATCCTGGGACTTCTGTAGCCGCTCGCTAATCAGGAGCTGGCGGTTGTAGGCATGGTAAAATGATATGAATAGGCTTACATATATAAGGAACCCAGCGAGCACGACGTACAAGACGATCTTCGCGCTGGCAGCAGACAAGTCATCGATCAAGGCGTCATCGGATTCCCTTAAGCCGACGATACCTATCACCTTGAAAAAGGCATCTGTAATCGGCAGGTAAAGAAATAATTCCTTATGGTTTCCGACGCCGCTATTCAGGAAATTCCCACGTTGGTATGAGTACTGGATCAGTCCGTTTAAAGCGCCGCGAACCATCAGATCAAGCTCTTTTGTCTTATTTTCGCCTAGGTCGCCGAAGACCTGGGTTCCAGTGGAATCCCAAATCGCCAGTTCTTCGACATGAGGCAAGCTACCAGATAATTCAAAACGAGCGACAATTGCCTTAAATTGCTCCTCGTTTTCGCTTTCCAGGAATTGGGGGAAAACAGTCGTCAGGCCTTGCGCATAGAAAGAGCCATGCATACGTATGACATGTCCCCGCACGAATCCCGTAAGCACATATCCGAGAGTAGCCGAAGTAACCAGGATAACCGAAAACATGAGTAATGAAAACTCAATCAGGACATTGCGCCCGAGTCTGGCCCTATGACGGGAGATTATTTTAAAAATGCTCATTTAATCTTGAATGCCCTTGTCACTTGGACGACTTCGTCGATATTCCCTCGGTTCATGCGCGTCAGGTCCGCAGTAGTGGCGAGGCTCCGATCGATTTCCGATGCACCAAGCGCGATTTCCTCTACGCCGCGATTAAACTCGACGCTTGCAGCGACGAGGGCGGTCATTTCGTTCGCAACTTTCGCGCAGGCATCCCTCATCTCGCCTGCGGACGAATCGACTTCAGCGGTCGTATCGCGTATTGAGGCAAGGGACTCCAAGGTCGAAGCCGAGCCTTGCTTCTGCTCGAGCAGCGCGCTCTTCAATTCATCCTGAAGGGAGTAGAGTAACGTTATCCGGCTTCGCACATCAGAGAACGTATCTTCCGCTATTGACGAAGAATAAACGACTGCGGTAATGGATGACTGAATGCCTTTGATACTGTTCCCGATGCCCATGGATTGGGTCGCGGAACTCTCGGCGAGATTGCGAATCTCATCCGCAACGACCGCGAATCCCTTTCCATAATCTCCCGCATGTGCGGCCTCGATGGCCGCATTCATCGCCAAGAGATTCGTCTTCGAGGCAATCGCCGCAATTATTTCATTAGCTTCGCTTAAGGCAGCCGATTGGTTGGCGATTTCCTTCACTTGCCTGCTTACGTCCGCGATTACGTCCGTGCCCTTTTCCGAGGCCCCGACCAGGCTCGCGTAATGGCCACCGGCGGATTCCGCGTTTGTAGCCATCGACACGATATTCGCTATCATTTCCTCTATTGATGCCGAAGACTGCAGGACGCTCGCGGATTGTCCCTTCACGAGAAGCTTGAGGCGCTCGATTCTTTCGAGGATCAGGCCGGTGGCATCGGAAGTCAGGGCCACGCTGCTCGCCTGCCTTTCGGATCCTTCCTTCATCTTATGAGCGTTCGCTGCGATCTCGGTTATGGCGGAGAATACGGTACCCATGTTTTTTTCGAGGTCGCGACCGGTTCCGATCAGGCGTTCTGCGGACATGACAATCAAGCCTATCGAAGCCGCGAGCGATGAGCTGAAACGGTTGAAATGCTGCGCCAGGAAACCGATTTCGTCCTTTCGGCGGGATTCGATTTTCTTTGTCAAATCTCCTTGGCCATCCGCGATTTCCTTCAAAACCTGAACCATCGAGTCGAGGGGACGTATCAAGGCCGTAACGAGGAAGGCTATGATCAGTACCATCGCGACGAGGGCGACAATTCCCACGATCACGATGATTCCGACGAGCCGATAGACCTCGACCATGACTTCAGAATACGGAACCACGATCAGGAAACTCCATAGCGCGGAGGCTTCTCCCGTTGATACCGGAGCGAGATATTTAAAGGCGGAACCACCATGCTGATCGGCCTTCGAGACGAACCCATACCCGCTACCGCCCCCTATCGCGGCAAGCACCGATGCGTTAGACTCATCCTCGATTTCATGGGCGATTTTACCGATGCGATCCAGCTGATTAGACGTAGTGACCATTCCCTTACTCGTAAGAAGCTCTCCATAACCGCTGTCAAACACAGCGACGGTCCCGATCTTTTTCTGGAGAAACGCAAGGGTAAAATCCGCGCCTACGATTCCGACCGTCTTCCCGCTTTCATCTAGGATGGGAACCGCTATACTGCTTGCAAGCTGCATCGAGCTGGAACCCATTGCCATATCGCCTGAGATTTCCTTGATTTCATAAGGCTCGGCGATCCATGATTTCCCGGTCTTCTGTACATCCGAGAATATTTGCGGGAGCTCTTCCGCTGAAGCTTCCTGCTTGCTTATCATGCCATCCATCCGGTGCCAACCAGTACGAAAATAGGAATCCTGCTCGATCATTCCCGGAAGCAGTATTACCCATGCGTTAATAATCCGCGGTTCATCCGCGAGCGTCGCCCGGAGCATTTCCTCGATCAACCTGATGGTATGACTATCGGGAAAGCTTTTATATATGCTGAATATCCGCGCCAACTCGGTCATTGAGGTTCGTACCAAAGTGAATTCCGACGAGGCAATCGCCGCTTGCGTCGTCGCTAAGCCACGTGCTTCGCTGAGCGCGGATTCTCGAGCCGAAGTTTGTATTGTAAGGGCTATGAAACCTATGGTTATGGATAAGGCTGCAAGCACAACCGCCGCAACCAACAAAGCGATTTTTGTTCCAAGTCTGCTTCTGCGCACTAGATCCTCCAAAGGACATAAAAAGCATTTCTACTATATATACCTTCACAGTATATGAGCGAATTTGGCCAGCTACAATACACGGATGCCCAAAATTCCTTCAATTCACAGTAAGCGCTCCGTTCTTTCACTCCAGGTTCACAATCACCGAGACTAGTAGCCAGTTTGAAATGATCGTCAGAGAAGTCAGTTATTCAAAAAAAACACCTCTTTCTATCGATATCCTGGGAAATACTAGAAACTTTTTTT
The DNA here is from genome assembly GCA_031402655.1 of Spirochaetota bacterium. Classification (GTDB taxonomy): domain Bacteria; phylum Spirochaetota; class Spirochaetia; order Treponematales; family UBA12059; genus JANNSO01. Next base: position 36,784 of record JANNSO010000038.1, on the reverse strand, counting down.
GGCTAACAGTTAATTTACCCCATTATTTCCTTGTGAGCACTTGTGTGAGCAGATTCCGGTGCCAAAGCATGCCATTCCAGCGGTGCCTATGGAACCCATGAAATATAATTATATAACCTATAGAAAATTAGATAATGCAATGTAATGTATGTAATTACAGTGCATCATCCAAAGTTTGACACTTTATATGCTCTAGGGCTTAATGGGCAGTAGCTTCAGTTGTATTGTTGACCGGCAGGCTACTTCGACTCCAGATATCCCCTCCCGCGGCTCTATTCCCCGCGGGATGTCAGGCCGGGACCGCTTTCTGCCTTTGAATGCGGTTCTGCTTTTTCCTGACTAATACCGACACAAGGTCGATTATTCTGTGAATCCAATCTGCTGGATAAATAAAGGGATTTCTTCCTTTGCTAGTCCCTATGTGTCGATTGCCCCTTGAGCCTTTAGTGAATATTGAATTATGGATGCGAGCTTTCTCGCTGATGCCGCAAGGGATAAATTTTGCGCTGCGAAGCTAGCCGTGGCATGTGACATTAGCATGAATGTTGCGGGATTCGATTTTAGAAAGGATGGAGTCAAGGCATTGTCCACAGTATAAACAAGCATTGTCGCTGCATTAGGGATAGTTGCCTGAGAAATAAGCGCTCGTAAATCTCCCGTTTTGATAAACTTAAGAGCCTGAGTCTCAGGTTGGTATTTGTAGGCACCTTTTTCGGTAAGAAGGTAAATGTTAATATAAGATTGCTCTCCCGAAAAGGATACATTTCTTCCCGCTTTAGTGGCGCTGCTTACTGCGTCGAAGGGCCTGAGCCCAAGGCCTGCCCATAAGTAGAAAAATAAACTTCGTCACCTTAAGTAGATGCGAGTATCCAGAAAACAAAAAAGAAAATAAAAACCAGCTTTGGGAAAGCAGTTCTAAAGTGTCGTCGCATCAAATCCCTCCAAATCTTAAAAAATACAGCCGGATGTATAGAAAAAAAACCAGTACCGAATCGATGTAGACCGCAACTGTATTCCCATTCACCTGGAACATACTCTTCGGGTACATCGGCAAGCGCTTTTATCAAAGCAGGTTTTCAGGAGCATTTGAATTCTCCTTGGAAAAAGGGAGCTGCTTCCGGATACGGTTCCCCAAAGGATAGCATGCATCCATACTGGGGAAACTTGAATGATCGCGGAAGCGCTTCCGAGTGAATTTCCTAGCGGGAGAGAGTGCTTTTTTTCTTTCCATATCGCAGCGCCAGCCAATATGCGACCATAAGGCCGGTATACAGATATTGCACGATGAACTGAAGCCACTCCGGTTTTGAGTACCACCCGACCAAGGCATAGAGTGGTATGCCCAACCAACCGGTTTTGTGATTAAAGGCAGTGGATGATAGATCAAAGGCTTTTATGAGTATCGGGTGTGTGGCCTCGAGCGCTCCTGAATTTTTCAAGGCTGACAAGGCTTCGTGCAGGCCGTAGCCGAGCAGGAACCCAGCTTGCAGTATAAGATAAGCAAGGGTAAGGTTAAAAATCGCCGATAGGGAAAACTTGACCAGTGAGTAGAATACCATTGCAACCAATACCAGGGCTGCCATGATACCTATGAATAAAGACAGTGGCGGATAGGTGCCGGCGAAACTGAACAAGACGATTTCCACTCCTTCCCGCAATACCATGGCGGCAATCATGAGGGAGACTCCGCTAGCCGTAAGCTGGGTACCCAGACGGCTCTCGACGGCTCCCTTGATTTCAGAACCATGTCTAATCATCCAGACGATAAAAGTGGATACCAATGCCATAGCTGCCAGACTGGCAATGACTTCCCATATCTTCCCCGCGTTTCCAGCTCCTCCCAGCACGTTGCTAAAGGCGAACAATACCAATCCGAAGAGAAGCGAGACTACTGCTCCAATCCCGGAACCGATAAAGACTCCTCGTTTAAGCTCCGGTTTTCCAAGCTTTTCTAAAAATCTTAAAGCTATCGCCACAATTAAGAATGCTTCCAACCCTTCTCTAAAACCAACAATTAGACCGGGGAAAAATTCGCTCATAGCATCTCCTTGAAAGAAAATTGATAATGATAATCATTATCAATATCATGTTATTCATTTTCCTTTCTTTTGTCAAGGTTCCACTTGCTGAGTTCCAGAAAAAGGATACAGTGGCCGGTTAATTTCCTCGACTCCGTTAGAACAGTGGTAGATTAAAGCAAGGAGAAATTGAGTTTTTCTGTGGAATTGCCCATAAACCAAATCGATGCGCAGGCTTAGTTTGCCCACTTAGACTTTTTGCGCCAAAACGTATCGCCAGTTAAGTAAATTTTTGATGGACGCTGCAGGCAAAAAAACAAAAAACCATCCTGAATTGAAATCGATTTCAGGATGGTTTTGTATGGCACCTTTGATGAACTATACGTTCGAATTTTTATCGATACAGGCAGCTTCAATTAAAGTTGTACATTTTACAGTAGGGTACTTTCGAATAATATAGATGCTGGCAAGTACGGTGGCAGTGATAAATGCGAGGATGCAAACGAGTGCAAGTCCCCTATTCATTGCCATCTCCTCTCGGAATATTTTGAAGGTGCTGATGAGACCAAAAATCATAAAAATGACAGCTGCTCCAATCTTGACTACTTGTTCGTCCTGGCTGTACCGTTAATACCATGCTTTCACAATTTTCCGATGAACTCTTATCTGAATTGCAGAAAACTGCACTTGAGACTCAGAGAAGGTTTGGGGATCCTAAGAATATTTCAAAGTAGGTACATAAATAAACCTATCGCCGGCAGGCGATTAACCTGCAGGCGATAGATATTACTTGTTAAAAAGCTTGAGAATCCGTTCGATGACTGAGAGCGGTACATCGAACTTATTTGAGGCCATGTTGAGTATGCTTTCAGGTTTCTCTCCTGCTTTGAGGAGTGCAACGATAAAGCTGATGATTGCGGCGATAAGGGCTAGAAGTTCAATTACCAATTCTGGATCCTCTCTATATGGCGGGGAGCAAATTGCCACGATCCGCCTCCCGTGTTTGGGGGAATACAAGTATCGTGGCACTACTAGTTTCCTGCCGGATTCCTTTCCATGGCTCACCTTTTTTCCTGTCTAGGATTACGCCTGTCTGGGTATCGCGCTTAAGCCATGCCGAGAGCATCGGATCGAAGTACTGGATACGATTGCGAATCCAACCCCTGCGCTCATTTTTCAGTGTGTTTTTCGCCATGTTAATTCCTTTCCGCGGTTCTCTTGAGTTCAACGTGTTCCGCGATGACGACGACCAAATTTCGTTTTGGTGAAGAAATATAGCCTACTACTCGAATGCAGCCGCCTTGCTTGAGTAATTTCTTAACGTCGGAATTGAAACTAGCAACGCTGATTCGAATAATCGAAATATTACTTTTATGCGAAACTTTCTGATTTCGACGTTCTGAAGCTAGTTCGAGTTCGACTAGCTCGGAATCCTTCTCGATGAGTTTTGTTATTTTCCCTTCGACAAGAACACTGTTTAGATCGCTCATTCGATTTGTATGGGGGCTTTCTACTGCTGTGTTATTCACGATACATTCCTTTCAGGAGATAAATTTGGGAACAGATCTAATGATTTTTCGAAACGAACGATTTTAGTTTTAGTTATATTTTCATGTATTTTGATAAAAGAGTAGATTTCCTCGACGCGTCGCAATGCCTTTGCTATAGTAAAAGCGACATGCCCTCGACCAGTATACGTTTCGATATAGGCACGAGTATCGCTCAAAGATGGTGGATATCCGTAGAGGGAACCGAGGAAAGCTGCAGAGAGTTCCGCTACTACTTCGTTGAACGCATAGATTGGACTCTTGGCAGGAAGCTCGTTATCTACGGCGTGGGAAAGTTCATGAAGAAAAACGAGTGGATCATCGGTACCAAGCCTGATTTCCTTCTTTGTACGATTGAAAGAACCATAGGCGTTCTGCATGAGAGCTGTTTGTACCTTAATTCCCAAGCTCTGTGCTACTTTAATGAGCGGTAGCTTGGACGGATCGAACGCCTTGAGAATAAGCTCATACGGGAGAGGTTCTCCTTCGGTATCCTCAATCTTGAAAACCGGCATGCACTTGAAACTAAAAGGATCACTTTCCTGTTTAGCCTTTTCTGTAAGAATGTGAGTATTTTTCCTATCACTATTTTTGTTGCTTTCCCGAACTGTTGTGGTTTTTGGATTTATGAAGATGGGCACTAGAATATAGAAGGCTTTTGCATCCTTCTTGATGGTTCGTCCTGCCACTGCCCATTGCCTGATACCTCGCGCATCGCTTGTCCCTGCCAAAACGAGTGTGAACTGGTTCAGCAATGACCATTTTCGTGATGGAATATTAGCTTCATCTGAAAAGAGACGGCGTTGCAAGAAAGCAGTCACCGTCTCTCCATTAATTCCTTTCACGAGCACGTCTAAGGTAGCTCGTGCGAATTTTGTCATACATCTACGCTGCCATTTCCATCGGCATGAGTACAGCGCTACGTTCAAGTTCCCCTTCTGTTCGTTTCAAGAGCACTGCACGCGAGGTTCCGCCTACGCCATATACAGTCCATGGACCCTTGGAAAGGTCATCGAGGAATTGCATGTTTACGGCTTGATGCGTCTTTTCGTAGAGCTTCAGGACTTGCTGGGTCATATTTGCGCATTGCGTGTTTTTCTTGCCAATTCCGGCAGATGAGAAATCAAGCATAGTAATCTCAGTCCCAACTTTGGGAAACACGCGTTTCCAATCGGGAAACTGAATACCGGTGCTAGGTTTCAGGATCACCGAGGCTTTGGTAATCAGCGGCACGTAATCACCGGGAGCTACATCAAGATCCAAATCCGCAGTATGCATGCGCTTTCCATCCGTTGCTACGGCCGTGATTCCTCGTTTCCGTTTTTCGATATGCACGACCATCATGAATGGCCGAGTCTCGTCGGTACTGAGCGCTTTAAGAACAAAGGATAAGCCTTCGTAGTCCGCTGTTGTGGTAGTTGATTTCTGAATTTCAATCATGTGATATTTCCTTTCTTGATGGCGCTACTCACTTGCTGTAGTAGAAATGATGATGGAGGATTCTGAGGAATCGTTGCTTTCGACAGTCACATAGAAATCGACGATTTGCTCGCGTATAACTGGCCCTTGCGCGATGCAGAGACTGATGACAAAGCGCTGGCTATCGTTTGCTGGCGATAACCTAGCTTTAACGAGGCGGAGTAGATTCGTAATGCGGCTTTCAAGTGATATCCCAAGGTCCTGAAGGAATCCAGATGGCTTGAGTTCTTTTGTAGCGCCATACGTGATGGCAACTGACCCTTCAAGATTGAGCGACTTTGCTTGGTCGCTTGCGTCTACAAGGATACCCGGAAGGCTCCAAATGCTCTCATTACGCTGCATCGAGAGCTCCAAGGTTCTGACCTATGCCATCTGCATTCACATACAGTTCATCTTCACCTGGAATAAAGGATACCGAGGGCGGAAGTTCTCCTGAATGCATCGATGCCTTCAATACGGTCTTTGAGAGACTTTTCTTTATAATAAGCGCCGACGGGAGATATTCCTCGCAGTAGATAATGGCTTCCTGCTCATCGAGGATTTCTATGCGGTCCGGTTTCTTCCTCATACACAATTCTGCTCCGGGCAAGTGAAGTGTGCGAGAGCGGCGCTGTTTCCCGATTTCTCGTTCTGCAAAGGGCTTTAGGTGGTTCATGAAAAATTCGGTGCTGTCATCATCTTCTTTGTTGGCGTCATTCACCCACTGGTCGATGCGAGCCTTGTAGCGCTCAGCCAAGGTTTTTCGCTCCGCGACGCGCGTTCGCGCCTGTATTACTTTACGAGCTGCCCAGGTAGCCATCTCGATCGATGTGATAGAAAAATCTTCGGCATTAGTAGTTACATCAATGCTTTCAGGAGAAAACAAAAGCTCGCCGAGATCCGGCGAGCTTTGCTTTGTATTTGCACGTTCGAACATGGGAAATTCCTTTCTAACTAGAATATTTGATCTTCAGCTCCAGCAGCGGTTTTGAGCGGCTCATGGCGGACGTTGCCATTAGAAGTATCTGGTGGACGCCTAGAGGGAAAGCGACGAATACCGTTTGGCTTAACCTGAGGTATAGAATTAGCTTTGCCTTCCTCGATTGCATTTTTTACATGCTGATGAAGACCTGTAAGTTGCTTCTCAGACTTTTCCGTTGTTAGCTGAGTGATAATCCATGAGACATGTGTAGGTTTTAGGAAGGCTTGGTTATCCAAGGTGAGTTTCCGAATGCCCTCCTGTAAGTTTTCGAGGGTATCCACGGATTCTGTTTTTGCTAACGGTGTCGCGGCTGGCTTTTGGACACGCTCTTCATTGGTTGCCTGTTTAAGCGGAGGCATATTCTCAGACAGTGGAAGCTCTGATCCATCATAGGGAATCCCACCGATTTCATCGGAGAAGGCTAGTCTGAATCCTTGGCTGATAGCGACTTTTCTGAGCTGGAAACAGGGCATCTTTTGCCAGAAAAATAAGAGCTCCCCGCGTTCATTAGTCTGGACTGCTTCTGCCCAGTAGACTTCATGAATAAAAGGATGAGACCAATCCTTGCGGTATATCTCTATAACACCTTTGAGATTGTCGCCGGATCCTTCTACCCATGCTTTCCAACCATCAAGCAGACCTGTACGTTCCGCTTTCTTTACATACACCTCATAGCCGACTACGAGTACAAGCTTCCGGCTCTGGTTTGCGTTATCGATTTTGCAATGAATTTCGCGTTTCCATGGATTCAGCTGATAGAGTAAGGCCGTGTTGATGAAGCGTTCTTTTTCATCCGGCATGAGAGCGCTACCTTCAGGTGTCTTGGTAATCCAGTTTTCAAGAAGAGCACGGTCGACGACCGAATTTAATCCTTCTTCACTGTGACTGCGTTTGGAATCAAGTTCCATTGTCTTTCCTTTCTGCGCTCATAGGCGCAAGAGTCCTTCGGTGGCGAAACTATAGAAACCATTTCGGCCAATAATAAGATGATCGAGTACCGGGATTCCCACGAGCCTCCCAACTTCTTGGATACGTTTTGTAAGCTCAATGTCTTCGTTACTGGGTGAGAGTAGTCCTGAGGGATGATTGTGGGCGATGATGATTGACTCCGCATTGTCGATGATGGCTTGGCGGAATATCTCTCGAGGGTGAATTACCGTACGGTTAAGGAGCCCGACAGTTATGATACGTGTGGCGATGGCCATACGCCCTGCATTCAAGCAGATGACGAGAAAATGCTCCTGTGCCTTTCGAGAATAACGTTTCAACGCGGAGTAAGCTTCCTCAGGTTGGGTGACTTTAACGCAATACTTACTCCTGCGTTCTGAGACAAGATCGTACAGCATGTTTTATCCTATTACATTAAATTAACCATATCATGCGAGATGGTTAGATGCTAAATAATAATATCTAGTTTTGGTTCAATGATGTTACAAATTGTTAATAGACAGGGACTATATAATAGAGTAGGTCGGTTAATCTGAATACAAATTTAACAAAGGTGCGTTAGGTTTTTGTTAACAGACTTTAAGAGGCTTTATAGAATGAATTTGAAGTAGGCGTGATGATTGTTTGTATCCAGCAATCTAATCTGAAGTGTCAAAAGCTGGCGAGAGTTCGAGTACCGTCTTCTTGCAAGATCTCCCTATGAGCAATATTTTAAGCCTTCCCTAGATTGTATACTGGAATATTTAACCGCTGTCAGTTTTAATTGGGTGAACAACTGATTCTGGTATTTCATTTAATGAAACGTGATAATAGATATTTAATACCTAAAACATCATTTAATGTTGCGTTCTGTAGTCAAATAGATTACTCTGTATGCATGGCTAACAGTGAAGTAATGACGATAAGAATAGAAGAAAGCCTTGGGGCTAAGCTAAATCAAATCGCTTCTGAAGTCGGCATCTCAAGGGCGGATCTTCTGCGGTTTGTGCTCAGAGCTGCCGCCGATATGGATTCTAAGCAACTGCGAGAACGCTTGAATGAATCGGTCCGAAGCGTCTTAGAGAAAACTGACTTTGAACTAGGGAAATCGTCGATTCAGGCGAGTTTATGATTAGAATGGTAGATAATATTATGATCCTTGAGGTACGGCAAGAGTATCTTGGAAGGCTCTTAAAAAGTACTGCGATTGTGGAGGGGGCAATTTAATGCAAGAAGGTATCCAATTATCTAAAATTATGCTACAGGAACTTGAAGCACTTTTATCATCAATAAGCTCTGACCCTTCAGTGAGGTCGATAATCCTGTTCGGGTCAACCGCGCGCGGGACAAGGAACGAGAGCAGCGATGTCGACTTGCTCGTTTTAGTGGATAACGAGGAATCCGAACATGCCCGTATTGCATCGACGATACGACAGCAGGCTTTTGGGATGGTTTCGTTTCCTTTAGACCTGATCGTTGAAAACATGCATGATTATCAGGCTCGGTCTACGCTTCCCACACTCGAACGGAAAATAGCGCGCGAAGGAAAGGTCTTGTATGCAGCTTGATAAGCTGATCGCAGAATGGCTGGAGCTGGGTCTTCAAGATCTAAATTCCGCTAAATTTCTCATGAGTATGAAACCTGTTCCGCTGGAGATAGTCGGTTTTCATTGCCAGCAAGCCGTTGAAAAATACCTCAAGGCTTATTTAATAAAACATGATATTGAGCCGGACAAAACCCATGACTTACTCTTCTTACTAAGCCAGTGTAAAAAATACGATGAACAATTTATTACGCTAACGCAAACCTGCGCTCAATTAACCGAGTATGCAGTAAAAATACGATATCCTTATCCAGGATCGCTTGATATTGCCGTTATACAGCATGCCCTGCATCTGGCTGATGAGGCTATTTCGTTTATTAGAGCAAAGCTATCAGTATTAGGAATCTATTAGATGGACATTTTGGCAATCTTGAACTAACCTTTTAACCGGCTTTGTTCTAGTGGAGCATGGAAGAAACAAAAAACAGCAATTTCAGAGTTGGAGCCGTAAATGAGCAAAATAATCGATATTTTCAGTCTGCATGAAGACATAATGACCAAGTATAAGGCTTTTGCCAGCAGTTTTGTGGATATTGATGATCCCCAGATCGAGGAAGCTCTTGCGATTGAAGGCCGGAACAAGATTATGTGGCCGGATCCGCTTATTCAATTCAATCCATCCTATGAGGAAGGCGCAAGTATCGATTCTTTGGTGACTGAAGGCGTACTTCACGCGGATATGGCCGCCGTGTTTAGTGGCTATAAGTTACACAAGCATCAGGAAGAAGCGTTGCGCCTAGGGTCCAAAGGAAAGGGTTTTGTTGTAACCTCTGGAACTGGCTCCGGAAAGTCGCTAACTTTTTTGGGCACAATTTTTAACGATGTACTTCAAAACCAGAGCTCAGGGATAGTCGGATTGATAGTATATCCTATGAATGCCCTAATAAATTCGCAGACCAACGAAATAAAAAAATATGCTGATAAGTACTATGCAAAAACTGGGAAGGCCTTTCCGATCCGGGCGTGCCAGTTTACCGGGCAGGAAGATGAAAAAACGCGCGATGAGATACGGCAGAATCCACCGCATCTTTTACTTACCAATTATATGATGCTTGAATTGTTGCTTACGCGCGGCGGCGATGATTCACTCAAGAATGCAATTTTTAATAATCTCAAGTATATCGCCTTCGATGAACTGCATACCTTCCGGGGTAGGCAAGGTGCAGATGTTGGTGTTCTTATTCGCCGAATCAAGGCTGAATGCAAGAAAGAGATCCAATGCATGGGCACTTCGGCCACAATGGCAGGAGGGGCTACCGTTTCCGAAAGAAAAACTACGATCGCCAAGGTGGCATCAAGGTTTTTTGGAAGTCCTTTTAGCCAGGATCAGATAGTCGAAGAATCCCTTAAAGCTATTTCGATTGAATCTGAACTGCCAAGCAAGGCTGAACTTTTCAAAGCGGTTTCTATATCCTTGCCTACTGATCTATCGATGGATCAAGTACTATCTCTGCCACTGTTTCGTTGGGTTGAGCGCAAGATCGCTCTAAAACAGGAAGGGATAGTAATTCGACGAGGCTTAGCACTTGCTTTGAAAAACATAGCTGCAGTGCTATCGGAAGATTCTGGGGTCGCTAATTTCGAGCTGTGTCAGCAGGCGTTGCGCGATATCTTTAGCGCCATATCCCGAATAAACGAACAGATTGCCCAGGCAAACGAAACGAGTGGCGGGCGGGTTCCTTTTGTATTGCCATTTAAGCTACATCAGTTTATAGCTCAATCAGCTTCTCTTTCAGTGTCTCTCCACGAACCACCCGAACGCCTTTTGAGTTTCGATGGAGTTCCGTCGAAGGAGAAAGACGGGCTTAACTATCCGCTGTTCCCAGTTGTCTTTGGCCGTTCGTCAGGTAAGCCTTTTTTATGCATACGGAAAAATATTTTAGTTTCAACGATTGAAGCCCGCGATTTTAGTGATGAATCCGTGGATGAAGAACAAGAGAACTCGGTTGTCTGCGGGTACATCTTGCCAGGAAAAGACTCATGGAATAGAGATGAGGACCTGGTGAATTTGCCTGGCGAGTTTACCAAGGAACAGTTGGGAGTGCTGACCATTAAAAAGGAGTACGCACACAAGTTTCCTTCCCCTATTTCATATGACGCCATGGGAAACTATGGCTCAGGAACCAATCTGCCATATTCTGGATGGTTTGTGCCTGTAAAATTTATTTATGATCCGACTAGCGGTGACTTATATCATCATCAAACTAGCGAGTTTACTAAGCTTACGCGTATCGGAATCGAAGGCCGCTCAACAGCTACCACTATTTTGTCTCTTGGAATCCTCGATGCAATGCCGCGCGCCGGTTTTTCCACCAAAGACACCAAGGTTTTGAGTTTTACCGATAACAGGCAGGATGCATCTCTTCAGTCTGGGCATTTTAACGATTTTGTTTCTACGGTACGCATGCGTTCCGCTTTAGTGCGGGCTTTACAAACGAAGCATGTTATAAACTTTTCAGACATAGACAAAGCAATATTCGACAATATTGGATTGTCGCACGATGATTTTGCACGTACCCCCGATAATCCAAATGCTCCTCGTTTTGTTACTGCGCAAAGACGGCTTAAAGAAATATTTCAAAGCCTAATAAAGTACCTAGTACTCGCTGATCTATCAAACTCATGGCGAATAAATATGCCTGGCCTTGAGGCGTGCGGTTTATTGACTATTGCATATGATGAGTGGGATGAACGTATTGGCGATTCTGCATGGGGAGACTTACCCGATATTTGCAAAGGCAGTGAACTTGATTTCCCCACTCTCGTGCATTTGGTGCTTGAATATTTTCGTAAATCTTATGCCTTTAGCCACGCCTCATATTTTGGCGAAGGAGCCTTGCGTAAAAATTTGGAGGAATTCAAGGAAAACCTTCATCCTGATTGGGTCCCAGAAGAAAAGGATATTCAGGAACCAAACTGGCTTACGCTTAAACGCGCAAACCTACCTCGAAATGTTGGATTCTCGCAATCTATCGGAGAACAAAGCCGACTAGGGAAATACATCCGACAGATGCTTTCAAAAGAAGGCATCAAAATGGATGGTCCTACCTATATTGATTTTATTGGCAAGCTTCTTGACCGCATGGAAAGTGCGGGCTGGCTATTGAGTATGCCTATTCCTAAAGCTACGGGGGAGAAGGCGTACCGGCTTAAAGCTGACCAGATTACTTGGAAGCTTGGGGATGGAACAATTTCGGCCGACCCAGTTTTTAGGCGGAATGTTCGAGATACACTACGCAGCCCAAACGAATTTTTTAGGGATTTATATAATTCAACCAGCATTGCCGGGCGTATAAAAGCTAAAGAACATACGGGGCAAGTTGACAAGAATGAACGACAGAGCCGGGAAGATGATTTTAGAAGCGGCAAATTATCAACGTTGTTTTGCTCCCCGACAATGGAACTGGGTATCGATATTGCCGACCTGAGTATCGTTCATATGCGCAATGTGCCACCGAATGCTGCAAACTATGCGCAACGATCCGGGCGGGCAGGGCGTAGTGGCCAGCCAGCTCTTGTCTTTACTAGCTGCAGCAGGCGTTCTGCTCACGATACTCATTTTTTCAAAAACAATAATGATATGGTATCCGGTGCCGTGCATGCACCACGCCTCGATCTGGTTAATGAAGAATTATTGCGAAGCCACTTCCATGCATTGTATCTTTCGAAACGCGGCATCGCTGGGTTAAGCGGAAAGCTTGATGACGTGCTGGATATTCTGAACCCCTTGATTCCGCTAAAGCCGGAAACAAAAATCGATGTAGCCAGGGCTTCCATAAATTCAGAATCCATAATCAAGAAATGGCTCGCTGTAATAGATGATTTGCTACCTGATCTTGCTTTGTGCTCCTGGTATACCCCCGATTGGGCTGAACGCCAGCTTATTAATCTACCGGGTACATTTGATTCCGCTATGGATCGCTGGAGAAACTTGTTCCATCAACAAGCCAGGCAAAAGGACGATGCAGACCGTGTTTTAGATAACCCGATTATTCAGACAACCAGTGTCGAGCATAAGGAAGCATACCGTAATGCAAGCCTTGCCCTGAGGATGCGCAAACTTCTATTGAATGAAGCTGGAGGTGGAAGTTTCTCCGAGTTCTATGCATACCGTTATCTTGCAAGCGAAGGTTTTTTACCCGGTTATAATTTTACCCGGTTACCAGTTCGCTTGTTCCTGCAGCTAGATAAGGATGCGGAAGCTTTAAGCCGTGACCGTGTGTTGGCAATCCGTGAAATGGGACCTGAAAATCTAATCTACCATAATGGGGCTAAGTATCAAGTTACTCGCGCTCAGTTACAGGAAATCGCTAATGATGGAGAAGAAGCTACGGTCTGTTCAAGATCTGGGTATATCCTTCTGGGCTCAGACCAGCAGCGAAATACCGACCCTTGGACTGGGGCAGAGCTGGATACGCATACCTGTAAAATAGCCGGACTTATGCGCTTGCCTGACGGAATTGCCGAGCGGATGACCCATATTACCTGTGAAGAAGAGGAACGGACACGCCTTGGTTATCAAATAGACACATATTTCCGTTTTACCGGCGATCCTTCGCGTATACGAGAACTCAGGCTTATGTCGGGAGAGGATATTTTGCTTCGATTGCGCTTCATACCTTCTGCCGAGCTGGTATACGTAAACTCAAAATGGCGTAACCAGAAAGCCGATGGTTTTGTACTGAATAAGATATCAGGACATTGGAAGAGCCATGGATATCGCGAGAGTATCGCGACAGGGAAACTGCAATCAAAATCGGTAACGATGGACGACCTGAAAATCGTGAAATTATACACCAGCGATACTGCTGATGCGCTCTATATTGAGCCGCTTAAAATACTCGAACTTGATGCTTCGGGACGTACAACACTGCAATACGCCTTGAAAACTGCAGTTGAACGAGTCTTCAGCATAGAAAGCGCCGAATTAGGAATTGTTCCCATTGGTGAGGCTGCCGAACCGAATCTTTTAATGTATGAAGCGGCAGAAGGCAGTTTGGGAGTCCTTGCCGGTTTGGTCGATGATAATGACGCCTGGAAGATGGTCGCCGATGAGGCATGGCGTTTGTGCAGGTTCGACGACCCTACTTACACGGATAAAGCAAGCTACGATGACCTGTTAAGCTATTATAATCAGCCTGACCATGCCATTATAGATCGCAATTTGATTAGAGGAGCCATGGAGCGCCTGCGTTCTGCCCGTGTAGAAGTAGGCGTGGCAGATGCTGGTACTTACGAAGAACAATACAAGCGCTTGCTTGATGCTTATGATACAAACAGCGTAACGGAGCGAAAGTTTCTCGATTACGTGTATGACCATGGTTTGCGATTGCCGGACGAGGCTCAACGTAAAGTAACCGGATTATATTGTGTACCCGATTTTTACTATGCGCCGATACATGGCAGCGTGCCCATTCATGTATTTTGCGACGGCACTCCCCATGACCGCGAATCGGTAATGAATAAGGACACACAACAGCGCGATGCGATACTCGATATGGGTCAAGATTATATCGTGTATCATTACCTGGAATCATTGGATGAGCTTGTAGCTTCTCGTCCCGATATTTTCAGAAAGGTACGATAAACCACCATGCTCTATAAAACCGGAACGTTAGTCCATGCGCGTGGCAGAGATTGGGTTGTACTTCCTTCTGAAAATGCAGATCTATTGCGCTTGAAGCCCCTTGGTGGGCGTGAAGACGATGTAAGCGGAATTTATATGCCCCTTATGGCCACAGGAAGTGTGCAGCCATCGCAGTTTAACCCGCCAACAGTAGGAGATCTCGGAACAGCTCGTGCTGCCCGGCTACTATTCGATGCATCAAGGCTGTCATTGCGTTCTGCCGCTGGACCTTTTCGCTGTGCAGCAATGCTTGGGTTTAGACCGCGCAGTTACCAGATGGTGCCTCTCATTATGGCATTAAAACAGCAGGACGCGATACGACTGCTTATTGCCGACGATGTGGGTGTTGGTAAAACTGTGGAAGCTCTGCTGATTGCAAAAGAACTTATTGAGCGCAGGGAAATAAAGCGATTCGCGATTCTGTGTCCTCCACATCTCTGCGATCAATGGCATACCGAGCTTAAGGAAAAGTTCAATATCGATGCGGTTATCATGCGAACAACAACGCAGGCAAGTCTTGACCGAAAGATTCAAGGCGACCGCAGCGTGTTTGAGTATTACCCGTATCAGGTTATCAGCATCGATTATATTAAAAGCGATCAACGCTATAGCGTGTTTACGTCGCAAGCCCCGGAACTGGTTATTGTCGATGAAGTACATACCTGCGCGAAGCCGCAAGGTTCGCACCATGGCCAGCAATTACGGCATCGTTTGGTTCGTACTTTAGCGCAAAACCCCAAGCAGCATCTTGTGTTGATGACAGCAACTCCTCATTCGGGGAAGGAAGACGAGTTTCGTTCCCTGTTAGGACTGCTAAAGCCAGCGTTTGAAACAGGCGAATGGGAGTCTGAAGACAAAAAAAATCTACGTGCCGAGCTGGCCGAACATTTCGTGCAACGCAGGCGCGGTGATATAAAAGTATGGCTCGATGAAACAACACCATTTCCTACGCGTGTCTCCAAGGATATTCCCTACAAGCTGAGTGCCGAATATCAGGCTTTATACGACGAAGTATTGCTTTTCGCATCCGCTCTTATGGCTGCTCCCGGCGGTAGTGAAAATCAGAAACGATTCCGCTACTGGTCGGCACTGGCATTGCTGCGTGGTATAATTTCCAGCCCAGCGGCTGGAGCTACGATGCTTGAGAACCGGGCAGGGAGTGCCAATAAAAACGCTGAAGCCGATGATTCTATAAGTGCGGAAGAACTGGAAAATCCACACTATGAGCGACTAGAAGCCAGTGATGACGAATTGCCAACTCCCGTTCTGGAACAGATAGAACTAAAGACCGGACAGAAAGAAAGCTTTGCACGCTTTGGTAAAATCCTGCGCGGATTACAGGAAGGAAACAAGGATGCAAAGGCGTTTTATTGCGCCTTGCAGATAAAAGACTGGATTGCGAAGGAAATATCACCGGTAGTTTTTTGCCGCTATATTGAAACCGCCAAATACCTTGCTGATAAACTCCAGAAGGAATTAGGGAACAAGGTGCTGGTGGAATGCATTACCAGCGAAGATCCTGACGAAGTGCGCCGCGAACGGGTACAGGCGATGGCTCCGATTGATGGCCAGATTAAGCGCCGTGTGCTAGTAGCTACCGATTGCCTGTCCGAAGGTATCAACTTGCAGCATATTTTTGATGCGGTATTGCATTACGATTTGCCTTGGAACCCGAACCGCTTGGAACAGCGCGAGGGACGAGTAGATCGTTTTGGGCAGCTAAAGCCAAACGTATATACTTGTCTGCTCTTTGGGCAGGATAACCCCATGGATCAGATCGTACTCAAGGTGTTGTACAACAAGGCCAAAGTGATACGAACCAATATTGGCGTAAGCATACCGTTTCCCGAGGATTCCAAGGTGTTCCTCGATACCATATTCAAGGCTTTGCTTGCGGAAGCAGAAAAGAAAAGAAAGCCAGTAGATCAGATGGAATTGTTCGGCTTGGACGAGATGGTCCGTAGTGAACAGGCTCTGGGAATTTTGATGAACGAACGAGAGAAGAAAGAAATAAGCTTGCGGACTATTTTTGCCCAGCGTAGTATCAAGGCGCAGGAAATAGAAAAAGACCTGGGTCGTACCGACGAAGCAGTAGGAAGACCGGAAACCGTTTGCCGTTTCGTTCATACTGCATTGAAAGAACTCTATGGCGTAAACATACCACTTGATGACAAGAAATTAATAATTAACGTGAACGCAACTCAGGTACCCGATACCCTGCGCAAATGGTTGCCCGGGAAAACCAGTTTGGCTTTTAAGGCACCAACTCCGGAAGGCACTGTCTACTGGGGGCGTAATAACGATGCCGTGGAAGCTTTATGCCAACTTGTTTTATCTGAATCCCTTAATCCTGATAGAGAATACAAGAATGCATCTCGGGCTTCGGTTAGCGCTTCTACAGTCATAAGCGAGCGTTGTGCCATCTATGTTTTACGGGCGAGACATGTTATAGAAGATAAACGAGCTGGCGGGCATCTCGTGGCGGAAGAAATTTTGGTTCGGGGCTATAAAGGAACGAGTAGGCAGATCATGAGCGTTGAGGAAACAGAAACACTCATGAATGACCCGAAAATTGTCGGAGATATTCCATTGGAAACGCAAAAACGTCAGCTTGAGCGCGAACTTGTCCTTTTAGAGCAGACGCGAACTGCCTTGGATGTACTTGCGCACGAACGCGCCAATGAACTGATACGTGAACACGAACGCTATTACCGCGCTTTAGGTGAAGTACAAGGTTTGGGGACAGTAACTAAAAACGCACGCTTTCGCGTCGTTGAACCGGTGATTCCCCTCGATGTGCTTGGCATGTACATATTCGTACCTGTAAGCGAGGGTTCGTTATGAAATATGCAGGCATTTCTTGGGAGGGCGGTCTTATAGGTCCCCAGACCATAGACAAGTTAAGCGACGATAACACTTTGAAAGGGCAGAAGCCTGGCGACTTTTGCCTTCAAGGTAAGGTAAAGGACGAAATTGCAATCGCTTGGGCTGACGCCAAGGCTCAATGGGGCATGTTCCGAGCACGGCGTGAGCGAGAAGACATAAAAGATAAATACGGCACTTCTCGCACGCGTCAGTTCTGGTTGCAGCCTTTTTTGGCATTACTTGGATTTGATTTGCAAGCTGCTCAAGCTGAAGAAGTTGCCGGAAAAAGTTTTGCGATAAGCTACAAAGCAGGTGGACGGATTTGCCCTGTGCACATCGTTGGCTGGATGGAAAGCCTTGATAAAAAACGGGAAGGCGCTCGGTACAGCCCTCATAGTCTCGTGCAGGAATACTTGAATCTGAACGAGGAAACGCTCTTTGCAATCGTAAGTAATGGGCTTGTGTTGCGCATACTACGGGATTCAAGCCGCCTTGTTAAATTATCGTATCTTGAGTTTAACCTTGAACAGATATTCGAGGAAGAACTGTATGCAGACTTTGCAGTATTGTTTCGGCTACTACACGTAAGCCGCTGGCCTGAGCAAGGTCAAGATGCCGCAACCTGCCTCCTTGAACAGTATCATCAAGATAGCCTGGAAAACGGTGAGCGAATACGCAATAAACTTTCTGTAGCAGTGGAGCAGTCCATGGTATTGTGGGCTGACGGCTTTTTAGCTCATGCAGAAAACACTCGTTTCCGGGAAACATTCAAGGCTGGGGCTTGGCAGGCGTCAAATCTGTATGAAGATTTATTGACTCTTGTCTATCGGATATTGTTCCTGCTCGTTATCGAAGAACGCGACCTTGTACACCCAAGCGAATGCTCGCAGGACCTTAAGGAGATCTACTTTACGTATTATTCGCTGCAATCGTTAAGGACTCGTTGTCGCCTTGTAAGGCGCGAGGAATCGCGACACGTAGATTTATGGCAAACCTTATGTTCCTGCTTTGACTTGCATGAAGATGCCGCGCAGGCTGAGAAGCTGGGTCTTAAACCGCTGGCAGGCGATCTTTTTGCAATGGACGCCATGCCTTTGCTCAAAGAGTTAACTATTGATAATTATGCCTTTGCGCGTGGCCTCAATCTTTTAGACTCGTATCTGGACGATAAGCGAGGCGTGGAAGTACGCGTTAACTATGCAGCGCTAAACGTTGAAGAATTTGGCTCAGTATATGAAGGCTTACTAGACTTGGATGCTTGCGTTGCCGACCATGGCAGTATCTGGCGTTTCTGTTTTACCAAAGGTAACGACCGAGGCAGAAGCGGTAGCCATTACACGCCTGAGGAACTCGTACAGCCTCTCATAGAACACGCCCTTGAACCACTTATAACCGAAGCCTTAACGCATACGGATGCACAGGAACGCCTACTTAAACTGAAGGTATGCGATGATGCTTGCGGTTCAGGACACATTTTACTCAATGCCGCGCGCCGAATTGCCTTGGAACTTGCCCGGGTGCGTACTGGCACTGACAATCCCGATCCTGGCAGTTACCGTAAAGCGCTTCGTGAAGTCATAGAACATTGTATTTATGGTGTGGACAGTAACCCGCAAGCCGTTCGATTATGTAAAGTAGCACTCTGGCTAGAAAGCCATAATCCCGGCACTTCACTAGGTTTCTTGGATAACCATATAAAATGCGGTGATAGCCTTGTAGGCCTTACTAGGGCCGAAGAGTTACTTGACGGAATAAGCGAAGCCGCCTTTGCCTCTCGCGATGGTGATGACAAGGACTATGGCGCTTTGTTACGTAAGCGTCATAAAAAAGAATATGAAGACGCTGCAATCAAACAAGCAATGTTTAATTGGCGTAGCCCACTAGGCGATAGCTTGAATACGGTTATTGAAACACTAAAAGCCATTGGAGCCATGGACGACTCGACGCCAGAGGCAGCTGCACATAAGAAAGAAACCTACCAGCACGTAACGTCAGGCAGCGCTTGGCTTAAGCTTAAAGCTTTGGCTGACATCAAAGTTGCACCGTTTTTTATTAACAAACAACCACATGAAGCTATAGCTACTGAAAGCCAATACCGTGAATTTCTAAACGGTACTACTGACTTGCAAGACCACCCAATAAGCCTACGTGCCGAAAAGGCGGCTTCGGAACGCCGATTTTTTCATTGGTTTTTGGAGTTTGCCGAGGTTATGCAGGATGGTGGCTTTGATTGCTTTTTGGGCAATCCTCCGTTTTTAGGTAACCGGAAATTGAAAAGCACTTTTGGTGCAGCTTATCTTGATTATTTGACGACAGAATATGCACCTGCTGGTGCTATTGATTTGGTTGGCTATTTTGTACGACGTAATTATAATTTGCTAAAACCTGCACGTGCCTTCGGAACCCTAGCCACAAATACCATTGCTCAAGGGGGTACTCGTGAAGGTGGATTGGAAGTCATAGAAAAACTAGGTGGTTCAATAGTAATGGCGGTTCGCAGTATGCCTTGGCCCGGAGTCGCTGCTGTGGAAGTTAGTCAGTTGGTTGTTTATAAAGGTTCCTGGGAATCCCAGCGTCTATTAGACAATAAAAAGGTATCGTTTATCTCTACCTACCTTGATGATCAGCTTGGTATTGGCAACCCATTTCCTTTAATAGCTAATATGGATAAATGTTTTGTCGGTTCTTATGTTCTAGGACAAGGTTTTATATTAACACCTCAACAAGCGCAAACACTTATTTTAAAGAATAAAGAGAATAAAAATGTATTGTTTCCGTATTTAAATGGTGAAGATTTAAATGGCCGTAGCGATCAAAGCCCAAGCCGGTGGGTAATAAATTTCCAGGACTGGCCGCTTAATAGAGAATCTGCCCCTGAAGAATACCCAATAGATATGCCTGTTGCTACCGACTATCCTGACTGTCTTGAAATTATTAATAAGCTTGTTAAGCCAGAGCGTATCAGAAAAGACTCAAACGGTAAACATGTATTACGAAGTCCCTTGCCTGAACGTTGGTGGCACTATGCTGACAAGCGTCCAGCACTTTATCGGAATATAGCTTCACTTACTCAAATTCTGGTTGTAGCTAAAACATCCCCGAAAGGTGTTTTTACTTTTACAAATAATGATAAAGTATTAGATCAAGCCTTGACTGTTTTTTGTTCTGAAGACCGATGTGACTTATCTATTTTGAATTCAGCACTAACCGATTCATGGTTTAAAAAATATGGGACGACCCATCGGAATGATTTCCGTTTAAATGCAGAAGTAATAGAAACATTCCCTTTTCAAATTGCTTCTCTATATACTGAGTCGCAAATTTCCATACTCAATGCCTTGGGAGCTGCCTTAGACTCTTTGCGTTGCATCCTGATGCTACGCTTGGATTTTGGGTTGACCACACTGTATAATTTATTTCATGAACCATATTTGAATATTATAAGTATTGTTAAGGAGGCCAAGTGCACGCAAGCAGATGCGGAATGGGCTTTGCCGCTATTTACCACCTTACGAGAAACTCATAAGAATATTGACCTAGCCGTACGCGATGCGTATGGCTGTCAGGATATTACTTTGGATCACGGTTTTCATGAGTTAGAGTTTTTGCCGGAGGACGATAGAGTACGCTATACAGTGTCTACTAAAGCGCGCAAGGAGATATTGACAAGGCTGCTGGCATTGAATCATCAGCGGCACGCTGAGGAATTTGCTGCAGGACTGGTGGACAAGGATGGGAAGATAATCAAGAAGAAAGTAGAGAAGGCTAGTAAAAAAAAAGATGATGACGGGCAGAGGGGGTTGTTCTGAAAAGTAAACAACCTCAAGATAATCAGCACGATACTGGGGCTTCTTCCACTAAGGTCATTCAGGCATGGATCGCTGTAGAAGTTTTAAATCCAGCTTCAAGCTATAAGATTCCAAAAGATCTCATGCTTAGCGCTATCCAGAGCAGCGTTGCTGAGTTGAATCCAGTGCTTCCTTGGGAAAGGGCTACATCAGCAGCTGAAATTCTTAGCCAGAATAATCGTTCATATTATGAAGTCTATTTCGGTTCAATAAAACTAAAGGAGGCGAATAATCGCCTGCTTGCTAGTTTCCCTGATAGTAAGCCGGAACAAGCAACGCCAAAACCATTTGCACCATTAGGGTCTATTATACTGGATGACTCCGGTAGGTTAACATCAAAAAAAAGTATAGCAATTTCGAGTTATGGTTGGGCTTTGCCTAAAGCTCTTAAGGATAATTTTAAGGAACTTGCCTCTTGGCCTGCCGTAGAATCTTCATTGTGTGACGAGTTGTTTGATCAATTACAGTGCTTGGACGACAATGGAAATCCGGAACCGATAAATTCGAATAAGCTCAATAGTGCATGGCAATGGTTTATTAATAAAATTGAAATCGACCTCAATCTTGTTATGGCTCCAACTTTTTCGATTTACTCGCAGTGTTCTGGAAAAAATGCGGATCTTCCTGAGCCATCAATACTCAATAGTTTTTTTATTGAAGATCTTTCGTTCGCATTAAAACTTCTGTCGAGTAGGACTGCGCCTTTATTGGTAAAACGATATTTGGGAAAAGAAAAACCTCCCGTTCGTACTAATATCCTCGAGGATTTAACTTCACTGGAATCTGCTATAGCCCCAGAGATGCATCCACTCGCCCGCTGGCCTGGTCCTTGGCGGAATCCGCTTGTAACCATGCAGCAAGCAGCTGTAAACCTCGCATGTAATCTAAAGGAAGGAGAAATGCTTGCCGTTAATGGTCCTCCTGGAACAGGTAAGACAACCCTTTTAAGAGATGTTGTAGCGTCAATAGTAAGTTCGCGAGCAGAAGCTATGGCAAAATTTGATGACCCGGAGAGCGCGTTCATAAAAAGCACTGCATCAGTAGCTATTGGAAATTATTCAACAACACCATATCTTTTAGACAAAACACTCCAAGGCTTCGAAATGCTTGTTGCATCCTCGAATAATAAAGCAGTTGAAAATGTTTCAAAAGAATTACCCGGTATTAATTCGATTGCAGCAGATGCTACAAATCTAAGATATTTTAGCCCAATAGCCGCAAAGCTTAATTCCTCCATTGAAAATTGGGGGCTGATTGCAGCAGCTCTTGGTAATGCCAAAAATCAAAGTGCATTTAGAAATTCGTTTTGGTTTGATAGCGACTATGGGCTTTTAACCTATTTAAAGAGCATCTGTGGGGATACGGATAGCGACAAAAATTCTGGTAATATACCTAGAATAATTAAAGAACTGAATCCTCCAATAAACCATAGAGAAGCATTGAGAAGATGGCAAGTCGCCCGAATGAATTTTACAAAGGTTTTATCCTATTCGAGAAAAATAAGAGATGAACGCGAGAACTTACGTTTACGTTGTCTTCATTATCCAATATATGCAAAAACGTTCTTTGATGGTGCTAATCACTCTAAAGATAGACCAAGCTTTTTCTATCGTCTACTTCGATTAAAGCGGTATCGATTGTGGCGGGAAGAGAATAATAAATTATGGAAAAACTTTGTTGATACTCATAACGATACCTATAATGCAGGTGTTTTACCCGATG
This sequence comes from Spirochaetota bacterium, assembly GCA_031402655.1. Lineage (GTDB taxonomy): Bacteria > Spirochaetota > Spirochaetia > Treponematales > UBA12059 > JANNSO01. The sequence goes on along the minus strand of JANNSO010000038.1, from coordinate 14,187 downwards.
GTTTTAATGACATATTGGAAAAGTCGCTTTGGTTTGGTATTAGATCAAGAATAAAAAGGCAAAAGATACAGACGGAGATTTCTTCCTTACTCGAAACCTTAAAGCTGGAACGTGATGCATTGTCTTCTAAGCATGTAATTGATTGGGATTATTTTGATTCTGATAAAAATAGTGCACATACGGTTTCTCCATGGTTCAATTCAGACGAGCAGAGACTACGTGACGATGTTTTTATTGCTTCGATTGACCTTCATCGTGCGTTTATAGACGCGGCGGCAAAACCTCTGCGAATAAACATCGGGCTTTCTCTAGATTTATTGGCTGGAAAAGGATTAAAAAGTTCTACTACCAATGTGGAAGATCTACATCCAGATATTGTATCCAGTCTTTTTATTGTTATTCCATGCATTTCAACAACCTTCGCATCAGTTAGGAAAATGTTAGCTGTTCTTCCTCCCTCATCGCTTGGCTGGCTGTTGGTTGATGAAGCTGGACAAGCCGCTCCTCAAATGGTCGTAGGGGCATTGTTACGAGCAAAAAGAGCAATCATTGTAGGCGATCCTATTCAAATTCCACCTGTCGTTACTCTTTCCGATAAATTAGTCTTGGAGCTATCTAGATATCTTTCGGTTAATTCTGCTCGATTTATGGCTCCCGTAGCTTCAGTGCAAACCCTAGCGGATGCAGCAAATAAATCCTATGCAAAATTTGCCTCTATCACCGGTGATCGATATGTTGGAGTGCCTCTGTTGGTTCATCGCCGCTGCTCAGAACCAATGTTTTCTATTTCAAATAGGGTAGCCTACGAAGAGCAAATGCTTTTAGAAAAATCTGTGAAAGCATCAAAAACAGCGGATTTATTAGGACCTTCTCGTTGGATTCAAGTTGCTGGAAACGCAGTTGATAAATGGTGTAATGAAGAAGGATTGGTCGCTCTCGAAATGGTTGAAAAATTGGCTGTTATAAATATGTTGGATTTATATATAGTAACTCCATTTGTACAAGTTGCAGAAGGCTTGAGAAAATTATTCCAATCTAGTTCAATTCTTCAAGATAAAATTCCGGATATCACCCAATGGGTTCGAGATCGAATTGGTACGATTCATACTGTGCAAGGTCGAGAAGCAGAAGCTGTTATCTTCGTTTTAGGCGCTCCGCTGCCTGAACAATCAGGGGCAAGAGACTGGGCTGGGAAAGAACCAAACCTTATCAATGTGGCAGTTACCCGTGCGAAAGATGTATTCTATGTTATTGGAAATCGTGATGTTTGGAGAAATGCCGGAGTGTTTGCCGATTTATTTACGCTCCTTGCTCGTCATGAAAATGTTGAATCGGAAAAATGGAGTAAATAATAATTTCAGGGATGTCTATTTACATATCGGGAGGAAAAATGAATTCAAGAGTTGAAGGGGCTGGAGCTCAAGCATGCTGGTTTGTAGGTAGCGTATATGACGAGACTGAGGACCAGACATCTAGGTTTATTGATAAAGGAATTTGGGAGAATGGATATACAGATAAATATATCGATCTTGTCAAATCAATTAAAAAAGGTGATCGAATTGCAATAAAGGCTTCATATACAAGAAAGAATAGCCTTCCTTTTGACAACCGTCGCCAGACAGTTTCTGCTATGGCAATAAAGGCTATAGGGATAGTAACGGAAAATTCCGGCGATGGCAGGAATCTTAAAGTTGCTTGGACGCGTAATGAATCAATACGTGAATGGTATTTTTATACCAATCGAAGCACTGTTTGGAGAGTATTGCCAGGAGATTGGGCAACGGATGCATTAATAGGATTTACTTTTGAAAATAAACAACAGGATTATGATCGTTTTAGAAATGACCCTTTTTGGCGGGAACGATTTGGTGATGTAGCACCTGAGCAAACTCGTTTTAGTTGGACAAAATTTTATGAGGCGATTGCAGATAAATTACTTGAATATAAAAACAAGCGCCAAGAGCTTGTTAATGGCATAAATTCGATTGCCGCTCAAGTTGATGTATTATCATATTTACAAGATATCTATAAGGATGGAACAGTAGGTCCTTTCAAGGATATTTGTCCGTTTACGGTAATGGGGATCTTTAATCGTGGCATAACAAATTTAAATAGAAAATTAATTGCAAAAAAATTAGCTGATTTTCTAGGTGTAACTGAAAGTGTACCAGATACATTTGATGGAATACCACTCTTGAATAACCAAAAATCCTGGTTCTATGGATATGAAAAAGATCGCCAAATAGATGATATTGATACTTTGTGGACTATATTTGCGGAAGCAATTCGTTTTGCGGAATCAGGAGAGTCCAATGTAAAATCTACGTTTGTAATTGCATATAATGAGGCTATTCAGCGTTTAGGGGTAGGATGGAACCTGACTATGGGACTCTACTGGATAAGACCATGGACATATCCTACTTTAGAAAGTCAGTCACGTTATTATATTGAAAAACAGCTTAGCATAAAAATTGGTTATAATAGTCCTGAAAAGCGTTGTACTGCTGATGACTACCTTAATGTTTCCGATCTACTGATAACACGGTTTCAGGAAGAAACGTACCCAGTTCATTCATTTCCTGAGTTATCAATGGCTGCATGGTTATACCAAGATGCGGTTGTTTCAATCCCTCCTGCTTCGACTGATGTGGGTACTCAAGATACCCTTTTTAACGACATATTAGAATCTGAAATTGTAGCTGCGCCAATCGAATCATATTCAATCATGAATATTTTAGAAGATGGTTGTTTTATGGATAGAGAAAAACTGGAAGTGATATTAAAACGACTAAGTACTAAGAAAAACGTTATTCTACAAGGTCCTCCAGGTACAGGAAAAACATGGCTAGCCAAAAAATTGGCCTACGCTTTGATAGGACAAAAAAACGAAACTAAAATCCGAGCGGTACAGTTCCATCCAAATTTATCATATGAGGACTTTATTCGAGGCTGGAGACCAGCTGGTGACGGTAAGCTAGCTTTGGTAGATGGTCCTTTTTTAGAAATAATAAAAGCAGCGGCTAAAGAACCTGCAATGAGGCATGTTATAGTAATTGAGGAAATTAACCGTGGAAATCCAGCGCAAATATTCGGTGAGATGCTGACGCTTATGGAGGTTGATAAAAGAACTCCTTCAGAGGCTTTGGAGCTTTGTTATAAACGGTTTGAGGATGAACGTGTTTTTATACCTGCAAATCTTTATATAATAGGAACAATGAATATAGCTGACCGCTCGCTTGCTATTGTTGATTTTGCCTTTCGACGCCGGTTTGCTTTTATTGATCTTGAACCTACTTTTGGAGCACCTTGGCGGGATTGGGTTCAGAAACGCTGTAATATTGATTTAGAAATAATTACACAAATTGAACAAAGCATGAATTTTTTAAATCAGACAATTACGGCGGATTCTGAGCTTGGTAGTCAATTTAGAATTGGGCATAGTTATGTAACCCCTCCGATTGGTATTCCGATTAGTGATGGCAGGGAATGGTTCCGTCACGTTGTTGAAACAGAAATAGGACCTTTGTTAGATGAGTACTGGTTTGATGCACTTCCTAAAGCAAAACAGGCTAAAGCTCTTTTACTGGAAAAATTTTAGTTTATGTCTGCTGAAGCTGAGTTAATTGATGATTCATCACACAAATATGGCTATGTTGGACGGATACCGTTACGTAATCTATGGCTCTTAATGTTTTACGCTTCCGATTTATTTCGCCATTTAAATGTTTTGAAAATTTCAATTGAAGAAAATCCTGAAGATATTCCTGATCTTGTTGCGGAAATCTTGATTGCTTTGGTTGATCGTCGTTTAATGCGCAATTTAAGTTTTGGATATCAATCGAGAGAGGCTGTAATTAGTCGAGTTAGAGGACATATCAATTTATTATATACAGAAGGACATCAGCTACTAGATCGAGGAAAGATTGCCTGTAGATTTGATGAGCTTACAGTAAATACTCCGCGAAATTGTTATGTCCGCTCAGCTTTAGAAAAGATTGCTTATATAGTTAAACGACCTGAACTTGCACATAGATGCCGGTCATTATCAGGAAGCTTAAAACGAAAAGGTGTAATCGGTGAAAAACCAGGACGTTCAAAAATATCAACTGATCGTCCTGGAAAACATAATTCTGGTGATAATCAAATGCTAGCTGCCGCTCATCTTGCATTTGATTTAGCCCTTCCCACCGAAGAAAAAGGAACGAAATCTCTTTTGTCACCAGAACGTGAAATTACATGGATAAGGCATTTATACGAAAAAGGGATAGCCGGTTTTTATGATGTTGTCTTAAGAAAAAAAGGATGGCAAGTTTATTCTGGAAAGGCAATGTTCTGGCAGATCGAAAACAAAACGTCTGGTATTGATTCAATTCTTCCTTCCATGCGTACTGATATTGTCCTAGATCATGATGAAACAAAAAAACGTATTGTAATAGATACCAAGTTTACGGATATACTTACAAAAGGATGGTACCGAGAGGCGACTTTAAGAAGTGGGTATATTTATCAAATCTATACATATTTAAGATCACAAGAGACGAACAATGATTTTATGTCAATGAATGCATCTGGCCTTCTTTTGCACCCGTCGATAGATAAAACTGTTGACGAGACAGTATTAATTCAAGGACATCAAATTCGGTTTGCAACTGTTAATCTGAATGCTTCGGTTTTAGAAATTCGGAATCAGCTTCTTGGCGTAGTAAATGTTTTGGAGTAATAACTAAATAGCATGTTTACTTTTGTATCCCAGTGGTATAAATCGAATTACTAGAAATAAGGAGCATACTATGACTGAGAAGAAGCTAGATTCACAGGAGCAAGAGATGCTAGCTGGTTATCCTGTTACTATACCTTTCGACGTTAATGAATATATCTCTCGACTCGATATTGATATTGCAAATGAGAAATTAGTATGGCTTGATGCTGTTAATATTCTTTTAGCTGCTAAAGCTAAAATAAATACTATTGATAATTTAGCTTTTTCAAATATTAAGCGAGATGTTGATTTTAATTTAACATTTTATGATGCTAATGGTAAAATATTAATGTCAAATATTGACAAGGTTAATGCTGAAACTACTTCGCTTTATAATAAAATGTATGTAACAACTCGTTTGCAATCAAGGATAAAAGAGCTGACAAGTAAGGCTTCTGATCTTAGAGTGGAATCGGCGATAAATGCTGTACTAAGTCTGCCGGAGAAGAAAACCCCAGAGTCGCCGATTAATTGGTTGAAAGGGGATGAGGACCAAATTCGTGATTTCATAGAAACGCTGTTGGTAGCAAAAATATTCGGAGGAAGTATTGAAAATATATTGGGTCATTTCACGCTACGGAATAAAATAATTATAGGAGCAGCTACTGTTGATTGGAAAAATGACTTTATTATTGTAAGAATAGAAAAGACTCAAATTTTTAGAATGTTACATTTTTTGGTTCTAAATGGTTATATTTTGGGAGAAAAAAGTACAAGCAAGTTTTTAAAGGATTCGAAATTGACAATACCAGCTGATTATTGTAAGCATTTTGCAGATGAGGAAGGGGTACCATTTAGAGATGTCGAAAATATTTATGATTCAAGGGATTCTGCTTTTAAAAAGAATAATCTAAAACCAAAATATAAAACAATTTTAATGGATTTCTGTGGTAGTAATTTTGTCGACTGGCCTCTGAATTCCGATACAATTCCTACACCGGTGCCAAAATAAGGCTAACATTTTTTGGTGATAAAATACTTTGGGTTATGGATTGTCTGTAGAAGTAAGTGTTTAAACATTTTTAATTATTATGCTTCAAAATGCTTGATTTTTAAGATAGCTTACGATAACTTTCACATTCTACATCGGTAAAGAAGGCCGAGCTATGGAACCAGCAACAGCTGATCGTAGCCATACTTCTCATTTTAAGAGCTTCCTTCAAGGAAACGCACTGATTTTTAGATGTATTTTCATCATGATAGCGGTTTCATTTGTAATTATCGTCTCCCCGGCGATGCAAAAGAAACACCCGGTCCACCCGGGACACAACGGCATAAAGTCGAAAGACTCTCTACAAGCCGTTGGGTTTTCCAATCCGTAAGGACGTATCTCATCGTCCGAAAAAAATGAGCGGTTTTTTGTATTTTTTGAATTTCTAGTTGAAAGGGGCGTGATAGCGACGGATAGTGGTTCATAACTCAGTTTGAAAAATAGGTTTTAATATAGTTACTCAATTAGTGCTCAAGGCGCACCCATTGCTTGAGTCACTCAACTAAGCTCAAAAGGGTATGTTATAGCTCTTTAGCCTGGAGGTTTTTATGTCCGAGGATATACATCTTGAAAATAGTAGTAAGATTCATGGTGAAATTAAAAATTTGGAAAACGAAGTACAGAAAAATATTTCTCAAACTTCAGAAAACATTAATAATATGGATGAGAATATTTCGTCACGGAAAAGACATAATGTACCCCTGGACGAAATTATCGCAGAGGAAGTAATAAAAAAGTACAATATTTTAACTCTAAGAGGTGTTAGCCGTAGGGGTGTCGAGCTGCTTTATTATGACGATTGTCGCTACGTTCTTGATGAGCATGGGTATCAGACCAAGACGTATATTAAGGACCTTTGTATTTTCCACTTTGACAATGCTGTCAATTTTTTTGAAAATCTCGATAATAATGACGAGGTATATTATTATGACAACGAATTGACTATTTCTCGGAAAATTGCAGACCAATATTTAGAGCAAGTTGGCTATCTTAACAAAGTCTGTAAAAATATTTATTTAGCGATCGTTGAGAACTCAAATATTATGAAAATGGAGGCTGATTTCGATGTCGATCATTCTGTTATAAATACACCTAACGGAGTTTTAGATTTAATAACTCGGCAGGTCAGCCCACACCACCCAAGTCAGCTACTACGGTTGGTTACCAACGGTAATTATTTACCCAATAGTACTGAGAGTGATTTTCCAGTTCTATATGTAAAAATTTTATCTGACGCTCTGTATGATACTAGAAAAACACCTTTCGAAAATGACGAAATGGTAAAATCCGTTTTAGCCCAATTTGGATACATGTTGACTGGGGGAAATCCTGAAAAAGCCATGTTTGTATATGTTGGGCCAACAGATTCTGGAAAATCTACCGAAATCTCTATTAGAGCCAAAATTCTAGGTAGATACATGATTTCAATAAACGCCAAAGCTCTTATGCGTACAAGTCGTAGTAAATCAGAAATTAGAGCTGATTTTTTAGCTATCAGAAATGCACGCATTGTGACTGCTATTGAAACAGAACGAAAGGATAAATTCGATTCGACGTCGATCAAGTCTTTAACGGGGAATGATGAGCAAAGCTACCGTAAGGCACATGGTGATCTAATTTATTTTCGAATGAAAGGCAAGATAGCCTTATTAACAAATGAGTTTCCGGCTTTTTCTGATATTAACGATCGAGCATTTCTCAGGCGGCTTACAATCGTGCAATATAAAAACAGTGTTCCCAGAGAGTGTATAGATCCTGATTTGGATAAAAAATTGACTACCCAAGAAATGATGGATAAAATCTTTACCCTGCTTGCTAATTACGCCTCTGATTATCTCAACAGCGGAAAGCTGCATATTGCCGAAGCGTTTAACGCGTCCAAGGATTTTATTATCTTATCCCAATCTGATCTAACTACTAAATTCTGGAATGCTAATGTAACTTTAAGGCCTGTTGGCGAACCGTCAATGTGTCAAATGAAATATCCTGGAGGCTTAATATATTCAGCTGCCTTCATTCCATTTTGTAAGAGTCTCGGTGTGCCTCCTATTACGCTAACGGCGTTTGGCACAAAATTCAAGGAATTAGCGGACTGCTACCCTGGTGTAAAGCGAGTCGATGGACACAATTTCAATTATTATATTGGAATCGATGTAGATTTTAAAAATATGGAAGCTTTGAATAAATACACGTTCGAAACCTGGTTAGGTGGAACAGCATAACATAATAATTTACGACCAGACTGTCCGCATTGCGGACAGTCTGCATACATTTTGTTTCAGAAAAGCTGTATTTCGATTAATTTCCATGTGCGCCATTTTTGCGTCATAGTACGCTGGATTTACGCCGTTGTACGTAGGAAGTGCGCCATGCCTAGACATCATCGCTACCGACGCTTGGGTGCTCTGGGAGCTCATGTCTGGCCGGCTACTTCTTACCATTCAAAAGGAAGGCTTTAACTAGGATTCACTCGTTGTATTCTACTCTCAATGGATGCCATAAAGTCTTTTACAGCGCTACTAACGAATATATCTTTTTCTTGGATAATCTGAATTAAGTTGTCAACATCGGTAAAAAACTTCCGCTTTTCATCGGTCTAGCGCTTCCGCTTTTTAAGGCGTTTGGAGCCCTATCGCTCCACGGAGTCAACGACTCCGGCTTTCAATCGATCTTTCATCCGGTATGAATCTCCCTTGAGTGAAATAACGTGCGCATGATGCAGTAAACGATCCAAAGTAGCCGTAGCTATCGCTTCATCGGACATGATTTCCGCCCATTTCACGAATGGTTTGTTGGTTGTAATGATTATCGAGCCGGTTTCGTATCGGGCATTGACCAATTGGAAGAACAGGTTTGCCTGCTCAAGCGTATAGTTTTCATAACCGATTTCATCGATCACGAGGACATGCGGCTTCTTGAGCCATGCCAGCTTGCGTTTCAGCCTATTTTGAGCCTTTGCGTACGCAAGGTTCTCCATGATTCCCGTAGACGTGACGAAATACGCTGTATAGCCGGCAATACACGCCTCGTAAGCCAGGGCAGTCATCAGATGCGTCTTGCCAAGCCCCGAGGCTCCCAAGAGCAGCACGTTCTCCTTGCGCTCGATGAATCGCAGGGACTTCAGCTCAGCGAGCTTCGACGCGGTCAAGCCGCCCTTGAGCCACGATACGTCGAACTCATCGATACGCTTCTTACAGGGCAGTGCCGATAGCTTTATCCTGCTTTTAATCGCACGTTCCTTGCGTGGAACGTATTCCGTATCGACGAGGCCTGCGATAATTTCGAGCAGCGATGATTCTTTTCGTCCTTCGTCCGCCAGAAAGGATTCCAGCCCAGCGGCCATGAACGACAGGCCCATGTCTTCGAGGCGTGTGGTTACTGTTTCAAGCTGTACGTTCATCCGGCTACCTCCTCACACAACTTGTCGTAGTACGCAGGAGATCGAATATCGACTACAACATGAGAATCGCATGGTGGTGGTAACGACTCAGGTTTTTTTCGGTTCTGCAGCTGCCAGAGCGCGTATAGTTCTTTTTTGTCTCCTTCGTCGATACTACGGCCTCGTGATCCGGCCGGTATCAGTTTAATTGTTCTGATTACGGTAGGACCTGAGAAGAATGACGCTACCCGTGTAACCGGATGATATTTTAGTATAACCGTTGAGCCTAAATACTTGACTGGTAAAGAGTAAATATTCGACTCGAATCGTATGGTTCCTTCGCACGATACGCACGCTTCGACCGACGAACGGATATCCGGGGCCGCGTCTGCGTTATACGGTTGTAACAGAGCCTGCTCGCGCGCAAACCGCTCATTCCTCGACTCGCAGAAGGCGCGAATCGGCTCGTCATTGATTTCATCAAGCCAGACGTTTACCGCTACGTTCAAATCGGCGAGGCTTTCGATGTTCTTCGTTCTCGCATACGGTAAGAAATTATTGCCCAGGTAGCCTATAAAACGCTCCACCTTGCCTTTTGTTTGCGGTCGACGCACTTTACAGCGCTTGGGGGCGAATCCGCATTCCGCCGCGAAGGCGAGCAACCCAGGATTAACGACCCATTGCTCGCCATTATTGAGCCACGCGGTCTTCATGTTATCGTAGAGTATCTCTTTAGATACGCCGCCGAAATATTCAAATGCAGCCAGATGGCATGCAAGCAAGGTCGGGCTTTTCATATCGGTGGTAAACTGCACAAACGCGCGTCGTGAGTAGCCTAGAAGCAGAACAAAGGCATAAACCTTCTTCCGCTGGCCGTCTATGTCCCAAGTTCCAGCTTCTTTCCAATCGACTTGAGCTTGTAGTCCCGGCTCGGTTTCAAACCTGATTATAGCTTGTTTAACCATCGTGTCGCGTATGCCTTTGGCTAAAACGCGCAGGATTGTCATGCTACCTCGGTAACCCATGCCCTGTAATCGTTTTTTAAGTACAACAAGGTTATACTGGGGTTTATCCTGAAGAATCGCCGTGATATATTCTTTAAATGGATCGAGCAGTCCCGGCCTTGCATGTGACTCCGTATCGACCTCTGGATGCAGGTAATAGCGAACCATTCGATCGGAAACGCCAAGTGCTTGGCCGATTTCCTTTTGTGTGTATCCCTGATCCTTGAGAATGATAGCTTGGTGCATTCTCGCTTCCTTTGTGTACATGGGCGGCTCCTTTGGCAGTTTTTAGTCAAACACACCTTAGGATGTTCCGCCCTTTTTGTCACCCAAAAAGCGGAAACGCCGCGCCGATGAATTTAGGAAGAATATCACCGATGATCACACTAACCGGGATTTCAGCTTCGATTCATTCCGCGTTTCCAGACGCCGAGATTCAGAAGTGTATCGTGCATCAGATTCGAAACTCGCTCGCCTTCGTGCCATGGACAGAGCGCAAGACCATAGCTGCGGAACTTAGGGCTGTGTACACGGCTCCCAATGAATCAGCAGGGCTGACGATTCTTGAAGATTTTATAGCATCGCCGCTTGGAAGGAAATATCCGTACATCGGGAAATCATGGATGGCAAATTGGGCCGAGCTCAGTACGTTCTTCAAGTTCTCACCTGCGCTTCGGCGGATCATGTATACTACGAATACTATCGAACGATTTAACTGTGGTCTTCGGAAGGTGACAAAGACGAAGCAAGTTTTCCCGACAGAGGATTCTGTAATCAAGATGCTGTATCTTGCTCAGAAGGATATTCTTAAGAAACAGCAAGCTCAGATTTACAATTGGGGAGCAGTCATGACCGAGCTTTTGGCATTCTACGAACAGCGCTTAAAGCCTTATCTCTAAGATGGGCATAAATAGTTTACACAAAATACTTGACATGACCCTCCGCTTAGGAAAAATATACTGAGATCAAACGCAGTAACTCGTTGGCTTTCTCGCTTGCGTTCCTTGAACCGCGCACACTCGTTCGAAATCAATCCTGTGCACTCGGCTTAATTTAATTCAGCATTCCTGACCCAGTGCTTGAGTGTTTGCGTCGTACAGCCAATCTTGGGATCGATGGCGTAGATCGTAGCTCATTGCGATTCGTGTTCCCCAAGCAGCTCCCCAACTAACCGTAAGGCTCGCTCCTGAATCTCAGGTAAAACCTAGTTTTTCCCATGAATGTATTATTTTAAAAAAATTCAATATCCTGGTATCTCGAGACGGTTCATTTTTACTCTGTTGGTGTATTTACCCATAAGGCAAATAATTGTATTGAATCAATAGTCCCTACATAAATTGGAGTTTCTTTTATTGATATTTTATCATAACATACTATAATAAATTTTTCAAAATCCTTATAGTGATTCTCTAAATCTGATTGAATGAATGATTGGATAATCATAACTGCATTATGTGCATGAAATTTTTTCGCCATAATAACAGCGGAAGCGAATCTATGGAATAATTGATATCTTAGATCATCCAATTCATTTCTTGATACTCCTATTTCATTTTTTATAAAAACAAGTCTTTCATCTTTTCCAGCAGATGCATCTTTTTTCCATTCTTTAATTAAGGGCCCAAAATCTTCCTTTGCTTTTGCTTCAACTGTAATAACAGTTAAATATGAAATATTGCTAACAACTACAAGTAAGTCATTCTGAGAAGGTCTACTACCACCTGGTAATGGAACTTTAAATTCCGGTATTGCAAGTAGCATTTCAGAATTACTCAGCCTGTCATTTTTATTTAAAGCAATAAATATTTCTTTTGGTATATCCTTTGCGTTTTCCCATGATTCTGCGGCGGTTTTGGCGGAATATCCTGTTTTCCAATGTTTACCAGGATCTGCTAGTAAAGACTTCCATGATTCAATCGATGTCGTTGGAATTAGTATTTTCTTTTGATTCATTCTTTCCTCTTTCGAAGTAACAGTAAAACCCATAATAATTGCCGAATCCGATTGAAGCGATTGTTAGGTAGTCACTTGTAATATGATAATTTAAGTAGATGTATATCGTTTTTAATTATATAATAACAACGAGTAATTTCATCATGAGAATTTGATAGCTCTGTTGTATTCATAAATAATCTATTTGTTAATGAATTTTTAAATTCAAATAATGAATTTTTATACTTTTGAAGTAGTTCTTCTTTCATATCTAGTTTTTTAGAAATTTCAATATAAGTATTAAGGTCATTATTTGTAATTTTTAATAAATGTTGCATTTCTTTAGCGAATTGATCTTTATCAAATGTTTCACAACCAGAAATTTTGTTTTGAACTTTTTTCATTATATATTTTAAATCTTCTAGATACATATCTAAAACATTATTAACAATATCGAGTTGCTTATGTTTATTAGTATAATAAACACCAAAAATAAAAGCAATTACAACACCTATGAACAAAGTAACTATACTATCAAATACGTCAGCTATTGTAATAGAATTAAAATTAGGTTTAATGCTAGCCCAATTTACTTTTAAATATATGATATAAATAATTGCTAATAATATAGTCGCGATTAGTATAATGATATTATTTTTTTTCATGGCAATTCCTTATATAATTCTGTATCTCTTCTATTAGTAATGGATCTTCATCAGAGATAAAAGTTAAGCGATTAAGTACTACTTCTTTTCCATATTTCCGAGCCAATCCACCAAATGCTTCTTCTAGAAAAGAAGTTGCATATCCTGCAACACCATCAAGGTTAATTACAATTGTATCAAAGTTTTTGCTCTCTTCAAAAAGAGGTTCAAGTTTTGTTTCTCTAAACAGTTGACCAGAAAAAGGACCATCCGAATAGAATCTAAATCCTGGTGTTCTCGAAAAATCGCTTACGATACTAAGTGTCATTGTTCCCCTCCTTTAATAAAGGACCAACAGATCATGGTGCCATTGAATTTTCTATCAAGAGTTATCTCGCTCTTTGTGTCTGCTTTATAAAAACCATTATTAGAAATAACTATTAGATCTTGAATTATTTTATTACTCATAAATGTGTTAATTTTAGGTAATCCTTTTCCCCTATACTGTAATTGAGTTGAAGTACGAAATTCTCCATTTAAAACTGAAGAAATAATTCTTGAATCTGTATATCCAAAAATATCTTCTACTAGACGCTTTTTTACGGTTTCTGGTATACCTTTTCCATTATCCAAAATAGAAAAATCAATACAGTTGCTCGTAGAATCATGACATGCAACAAGCCACCATTTTGCATACTTTGCATCATGGGAAGCATATGCATGCTCTTTAGTATTCCCCATGCATTCTAGAATTGTGGTATAAAAAGCTTTTGTTATTTTACTTCTTTTTATATCTAGTTTCCTACACGCGAATTCAATTACATTGTCTGCAATCTCTCCACTAACAATGTTATCACACTTTACCGAAAGAATATTTAAATCTTCTGGTGTTGTATAACTCGAATTAACATAATCATAAAAACCAGAATGTAAAAATATCTCTCTACACTTTTTATCTTCTGGGGCGTTACCTGTAATTCTAATTTTTCTATTCCTTTTTGCTTTATCTAAAAATAATAGTAAATACAGGACTGTTTCAGGTGTAATTACTTTAATCTTCCTAATATCAATATATAAATTATGATTGATAAATGCTGTGTTTTCAATTTTTGAGAAATATGAAATGGTTTCTGTAGGATTCTCTATAATACTAAATATTTCCGGTGCACATATTCGGTATTTAGAAATATAATTACTTTTTGATATAATTACTCTATTTGGCGTTATTGCCTGATTTCGCAAAATAGCTTTTAATGAGCGCGTTGTGTTGAAGTCTTTAAATTTTTCTTCTAAATATAGTTTCTTCATTATATCCCCTTAATCTACCTAACATACGTTTAACAGGCTGTTGAAAAAGTCCCCCGAAAATGGGTTTTCTATGTCATAATTGTTCAGGTGGTATTCGAATGCGTGGAGACGAAAACAAGCAACCAGAAATATTCAGTTATACCTCGGTCGAGGTAAGAATTCCGAAAAAT
>JANNSO010000037.1:0-9413 GCA_031402655.1 Spirochaetota bacterium | reverse complement strand
CTCTAACCAACTGAGCTAACTGCCCGTCAAGGTTTTATACCCGAATTTTATGGCTGGTGTCAATATGAGCGGACTTATGAAACGGCATCTACCACAAGCTATACTTATGCTATAAAATGAACCCACCTATGATACTTCTTTCTACATCGGATACAGATCTTGCACTAGCCGCCGCAGCTTTGCACAAGGGGCAGCTTGTGGGCATCCCCACGGAGACGGTGTACGGCCTCGGGGCGAACGCACGCGATCCTCTCGCCCTTGCCCGCGTTTTTTCCGCAAAGGAACGCCCCACTTTCGATCCGCTGATCATCCATGTCGCCAAAACCGCGGATGCGGACGAAGTCGCGATAATGGATACTCCCCATGCGCGCACAATGGCGGCGGCCTTCTGGCCCGGCCCCCTTACGATGGTTCTGCCCAAGCGGAACGGCGTGCCCGACCTTGCAACGAGCGGCTTGCCCACCGTAGCGGTTCGCTGCCCGGCGCACCCCATAGCTCTCAGGATTATAGAGCTTGCCGGTATTCCGGTCGCCGCTCCGAGCGCAAATCCGTTCGGCCGCCTTTCGCCTACAAGCGCGGAACATGTTGCACGGCAGCTGGGGGACCGTATCGATTATATAGTCGACGGCGGCCCCTGCCTAATCGGGGTGGAGAGTACTGTCCTGGATTTGTCCATGGATCCGCCGCTTATCCTTCGACCCGGAGGGCTTTCCTTCGAGCGCATCGCAGCCCTGCTGCCATCCGTCCAGATACACGACCGCGCCACGAACAGCCCCCGCGCCCCCGGGCAATTGCCGAGCCACTATGCTCCTGTCTGCCCGCTGCGCCTGGTGGAAGGAGGACATTTGCCAGACGTACAACCCCGGGGGGATGCCGCCGCTGTCTGTTTCGGCGATAAGAGCGCGCAAGCGCTCAAGAGGCTCGGTATTTTCAAAATAGTTATTGATTTATCACCAAATGGCGATCCCGTGGAGGCTGCCGCCCGCTTGTTCGCTGTTCTCCACGAACTCGACGCTCAGTCTTATGACCAACTTTGGGCGGAGCGCCTTCCCGATGCGGGAATAGGACGTGCCGTAAACGACCGCCTGTTCAAGGCTTCGCAGAAACAGGATTGCTGAGACCCAATTCGCCATGTTCTTGCCGCATTACTGCGTTATATTAACAGGCTGTTGAAAAAGCTTGTGGCTTTTCCAACAACCTTAAACATTCCTCGCATTTGATTACAAATGCTACGTAATGTTACATTTTGGAAGTGTTGAAAATCCTCATCCGAGGTTTTTCAACACCTTGTTAAAGGGCAGCTCATCTTTACAGGAGAGAAACATGACTATTTTTCAAGACAGGAAAAACAATTTTTCTGCGGGTTTCGGCTTCAAATTAGCTGCCATCATCGGCCTTACCCTCATTTTCCTTATTCCACAGGCATTAATCGGCAGTCTTGTCGGCGAACGGGAAGCCCTTCGGGACGAGATGCTTGCAAGCATCAATACGCCCCTTGGAGGTCAACCCTCATTCGCCGGCCCCTATATAATCGTGCCGGCTCTGGTAAACCGTCCAAACGCTCAGGGAGTATTGTCTCCATCCTACACGAGAGTGTTTTTCATGCCCGAAACCGGCAAAACGGCAATAAAAGCCGTGGTCGAGAAACTGCAGCGCGGCATCTACCGCGCGCCTATCGCCAATGCGGAAATATCCATTGCCTTTCGATTCAATGCCCAGGAAGCCAAGGCCAATTACACCAAGGCCTACGATCTGGACTGGAGCCAGGCATCTCTTGCAGTGGCCATCCCCGATGCAAGGCTTCTATCCAAAGACGCGCTCTTCATCGAAGGCGGATCTTCGCCAGTTCGCATGAAAGGCGGAGAAGCGACCTTTAGCAGATACGGACGCTTGCTAAGCGTTCCGCTCGCCCCGGCCGCGGCAGGAAGGACACTAAAGGAAAGCGAAGGAATAATAACCTTCTCCCTGCGAGGCGGCGGAAGGATTTCCCTCGCGCCTGCCGGTGGGGATGCTTCCGTTTCAATGGAAGCAAACTGGCCCTCTCCATCCTTCGACGGTTTCGTGCTGCCCACGGAGCGCGCCTTGGATAAATCCGGCTTTACCGCGTCCTGGTACGTTCCCGAAAGCGTCCAGGCGGTTCCCTCGGCATTTCTGGAGGAAGACTGGACCGACAAACTCGAGAACGGCGAGTTCGGCGTAAGCCTCATCGAACCGGTGGATGCCTACCGGAAAGCATCGCGGGCCATAAAGTACGCGATCCTGTTCATCATAGCGCCGTTCGCAATCCTGTTTCTTTTCGAAGTCTTTACGCTCGTGCGGATACACCCGGTGCAATACGTTCTCGTAGGCATGGCCAACATGATCTTCTACGTATTGCTTCTTTCGGTTTCCGAGCATTCCAGTTTCGGCCTGGCATATCTCATGGCCGCGCTGGCTACCAGCCTGGTAACAGGATTGTACTATAAGTCGGTTTCAAGAAGCCATAAGGCATGGCCCCTTGGCGGATTATGCGCCGCGTCACTCTACGGGATCCTGTATGCCATACTGCTTTCGGAAGATTACGCCCTCCTCATCGGTTCCGTGGTTTTGTTCGCGATTACCGCCGGCCTCATGTGGGCAACGAGAAACGTGAACTGGTACAAACAACGAAGGATGAGTGGAGCATCAGGCGATACCGGTGCAGGAGAGGGAAATTCCTACCCGGAACAGACCTGAAATACCCGCTAATATCCTCCAGAATTCGCTCCGATAATAAGCGTGAGAGATCACGCTTATTATTTACGGAGAACGGATCATGCAGACAACCGTGTCGAATTACCTTCCCTACTCATATTTGTTCGCAGCCGGCGCAAGCGGCAAGATTTGCATCCCCGTGTCCTCCGCGCAGCTTCCCTATTCGAATTTCAAGAATGTAGTGGGAGTGCCGGCCGACTCGAACGGCGGCTACAGCCTCGACAAGCTCCAGATACTCGATACGCTCATCGGCCATCTGCGCACCATAAGGCAATCGCCCATGCCCGCAAAAGCAACAGCCGGGGGTGCAAGCCCGGAGCGGGTTGACGCGCTTATAGAAGAATACAGCAAGCAGCTGCACACGGCTCTTGTGGCTAAAAGCATCCCGTACGCAAAGCCCCAAGGGGTAATGCCCGGCATGATGGTTTCCTTCGCCGCCTAAAACCGGTTCCTGCTGTCACCCTGTTAGGGGACCGCTGATAACCAACCGGGTTACCGTAGATCCTGTGGCTCACCCAGAGCGTTTTTCAAAAAAAGCATGCCGTCGGTATCGTCATGCAGGATCGAATACATGGTCGCGGCATGGACCACATTGCGCCCGTACTGCCGCGTTTCCTCGAACGGCAGGGTTTCCAGTATAAGGTCGTCGGGCAAGTCGCCGGCTTCCGCCTTCCAGCGCCTATAGCGAGTCGGGCCGCCATTATAAGAAAATAGCGCAGGAAGTACGGAGCCCTTGTACGAACGCAAGAGAGCCGAAAAAAAAGCTGCTCCTATCCTGATATTGTCCGCGGGGTTCTGAAGCGAGTATGCCGCCATCCCGAGCTTTCGCGCGGTCTCGGCCGCCGTCGCGGGCATGAGCTGCGAAAGTCCGCTTGCCCCGGCGCTCGATACCGCAGAAGGCATAAACAAGCTCTCCGAGCGCACCAAGCCGTATAAAAGCGCCGATGCGATTTCCGATTCAGCGCTTGCCCCATCCATCTCGGCCCGGAAAGGCATTGGCCAGAAAAGCCGCCTATCCTTGTCTTCTACGATATAATCGCTTCGCCCAAAAACCTTCCCTATCACGCGGATGCTCTCTGCATGCTCTCCGCCCTGTGCAAGAGCCTCGGATATCCGGCGGATATCGGCCGGGCTCATCGCTTCAAAGTAAGCGGAAAGCTCTGTACGCACCCGCTTAGGCAGGAACCAGCGCACCAGCTCGAGTGCGTAATCCACCGGAACGAAACCATCCCCCAGGCGAGCAAAACCGGGGAGCTCTGCCGCGGGGGAAATCGCCGTCGAGACAGTGGCGACTGAAGCGTCCAACCAGGCGTCAAGTGGAAGCTGCAGGCGGTAACCCGCAAGCAGCCTGTACCACTGCTGAGCCTCCTGATCGTAAGCCAGCCGATAGTGGCTCGCAGAATATTCCCTGGGCGTAACTTGCCCTGCCGTGCCCGGTAAAGAATTAATATGCCTGGCGCTGATAAGGCCTAAGTCCGCGCCTCTGGCGCACAGATAGGAAACTCGTGCGCGGGTTTTCGCATCTGCCTTCGAGCCGCAGGCTCTATCCAGCGACGCCAAAGCCGAGCCGTCGCGCTTAAGCAGGGCCTCCCTGCTTATACGTTCCGCCAGATCGGCAAAGTAAGCGGGATCCGCCGTTTTTGAATACGCGTCGGACAATAAGCGGATGGCATCCGAAAGATTCAGAGGTACATGGGAATCGATTAGATACCACGATGCGGCATCGCGGTCCAGGCTACCCCCCGCAATCGAAGCGGCTTTGGAGAAATACCTGCGCGCTTCATCCAATTTATTGGCGTTACGGGCAAAACGCCCCGCATAAAACTGGAATAGGTAATCCCGATCCTGGGCGATACCGGATGACGAAGAGATCAAAGTAAATAAAGATTCACTATCTGCCTGCGATCCGTAAAAATACGAGCGCGCAAAATCGGCCAATACCGCGTAGGGCATATTGTTTATGCGCTCGCGAATAACGGGGCCGGCGCTTATAAAAGCAGCGGCAAAAGATTGCGCGCTCGAGCCGGTCGCCGACGCGTCTGATTGCAGCGGTCGAAGCACATAAGACCTCATTGCACGTATCGCCAGGCCGTAATCGCGGATATTCGTCGCTACGCGTATCCGCACCAGCAAGGCAAGGTCTTCGCTAAGCCAGGTCGCGGCCGCTTCATTGACCGCGGCCAGGCCTGCCTGTACCGCAGCCGTGCTCTTCATGGCCAAAAGAAGCTCGACAAGCGCGCTAAGCTCGGCTTCCTTACCGCGACTGTCGCCGCCAAGCATGCTTTTAAGCATTCCGGCTGTAACAAGCGCGGTATCTACTTCGCTTTCCGCGGGAAATTCCTTGCGCAGTTTCCGCCAGGCTGCAAGCGCATCGTCATGCTGGCCGTCCAACTCAAGGGCTTCGGCCAAATAAATTGCGTTGCGATACGGCAACATTCCGGAAGACCGGGCGCGAAGAAGAGGCAGTAATTTGGATGTATCCGCGGATTCACGGTACATAACCACAAGAAATCCGGCTGCCCGTGTTTTATACCAGGATTTTTCATACTTGTGGGCCGCTTCGAAAAAGCCCTGCGAGGCATCCATCTGGCCGTGATCTGCGGCATACATGCCTAAATACAACAAGGCTCCCGGACCCAATCGGGTAAAGCCGCGGTAATCCACGGTCTTATCGATTGGCAATGGCAAAGGTTCGCCGCGCTCAAGGTAGCGAAACCACTCTGCCTCCGGAAGCCCCATAATGCCCGTGCCGGCGCAAGAGCAGGAAATCGGCACTAAAAAGCACAATACGCCAAGAAGAACCTTATTTCGGAATATAAATCCAGGTCGTCGAGATGATTTTATCTGGATGCCTGATAATCTTGTTAGCTCGGTAAATCTTGCCATATTTCCACGGTGTCCTGTAATAGGCTATGGAAAGATCCCACAAAGTGTCTCCCCACTTGATTTTATACCATACTCCGGGCTTCCTTGGCTCGGGGGTAGGCTTGATTTTCTTTACAGGAGCGGGAGCCGGTGCAGGTACCGGTGTAGGGGCAGCTGCGACTACCGGGGCCGGGGCCGGTGCAGGTGTCGTTACTACGGGTGCTGCGGGTTTAGGCGCTTCAACCATGGCAGGAGTCGGGGGGACAGGCACTTTATCGGAAGTCAACTTAAAGACAAGGAATGCAAGCGCGGCAATCAGGAGCAGGACACCAGCCGCTATCAGGATTTTAAGCCAGAGCGGCATGCCTTTTTTATCGTCGTCCCCGATGTTTTTGACCCGCGGCGTTTTCGCTGCATTCACCGTTTTCGCGGATTTTTCATGCACTGTTCGTGATTCTTTGCGTATGGTCGTACTGGTGTTTTTTTCTTCCAGGCGGTCCTGCTTTACCAGCTCCTCGGGAGGATTCAAATCCTCAAACGAAAGCGCATCAGTATCCATGGTAAGCATTTCTTTTGGTTCTTCGGGAAAATCCATGGAAAACGGCTCGTCCGCCGGGGATGACGCAGTGCTCGAGTCGAAATCAAGCCCGGTATCGATTTCCGTAATTTCACTGTCAAAGGCATTGGTATCGGGAAACTCATCCGGATTGAACGCTTCGTCGCTGTCGACGGTTTCCTCATTCAGGTCAAAGTCAGGGATATCGTAAATTTCCTCTTGATCGAGCGCTTTAAGCGAGACCGTCAGCGTTTGATGCTCACCGCTGACTTCATCGCGGGCGTAGGCGGTAAGGTTGCCCTCTTCGTCAAGCCCGAGTTCCATGCGTATATCGGGCACGCCTTTTGGCTGAGGGTCTATATTTTCCACAACCAGGGAACCTACGTAGGTGTTTTCCCCCGCAGGTGAAGACTCCTCGCCGCGATACACGTCTATCTGTACGCTCGGCTGATTATCTTTTACTGTAGTTACGATGAGCGCCTTGCGGGACGTTGAGTCCTCGTCAAGAATTGGATAAAACTCGCCATCGGCGAGACGTATGCCTATCTTTGCCATAGTTTGCTTCCATCGAACACAGGGTGAGCGGCACACACAAGACGCAAATCTCGAACACCGCCCGGAGAACTACGATCTACCGCAAATTCTCACACTTAAGTATCGGACTTTTTCAAAAAAAAATCGAGCTATTTTCGGGCTATTGCAACCAAACTTTTAGCATTATTGTCATAATTAGCGCCATCCATGGAGCCAAACAGCCGGATATTGGAAAACCCGACCAATTTTAGAGCCTCTGCCAGTTCATGCGCCGAATACAATCGCTGAACCCAGGATCTGTCTATGCGGCGTTTGCCATCCACTATAACCCAGCGGTTACGCAAGCCTTCCCAGGTACCAACCACGGTAAACTCGGTTAAAATAAGTTTGCCTTCCCGCTCAAACCACTCGCCTTCGATAAAATCGCGTGCCGCAGTTTCTTTGCCTACCATATCCATTACAAGAGCAGCGCCAGGCTTGAGGGAAATATAGAGCTGGCGCAGGTAGGCTTCATCCTCGGCTCGGGTCTCAAAATAGCCAAAACTGGTAAAAAGGTTCAGGGCCAGCGAAAAAGCATCCGGCCTGACAAATTTGCGTACATCTTCATGGATAAGTTCTACCGAAAGCGCCTCGCCCGCAGCGCTTGCCGAAAAAGCGTCCAGGTAGGCCTTGGTTATGTCTACGCCGGTAAGTTTATAGCCGCGTCTTGCGAATTCAAGGCCGTGCCGCCCCGGTCCGCAGCAGGAATCCAGGACAGCCGAGCCGGGTTTAACCCCGGTAAGGGATATTATACCCTCGACTACCGCGGGAACCTCAGCCCAGCGCTCTGAATTAAACATTAAGGGAGCATATTGTGTCCAGAATTCATCATCTGAAAACCATTCAGTCCGGTTTTCAGATTCCGCCATGTTCCATAACCTGGGTAAGCACGTAACTTAAGATATCCATGTCTATGTCCCCGGAATCTATAGTAACGATCTCTCGAATCTCCACCCATTCCGGCCGAGAAAATTCAGTGCCGTCGTAGTCCATGAGAAGGAGTGAGCCGACTCCGCCGAGCCAGTCTATGGCATTTTGCCCGGTTCGCCCTCCGCTCGAAGCAAAAAAAGACAAAAAAGTTGTGTAAACAGCGGCAACCGTAGATTCGGGTACATTACCCAAAGCCCGTTTATACAGCGTCCGCAGCGAATCAAACGCCTTGTTGTCTGCCTTGCCGCTGTTTTGCCCGAACCAGCTGTCTAAATCGCGTTTTAATTTATCTACTGCCTGCATGGAGCGCTCTTACTTGGTAAGCACATGGGTAATGCGTTCCAAAACTTTTTTTCGGTCCAGCGGCTTAACGATATAGTTTTTAGCGCCGGATAAAAGCGCCTGTTTTACGAGATCCTGCTTGCCAAGCGCGCTTATCATTATGACCTTTGCGTTCTTGTCGAAGTCGATTATCTTTTGCAGGGCGGTAAGGCCATCCATATTGGGCATCGTAATATCCATGGTCACGAGGTCCACGTTCGGGAAAAGTTCCTTGTAACGCTCAAGCCCCAAAAGCCCATCCGCGGCCTGGCCTACGACGTCATAACCTTCCGATGTCAGAATCTGGGTAATCTGCTTGGCTACGAACATGGAATCATCAACAACCAGAACGCGAAACGGGCTGCCATCCGGCCGCTGCCCCTCGGGTTTCCTTTCGTTGATCGAAGGAAAATCTTCTTTTGTTTTCATGGTCTCCTCCGTTAGCCCCGCTCTCGTATCGCGACATTTATCTCTACTTTTCCCTGTGGGGTTTCCATCGGTACTATAAGAGCTTCAACATCCTGATTACTTACTTCCATATTATCGCCGGTAAAAATCGCCGGAGGAGTAAGATCAAAGGCAAAACCCAGCTCATGCAGCTTGGTTACCGCTTGTGCAGTTATCATGTTCGCAAGCTCGGTTATGGTAGCCTTTACAAGGTCGTCCATAACCTGCAGATCTTCACCGTTCATCGTGGAGGCTATGGCCAGCGCAGTCTTTTTATCCATGTCGAACAGGACCCGCCCTTCGACATCACCCGACAGGCCGACGATCGCGGCAACGCCCATGACGGGCATCGAAGTGGATTTAAGATACAACTCCCCACGCCTGACATCCGCTTGAAGCACTTCCTTCATTACATTAAAGGCAGCTTCGACAAAAGGATTGATATATTCTACTCGCATGCAGTTCTCCCGTCGATTTTCCTAAAAGATGTGTCCATTCCACAATTTAAATTATGGAATAAACTATATATCCAGCAAGCCCATCAGGCTCCTTTTATGAAAACAGATGCATTATCCGCATTCACGGCCTTCCAATTTGGCCTGTTCATTATTTCGTGCGAGCCGAAAATAAGAGCTGCGCCGTTCTTTGCCTTTTCGTCGAAATCAGATAAAATTCTCCGCTGGTCTATCGCCGACATGAATGAAACGGTATCGCGACAGAGAATAATATCGAGCGGAGGAACCGGATTCGTATTAAGCACGTCATGGAACTCGAAGAAAATGGAGTCGCGTATCGCCTGAAGGAAAGTCCAGCCGTTGCGTCCCTTTACCATGTACTCCTTATAGAGTTCCGGAACGTTATCCACCATAAAAACCATATTGGGAGCCATGGAAATTGCCAGCAGGTCGGAGTCGTTTGCCCAAAATTTTAAACCTAAATACAGAAATTGTTTATTTATGAGAAAAAACACGGAAAATTTTTAAAAAAC
>JANNSO010000036.1:0-7634 GCA_031402655.1 Spirochaetota bacterium | reverse complement strand
ACATCGGCAGCTTCGGCGTCGCCTTTGGCCTTATGGCCTTTACCACCTTCGTGTACGATACGCTGGACGTGTGCGTCCGCCTCGGCCGCTATATTTTCGAAGAGCTCACCGGCATGCGCAACTGGACGGGTCGCCTGATAGGCACGCTGCTTACAGCCGGCGCCCCGATATTCTTTATTTTCCAAACCTTGACGGATGCGAAAGGCAACCCCATTCCGGCGTGGAAGACATTCTGGAACACTTTTGGAGCCTCCAATCAGCTGCTTGCGGCGCTTGCCCTCATAGGCATAACCGTTTGGCTGCTCAGAACGGCCAAGAACAACAAGGTATGGATCGTAGCCTTCATACCCGCGGCCTTCATGTTCGCCATGTCCAACTGGTCCCTGATACGCTCGATCATCGTCAAGTGGATGCCCGGACAGAACCCGTTATGGATCAAGGAATCCGCCTCCATCCATAACGCGGTACCCTACGTCCACCTTGTTCTGGTTATTTTGTCCTTTCTCGTCGCCATCGAGACGGTCATAGCCATAGCAGGTAAAAAGAAAAGAACGGAAGCGCTCGCCGCCTAAAGCGGGGTGTGCATGGATAAGGGCTGCCCGGCAAACGGGCGGCCTTTATGGTTTCTGCGGGAGGATTGCCCAGCGGCGGATGAGCTTTAGCAGGCTGTTGAAAAAGCTTGTTGCTTTGTCAACAGCCTTCAACATTCCTCGCATTTGATTACAAATGCTACGGTAATGTTACATTTTGGAAGTGTTGAAAATCCTCATCCGAGGATTTTCAACACCCTGTTAGGGAAGCTCTGAAAACCAACAAAGTTATCGAGCTTGCTATCGATCAATCAACCTTGACAATTGATAAACCCACCTTATAATAATAGCAGGGGTAATAACATGAAAAGAACCATAGTGCTTTTTATCGTCGCCTTTATTGCAGCATCGGGAATCATGGCACAGACGGGACCAGCCGCCGCCAAGGCTAAGGCACTGGTGGAAAGCGGCGTGGCGTTCTACCAGAAAAATGGCCAGGACGCGGCTTTTGCGGCCTTTGGCGACGTAAAGGGCAAGTATCGCGACGGGGAATATTATCTCTTTGTTTTTGACGTTTCCAAACCGGACAGCGCGGTTTGCGTCGCGCGCGGAGACGGCAACCTGGCCCTCATCGGGAAAGACATGTGGTTAACCAAGGATCCCGACGGCCAGTTTTACATTCAATCATTCGTCAAGATAGTGTTGAAATCCGTTTCCGGTTGGGTAGACTACAAGCGTACCAATCCTGATTCCAAGAAGATCGAGGCGAAAAGTTCGTTCGTAACCTTGATTCCCGGCACGAAGATTTTTATCGGCTGCGGCTTCTACAAGGACTGACGGTCGATGCAAACGAGACTCTCCTTTGGCTCGGCAAGCGTCAAGGTTAAGCTTTTTGTGCTTTCGACCTTGACCTTGCTGTCCCTTGTCGCGGTGGGAATACTGTTCGCCATGCTCGGTGTCGAGCAGCAATGGAAGATGAACCTGGTAATCAACACCGAGCTTCCCCGCTTCCAGGCCATCTACGAGCTTTCAGGTTCCCTGCTCAAGACTCAGGCAACCTTGTCCCAGCTCTTAAACCGAACCAATGCCGGAGGTTTCGAGGAAGCGCAGCTTTCGTCCCTGGCTACGGAGGTAACAGACAAGCTGAAGGCTTTGGAGACCCAAATACCCAGTCTCGGCGAAGATGGAATCCTGGATGAACCGACCAAAAAGAATTTGACGGAATTCATCGGGGATGTTCAAAGCAGCCTGGACAACCTCGCCTATGACCCTGCCTACGCGACCATAAGCGCCGATTCGGCATGGGAAAAATTTTCCAGCGTAAACCTGGTCCTCGAAAGCCTACTGGAAAAGGAACGACTCTATCTGGACGATTTGCGCGGGCGCGCGGAGATGGACGCGCGTAACGGAATGTTCGCGCAAGTAGCCATTCTTCTGGTTTCAGCCATCGTCAATATATTCCTGTCCGTTTTTCTGTCCCGCCTCATCCTTCGTCCGCTCCGCATCGCGGGGCAGGCGCTGCGTGCCATCGCAGAGGGGGATTTTACCAGGGATATCGCCAAGCTCAGGCAAGGCGACGAGTTTGGCAGGCTTGTGCAGGACATCGCCACCCTGAGGCAAAAGATATCCATGATGGTGGCATTGATAAAGGCCGAAACCGAGCGTCTACTGGAAATCGGGGAAGACCTTTCGGCTAATATGATTGAAACCGCCGCGGCTGTCTGCCATATCACCGCTAATATAGCGGGCGTAAAAGACCAGTCCATAAGCCAGGCCGCAGGAGTAGGCGAAATGCACGTTACGGTAGACGGGATAGTAGCTGTGATACGGAGTCTCAACTCCTGCATCGACGACCAGTCGTCCTGTGTCGATGAGTCAGCCTCTTCTATAGAAGAAATGGTGGCAAACATCAAGTCGGTCACCGAAGTCATGCAGAAAAACACGCTCTCGGTGGGCGAGCTTATTACAGCCTCGGAAGTAGGCAGGACCGGAATGGCCGACGTTATTACCCTCATAAAGGCGATAGACAGGGAATCGGGCGGGCTTGAGGAAGCGATCGAAGTAATCCGGAAAGTCGCCAAACAGACGAACCTTTTGGCAATGAACGCCGCGATAGAGGCAGCGCACGCCGGCGAATCGGGAAAGGGTTTCGCGGTCGTCGCCGATGAAATTCGCAAACTGGCCGAAGACTCCGGAATCCAGGGAATGGCCATAAGCTCGGTTCTGGGAAAACTAAAGCTCGCGATCGAAAAAGTCAGCAATGCATCGGAAGTGGCCGAAAGCCAGTTCGAAAACGTTTTTAGGCTCGCCAAAGTGGTTACGGACCGGGAAGCGAGCATGAACCACGCCATGACCGAGCAAAGCGCGGGAGGCAGCGAGGTTCTCCTGGCCATAGAACAAATCAATCGCATAACTAGCCAGGTTACCGACGGCTCAAATAAGATGCTGAGCGGAAGCTACGAAGTGCTGACGGAAATGGAGAAGCTTAGCGAGCTTTCCCGCCTGATTACCGACCGCATGAACGAGATGGCGGCCGGAACAGGCCAAATAGACAGCGCCGTTAAAAATGTAGCCGACATAAGCCAGCGGAACAAAACGGGAATTACCCTATTAAAGAAGGAGATTTCCTGGTTCAGGCTTGAAGACGCCTCTATAAAATCCTGAAGGCTTAAAAAAGGCATCTGCGTTTAGAAATCAATCTCAACCAATTGTTTTTCTCATGGTAGTGGCCGCGGTAATGGAAGAAAAACCACACTGATTCGGGTCGAAGCGGACCTGGCATCAATCCTTTACTTTTGTCATAACTTGACTGAGTTATCATTTTTAGGCCTATCTTATTGACAGATGACAAAAACCACATATATAATGAACATATGTCCAAACCGACAAAAGATCAGGTCATACGGGTCGCAATGTCGGAAAAGGGGTCGGATGGTGAAGGTACAGGAAGCGAATGGCAGAGTGAAAGCTGAGGCCGCGTCGACCCGGAAGGGAACAGCCATGAACATACCCAGGGAGAAAATGGAAGAGCTCTACCTTAAAATGGTGCAGACGAGACGTTTCGAAGAAACCGCGGCGCGGCTTTTTACCGAAGGCAAGGTCCATGGAACCGCCCATTTCTGCATCGGAGAGGAAGCGACGGGAGTCGGCGTATGCTCGGCGCTCGCCAAGGAAGACCTCATCGGGCAGACCCACCGGGGGCATAACCAGGCGATAGGAAAAGGCATGAGCCTCGACTTGATGATGGCTGAATTCCTGGGCAAGGAATCCGGATACTGCCACGGCCGCGGCGGCTGCATGCACATCGCCGACTGGTCTTCGGGAAGCCTCGGAGCCAACGGCATCGTGGGTGGCGGCATCCCCATCGCGGTTGGAGCCGCATTCGCGCAAAACTACCGAAAGATGGACGCCATAACGGTCTGCTTCTTCGGCGACGGCGCGACCAACGAAGGGGCTTTCCATGAGGCGCTCAACCTCGCTTCCGTTTGGAAACTGCCCATACTCTTCGTCTGTGTGAACAACTACTACGCCATGTCGACGCATCTCAGGTCGCACATGAACATCGATGACATTTCCATACGCGCAAAGGCCTACGGGATGCGCGGGTTGGCGCTGGACGGCAACGATATCGTCGCCGTGTACGAGGCAACACTCGAGGCGAAGGACTATGTGAAACGCGAGGGTCCCATGCTCCTCGTACTCAATACCTACCGTATCATGGGCCATTCCAAGAGCGACCCCCAGAACTACCGCAGCAAGGAAGAGGTCGAGTCATGGAAGCTTCGAGACCCGATCCTGCTATTCAGGAAAAGGCTGCTCGAAGCCGGAACCTTCTCGGCGGCCGAATTGGACGCCCTCGATGCGCGTGCGGTAGTCGATGTCGGTCGCGCGGTGGAGTTTGCGGAAGCAAGTCCCGAACCCTTGGTCGAAGACGCGCTTCGGGACATCTACGCGGTTTAAAGGAGCTTGCAATGAGAGAATTGACATACGCGGAAGCGATCCGCGAGGCCATGTCCCAGGAAATGAGGCGCGACGACTCCGTTGTCTTTATCGGTGAGGACATTGGCGCTTACGGCGGCGCCTTCGGGGTATCGAAGGGCATGCTGGCTGAATTCGGCCCTGAGCGCGTCCGCGATACGCCCATCTCCGAAACGGCCATTGTAGGCTGCGGCGTGGGGGCTGCTATGGCCGGACTCCGTCCCGTGGTCGAAATCATGTTTTCGGACTTCCTCGCCGTGGCCATGGACCAGGTAGTAAACCAGGCGGCCAAGGCGCGCTTCCAGTTTGGGGGACAGTTCACCGTGCCCCTGGTAATACGCGCTCCTTCGGGCTCGGGTACGGGCGCCGCCGAACAGCATTCGCAGAGCCTCGAAGCCTGGTTCGTCCATACGCCGGGAATCAAAGTAGTAACCCCTTCCACACCCGCGGACGCCAAGGGTCTCCTTACGACCGCCATGCGCGATCCCAATCCGGTCCTGTTCCTTGAGCAGAAGCTCCTGTACCGCGTCAAGGGCGACGTGCCCGAAGGCGATTACGCGATTCCCTTCGGGCAAGCCGCCGTCCGGCGCGAGGGCAAGGATGTGGCGGTGATCAGCTACGGCCGCATGGTCGCCCGCTGCCTCGAGGCGGCCGCTGCCTTGGCCGCCGAAGGTATCGAGACGGAAGTAGTCGACCTCCGCTCCCTTTCTCCCCTGGACAAGGTCGCAATCATTCAAACCGCAAAAAAGTGCGGCCGCGTGCTCATCGTCCACGAAGCCTGCCTCACCGGCGGAGTCGGGGCGGAAATCGCGGCCACCATAGTGGACAGCGAGGCCTTCTTCTTCCTGGACGCGCCGGTGAAGCGGCTTTGCGGGCTCGACACCCCCATTCCCTACAGCCGGACTCTCGAAGACAGCGTCGTCCCGCAGACGGCGGGTATAGCAGATGCCCTTCGCGGGCTGTGCGGACGGAGGAACTGATGGCTACGAAGGTAATAATGCCAAAAGTGGGCATGGCCATGGAGGAGGGAATGCTCGTCTCCTGGCTCAAGAAAGTAGGCGACCCGGTCAAAAGCGGCGAAGCCATCGCCGAGATAGAGACCGACAAGGCCATCATGGAACTCGAGGCAGAGCTCGACGGCGTACTTATAGCCATTGTCCGCCAGGTCGGCGAACATATCCCCGTCATCGAAACCATCGCATGGATAGGCGAGGCCGGCGAAAAAGTCCCCGTTTCCCCGGAAGCCGGAAGTTTACACGCGCAAGCCGCGACGGCTCCCGTTAAACCCCAGCCCAAACCTGTACTCCCGGCACATACGGCGCAGGGAGGCAAGGTCGCGGCAACTCCGGCTGCCAGGCGGCTCGCCTCGGAAGCGGGAATCGAGCTGGGCTCCATCGAATCCGGCTCCGGCGCGGCGCTGTACGCAGCGGATGTCCAAAACCATATCCGGAAGGATGCGACACCGCTTGCCTCGCGCATGGCCGCAGCGGCCGGCATCGATCCGCGCTCGCTCGTACCCGAAACAGGGCAACGCGCCCGGAAGTCGGATGTGGCATCGGCCATGGCGTTTACCGCTCCTTCAGGAACTCCGCGCGAAGATAAACGCATCCCGTTTACCACAATACAGAGGATCACCGGCCAGCGCCTCACCCGCAGCCACGCCGAGATTCCCTCGGTAACCATCTTCATCGTGGCAGACGCCACCGAGCTTGTCGAGGCGCGGGAGCGCATCAACGCTAGCGGAACGATGAAGGTCAGCCTTAACGACTTGATCATACGGGCCTGCGCCAAGGCACTCGTGGCCAATCCCCGGGCAAACGCGGTGGTCGACGGAGATGGACTCGTCCTTAAGGGTTCCGTCAACATCGGCCTGGCGGTAGCCACCGAGGCGGGGCTCCAGGTACCTACGCTCCGCGACGCTGACCGTCTCTCGCTGCCGGAACAGGCCCTTCGATCAAAAGACCTCGCCGACCGCGCCAGGGCCAGACGCCTGCGCCCCGAGGAATTCGAAGCAGGAACTTTTACGGTCTCGAACATCGGGATGTACGGCATCACCTACTTTACACCCATCATAAACCAGCCCCAGGTGGGAATACTCGGCGTCGGCGCCATCGAGGATCGCCTCGCGCTCGGGCCGGACCGCCTTCCACTGGTACGCAAAATGCTGCACCTTTCCTTTACCTTCGACCATCGCGCGATGGACGGTGCGGAATCCAGCGGCTTCCTGGTCGCCGTGAAGACGCTGGTCGAGTCTCCCTTTCTGCTCATCATGTAAGTACGAGGATCACCATGACCAAAGAATATGATATCATCGTAGTGGGGGGCGGACCGGCGGGCTATGTCGCCGCGATCCGGGCTGCCCAGCTCGGGGCGAGCGTAGCCCTCGCCGAGCGGGACATCCTCGGAGGCACCTGCCTCAATCGCGGCTGCATTCCCACGAAGTCCTATCTCGAGACGGCCGAAGCCATACTCGCCTCGCGCGAATGGGCTGCCCGCGGGCTGATACTCGACACAGCACCCAGGCTCGACATGAAGAAGGCCCTTGCCTGCAAGAATCAGGCGGTACGGCGCCTTACGGGCGGCGTAAAGTCCCTGCTCGAATCGCGAAAGGTAGACATCGTCCATGGGAACGCCGTACTCAAGGGTCCGGGCATGGTGGAAGTCGAAGGCCTGGGTACCCTGCGCTCGCGCTCGGTCATCCTCGCGGGCGGATCGTTTTCCTCCCGCCTGCCCATTCCCGGCGCCGACTCTAAGCGGGTACTCCTCTCCGAAGACATCCTCGCCCTCGACTTTGTTCCAGCCAGTCTCGTCGTGATAGGCGGCGGAGTAATCGGCGTCGAAATGGCTCAGATACTGTCTGCCTTCGGCTGCGCCGTGACTATCGTCGAGCTGGAAAAACGTCTCATCCCCGCTATGGACGAGGAATTGTCCAAGGCCATGGCCGCGACCCTGAAGCGGCGCGGGATAGAGCTGCAGCTCGGCGTTTCCATCGCGAAGATTGAGGACGGGGTTTCCGGACTCGCCGTGCTGCTCGCCGACGGTAGGCGCCTCGAGGCGGAATTCGCTCTGCTCTCCGTAGGCAGGAGACCCGACCTTTCCTGTCTGGGCCAATCCGGCGTCGCCGTG
>JANNSO010000035.1:0-9095 GCA_031402655.1 Spirochaetota bacterium | reverse complement strand
CCTCCTCCTTTAACAGGCTGTTGAAAAAGCTTGTGGCTTTTCCAACAACCTTAAACATTCCTCGCATTTGATTACAAATGCTACGGTAATGTTACATTTTGGAAGTGTTGAAAATCCTCATCCGAGGTTTTTCAACACCCTGTTAAACTTTAGGGGACCTCTAAAAACTTCAGTTTTGAGAGGTCTACCCTTAAAAAACCTGATTCCTTTAAGGAATCAGTGAGGGACCTCTGATAACCAACAAGGTTATTGGAGATCCCTTTTAATCCCTTTAAACTTCAGCGCGGCATCCTCCAGGTCCTGGGCATTTTTCATGCTTGTTCCAACAGGCATGCTGGTTGTAACAAAGTGCTGGGCAAAGGGGAAACATCCTGCCTCGAATGGATTCGCAGCTATAAAAGAGCCGCACACTGTGTTTATTTCGACGTTTACCGTTTCCAGGGGAATGTTCAAGGCGCTTTCCATCTCCTTAGGATCAAAGATAAGGCCAAAAGGATCGCTTGCCCCATCTTTAAGGGATCCGCCATAATCCACCGAAAGATTCCCCTCTATCCATAAACGCTGATTTAACAGACTAAGCTTTCCCTGTGTCGCAGGGGCGCTTAAAGCAAGCCGGTGACCTGTTTTTGCCCCTTCCACATCGATTATCACTTCCCCTTTGTATGATGTAGTCACAACGGATCTCGATGTGGTAGCGCCGATAAAACCCTGTCCGGGGTCGTAACTATTGGTATTTGTCTCATAATCAAGAATAATCCACGACAGGAGCCCGGTTTTAATATTCTCCGCAATCAGATAAAGCTCTACTCTGCTACCCCAAAACACGCTGGTGTGAATATTGAACGCACCTATAATCACGCTTGGCCGGGGTTTTGTCGCGCTAAACATAGAGGTAGGAACTATACGGTAACCTTCCGGAAGAAGCTTCTGTGCTACATCGGTATTAGTAATTTCGTAAGAAAGAAAGAAACTGTAGGGCTCTACGATAAATCCCATATAAGGATTCTTTTTGGCTCCCTTTGTAGCGATGCTTTTCTGCCATTTTAACGGAAGCTTCTGCAAAAAGGATGAAACCTGATTAATCGCCGCTACTTTTTCTGGGGTAACCATTAATTCAGTCGCCTTAATATACTCTACCAAATCTTTGTTATTCATTTTTCTTCCTCCATATTATTACTTAATATAATAAATAATATATATAAAGTCAGTAATTTATCTCAATTTGTAATAATATTGATTAATGGCTTTGCCTAAGCCTTGTTGTTTATCAGTACCTGTGCAGCCAGCCTTACCCCTTCCATAAGCGTTTTGGCGCCTGCATAAACTGCCGCAAATCGGCTGGTGTCAATGAGGGCTGCTCCCTGCCCGCCCAAAATGATAGCCGGTTTGCCGCCGAATTTCTCTTCGATTTGTTTAATGTACAGTTCGAGTCCGGCGACATTTTCCTCCATGGTAATGGAGATTCCCAATACATCGGGCTTATATTTCCCAATCGCCTCCAGGAGATCGTTGAAAGGCAGCTGTGTGCCCAAATAAACGGTATGCCAGCCTTCGAGACGTAAAATATGCGCTAGCATCAAAAGGGCCAGTTCATGCTTTTCTCCGGGAGCGCAGAAACCCATCCAGCGCCAGGCGGTATCAGGAAAGGCGGCAGTGTGTTCGCTCTCCCTGTTGGAATGAAAGAAAATCAGCTCGCGAACCTTGGCTGAAATGAGGTGTTCCTCCGAGATAAGAATATCGCCTTGAAACCAGTCCTCTCCCGTTTTTACCAGAACCGGGATCAGAACGGTCTCGAAAAAAGCAGCCAAGCCAAGTTTCTCCTGCTGTTTCCAACTGGCGGTGTAGGTAATCGCATCTTCGAGGGGTTTATTCAGCAGTATGGCAATAAGCTGGTCAAGTCCAAACAGGAACCCGGGCGGAAAATGGCTGCTCGGGCTGGAATTCGCATTCGGGTTGATCAAAATGTCCAGCGATACAGAAAAGATTCGGGCAATGTCCAACAACGTGTCGTATTTGGGAAAACGCTTGCCCTGCTCATAGTTGGCAACGGTAACCTGGCTGAGCCCGAGCATTTTTCCCAACTCCGCCTGGGTAAGATCCAGGGCCGTGCGGAGATTCTTAAATTTAGCGCCCCACGCGTTTACGTCCATGGCTCTACTATAGCAAAAAAAAGCTTCTTCAGCAGCCTGTTAGCTATACTTGACGGCAACCGCAATTACCAAACACAGGATGCTGGCGAATAAAACCGCCAGGTGCAGCTTCCATGTCTTTTTAATCCATTCCGTATAGGACATTCCCGCAATGCCCAGAGATATGAGCAACACGGCATTGGTAGGATAGAGCATGTTGCTGAACCCGTCGCCCAGGGCAAAGGCCTGTACGGCTATCTGCCGGGAGATTCCGGACAAGTCCGCAAGCGGCGCAAGCAAGGGCATCAGCAGAAACGCCTTGGCGCTGGCCGACCCAATAAAGAATTCCGTGCCCAGCACCGCAAAGTACATGACGAGGGCGGCGCCGTAACCGCTTGTTTTTTCAAGCAGACCCGCCGCGCTAAACAGCAGCGTGTCCAGGATTCCGCCGGAAACGATGATCCGCTTAACCGAGAGCGCCATGAGTATGAGCAAGCCGGCAGGAAGCATTCCCGCGAAACCAGCCAGGAACGAGCGTACTGTTTTTTTACCTTTCATGCCTGTGCAAAGCGCCGCCCCTACGCCGGCTATGACGATTCCAAGCGCAATCAGCGGCAGCACGATATCCGACAGAATCCGGCTTACCGTAATAAAACTTACCCCGGCCACGAGGATAAGCATGCCAGCGACAAAAAATTTTACCCCTTTTTGGACGGCAGGCAATACAGGTGCGTCGATACCCGCGGCATCGGATAGGCCCGGGGCTGTACCAAGAGCGGCTCCATCTTTTAGTTTTCCAGCTTCCAGCCTTCGAACGTAAAGCAGCAGGAAGGTCAGGAACAGCGCGTACATGGCTAAAAAAAACACGATGCGAAAACCCGCGCCGCTCAGTACCGGCAACCCGGCTATCTTCTGGGCGGTGCCAATGCTGAATGGATTGGCTATCGCCGATGAAAAACCGAATCCCGTCGCCAGTATGCTGATGGCCAGTCCGGTAAATACATCCCAACCCATGGAAAGCGCCAATGCCACCGCCAGCGGGATAATCGGCACAACTTCCTCGAATATTCCCATCAGGCTGCCCGAAAGCATAAACACCAGGGAGACCAGGGCCAAAAGCACAAAGCGCCGCGCCGAAAAGCGCCGCACCATGGCGCGCACCGAAGCTTCCATAATGCCCGAATCCTTGAGCACCGCGAATGCGCCCGATACCATGGCGATAAAAAGAATGATAACGAGGGCAAGGCCCGCGTCATCGGAAAACAAGACTTCCACAGGCGCCGTAAACCAGCGCCATGCGGGATACTCAGGATTTTCTACTGTTTTGTAGGTATCCGGCACGATAACCGTACCGGCGGAAGTCTGGGTTCTGTCGTAGCTGCCCGCGGGAATAAAAACCGTAAGCAGGCCGGCGCAAAGCATCAATAAAAAAAGAATCAGCATGGAAGAAAAAAAAGCCTTTACGGCGGGCGATTGTTTCTCGGTACCGGTTTTGCTCATGCAATTCTCCTTCTAGCAGATTTCAGCCTAATCCGCTTAAGCAGGGTGTTGAAAATCCTCGGATGAGGATTTTCAACACTTCCCAAATGTAACATTACCGTAGCATTTGTAATCAAATGCGAGGAATGTTTAAGGCTGTTGGAAAAGCAACAAGCTTTTTCAACAGCCTGTTTGTTAGCTTGTCCATCTATTTGTGGTTTCGGTAAAAAAAAACGCCGCTTTCGCGACGATTGTTTTTTTGCGCTTCTTTTGGCGCGGTTAGCCCAATCGGCGGAACCGGTAAAACCGTGTTCGCGTCGACGGACTGAAATTGGGCGGCAGCCACTGGGGTGCCGGAAAAGCGTGACGCTTTAAACGTCATCTTGCGATAAAGATAGCATTTATCTGGAATTATGTCAACCTTTCGGGAATTAATTGTCATACAAGCTCTTTTATTTAAAAAAATAATCATTACACTTATTGGCATGAAGATACAGGACTCGCCGGTACAGCGCGTTTTCGCAGCATCCTCCCTGGCGGAGATCGATAAAGAAGCCATTGCTTCGCTCGAAATCAATACCGTACTAAGTCACATAGTACAGCGATCCTTCGAACTCCTGGACGGCACCACGGCGGCTCTATTTATGCGATTTGGAGATGAACCGGAATTATTTTACTCCAATGCTGTAGGCCTCTATGCGGATGAGCTGAAATCCGACACCGTAATAATTGGTCGAGGCATTTTGGGTACGATTGCAGCTACCGGGGAATCCGAAATCGTCAATGACGCAAACCTCGATTCGCGGGCAGTAGAAATAAAAGGGACGCCAATATCCGATTCTCCGGACAAACTCATGGTATCCCCGCTGATCGCCTATGACAGGGTAATCGGCGTGCTGGGCATTTGGAGGCACGGCGAAAAAAGGGATTTTCAGCAGAGCGAACTGGGTATGCTCGACGAGTTCGCCGCGCAGGCAGTAATCGCCATGGAGAATTCCCGCCTTTATGCCGAAGCCCAGCAGCGCATTACGCAGCTTTCGATGCTGACGGAGATAGGCAGAACCCTGGCAGGCGCCATTGGCTTGAATGAGCTTCTCGATGCCGTCCATGTACAGATGAGCAGAATTTTCGTTACTACCAACTTTTTCATAGTGGTCTATCGCGAAGGCGAGCAGGAATGGGAACAGCGCCTGAATATCGAGCATGGCCAACACCTTCCCGCAGAGCACTATTCCATGAACAAAGGGGTTACCGGATATATCTTAAGGAATCGAAAACCAGTGCTGCTGCCAAGCCCGGCTGCCTGGGAGGATTTGCTTCGCGCCAATAACATTGCCGCTCTGGGCGAGACGCCGCAATCTTGGATGGGCGTGCCGTTAATGGCCGGCGACAGGATACACGGCGTCATGGTTATACAAAATTACGAAACCGCGAACCTTTACAGCCGGCAGGATCTCGAGCTATTCTCGCTGATAGGCACGCAGGTCGCCATCGCCATCCAGAACACCCGCCTCTATGACGACGCCAAACGAAGGGCGGACGAAATGACCACCCTGGTGGATTGCGGCATGGACGTTACCGCCTCCTTGAAGCTGCAAACCGTGTTGGAGCGCATCGCGTCCAGGGCGCATGCCATGCTTACGCGGAAAGCGACGGCCGTGTACCTTGTGGACGGCGTTACTAAAGATTTACGGGCCGTCGTAGCCGTCGGCGGCGACTCCGCCGGCTTGCTCTCCGGGGAAACTCTTTCCGATGACGGGGTGATAAGGTCCGTGGCGGGTTCCGGCATCGCAAAAATCGGTACCGACACCGCTCGGCTTAAAGCGGCAAGCCTCCAGGGCGGGGGAGCCTCGCCCGGTGATGAAACACCAGCCGAAAGACTGCTGGCGATGCCGATGACGGAACAGGAAACCGTAATCGGGGTGCTTGCGGTTTGGCGCAGCATGGCAGAGCCTGCCTTCGACGGTTTGGACATATCGTTCTCCGCCGGATTGGCCCGCCAGGCCGCGGTTGCCATTTCCAACGCCAAAGCCTTCGAACGCGCACAGGAGGCGCAGACCGAGGCAGAAACGGCAAATCTCCTCAAATCGCAGTTTCTTGCCAACATGTCGCACGAGTTGCGAACCCCGCTCAACGCGATAATAAACTTTACCTATCTGCTTAAAATAGGCGCCGAGGGGGACGTCACTCCCGGGCAACTGGACATGCTGGGCAGGGTAGAAGCCGCCGGCCACCATCTGCTCGAGCTCGTCAACGACGTGCTGGACCTCGCTAAAATCGAGGCAGGCAAGCTGGAGCTTGTTCTCGAGCACTTTGACCTGTTTGAATTGTGCGCGGAAATCTGCTCCACGGCGCAGCTGTCCCTAAAGAATAAACCAGTAGAATTGATAAATTCCGTACGGCATGATTTCCAGGCCGTGCGGGCGGACAGGAAAAGGATCAGGCAGGTTCTTATAAACCTTCTTTCCAACGCGGTAAAATTCACCGAGCGCGGATATGTAAGGATAGATGCGGAAGTTAGTGATAGTTATATAACAATTTCCGTCAGCGACACCGGAATCGGAATTTCCGGGCAGGACATTCCGCGGATTTTCCGGGATTTCGTCCAGGTAGACGGCAATATGAACCGAAAAACGGGAGGCTCGGGTCTGGGTCTCGCCATCTGCAGGCGTTTCGTGGAATTGCACGGCGGCACGATATCGGCAGAGAGCAGCGTGGGCCGGGGTTCGCGCTTCAGCTTTACTTTGCCCATATAAATTGGATTTTTATACAGGAGGCCTGGTTTGAAAAACATAGTGATCACCGGCAGCACCAGGGGAATAGGCCTGTGCATGGCACGCGAATTTTTACTGGCCGGATGCTCGGTAACCTTGTCCGGCAGAAGCAAAAACTCGGGGGAGGCTGTCCTGCATTCCCTGGCGGAATTTAAGGACAGGATTCTGTATGTCGCCTGCAACGTTTCGGTTAAAACGGAGTTGGAAACCTTGTGGCTGGAATCCGCAAAAAAATGGGGCAGAATAGACATCTGGATAAACAACGCCGGACAAAACTGCCCAAACGAATTTGTTACCGATACCGCCGAAGAGTACATAGACAGGGTTATCGACACCAACATCAAAGGCATGGTTTTTGGTTCCCGTATCGCGGCGCAATACATGCTTAAGCAGGGAGCCGGCCAAATCTGGAACATGGAAGGCCTTGGTTCCAACAACATGATCATTAAAAAAACCGTACTGTACGGCATGAGCAAGCACGCTCTTACCTATTTTACCAAAGGGCTGGCCAAGGAACTGGAAGGCACGCAGGTCACGGCCGGCAGGCTGTCGCCGGGAATGATGCTTACGGATTTCATTACTAAAACCCCGGACGGCGAAAAATCTTCGGCGGTCCAAGAAAAAGCCTTCAAGTCGATTTTCAATATACTCGCCGACAAGCCCGAAACCGTGGCTGCGTTTTTTATTCCGCGCATGTTGGCCAACAAAAAAAACAACGCGCAGATCATGTGGCTTACGAACGCCAAAACCATGTTCCGCTTTCTGACTGCCGGATTGCGAAAACGGCGGCTGCTATAATACTCTCTTACTCGAGCGTAAACGAATCCAGCGACTTCAATTCCGCGGAACGGAGGGCTTCGGGTATTTCCCGCAGCGCGTAATCCCGGAGAGATTCTTTGGATATCGTTTCGCTTGAAACCGTAATCGAAGGACCGCTTCCGTCGACATCAAAAACGATGGCCTGCGGTAAATCTTCTTTCATGCTCCACGGCACCCAAGTAAGCCGTTTTTCCCGGGTACCGCCGTTCGGGTCACCCGTCTTGGCGAACGATGCAAGGTAGTCCATGATGACGGCGCTGAGCTCTCGGCGTCCATCCCGATTCTTAGCTGTGTAATAATTGCCCGTCATCAACGTCACCGTATTCGTATCGGTTCCGAGAAAAAACGGCACTTCGATGGAGTGGAATGCGCCCAGGCGGGTTCCCATGGCGCCGGGCATCGGGCTCCTGCCGCGGGCATCGGGGATGCCCCAGTCGAAGCGGTAGGAGTAAACCGGCGGCTGGTCCTGGTGCCGGGTAATGGCGCGTGCCAGCGAATCGACGCCGCGGTAGCGCCAGGAGTCGGTTCGCAATCTCGCGAGTTTTTCGTAATTTTCCGCGCTCAAACCGGTGTTTTTGGCCATGGACATGAACAGCTTCACCTCGTCCCCGTTGGTTCCCAGCACGAGCGGTACCTTTACCGGGTACGAGCCTTCGGTAAAGGCTTTATAACCTTGGCTTGGAATCACGAAGCCGTCGGGATAGATGGTGGGGTAGTCGAGCATGCCGAGCCCGCCGGACCGGGATTTAAGCACTGCCATGAGCTGCCGGGGGCTCTTCCCCGCAAGGTAGCTCCGGATTTCGTCTGAATTCATCGCCGCGATCAGCGCCTCCGCGGCTTCCGCGTTTACGGCTTTATGGTCTTTTATCAAAATTTTGGCAAGAAATTCCCTGCCGGCTTTATCGGCATCCGCAAGCTTGGGCATCGTAGCCGAGCCGCTCTGCAGTACCGCACCCTGAAAAAGCCCTTTTGCAAGCGGAGACAAGAGCAGCGACATGATATTCATGGCACCCGCCGACTCCCCCGTCAGGGTAACCCTGGCCGAGTCCCCTCCAAACGAAGCGATATTTTTTTGTATCCAAAGCAGCGAGCTGATTATGTCCAGCGTACCATAATTACCCGATGCGTCCTCCGAGCCGTCGACCTCCCCAAGCCCCGGATTGCGGAACCAGCCAAAAACGCCAAGCCGATAATTGATGGAAACGTAAACCATGTTGGAACGGGCGGCTACCGCATAGCCATGGTATTCGGCCATGCTCGCCATGCCCAGCGTATTGCCCCCGCCATGCACGTAGACGTACACGGGCAGATTATTTTCGTTGGTATCCGGCCGCCATATATTGAGGTACAGGCAATCCTCGGATCCCGTCAGGCCGATGAACGGCATGCTCTGCACGGCCGGGCTTCCGAAGCGGTACGCCCGCCGCACACCTTTCCAGGCTTCGCTTTCCCGCGGCGCTTTCCAGCGAAGGTCGCCGACGGGAGGCGCGGCATAGGGGATTCCTTTCCAGGAGATTGTTTTTTCGCGATCCCGAAGCCCAAGCAGGTATCCGTTTTTGGTGGAAGCGAGGAGCCCACCGCTCCAGGTACCCTCCGCCGCGCCGGCCTGCAGTGGCGCGGATGCCGAAGCGCAGCCTGAGAGCTGTAAAAAGCAGGAGCCGAACAAAACAAATAATGCCGATTTAAAGGTATCCATAAAGTCCTTCTTCAATATAGGGGACCTCTAAAAACTTCAGTTTTGAGAGGTCTACCATTAACAGGCTGTTGAAAAAGTCCCCCGAAAATGGGTTTTCTATGTCATAATTGTTCAGGTGGTATTCGAATGCGTGGAGACGAAAACAAGCAACCAGAAATATTCAGTTATACCTCGGTCGAGGTAAGAATTCCGAAAAAT
>JANNSO010000034.1:0-52683 GCA_031402655.1 Spirochaetota bacterium | reverse complement strand
GCGGGACGCGAAGCGTGTCCGCTTGAACTCCTAAACCTCCGGGGGAGGCCGGCGCTGCGCGCGGCGGGAGTTAAGCGGGACGCGAAGCGTGTCCGCTTGAACTCCTAAACCTCCGGGGGAGGCCGGTGCTGCGCGCGGCGGGAGTTAAGCGGGACGCGAAGCGTATCCGCTTAACTCCTAAACCTCCGGGGGAGGCCGGCGCTGCGCGCGGCGGGAGTTAAGCGGGACGCGAAGCGTGTCCGCTTGAACTCCTAAACCTCCGGGGGAGGCCGACGCTGCGCCCGACCTTGGTTATTGTGGATTGTGATGAATAAAAGAGCCGCCCTGATGGGGGCTTTTTTGCTATGGCACGCGCGCTATCATCAAATCTAAAGGGGACCTCTTTAACAGGTTGTTGAAAAACCTCGGAAGAGGATTTTCAACACTTCCAAAATTTAACATTACCGTAGCATTTGTAATCAAATGCGAGGAATGTTGAAGGCTGTTGACAAAGCAACAAGCTTTTTCAACAGCCTGTTAAACGTCAGTTTGTGGTTCTACCAATAGCAGGGTGTTGAAAAACCTCGGATGAGGATTTTCAACACTTCCAAAATGTAACATTACCGTAGCATTTGTAATCAAATGCGAGGAATGTTGAAGGCTGTTGACAAAGCAACAAGCTTTTTCAACAGCCTGTTAGGAAACCTTATTCTTGTAAAGAATCAGGTAAGAAGCACTGATATCCAACAGGGTTATTAGTGCCTCTCTAACAGGGTGTTGTAAAAGCCACAAGCTTTTTCAACAGCATGCTAAAGCTTCGCGCTTCAGAAGCTTGCTTTTTGACCCTTCGAGGCTTCGCTGCAAAGCTTGGAAAACTCAATTCTTTTTAGGCTTTCATATTTGTTTCATTTTTACGAAAAAATTTGACAACTATCTTCTTACTCCTCATACTTGTCCCCGTATGTTTTAAAGAAAACTAATGGAGACCTTTAAAAACTTCAGTTTTAAGAGGTCGACTAATAAGAGGATTTCATATGAAGAAAACAAGTTTCCGCTTCGCAATTTCATTGGACGTGACGCTTATCGCAGCTGCCGGCGTCGGAATTATGGTGCTGATACTTGGTTTTTACCTCCACCGGGACATAAGCCAAATATTCCCCTTGCTTAAACTTATTATACCTATCGTAGGAATTCTCGGGGCGACGATGTTCCTGATATTCTGGTTCAGCCTCGGCAAACCGCAGCGTATAGTCCGAACTCTTGACCAGGGACAGGAGGTCTCATTAAAAGACAGGCTGGTTGTCAGAAACACATTTTCGCGCCTGACGATTACGATGATTGTGCTGGATGTTGTGGCCTTTCTAATCGGCCCGCTCGCACAGGTTGCGATTCGTGCCTTTATCCTAAATCAACCCCAGGATAGTACGATAAACGTATTGTCGATACTCTTAAGTTTCTCGATAGGCTTGTCCTGTGCCCCCCAGCAAATTGCCCGCATGGAAATAAGGCTGCTGCCGGAACGACGCAAGCTTAACCTTATCGATATGGCTGCAATGAAAAAGGATATGCCGATTATTACAAGGATTCTCGTTTCCGTCATGGCATCCATTCTGCTGGCGGCGGTTTCCATGGGAATCGGCGGAATAGGCATGTATCGCGAATATGCCCGCTGGGTAATGACAAGTACCGCGGCAGCAACCGATGCACTGAGCGCGGCATCGGGCGAAACTGAAACCTCGGTTTCCGAGCCTACTGAATCTGCGGCAGCCTCGGTATTGAGCACCGATTCCTATAAAAAAGCCGAAGGCCGCATTCTAGGCCACTTGGCGATTCTAGCCGCTTCGCTCTTGGCCTGGGGTGCGCTGGCGACTACGTGGACGGTAAAATTCCTCATCGGCCAATTGGAAATTCTTTCCGCGCGCATGCAGGAACTGAAGGATGGAAACTCCAATTTGACGGCGCGGGCGGCAATCGGGTTCAATGACGAAATGGGAGTGCTTACCTCCGCGTTCAACGGCGTCATGGGCTCCTTCCAGGACGTTATAGGTTCCGTAAAGCAGCTCTCCGGTTCTGTGATAGAATCTTCACAAGCTCTTGACCTTCTCGCTAAAAACGCCGAAACATCCCTGGAATCGTTTGCCGGGGCAAACACGCGCGTCAAGGAATGCGTGGATGCGCAGGGTAAATCGGTTTCAAGCAGCCGAAGCGTAATAGAAAAAATGACAGAATCCATCCAGACCATCAAGGACGAAGTAACTGCCCAGGCAAGTTTCGTGGAAGAAAGCTCCGCAAGCATAGAGGAGATGGTCGCCAACATCGCAAGCGTCACCAATACCGCGGAAAAAGCCG
Organism: Spirochaetota bacterium; assembly: GCA_031402655.1. Taxonomy (GTDB): domain Bacteria; phylum Spirochaetota; class Spirochaetia; order Treponematales; family UBA12059; genus JANNSO01. Next base: position 50,355 of record JANNSO010000034.1, on the reverse strand, counting down.
GGGAATTAACGCGATCCCTTACCGCTCTCTCCGATTCGGGGCATCAAGTGGTGCAGGCCACGCTTACCGGTATGTCGGAGATACAGACGGCGTCCGCATCGGTGGGAACGATTATCGGGACAATCTCGAAAATCGCCAGCCAGACAAACCTGCTGGCCATGAATGCCGCCATCGAGGCTGCACATGCGGGAGAAGCCGGAAAAGGCTTCTCCGTTGTGGCAGACGAAGTCCGCAACCTTGCCGAAACAAGCGCTCGAAGCACTCGAGAAATTATCGGGCTTGTCAAGATTATGAATGCAAAGATAAGCGACGGCGTGCAACATGCCGGCCGTGCGGGAAACGCGTTCAGGGACATAGCGTCCGGCGTCAAGGACGCCAGTGATTTGGTGCAGAATATCGCTCTATCCATGGCGGAACAGAGCCTTGGAGCGCAAGAAATCCTTGAATCGGCCAAATTGCTCACCGAAGCCACCTTGAAAATAAAGAACCTGTCCACCGACCAGCGGGATCAGTCCACCGATGTGCAAAGCGCGATTGCCGATATCGTCAAGTCTGCCCAACTGATTGATGAGGCTATTCAGGAGCAATCTGGTTCCACGCAATCACTGACTCGCATCGTAGGCATGGTTTTTAAGGAAGCTGAAAACAATAAGGTTATTTCGGGCAAGCTGGATTCAAGAATAGGTGGATTCATCGTATCGGATACGTCCCCAAGCCTGACGGCTTGAGGCTATTGCTCGGGTGCGCATCCGTGCGCACTACGTCCCCGGTATCGGATGCGTCCCCGGTATCGGATGCGTCCCCGGTATCGGATACGTCCCCGGTATCGGATGCGTCCCCGGTATCGGATGCGTCCCCGGTATCGGATGCGTCCCCAGTATCGGATGCGTCCCCAAGGTTAAAGGCTTGAGGCTATTGCTCGGATGCGTCCCCAGTATCGGATACGTTCCCAAGGTTAAAGGCTTGAGGCTATTGCTCGGATGCGCATACGAGTGCACTACGTCCTCAGGCCTGACGGCTGAGGCTTTTAGACGGGTGCGCTTACATGCTCACTTCGTCCTCAGGCCTGACGGCTGAGGCGTTTGCCGGGGTGCGCGCCATGAACCCTGGCGGCGAGTTATTTCTTCTTCAGGAAACGTTTCTCGCTGACCGGTAAATCTAAACCTAGCGTGCCGCCGGGATTCATCGTATCGGATACGTCCCCAAGCCGGTAGGCTTGGGGCATCTAAGCGGGCGCGCGTCGTGCGCGCCATGAATCCCGGCGGGTTATTTTTTCTTCAGATACCGTTTCTCGCCGTCCGGCAAATCAAATCCTAGCGTGCCGCCGGGGTTCATGATGTTCTTGGGGTCGAAGTGGGTTTTTATGGCTTGGAACAGATTCATTATTTCCGGTCCTACGTCACCTTCGAGCCAGGGGGCAAAAGCCTTTCCGATGCCATGATGGTGGCTCATGGTAGCGCCTGACTTCTGGATGCTGTCGAGGATACCTTTTTGATACGAAAGATATTCTTCAAGCTCGTCTATTTTAGCTATGAATATAAAATAAAGATTGCATCCTTGCGGATAGAAATGGGACATGTGCGTCATGCAGATGGTATCGGGACGCGAATGGCAGAAAGCACGGACGCTGGTATGGACCTCCTCGAGATTAGTCCAGTTTACCGTGCACTCGAGCGTGTCTATCATGATTCCGAAATCCTGGAGGTCTTCCCGCATGTACGGGTCGCGGAATCGGCCGTGCTCCCAGGATTTCTGGACCATGGCGGTGGTGTACAGACCGCCATGCCGCCTGCATATTTTTTTTATCATGGCTTTTACGTGCCTGCTGAAACCCGCTTCCCCGTCGGAGGTTCCGAGCATCAGGCAACGCTGGCCGGGCTTGAATCCCCGTGCGCTTATGAAGGTATCGAGTATGGTTCCATCAACTCCGTACAACTTCATGGCTACGTCGGATTCTTCTGGATCGGACAAGCGGAACACGCTTGGAAAGCCGAACTCGCCTTGCATGATCTCGCGGGCCGCATCCTTTCCACCTTCCCAATCCTTGAATATAAAGGAAAACCTGCGCGTGTTTTGCGGCATGTATTTTCGCACTTTCAAGGTGACGGAATATAATATTCCGAAAGTGCCTTCGCTGCCCATCATAATCTGGTCCACGTCCGGGCCATTTGCCGCGGCAGGAAAATTCTGCGTTACGATATCCCGACCTCCGGGGCAAACGTAATCCTGCGCGATGACTATATCCTCGATCTTGCCGTAGTAGGTCGAATTTTGGCCGGCTCCCCGGGTAACGGTCCATCCCCCGACTACGGAATATTCGAAGCTCTGCGGCAGGTGCCCGCAAGTATAGGCTCGCTCTGCCTGAAGCGCATTCGGCGCGTCCCGCAAAAGGCGCTCGAGTTCCGGTCCGCTCATCCCGGCCTCTACGGTTATAGTTTGGTTACGCTCGTCGAAAGAAACAAGCCGTTTCAGGTGCACGCGCATATCAAGGGAAACACCGCCCTTTACGGCTTCCACGCCCCGAGAAACGGACGATCCGCCCCCGTATATAGTTACCGGTATCGAATGGCTTTCGCAATAATCGACTATAGCGCGTAAATCAGCCCTGTGGCGCGGCCACAACACTATATCGGGAGCGTTTTCCGTAATTCCCTGCCTCAGGCGCATGAGGTCGATCATGGTCTTGCCGTACGCGACCCTCATCCGGTTGTAGGAATCCGTATGGGCATTGCCGTCTCCCACGATAGCGGATAAGGCTTCTACCTGTTCCTTCGGGAGCTTACAAGGCAGGTACTCGGGTACTGTCTCGAATCCCATGCTGCGTTTTTCCCCGAACCATCCGTCGTCCAGATGAAAAGTTTTCTTCATGAGAGCGTAGAGCCTTGCATTGGGATGCTTATAAACGCCAGGGTCCCCCCATTTCAGGAGGGATCGAAAACTCTTCGGCGGTAATTCCCCTTCGAACCAATCAGGCACAAATTCTGTCTTAGTCTTCATTATATTCTCCCTGGTTTCCCGCCATCGCAGGATAGTTGCAGATGGTTCTTATCTCCTCATAAAGAGGCGCAAGAGCCTTGTACATTTTCTTGTAGACGCGCGAATACAGTTCGGCGTATAGCCGCGCATTCTTCTGGTCGGGCTCAAAGGAATTCGACCTCCGGGCCATGGACCGTGCCGCGGTCTTTACGTCAGGGTACCACCCGAGTCCGGCGGCCCCGCACATTGCGGCTCCCAGCCCGCTTGTCTCGTACGTTGCGCCGCGTACCAGGGGTAAATTAAATATATCGGCGGATATCTGGCAGATTTCATCGCTTTGGCTTGCTCCGCCGGAAACCGCCAGCGTTTCCACCTGTGTACGGGAGACGCGCTCGATATTGCCAAGCCCTTCCTTGAGCCCGTATGCGAGTCCTTCGATAATCGCCCGATACAGGTGCGCGCGCTCGTGTACGTCGCCGAACCCGATGATAGCGCCTTTGGCTGCCGGGTTTTTAAGACCGGCCGTCCAGTAGGGCTGCATGACGAGCCCATGACATCCAGCCGGCGTTGTTTCAAGGAGGCGGTTGAGCATGGCTTCCGGGGCGATTCCCAATTCCGCGGCTTCGGACACCTCTTTCCACGCAAACTGATTCTTGAACCATGTTATCATCCAATAACCCCGAAATATTTCCACTTCCGGATTGAAGCAGCCGGGGATGGGCGCGGGATAAGCCGGCATAAATCGCAAAGGCTCCAGATACCGGTCGCTGGTTGTCTGAATAGTCGCCGTAGTGCCAAACGACAGGCTTGCCATGCTGCCGTCTACGACCCCCATCCCTATCGTCTCGCATCCCTTATCGCTTCCCGCGGCGATTACGGGCAGCCCGGATGGTATGCCGGTAATCCTGGAAGCTTCCCCGCTGATGCGGCCTATCAAGTCTCCGGGTGCCACGAGCCTTGCCAGTTTTCCCGAGTCAACCGGAAACATCCTGGAGTTCAGATGGTCCGGTTCCGCCCACGCCTGCTTGCGAAAATCGAAAGGCATGTGCCCTATCTGGGATGCGGTGGAATCCGCAAACTCACCCGTAAGCCTGGATATGAGATACCCGGACACCTGCATATATTTAAAAGTGGCATTCCAGGAATCCATTTCATTGATGCGGAGCCAGTTGCACTTTCCCGCCTCCTGCGTTTTTATCATGGCCTCTTCCATTCCGATCGTGCGAAGCGCCATGCGCAAAAAAAACGCGGGTACGTACTGTGCCGGCGCCTTTCGCGAATCAAGCCACAATATGGCGGGCCTCACGGATTTTCCGTCCTGCCCCACGCAGACCATCGAGTCGCGCTGGGTGGTAAGCGCTACCCCGGCAACTCCGTCCAAGGCACGGGAATCTGTGGAAAGCAATCCCCGGACTGCCTGGCCAAGGGCGTTCCACCATATCTCCGGGTCCTGCTCCGCCCAGCCTGGGCGAGCGCTGAAGTACGGCGAATATTCGATTTTATTGCGGGCCCTGAGGTTTCCTCTTGCATCGAATACGAGGGCGCGCAGGCTCTGCGTTCCGCAATCTATAGTTAAAATTTTTTCACTATCCATTATTTCCATCCCATCCGGGCAAGTTATCGCAACTTACCACATTGACGCCGAGTGCCAACAGGTCAAAAAGGACGACATCCCCCCTGGACAGGGAAGTTTCCACCAAAACCCCATCCAGCACGCGCATGGCATCAAGGAGGCGGCGCAGGGGAATCTCGCCGTCCGTGCGGACAGGCAGCCTGGTACGCAATGGATTTCCCGTGCGAACCGTGGTCGTAAGCGAACGCATGGGCTCTATAGCCTCCTGCCTGCCGTAAGCTTCTCCGCGCGCGCACTCGTGGCCGGATACCATGGCGATTCCCGCCTCTATCTCCATGTACAGCATGCAGCCCCTGGGACAGACTATGCATGTTAAGTTTTTTTTCTCCACCATGGCTATAACCTCTCCTTTTCCAGGGACAGACAAATGCCGCCGGAACCGATATGTTCCGTAGGCAGCGCGAAGCGCTCCATTTCCGGCGGTCTTAGAACGGGGTATCCGCGCGAAAACAGAATCTTTCCGGGACCCCCCGTTACAGCCACCCGAGCCCCGCCGGGAATCGTCGTGCTTGAGCGAAAGTACATAACGGCTCCCGTTGGGCTTGCAATGTCGAGGAACTGGGGAACCGCGGCGAGAAATCCCTTGCCCCTCCTCACCGGGACAAGATTCCGGATTATATTATTTCTTAACGCAAAGCAGGCGGCTGCCCGCCCGGCTGCCTCGCCGGACTCCGAAACGTAATCCACCAGGTCGTTTACATGCACCGCGTTGCCGCAGGCGAAAACTCCGTCGACCAGCGTATGCATGTTTTGGTCGACCATGGGTCCCCGCGTCGAGGGGTCCAGGGGAACGCCGAGCGATGTCGCCAATTCGTTCTCGGGAATTAATCCTACCGAGAGCACGAGCATGTCGCACTCCATTTCGCGCTCGCTGCCGGCTACCGGCTTCAGCTCTTCATCGACGCGAACCACCGTTACGCCCTCTACCCTCAGATTTCCGTGCACGGCGCAAACCGTGGTGGAAAGTTCCAGTGGTATGGAAAAATCCTCGAGGCATTGCCTCACGTTTCTTGAAAGCCCCGAAGGCTCATTCCTTATCTCGTAGGCACCGCGAACCTCGACGCCTTCAAGGCTCAGCCTCCTGGCCATAATAAGGCCGATATCTCCGGTTCCTAGCAGTACCGCCCTCCTGCCTGGCAACAATCCCTGAATGTTAACCATATATTGCGCAAGGCCGGCCGTATATATTCCCGCCGGCCGGTCGCCGTGAATAAAAACCTGCCTATCCGTCCGTTCCCTGCAGCCGGTGGCAAGTACCAATGCGCGGGCTTTTATGCCGGTAACGCCTTCCCTGTTAACGCAATACAGCAGAAATCCGTCCCGCCCACGCTCGATGCGCGAAACGTAGGTTTCCATCATCGACGGCACGTCCGAGGCTGCGAATGCATCGGTGTCCCGAAGGGCATATTCCGGTCCTGTTAATTTTTCTTTATACCGAATAAGGCCGAATCCGTCGTGTATGCATTGCTTGAGGATTCCACCCAGGCGATTCTCCCGTTCCACCACGAGGCATTTCGCTCCTGCCTGCGCGCATGCGCACGCGGCGGCCAGGCCTGCAGGTCCACCCCCCAGAATCACGACATCTGCTTCCTTGCTTGCGATCATGGGCGAGCTCCCTTCGTCTCGCCGACGCAAAGCCCGGATCCCGGTCCTTTTTTTTCTACGCATGCCAAGGGTATTTTTTTCTGCACCGAGATTATCTCCATGACTCGCGGAGTGCAAAAGCCGCCGTGGCAGCGCCCCATTCCCGCGCGGCTGCGGCGCTTTACCCCGTCCATGCTGGATATCGGCAATGCCGAAGCGAGGGCATCCTGGATCTCGCCTTCCGAAACTTCCTCGCAGCGGCATACAATCCTGCCATACGCCGGTCTAGCCTCGATTATGCCCGCTCGTTCCTCGAACGAGAGTCGCCTGAGTTCGGGGGGAGCAGTACGCGTCGGGTTCCAGCCGGGTCGGCGCTTCGTTTCCTTGAAGCCTGCCACAATCGACAGGACAAGCGCCGCTACGTCGCAGGCGATGGCCGGGGCAGAAGCCAGGCCGGGCGATTGGATGCCTGCGACATGCACAAGGTTGGAGATTTTCCTGCTCTTTTCGATTATAAAATCTTCAGTATATGTGCACGGCCTTATCCCGGTAAAATAGGTAATTACCTGCGAAAGCGACAATTTCGTGTTGAGCGCCAGATGCTTCTCCAGCTCGCGGACATCCTGGGAAGCGGTGGCGTAGGCCTCGCGCCCAGGAGCCTCGAATGCTGTCGGCCCGACGAGTATATTTCCCTCTATCGTCTTGACGAGGCCTCCACCCTTTGTCTTGGACTTTATCTGCATCAAGTCCGGCATGCCCATTATGTGACTCTGGGTAGCCCCGGTGCTGACGTCGAGTATAAGCTCGGTGCCCCGCCTCTGGTGCAGGCTGAAAAACCTGTCCCCCGCCATTCCGGCAACGACGTCCGCCCAGTTTCCAGCCGCGTTTACCACGACCGATGCGCGAAGCCTTCCCCGGTTGGTTTGTATTTCGGTTATCTTTCCGTTACTAGTATCCATGCCCGTTACGCAGGCGTTGAAAACGACCTTTGCGCCGTTGGCTACGGCATTTTCCGCCAGCGCCACGGTCGCCTTGTACGGAGACAGCACGCCTGCGCTGGGCAAAAAAAACGCGCCATGCTGGTCGTCCGTTACGTTAGGTTCCTCTGCCTTGACTTTTTTGCGGCTCCAGTATTCCCAGCCGTCGACATTGTTTTTTTTGGCGCGCGCCGCCATCATCGGATACACCACCGAGCTTGTCGCCGCCTTGAATAGTATCAGCGAACCGGGGCGGATAAACTCGATGCCTAGCGTATGGCACAGAGGTTCCCAAAGCCTGTTGCCGCGTACATTGCAGTCCGCTTTCTTTGATCCGGGCTTGGCTGCGAAGCCGTCGTGTATCATGCCGTCGTTTCGGCTCGATGTGTGAACGGCAAGGTCATACTCCTTTTCAAGGAGCACTATGGACAAATCCCAGCGGGACAGCTCGCGCGCTATCGAAGCGCCGAGTATGCCGCCTCCGATAATCGCAACATCAAATTCCCGGCCATGCAAAAAACCGTCCGTCAAGAGGGGAGGGCGTAGCCTCTCCTCTTCGACTTCGGGGACCGCAATATCGTTTATGACGTTCCGGTAGCCAAGCCGGGCAGCCTCCCACCCGGCATCGATTTTCGCCTTCCATGACGCCGCTGAGCCTCCAAGCGCCAGAGAACCTGAGGTTTCCGCAAGCTCGAGCTTGGCACCGAACTTTTTTCGCAAGGTGTCGCCAGCCTTATCCAGCGGGACACGTTTTTTGTCAGTCTCCATGGAAACCTCCAGAAACTGTCTCACTACACAACGAGGGTGGCGGCACAGTATATGCTTACTGGTAATACCAGCATACCACCGATATACAATACTTTGTCTGCTCTGTCAAGCATAAAGAGTCAAGGAGCTCTTAGCCGAAAAGGATACGCCGAAGATTCGTCTCGCCATACCGTAAAATCGCTAGCATCGCGGCCCTGGATGCATCTTCGTTTTTTTCGCGAATCGCGGCATACAAGGCAGCGTGATAGGAAAAAACGATGGGAATTACGGCGGAATCTGCATAAAAGCTTTCAAGGATGGCTTTATATATCTTTTTAAAGCTATTTAACAAAAGCGGATAAATCTCGTTGGCGCTGGCAATCGCGATGCAAAGATGAAATTCGTAATCCAGGGCGACGACATCCTTAAGCGATGCCTCCGGGTTTTGCCGCTCCTGTTCGATAATGCGTCCCAGGGCGTCAAGCTGATCTGAACTACGGTTTGAAGCGGCAAGGCGCGCCGTTTCGGCCTCAAACAGCAGGCGCGTTTTTAATATTCCGTCAAAGAGCGCAGGCGATAATTTGCCTTCCGTATAATTAAGCATGGAAAGCAGCATTTCTATCGAACCTTCACGCCGGTAATCGTTTACTCGCACGCCTTTTCGGCTTTCAATCGTTACAAGGCCGCGGGATTCAAGCGCGCGAAGCCCTTCGTGCACGACCGGCCGGGATATCGAAAACATGGTACCCAGTTCCCGCTCCGAAGGGACCCATTCCCCCGGAGCAAACTTGCCCGAAAGAATTAGCGACTCGAACCTGGCAATAAACTCATCTTTAAGCGAGCGGACTTCGATGGGTGAAAAAATCTCGTTACTGTGAATCATTTTTTTTGCTCCAGACTCGAATGCGCCTGCCCCGAGGGCTGACACCATACAGGCATCAAGGTGTAAAAAGCGAAACGATAAACGGAATGAACATGGGAATAAAAAGAGCGGGCAGAAAATTGGCTACTTTAATCTTCGTCAAATCCAGCATGTTAAGTCCCAGGCCGATTAGAAGAAGCCCGCCCACGCCTGTCATGTCGGCCACTACGGAGAGCGGCAGCAAATCCTTGACGAATACGGCCAGCAGCGTTATGGAACCCTGGTAGAGCAAAACGGGAAATGCCGAAAGCAAGACACCGGCTCCCAGGGTGGACGCAAAGATAAGCGAGAAGATGCCGTCGAGTACGGACTTGGCAAACAGCACGTCGTAGTTGCCCATGAGCCCGGCATCCAGGGAGCCGAGAATCGCCATGGAACCTACGCAAAACAACAGGCTCGCGGTAATGAATCCCCGGGACAGCCCGGAATCCGACTTGCCTGCCTTGGCTTCCACAAAAAGGGAAAACCTGGTAAGCAATGCCTCAAAGTCCGCAAGCTCCCCGATTATGGCGCCTACCACGATCGCAATGATGACATAGAGCACGTTGCCGGCCTTGATGGCCGACAAAATACCCACGAGCAAAACCGAAAGCGCAAGACCGGCCATCACCGTCCTGGAAAGTTTCTCGCTTAAGCCCTTCTTGAAAAGCAGCCCCAGCGTGCCGCCGACGATAATCGCCGCAAAATTAACGATGCTGCCTAACATGGTGGATTCTCCTGGCGCGAGTATAACCAGATTTACGCGGGCATACAAGAAACAATTTCAGGCAACAGCCTTTGCGGACAGCCTTTTTTTCTTGTATCCATTGCATCTCCGGTTTATACTGGGATCAATCGGGGTGAAAAGCATCAATATTGCCCGATCAGGAGAAACGCAGCCATGAATACAGTTCTTCTGGTAATAATCGCAAGCGGTATTCTTGCGATCCTCTATGCTATTCTCCAAACTCGTTGGATATTCCGTCAAAAAGTAACGCTTGAACCATTAAAGCGCATAGGCGGTTATATCGCGGACGGCGCCAATGCCTTCCTCCGCCGCGAATACATGGTGCTTATGCCGTTTATACTCGTCGTCGCCGTATTTCTTGCCCTGGCCAATACGGGCAGCCTGAGACTCCAGTCATTGGCGTTCGTACTGGGGGCGCTTTGCTCGGCAGGCTCTGGGTATTTTGGAATGCGCGTGGCTACGGCCGCCAATTCCCGAACTGCGATGCGCGCGCAGGAAGGAATCGGCCCGGCGCTCAGGGTGGCCTTTGCAGGCGGCTCGGTAATGGGCATGACGGTCGTGGGTCTTGCCATGCTCGGCATCGCGGCGGTACTCGGCGTTTGCGTGGCGGTGTTCGGCGATAGCCTAAGCGCATACCGCGACACTATTTTCCCGATTCTTACCGGCTTTAGCCTTGGCGCTTCCACGATAGCGCTATTCGCCCGCGTGGGCGGCGGCATTTTTACCAAAGCGGCCGATGTGGGAGCCGATCTCGTGGGCAAGGTGGAAGCCGGAATTCCCGAGGACGATCCTCGAAATCCTGCCGTTATCGCGGACAATGTCGGCGACAACGTGGGAGATGTTGCGGGCATGGGCGCGGATCTCTTTGAGTCGTATGTGGGTTCGATAGTAGGCTGCATCATCCTGGGAGTCGGCGTGGCGGCAAGCGACATAACAAAAATCCAGCTGGCGATGCTGCCGCTCTTTGTATGCGCGATGGGAATAGCCGCGTCCATTATAGGAACCTTCTTCGTTCGGGCAAAACCGGGAAAGTCTCCGCAGGTAGCCCTGAACGCCGGAACACTTGGGGCATCCATTCTGGCTGCACTTCTTATATTTCCCATCTGCGCACTGGTGTTGGGGGAAGCGACATTCGACGGAGGCAAAGGAGCGCTGCAGGTTGCGCTTGCAACCGTTTTTGGTTTGGCTGCGGGAACATCCATCGGTATGCTTACGGAATTTTTTACCGGTACCAATACGCGGCCGGTACGAAAAATCGAGCGAGCCTGCGACACGGGAGCCGCAACCGCGATAATTACCGGTCTTGGCGTTGGCATGATGTCCACGCTGCCTCCGGTTCTGGTTATCTCGGGAGCAATTCTGGGCAGTTACGCGCTTGCCGGATTATACGGTATCGGCATGGCGGCCCTGGGCATGCTGGTAACCCTGGGCATACAGCTGTCCGTCGATGCGTACGGCCCGATAGCCGATAACGCGGGCGGCCTGGCCGTTATGTCCGCCATGGATCCTAAAGTGCGCGAAGTTACCGACAAACTGGACGCTGTGGGCAACACCACAGCCGCGATAGGAAAGGGCTTTGCCATCGGATCGGCCGCCCTGACCGCCATAATCCTGTTCAGCGCGTTTACGCAGGCGGCTACCGGCGGAAACTACCTGGGCTTCGACATAACCCGGCCGGACGTACTCGTGGGCATGCTGCTCGGCGGCATGGTGCCCTTCCTGTTTTCCGCCCTGGCGATGGACGCGATCGGCGTATCCGCCTTTGCTATGATAGAAGAGGTGCGCAGGCAGTTCAGGCAAAAACCCGGCATCCTGGAAGAGACGGAAATACCGGACTACCGGGCATGCGTGGACATAGCCACGAAGGCGGCTCTCGTTAAAATGATATTACCCGGCGTCATAGCCGCTCTTGCTCCGGTCGCGGTGGGCTTTCTTGGGGGCGTCCGCATGCTCGCAGGCCTTTTGGCAGGCGTCACCATAACCGGAGTGCTTCTGGCCATCTTCATGTCCAACTCGGGGGGAGCATGGGACAACGCCAAGAAACTGATAGAAAGCCGCTTCAACGGAAAAGGCACGGACGCGCACAAGGCATCCGTCATCGGCGACACCGTGGGGGATCCTTTCAAGGACACGGCCGGTCCTGCGCTTAATATACTAATAAAGCTCATGGCAATAATCGCGCTTGTGATAGCGCCGATACTAAAGTCTTACTGGGGGTTATAAAATGAACAACGAAAACCATCTGTACATGGTCATGCACCCGAACCACGCGCTCATCGCGAGCCAGCTTGATCCGGAACACTTCGCCAAGCACTACACGCAAGGCTCGACCCGGTATTTCGAGGGCCGTCTCATCTTCGTGGAGATAGATCAAAAATTCCGCCACCCGTATTTCCAGATAGAGAAGGCCTTCGAGGAACTCAAGCCGCACGAAGACGGCAGGCTCAAGGCCACAAAATTCATTTCCAGTTACCGCACCCTCGAGCACCTCGATTTTTCCCACCTGAAAAAGCTGTATTATTGCAACTCCCTGGGCGATCTCGTCGAACTGGAGGCTGCGGACTACGACCCTACCATGCGCGGCGACGAGATGCGAATCATCCTGGAAATAAACCCCATCAAGATGATGGTGCTTACCAGGAACAATTACCTTGAATACGCAAAATACATCACCGACCCGGCAATGCCCAAAGGCGCGCCCAAGATGTTCTACGCCCAGCTCGAGTTCAACGTGGACGACTTCCTCAAGGAGTTCCAGGACAACCCGTTCATACGCTGCTTCGTACCCGGAATCCATCCTGCGCGCCTTCGCGAGGCAATCATGGAAGTTCGCTCCAAACCGGGCAAGACCACAAAAGGCCTTTCGCTCGACTGCCCGGTAGACCGCATCTCCTACAAGTACCTGCGGCACGGCTTTATGTTCGCCTCGGCCGAGCAAACCAAATTCTTCCCCCTCATCTCCCTCGAAGATGTAGAAAAAAAATATTACAAATTCTGGAAAAACATGTAATTACCGGCCTAAAATGCAGGAGCCTTCCAAAAACACGGGTTTTTAGAAGGCTCCAAACGCAATAGTTTTCGGCATCGGCTCGCTAGAAAAAACCTCAGGGTTTTTCCCTGCCCCGGGCAGCCTTCAGCGCATCGGTCCACCAGAGCAGCTCCTTCAATTGTTCGGCTATGTCGCCACTGACGAACTCGGCTTTTGGCACGCCGCTTTCGTCCATGGCAAACCATGGCGTGCGAACCTGCACATTGACGCTGCCCTTGGCCACCGAGGCCACTCCCAACTCCGCCATAACCTGGATAAGGTGCTCAATTGCCCGAACCCCGCCTAAAGAACCGTATCCCACGTATGCTGCGCACTTGTGCGCCCATTCCACCCCGATGTAGTCGAGGAAGTTTACCAGACTACCGGGAATGGTATGGTTATATTCACCGGTTATAAAGACAAAACCGTCCGCTTCGGCTATCTTGGCGGCGATAGTATTCTGGATAGCGGTGTATTGATGCATCGCCGGCGGAAACGCTTCGTTGAACAGTGGCAAATTCAGGGAAGCTACGTCATAGAGTTCCAAATCCATATTCAAGTTGGCTTTCCTTGCCTCGTTGATATACCAATTCGCGACTTTAATGCCTGTCCGTCCCTGACGCACAGTCCCGACTATAACCAGTACTTTTGACTTATTCATTATCTTATGTCACCTTTCGTGGTTTTTGGCATTACCATCTTCGTCTAAGCTACTGACGTACAGGTTCGTTGTCAATAAAAGCGATTGATTATACGAAGCCTTCTTGCGCTCCATGCACACTCGGTGCTACAACCAATATATGATCCAAGGCATAATTCGAGAGTTACGCGATTTTATAAACGAAAACGTAAGTTCGGTAACCTATACCCGTGGTTTACGCATTTACAAAGCCCGGCTCGTAGATGCTTTCAAACATAACCAATCAGGATTTTTCGCGATGGTGGAAAGCGAATCCTCTCCTGGCAAAGCCTACGATGTGGAAATCCTTACCGATCCTAGGAATCGAGTTTTCGAATTCCTGTGCAGTTGCCCGGTCGGATCCAACTGCAAGCACGCCGTCGCCCTTGCCCTGAAAATCATATTCTCCGGAGATTCGTTAAGTACGGACGATGTTTCTTCTAAAATCGTTCCCTTTAAAATTCCGGAAAAACCGGCACTTCCCGAAGACAGTCCCCTCCTGCGAACTACAGCCGAGAAACGGGTGCAGTTCGTCATCAAGGGCAAGGAAGGAAACACCGACTCGTTCCTGCGCAAGCTGAGCACGGACATGGTGTTTCCGCAGTCGTCCTTCCAAAACTACGTCCGCGCCAAGGACGTCGACAAGTGGCAACTCGGCTATGTTATAATTAAATATCCAACTGTAAGCTATTACAGGGATAACCAACCCTGTTGCTGGAAGATATCGCGCATCCTGTTTTACCAAAAAAAGGACGGCTCCGTGGGCAGGACCAAGGAATGGGTGCCCGGATATTCGGACATGGCCATCACCGCCGAAGCGGCTCCCATGGAAAACCTGTTCCTTGCGTCAAGCGACAATCAGATCAGCGCGGAGACAGGGGCGTTCCTGGCAGCGAAGCTCAAGGGCATCCCCATGTGCATATCCTTTACCAGAAATGTTTCTGACGCCCTGCCCGTCAGCTTTACGCCGGCAAAAAAAGCGCACGTAAGCTTCAATCCGGTACCCTCGGGATCGGAAAATCTGGAATACGATCCCATGCTTTCCTTTTTTTTGGGAAAAGGCAAAAACGAAGCATTGAGCTCCCCGGCGCTTGGGGCGTTTTTTTCCGGCGGGCTCATGTTCTACCCCACCAAGGAAACCGTTTTTACCGTCGCAGCCGGGCCGCTTGCAAACCCCAGGCTTGCCGCAATAATGGGATTGTCGGCCGAAAGGCCTGCCCGGGTAACCCACCCCGAAGCTTTTGCTTTTTGCCACGCGATTACGCGCCTTGGCAGCGACGCCATCGAGCTGGTGCCCCCGCCAAGCCATATCGAAACGGTGTATATCCTACCCGAGACCGAAGTACTCCTCGAGCCGATACAAGGGTACAAAAAAAACCAGCAGTTCCTGCGCTGCAGCATCCTGTTTACCTATTTGGGCGCATCCATGAACGACACAGGCAGGATAGTGCGCAGGCAGGGCGACACTCTGGAGATCCTCGAAAAAAACACCGCGTTTGAAAGCGAAACCATCGCCTTTTTTAGGCGCCTCGCGGGAAACTACGCATTGGCCGCAAGCCAGGGCTCCCGCATGATCGAGCTTACCTGCGACATCCCCGAGTTTGCCCGCGAGCTTTACAATAATTTCACCGCAGCCGGCTATAAGTTCGCCACGAAAAACGGCAGGCAGAAGTCTCCGCTGCACAAGGCCAGGCTCGTAGCCAGCGTTTCCAGCAAGATAGACTGGTTCGAGGCTACCCTTCGCATGGATGTAGACGGCAAGGGAAATCCCCTGGACGGCCAGATAATTTTCCTGGGCGGAGATCTTATTTCGGCCGGTGGCAGACTTTTTCTTATCGACGACAAGGATCGCTCCCTCATAGGGCTGCTTGCTCAAACGAGAAACGAAAGAACCGGTACCTACAAAATAGACAAAAGGGATCTTGCCCGCATCGCCGAGCTTCACGAGCATGTCGACGAAGAAGATAAATTATTAACCCAATCCGAAGCCGATCTCTACAAAACCCTGGCAGGCCTCGTGCCGGTAAGCGACGAGACCCTGCCTATAAACCTTGCAGCCACCTTCAGGCCCTACCAGATTAAAGGCTATTCCTGGCTCATGCGCCTCGTGCGCTCCGGCCTTGGCGCGCTCCTGGCCGACGACATGGGCCTTGGAAAGACGCTGCAGGCCATCGCCGTGCTCGAGAAGCTGCGCGAGGGCTCGCTTTTAAAACCGGCTATCATCGTCGCGCCCGTCACGGTTTTATCCAATTGGGAATCCGAGATACGCCGTTTCGCCCCCAAGTTGACCGTATGCAAGCATCATGGCCAAACCAGGGCTAAAACCAAGAATTTGCTCATGGCACTGCTGCAGCATAATGATGTTTTACTTACTTCCTACCAGACGCTTCGGGCGGACGAAGAGCTGTTCGGCGCCACCGAGTACGGCATGGTGCTCATAGACGAAGCACAGGCGGTAAAAAACCCGCAGTCCGGCATGAGCAAGGCAGTCTGCTCGCTTCGTTCCCGCGCGCGCATCGCCCTTACCGGCACTCCCGTGGAGAACCGTCCCCTCGACCTGTGGTCGCATTTCAGCTTCCTCAACCCCGGCCTCTTGGGATCGCGCACCAATTTTACGAGCGAGTGCGAAAAACCCATAGCCAACGGCGACTCCGAAATTTTGGCGCTTTTAAAAAAAAGGGTAGTTCCGTTCATCATGCGGCGAACCAAGGAAGAGGTGCTCGACGACCTGCCCCCAAAAGAAATTATAACGCGCTTCATCGACATGGAGGCGCCGCAGAAAGCCCTCTACGAGGCGATGCGCAGGCAATGCGCGGACAGCGTGCAGGCGGCTGTGGCGCAGCATGGCATAAAGAAATCCTCTATCTATGTGCTCGAGGCACTGCTTAGATTGCGCCAGGCGGCGATTCACCCCAGCCTTATTTCGGAGGAACACGGAAAAGCCGGCGGAGCCAAGATAGACTACGCCGCCGATACCATCGCCGAGCTTGTGGCCGAGAACCACAAAGTGCTCGTCTTCTCCCAATTTACCAGCGCGCTTGCCTTGCTCAGGACAAGGCTGGACAATGAAAAAATAAGCTACGAATATTTGGACGGCCAGACCAAGGACCGCGCGGACAGGATTAGCCGATTCCAGTCCACCGAGGGGGCAGGCGTATTCCTTTTGAGCCTAAAGGCCGGCGGCGTAGGCATCAACCTTACGGGCGCCGATTACGTAATCCTCCTGGACCCCTGGTGGAACCCGGCCGCCGAGTCGCAGGCCATCGACCGCGCGCACCGCATCGGCCAGAAGCGCAAGGTAACGGTGTACAGGATGGTTACTCGCGGCACCATAGAAGAAAAAGTAACGGAATTGCAGGACAAAAAGCGCCGACTGGTGGAAGACCTGCTCTCAGAATCGGGCGATGGTCTGGCGAGCTTCTCGGGCGAAGAGATACTGCAGCTTTTCGCAAAGGAGGCGGAATGAGAGGGGACACGAAAAATGACGCCAGCGGGGCCAAAGACCCCCTGCACGGCATTACCCTGCGATACATGCTGGAAAAACTCCTCGTTCGCGGCGGCTGGGAAGGTCTTGCCTCCACGATACGGGCAAAATGCTTTTCGGAGAACCCCAGCGTCGAATCGAGCCTCAAGTTCCTGCGCCGCACTCCCTGGGCGCGCGTCAAGGTGGAGCGCCTATACATCAGGGCGTTTCTTGGCGGCACGGGCAAATGGTACAAGACTCCGACCACCCTTCCGCCCCGGCCGGACGAAAACGATGCCCCAGGCTC
The DNA here is from genome assembly GCA_031402655.1 of Spirochaetota bacterium. Classification (GTDB taxonomy): domain Bacteria; phylum Spirochaetota; class Spirochaetia; order Treponematales; family UBA12059; genus JANNSO01. Next base: position 33,312 of record JANNSO010000034.1, on the reverse strand, counting down.
GCCGGACCAAATCGGCCGGGAGGATTAGCGCGCGACGGGCGCCTCGCCCTCCACGCTGAAGGGCAATTCAAACTCGGGCAGGAATTCCAGTGTGGTCCTCAGGCGAATCCTGCCTGACAGACGGCACAGGACCTGCTTCATGTAGATTACCTTGTCCAAAACCGAGCGGTCCATGTCCGCGAAATTCATCACGAGCTCAAGCGCTATTTTTTTATCGCTTCGCGCGGCCACGACAATCTCTTCGGCCGTCCTGCCGCGCGCCCAGAAACGGCCTTCGCCGTACAGGGCATAGTCGAAGGCGTCCAGGACGAGAGGAAAGTAATTTTCGTTCCTCACCACGATGTCTACCTTGAGCTTCGTGTTGATAAGCTCCATCTTGCGCACCGTGATGGACTCGATGGCCAGGGCGGGCAGTATCAGCCGGGGGACCTTTCCCGCGGTTTCGCCCAGCAGGGCAAAGGCATGCCCCCCGGCGTCTTCCAGCATCAATGTGGAGGACAGCCGCCAGGAGCTCTCGGGCTGGGAGCCGCCTCCGATAAGCGAGCTCGCCGGAGCCGTCAATTTTATATCGGTTTTTATAAAACCCCTTATTTCGGACAGAGCCAAAAGCGTGCCAGCCCCCTGGATTCCACCGGAGCGGGAATCCAGCGTATACGGCACGCCGTCCAGGCTCAGGACATGCTCCGCGCTTATCAGCTTCAGTGCCGCATCACTGCGGTTTTTCACAAGCTCGCTGAACTCGAAACCGGCAACGTCGGCTTGTACCAGTTTTACGGCAACGGCATCGAAGGATAGAGAGACCAGGGACGGATAATCCGGAATTGCGGGCATCGGCTTTGTGGCGCAGGAAACTGCGAGCGCCAGCAAAGACGCAAACAAGGCAAAGAGCATGGCAACACTTTTTTTGACGGGCAGGATTACGATCATGCCATTATCATCGGCACTATTCGTTTCTGCCGCATGCATTACTTTACCGGCTCCAGCTCCACCGTAAAGTGCCTCATTATCGGCGCTTCCCAGACGATGCGGTATCCCCTGGTTATCGTCGACGAGCGCTCCTTCAGGTTGAAGAGGGCGGCCGCGATGTAGTCCATGTGCGAGTTCGTGTAGGTCCGGCGCGGAATGGCCAGCCGCAGAAGCTCGAGCGCAGGGTAGCGTTCCTGGTGCGTCTCGGGGTCGCGGTCCGCAAGCAGCGTGCCTATCTCCACGCCGCGGATGCCGCCTTCCTTGTACAGTTCAAGTCCCAAGGTCTGGGCAACGAGATGCTCCTTGGGCAAATTAGGTAAAAATTTCTTTGCATTCAGGAAGATGGCGTGCCCGCCGTAGGGCTTCTGCACCGCTATCCCGTACTCGGTAAGCTTCCTGCCCAGGTAGGACACCTGTCCGATGCGCGCCTCCAGGTACTCGAACTCCGTAGCCTCGTCCAGGCCCACGGAAAGAGCGCCCATGTCGCGGCCGGCCATGCCGCCGTAGGTATTGAAACCCTCGAACATTATATTGAAGGTACTGCAGGTGCGGAACAGTTCCCGGCTGTTGAAGGCGATAAAGCCGCCTATGTTCACGATGCCGTCCTTCTTGCTGGACATGGTGGCGCCGTCCGCATGGGAGAACATTTCCCGCACGATAGCCTTGATGCTCTTATCCGCAAAACCGTTTTCGCGGGTCTTGATGAAGTAAGCGTTCTCCGCGAACCGCGCGGAATCGAAAAACAGCGGCACGTTATATTTTTTGCACATCGCCGAGACGTCCCGCATGTTGGCCATGCTTACCGGCTGCCCGCCTGAGCTGTTGCAGGTTATGGTGAGGATGCACACCGGAATCGCCTCGCGCGGATATTTCCCGAACACGGCCTCCAGCTTGGCCAGGTCTATGTTGCCCTTGAACGGGTGCTCTTTCTCGGTGTCGAAGGCCTCGTCTATCGTGCAGTCGATCGCGTGCGCCTTGCGAAACTCGATATGCCCCTTGGTGGTATCGAAGTGGCTGTTGCCAGGCACCACCTTGCCCCTACCCGCCTCTCCCACGCCGATAAGCGCGCTGAACAGCACGTTCTCCGCCGCGCGCCCCTGATGGCAGGGCAGAAAATGCGGAAAACCCAGGATGCTCTCGATGCTCTCCTTGAGCTTGTAGAACGAACTCGCGCCCGCGTAACTCTCGTCGCCCAGCATTATCTCGGACCACTGCCTCGCGGACATCGCGCCTGTTCCTGAGTCGGTAAGCAGATCGATATACACCTGCTCGCTCTTCAGGTTAAACAGGTTGTATTTTGCGGCGGCGAGCCAGGCTTCGCGCTCCGCCCGCGTAGAGCGGTGAATCTGCTCGATCATTTTTATGCGGTAGGGCTCGGCCCAGGGTAAATCCATTGCGGTTCCTCCATGACGATAACCGGATTCTAGACCTCCGTAAAGAATTAGCCAAGCCGCCTTACCGTATCTAAGTATAGATACATAAACTACTTATAGAAACACGACTTTTTTTGTGCGCGCCGGGGACTACCCCGTCAAGGCTCGGAGATGAATTTGTTTCTTCCCGTATTTTTCGCTTGATATAGATTTTTATCCGCGGCAGCCACCAACTCGTCGAGGGAGTGGATCCCGCCGGCATTGTCATGGCCTAGTCCCGCGGTCGCCAGGCCAGCGGAAACCGTGACGATGCCAAAAACATCGGATTTAGCATGCTCGATCGCCAATGCGCGCACGCGTTCAAGTATCCTGGCAACTACGATTTGCGCTCCCGGTTTTTCTGTGCCCGGCAATACAATTACGAATTCCTCACCCCCGTACCGTGCCGTAAGGTCCGCTGGGCGCAAAACCGCCTTCTGAATCTCGGCTGCGACCTGTCGCAGGACAAGGTCTCCCGCCGGGTGGCCGTAATGGTCGTTGTAGTGCTTGAAATAATCGATATCCAGCATGATCAAGGATACTTGGCCTTCCAGCCGGCAAACCTTCCGCCACTCGCGAGCCGCCAGTTGATTAAATCCGCGCCGGTTCAACAACCCCGTCAGCTCGTCCATGATGGCCAATTCCTGCAATCGTTCCTCAGTCTGCAGGCGTTCGGTAATATCCACTATCAAGCCCACGACCCCCAGCGAAGTGCCGGAGTCATCGGTATAGGAGGTAAGGTGAAGCTCCACCGTTCGCGAAATTTTGGCGATTACGGCGACCATCTTCTTGGTGCCTGAATTACGGCCTGCCCCGGACAATATCCGGGCTTCTCGCTGGAATGTCATGAAGTCTTCAGGTTTGAGCATTCCTCCCAGTTCGGGCAGCCCGATTAAATCGCCGGTGATGCCAAAAAACCGCCTAAACATCTCGTTATAGCCAAGCATGTTGAGATGGTTATCCGCATAAAAAACGGGAAAGGGCAAAACCTGCAGCAAACTTTTTACGAACAGCGTTTCTTCGCGCGCGATCTTTTCAGCCTGGCGCAGCTGCGTAATTGGGTTTGACGCGCCGATGATGCTCGTTATCCGCCCGTTTTTGTCCTTGACCGGTATAAGCCGGGTGTTCCACCAGGTTTCCTTACCATCGAAAACAAGGTTTTCTTCATATTCTATGGTTGCTCCTGCCGCCAGACAGCGCTCGTAATTGCCTCGCACCGCACGGGCGGTATCGGCATCCAGAAAGCCTTCGGGCGCTTTTCCGCGAACCAAGGCGGTACTGAGCCCCGTAAGGCGTTCGTGTGCCGGATTCAGGCCGACGAATTTCAAGCTTCCACCCGCATCCACGTCGATGACGAAAATCGCCGCGTCAATGTTGGCGTAGATCGATTGCAGATACTGCTCCCTGCTCGCCAGTTCCAACGTGGTCAACTCAAGCTTGTGTATCGTCTCGCGCCGGTCGTCATCAAGCTCATGGCATAGCCGCAGCACGGCATGGACATCGTCCTCTACTTTGGCGGCGATGGTTCCATCGGCTGATACCGCGCCCACCGCTTCGAAGGAATCGAGCGTCCTTACATGCACCAGCATTTCCCTGAGTCTCTCGCTTAGGTTCTGTTCGGAATTCAATTTCAGGCTCCCATTCATGATTTTTGCTTACTGTTCTCCCTGATGTTTTATAGAGTACTTTGAAACAGCCCATGCCATGGCTGATTATACTGGATTTTGGTTGTTTTTTGAAGGCTTTATTCCGATATTTAGACTAACTGTCTTTCTACCAACCTTTCTTTTAGGAGTTTTCTATGTTTAACAGAATCTGGGCCTCCAAAATCGCTCAGGTCGTCATATTTTCCCTCTTCATCGCAGCCCCGGTTTCGGCCCTCGATGTCGTATACCTCAAAAACGGGGACATTATCATCGGGACGCTCGTTGGTCCCGTCGCTGGCGGCGTCTCCTATAATACGTTCGGCTCGCCTCGGACCGTCCCCCTCGAATCTATCGCCTCATCGGAAAAAAACTTGGCCGCGCTCTCGAACACCACCGTACAGGTGCTCTTGAAAGACGGCTCGACGATTCAGGGTAAAATTACCGACTACGACGAAGACATCGGCCTTTTCCTGGACATTTCCTTCGGAACCCTGACGATTCCGGGAATAGCCGTCGAAAAAATATACGATCTGGGGAGAAGGACCAAGTACAACGGATCCAGCTACCAGATAGCGGGATTCGGCGGATTATACTGGCCGCTATTCTCTTCCTCGACCTATTTTGCCGCGAGCTGGTTTGCCGGAGCCGACGTGGAATGGGCGTTGCCTTTAGCCAGAGGTCTGTACGCCGGGGCGCGCGCCAAGGTATCCGGGATGGATTATACGCCGGATGCCACGATCGACTATTTCATGGCGTCCATCTGCCCGGTTCTTACCTTTAAATACCTGGGTTGGCGCATGACCGACGGCTTTCTTTCCAGAATCGTACCGTTCGCCAGCCTTGGGGCGGGACCGGTGTATATATCCATAGAAGATCCATCGGCCTACCCGGTAAATTACGGCAGCATTTCCGCGGAGATTTTCCTGGCGGCGGGAATCGATGTAGGCATTTACAACGGCTGGGTACTGAATCTGGAAGGAAACGCCTCGCTTGTTCTCCAGGCCGGCTCGCCGTTCATAAGCGCAGGCGCGATGCTTTCCGTAAGTTACGAGCGATAAGGAGATAACCATGATATTTACCAGAAACCATAAGCGCCTAGCCCTTCTCGCCCTGATCACCATCGGCCTAGCATTGTTTTCTTGCTCGAGCGACCTTCTTTCCTCTCCTCCGGCGACCATTACGGTTTCCCTTACCGGGGCACCGGCAGTAACGGCGACGTTCGCTTCCGCCTCGATCGCGTTCTCCACGGACCAGAGCGTTACCGTAAGCGTGGAATACGGCACCGTCCAAGGTATTTACTCGACATCGGTTCCAAGAACCACCGCAAACAGCGCAAACCACACGGTATCCGTGGCCAACCTTAATTCCTCGACAACCTATTACTACCGCGTTATTTCCTATCTCGGGAGCGCCCGAAGCTTCCAAGGCGCCGAGTATAGCTTCACGACGCTTCCCGATCCTCTGGCTGCGGTCGCGCTCAGCGGAGCGCCGGTAAGCATCCCCCTGCCGTACAGCTCAACGGTAACCTTCAATACGACGGTTACGGCAACCTATGCCCTCGAATACGGCACGGCCCCGGGAGCGTATACCAAAGCCACGCCTCAAACCACCGTCGTAAACACGAGCCATAGCGCCGCGCTTACGAATCTCCTTCCCGCTACCACCTATTATTTCCGCATAGCCATGTACCTGAGCGGAAACTTAGAGGCAAACAGCGCGCAATACAGCTTCATTACCGCCGCGGACCCGGATGTGCTTTCCATAAGCTCGGGTCCAACTCCCGCGTATCCCTCATACACGAGCCTTACCATTAACTGGACGAGCAGCCATAACAGCACCCACGTCCTGGAATACGGTACCGCCAACGGTGGTCCGTATCCTTTTACGGTCGCAAACACCACGCCCGCACTTGGGCATTCGGAAACGCTCACCGGACTCGCTACCGGGACAACATACTACTACCGCATCCGGCTACAGTGGGACACCGGCGCGGACTTTGTTTCCGTCCAGTTCACGGCGACCACGACGAGCGAAACCGCTCCTACCGCCGCACAAAAAGCGCGCGGCGTCTGGATACTCGGCGGGCTTTCGGGAACAGCCGTCGGTTCGACGGTCGGCGCCATAGACTTGTACGACCCCGTGCTCAACACCTGGTATCCGGCGGCGGCGACGACCACCGGTTACGTGCCGGTCAGTTTCGCCGCTTGCGCGGCCTACAACGGCAAACTCTACGTGTTCGGAGGGTTCAACTCGGCTGGAGTGGTTCAGGCACTGGTGCAAGTCTATACGATCGCCACCAATACCTGGTCGCTTGGAACGGCGATGCCGATCGCGAAAGCCAACATCAACGCCTCGATGCTCGGCGACCGGATATATATCCTGGGGGGCACAACCGCCAATGCAGCCCTCCCCTGGGCGGCAACCGCAACAACGTACGAATACTCCGCGACGGGCAATTCCTGGATCGCGACGAAGGTCGCCTACGGTGCCGCCGGTTCCGAGCGTTTCTCGTATGCCTATGACGGCACCGTGTACAATCTTGGCGGAAGGACCGCGGCCCTTACCCTTGCCTTGACCCATGACGGACTTCTTCCCACCACGGTAGCCCAACCGACAAACGGCGAATTAGACGGAGCGGCCGTCGCCGAACTGGCAATGTCGGCAGCTCGGACAGGATTCACCGCCGGAATCCATAAACCGACGGCTACTCCCGCCTTCGTGTACTTGATAGGCGGAGCCAGCGTCCTTACCGCAACCACCGGCTGTTATGTAAACCAGGGCACCTCAGGCGCTACCATCCTTAACACGGTTCAGTACATGCACTACCCCTTCGCAACGCCCCGCACCTGGGTCAACGCCGGCGTAAATCCAACCTATCCTTCCGCAATAGCGTTCGGCGCATCGGTGGTAAGCACCGCACTCGGCGCTCCCCGTATCTACCACTTCGGCGGAACCCAGGTTTTAGGCGTCGCGGCCGCAGGACAGCCAAACGGCTACTGGATTCCCACGCCTCCGGACCCGCAATCCACCTGGAACGATAACTGGACGGCGATAAGCACGACGGGCATTTCAGCCCGCTGGGGTCACGGCGCCGTTACCCTGAACCAATAAGGATGAAGCAGATGCACAGCAAACGATTTTTACTTTCAGTCGCATTCATCCTTGCCGCCCTTGCCTGCTATGCGCAGGGAGCCTCGGTTTTAAGTTCCGCTGCCCAGGCATACCAGCAGGATTCCTACGAAAAAGCCTTCTCCACGATAGCCGAAGCCATTCCAGAAACATCCGCCGACGCTGCTCTCAAGCGGCAGGCGGCAGATGCTTTGGCGGGCATAGGAATACAGGAGTACGACGGTCGAAACTTCAAGAATGCCTATGAGTCATTTCGAAAAGCGCTCAAATACGACCCGACCAATGCCCGCGCGACACAGTATTTTCTCAAGATGCGCAAGGAAATGGACACAGCCAACCTCAAGAACGAAGGCGCTCCGCGCACCAAACCCGTGGTTCCCGAAACAGCCGCGGCGAGTGCGGCGGTCGTAAGCACTACCTCCGCTACCGCTGTGCCTGCCGCGACGCAAGCCGCAGCAGCGGCGCCTTCGGGCAACGACGTCGCCCTTACCGAACTCAAGGCTGCGCTCGAGCAGGCCGACGCGCGCCTTAAATCCATGGAATCATCCGTCGCCAGCACCAACCAGGAAAAAGAGCAGCTGCGCTCCCAGGCCGACCAGCAGCTCAAACTGCTGCAGACCTTCATGGCCACCCAGGCAGCTCAGGCCGAGCAGGCCGCTAAAACCGCAGCCGCGAAACCGGCCGCGAGCTCTGCGGCCGCACCGCAGCAGAGCGCCGCCGAGCGGGCGCTCATAGCCCAGACGATGGCTCTTTTAGCCAAGATGTCGGACAGGGAAGCCGCTCCTCCGCAAGTGGTCGTGCAAACCGATCCCGAATTGAAATCCCTTGTCGAAAAGCTGGATGCCCAAAGCAAGTCCCAGGCCGGAAAAGACTCGCTCATCACGGTCATCATGGTGCTCGTAGGCTTGACGGGTGCGGGAATCCTCGTCTTCGTCTTCTTTTTCGCGAATGCCATGCAAAAATCGCGCAAGCGCGCCGCTGCAAACTATCAGGGCCGGTACGAGGGCGAACCCGCGCAGTTCGGCGGCAGCCAGAGCGGCACCTACCTGAGCGCCTCCAAACCTTCCGGAGAAACACCGCTCCTGGAATTCATCGGATCCAACTCCACGGCGGTGGGCAGGCCGGTAGACTTCGACGTGCGCAGGGATCTGCTCAAGGCGGACAGGCTCAAGCGCATGTACGACGAAGTGCGTAACGGCACGCTCAACTGGAATACCGTCCGGGAATACATAGGCGAGCTCGAAGTATCGCTCAAGGCGGAGATTCTCAAGATCGTCGAGCAGAAAATAAACGAGGGCGACTTCATTTCATCCGAGGCGGTTCTACCCATCATATTTCCGCTGGTAACCGATTATGACGATTTTATAAGGGAAAAATCAGAAAAGCTGGCGGCGCGCGCAGTCGCTGGCACAAGCTCGGGCAATCTAATTGGCGCGTCCGCATCCGGCGGCGAATCGGCGGCCGACCCCCTTGGCGTTCGCGCCTTGATGGAAATACCCAACGCTCTGCAAATCCTGTTCAAGAACCAGGATCAATCCCTCGTTACCGCAAAAATCTCCCGCGGCATAGGCAACGCGCTGGGACTCTCCACGGACGACTGCAACCTCCTGTATAAAGCGGCATTGGCCCACGATTGCGGTTACCTCATGCTGGACCGCGACGTCCTGCAAAAGACCATCGGCAAACCGGAAATCACCGAAGAGGATTTCGCTTTCATACAATCCCACGTAATCAAGGGCAGCACCTATTTCGGCGACGTGGAACTGCCGGAGCAGTTCAAGGCGGGACTGTTGTATCACCATGAGCGCAACGACGGCTCGGGCTATCCCGACGGACTCAAAAAAGACGATATTCCGCAGTTCGGCAAGATAATCGGCGTTTCGGAAACATTTGCCGCCTTGGTTTCCAAACGCGCCTACCGGGACAAACGCGACATCCAGCATGCACTGGCCATCATAACGGACGGAACTCGCAGCAAATTCGACTCTGTCATAGTCGAGGCCCTGGTAAAGGTCGCTTCTTCCATAGGCAGGCAATGATGGCCGGCCTGCTTGCCTATGCCCTGATGTCGAATATACCCAAACCGCTTCGCGGCATTTGCGCGGAGACCATAATCCTCGAGGCGCAGGAGCTGGACCCTAGGACGCTTTCCGTCAACCTGGACGCCGATATCCGGCTGCCCTGCAAACAAGCCAGAGCCTCCCGCGAAGACCCCGCAAGCCGTTACGGAAAGGCGCTTGGAGCCCCCGATGCTCCGGTTTTGGACCGGGAAGATTTCAAGGATTTCCTTCGGGACGCGGGTAAGCAGCGAAACGCCGAACTACTCCGCGACCGGCCGCTTGTTATCTTCATCGACAAGGCCCCGGTCAAGGAAGTACTGCCGGTACTCGAAGCATTGTGTTTCCTGGTCAACCCAGACCACGCCTCCATTCCCTTCATCTATAACGCCCTCAAATCGCAAAACGAGTCAGGCATGCACGTACCCGTAAGGATCGCCATCGCCGGAGAGCCCGCGATAGAAAAAGCGGCTGAATTCTTTCTGATCATAAGGAAAGAACTCGAAGACCTGCGGGGAAAAGGCCCGGAATTCATCTTTTCTGGAAATATCCATTTTAACCAGGACGAGGCAGAATTGGCCATGGGATTCAATCTGGCCTTCATTGATGCCTTTAAAAACGGAGCTACCCATGGGCAGGCAAAGTATATGGCAAAACGGCTTTTTGCACGGGATTTGACCAGAGCCGGCATTCCCGAGCAAGACAGTTTGAATCTTCTCGGCATTCTATAAACAGGCTAAATTCCGGGATAGTTTGTGCGCGCCGGGGACTACCCCGTCGGGCTCTCCGCTATAATCTTCTTAGGGGGACAGGCACCAAAGAGTCTCTCTTTGGTGCCTGTCCCCCTAAAAAGGATTTCCGCTACGATCCCTCGCGCCTCGGTATCACATGCCCAGTATCATCGCTACGAGCCGGTCTGCGCCGTTCATGGCGGGTTCGTAATCGGAGCACATGGCTATACGACGTGCCTGATCCTCGAAGCGGCGGGTAAACGGCACGAAAAAAGCTTCCTTGCCCAGGTATTGCGCACCGCCGCAATGCACTCCGCTGGAGGTCACCTTCCACATTCTTCTTTCGAGTCTTTTTTGGAGTAAAATCACTCTAGTTGGCAACGTCCGCTTCATGTATTACCGAAAAAACTTAGAGATTTAACTCATAATTCTTCAGAAATATTGTTTTGCTTGTAACTTGATGGTATATTCGGGTGATGAAACACGTTACGTATATACCGGTCGTCGCGATTGTTATTTCGTTAGCCTTTTGTTCCTGCAGATTCCCTTCTGCCGGCTTGGAAACAAGTTTAGTAATTTCTGTAAACATGCCCAGTGCTACTGGTTTTGCAAACAATGCTTCGGGAGCAAAATTCATTGCTCCCGGAACATCCAAGATTTCCATCACCCTTTCCCCAGCCGACGGCTCAGCTGCGCTTACGCGGGATTTCGAGGTCGTCTCGAATGGAAACATGGCAACCCTCGAACTTAACAATATTAAGGATATCTTCGGTGAGACCACGGTGTTAGTGGTGGCCTCGGACGGGACAGGTGCCGCTGTTTCATCCGGATCCGTCAATAAAACCATTACACTCGGGCGAAACGACATATCCCTGACTCTTTCACTCTCCGGTTTCGAAGAAACGGGGATTTATATGGATACAGGCACTCTCTGGAGCGATACGCTGCTTGCAGGTCAAGTGAGGGTGCATCGTTTCCAATTGAACTCGGATGGCTTGGCAGAATATTCGATAAGCATCGGTAATTCTCCGTGTCTCTTGGGAGTCTACGATTCCAGCTTCAATCGCATGTCAAACGTAAGCGGAACTTCAGAGAAATGGGCGTTGCGGACAGAATCGACCGAAACCGAGTATTTTTACGTCGTTGTGAGCAATACAACGAGCGAAAGCGCGATTCCTTACGAGATCAAGTGCGAAACCGCATATTACGTCAATTCTTCGGGTATCGCCGGATCGGGCACGAGAGCGTCTCCCGCTCCAGCCGCCAATCTGCAGGTAATGTATACTGCGCGCCCGTTATACACACGGATTGTCATGCAGGGCGGCACTTTCACTGGACCGTTGAGTCTGGCTAACCACAAGTCGATGTACGGCGGTTTCAGCACGGATGGGAATTGGAATCGGGATTTGTTGGCCACCCCGACGGTAATACGCGATAATATAATCGAAAATAATGGTTATTGCATCCTTGCGGATGTTAACGTTTCCAGGGATACGATCATAGACGGACTTGTTTTAACGGCAGTGGATTACTTGATCGGCTCTGTTTCGGGCGTAACCTACAACGTACTCAGCATTACCGGCGGGCCGGTAGTCACGAATTGCAGAATTCAGGGACCAGGCGTCGATTGCGACAGCACCCAGAATTTTCCCCAAATTGTGCGCGGCGTGAATATTGCTTACGCTACATCAGCATATCCCGGTCCGATTCTGGCGTATAACAGCATCGTCGGCGGACGCGTGGTTGGAATCGGAAGCGTCCCAACTATCGACACGTCTGTCGCATTTTGTGGAATAAATGTAACCGGTTATAGCGGGATCCTTGCTGTGGCGCCGCTCCTAATCTCAAACGACATTATCGCTTGGATCGGGCAGGACTCGCCGGGGACGAGTCCTGTATTTACCATCTCGGCCACAGGCATTTTGAGCAGCGGCAAAATGAATCTCGTGAACAACACGATTGATGCAGGACATACCTTGACTCCATGGTCCGGCATTGCTATCAGCTCCGAGCAGGCGTATAATCCTTCGACAACGGCCGATCTAACCCTTTCCCGCAACAACCTTCTGGGCATTTCTGATTCCTCCGCCGCAGCCGCCAATCAGACGGTTTACTATGCAGCCGGAGCAATGTCTCCGGGTTATCTGAAATTCCATCCTACGTTCTTCTACCGTGCGCTGCCTGGAGCCAACCTGGCGAATTTATACCCAGGCTCAGCCGTTCCCGCGATAGCCACGGTGGCGGTAACAATACCCGGTGCCATCGGCGCAAATAATGCTTCAGGCAACTTGGGCATTTTCCTCGACCCGACTCCAACAAGCGGATTCGGAAATCGCCGGCTTTCGGGAACCGCGGTTAACAGTACGGCGAATCCTGCGACTGCCGGCGAAACAATCTTGACCGACCCTGATTTCGTCGCCAACCTGACGTCTCTCGATATCCATTACCTGCGGTGGGATAGGGATGGAAAGCAGCGAACCGCGCCTTGGTCGGTCGGAGCCTATGAATACTGATATTCAGTATGGTTGAACTGTCTTTATGGTGAATGGCGTGGTATTTGAACCGCTAAAGCACGAGTGACCTTCGAGATTAAATCTCGGTTCCACACTCAAGAATGTGAAGCGACGTTTCGGAAAATAATGCCGTTTTTGATTAAAAGGGATAATTATAATCCCCTGGTGCAGGATTAAATACTATAGCTAATCATTATGTGTAACACACCATGGGCAAGAGTGGAAATTTCCAGCAAAAAAACATCCAGGATTAAAATCGTTTCAAACTCAAAATTCCAGAAATTATGTACTCCATGCATACAAGTTTCTCCGCCCTCTTGAAACAAACACTCTTTATCACTATACTGCAAAAGGAGTACGTTTTTGCATCCAACCGCGCTTTCCGCGTAAAACGGGAGCTACCGCGATGCCGGCATGACGGATTCATAATCTATAGTAAGAGGCAAGAACATGGCTTTCGAAATTTCCAAGATGCGCAATATCGGCATCAGTGCCCACATCGACTCGGGCAAAACAACGCTCTCCGAGCGCATTTTGTTTTACTGCAACAAGATCCACGCCATCCACGAGGTTCGCGGCAAAGACGGCGTCGGTGCCACCATGGACTCCATGGACCTGGAGCGCGAGCGCGGAATCACCATCCAATCGGCTGCAACCAATGTCCAGTGGGGTGATATCAACGTAAACCTCATCGATACGCCCGGTCACGTGGACTTTACCATCGAAGTAGAACGCGCGCTCCGTGTTCTCGACGGCGCGGTGCTCGTGCTCTGCGCGGTAGGCGGCGTACAATCCCAGACACTCACCGTAGACCGCCAGCTGAAACGCTACAGCGTCCCCCGCCTGGCCTTCATCAACAAGTGCGACCGCACCGGCGCAAATCCCTTCCGCGTACGCAATCAGGTCGCGGAGAAGCTCGGACTCAACGCCGTGCTCATGACGTTGCCCATCGGCCTCGAAGACAAGCTCGAAGGGCTCGTGGACCTCGTGGAGATGAAAGCCGTGTACTTCGACGGCGAAGGCGGCGTGGACCTCCGCTATGCGGAAATCCCCGAACACCTCAAGGCCGACGCGGCCAGTTATCGCGAAGCCCTCCTCGACGCCGCCTCGATGTTCTCCGACGACCTCGCCGAAGCATTCCTCGAAGGCGCCGAAACACCCGAAATGATCAAAGCCGCGATCCGCAAAGGCACCATCGCCCTCGAGCTGGTACCCGTATTCTGCGGATCGGCCTACAAGAACAAAGGCGTGCAGCTGCTCCTGAACGGCGTCGTGGACTACCTCCCCGATCCTACCGAAGTAGAGAATATCGCCCTCGACCTGGATAAAAACGAAGAAAAAGTAGTAACCAAATGCGACGGCCATCTTCCCACCGTCGCCCTTGCCTTCAAGCTCGAAGACGGCCAATACGGCCAGCTTACCTATGTCCGCATCTACCAGGGCCAAATAAAAAAGGGTGACGAGCTTATCAACACCCGCGCCAGGAGAAAGTTCAAGGTAGGCCGCCTTGTGCGCATGCACGCGGCTTCCATGGAAGACATCAACGAAGGACTCCCCGGCGACATAATCGCGCTCTTCGGCATCGAATGCGCCACCGGCGACACCTTCTGCGACACAAAATTAAACTATGCCATGACCAGTATGTTCGTTCCCGAGCCGGTCATCTCGCTGGCAATCATGCCGGTAGACAAAAAAAGCGCCGACCAGATGTCCAAGGCGCTCAACCGCTTTACCAAGGAAGACCCTACGTTCCGCACCTACGTGGATCCTGAATCCAACCAAACCATCGTGCAGGGCATGGGCGAGCTTCACCTGGACGTGTACATCGAGCGCATGCGCCGCGAGTACAAATGCGATGTAACCACCGGAAACCCCGAAGTGGCCTACCGCGAAACCATTACCCAGCGCGCCGACTTCAACTACACCCACAAGAAGCAGACGGGCGGTTCGGGTCAGTACGGCCGCGTCGCCGGTTTCATGGAACCCTGCACCGAGAAAAACTACGAGTTCGTGGACGCCATCAAGGGCGGTTCCATTCCCAACGAGTTTATTCCGAGCTGCGACAAGGGATTCAAGGAAGCGGTCAAAAAAGGCTCACTCATCAACTTCCCCGTCGTCAACGTGCGCATGACCATAAACGACGGCGCCAGCCACCAGGTCGACTCCTCGGATATCGCGTTCCAGATGGCCGCCATCGGCGCTTTCCGCGAAGCTTATGAAAAAGCCAAGCCGGTAATCCTCGAACCCATCATGAAGGTGGTGGCCGAGGGGCCCACCGAATTCCAGGGAAACATATTCGCCAGCGTAAACCAGCGCCGCGGCGTCATAACCACTTCCACCGAAGAAGGCAATTTCTGCCGCGTCGAGGCAGAAGTTCCGCTTTCCGAAATGTTCGGTTATTCCACCGTGCTTCGCTCCATGACGCAGGGCAAGGCTGAATACTCCATGGAATTCCTCAAGTACGGCAAGGTTCCCACCAATATTTCCGAGACGCTCCGCAAGGACTTCGAAGAAGGAAAACGCAAGGAACACCTCAGATAGTTAAAAATGAGCGCTTCCGGCAGGCTTGGGTACCCCGTTGGGGTCTCAATTGCCGCAGGAAGCGCCGTTTTCCGCAAAGCAAGGAAACACGGGCAAAGAATCGGCCTAAGTTGTTTGCGTTTTGGGCAATTCGGATTTATACTGGAGACATGATACCTTGTGAGCGGCCCTTGAAAGCCGCATACAGTCAGGTCTCCCCACCCGATCGACACAATAATCTTATAAGGAGTTCCCATGCTTAAAGAGGAGCTTATCAAGAAGAGTCCCGTCCGTATCCTCGAAAAGGGTATCGAGGGCGGACTTAAATCAGGCAACATCGGCGTTATAGCAAGCAGAAAAGGCATCGGCAAGACCAGCGTGCTGGTTCAGCTGGCGCTCGACAAACTGATGCAGGGCAAAAAGATAATCCATGTATCCTTTACTACCAATTCAAGCTATGTAATTTCCTGGTACGAAAACATTTTTTCCGAAGTAGCCCGCAGAAAAAACCTTGAGCATTTTGGCGATGTGCATGACGACCTTGTTAAAAACCGCGTCATCATGAACTTCAACCAGGATGGTGTTTCCACCGACCAGATGATAAAATCCCTTCGCGCCATGATCAAGGACGGCGGCTTTACCGCCGAGTCGGTCATCGTGGACGGCTTCGACTTTACCCGTGCCGATCCCGAGCATCTAGCCAAAATCAGCACCTTTGCCAAGGAAATGCAGCTGGAATTCTGGTATTCCTGCACCATGATCGGCGAAGAACCCCTGGTGGACAAGCACAATGTCCCCATGATCCTGCGCAACTATATGGAATACATCTCGGTGCTCATCATCCTCGAGCCAAAAGTGGAGTACATACACTTTATCGTCGCCAAAGACCACGGCCGCATGAACCCCGAAGACCTTCATATTAAACTGGACGCCAAGACTTTACTGATAGCCGAAGCATAAAAACGCTCCATGGTTCGATAAATCTAACCACAGAGGCACAGAGAATGCGAAAATGCAGCTCTCTGTGCCTCTGTGGTAAAAATCCCTTTCCAGCTTCAACGGCACAGAATATGCATCGAGCTATCCGCCGAAGCCGCTGCGGTAGCGCTTATCGATGCATCGCCATGAAAAAGGCTTGTTACAGCCTCTTCTTTTCCCGCTAATTTAAGCACAAAACACGTAGTCTTTGAGCGTGAGAGCAGATTGGCGGAAAGGCTGAGGCGATTATGCGGCGGAAGCGGCGCACGGTACCGGGCAGCTTCGACTGGTGCCCCGATAAGCTCGAACAATCCGGCGGTGTGGCCGTCTGGCCCTAGTCCCAGGCAGGCAAAATCGAAACTTCGATTCGTTCCCAGGTGGAAGCCAAGCGACTCAAGCATTCGAGCGCAGGCTTGTTCCGGCGTTGTTTCCAGATTCCAGCCCACAATTTCCATAGCTCCTATATCCAGGGCAGGCTGAAATACGCTGCGGATCAGCGGACCATTTTGCAAGGCAGGATTATCGGGTTCCCAGCGCTCGTCGCTCACAAAAGCCGTGACTGGCAGCGCATTGCCGCTATGCCCTTTTACAAGAGCCTGGCACAGCGATTCATAGAGCTGAAACGGAGTACTTCCGCCTGCCAGGCAGATCACCGGCTGACGGCCTTCGTTTTGCCCGACTTCGATATTCGAGACGCATAAATCCACGAATTCCGAACACCATGCTTTATCGTCGGAATAAAAACGAATCGGAATCATACCCCGAGTATGAACAAGCTTTCGCAAGAACACAAGGGACAGACCTCACATAGATGCTCAACGGTGACAGTCATCACATAGATGCTCAACGGTGACAGACCCCACGCTTGCGAACAGGTACAGGCATCGTGTAGGATGAATCATGCGGCGGAGGGCACAGCATGGAAACCGACAATTGCAACGTGTATTCAGGTTCGCTGGATGCAAGCATAAGCGACGAGGATCTGGCAAGGCTGCTAAAAAACTATCTGGAAAATATCGGCCCACGCCGCAAAGTGCTCGTTATTCCTCCGGACGGCACGCGGGCGCACGCCAAGTCCGCCGTGCTGCTAAAAGCCGCCTATGACTTTTACGGCGACTCGCTGGCGGGTATCATGCCCGCCCTCGGCACCCATCGACCCATGCGCGAGTCGCAAGCGGCGGCGTTTTTCCCCGGCATTCCGTTCCGTCTTTTCCTGGAGCACGATTGGCGTAAAGATCTTGTAACACTCGGAACGGTGCCCGAGGAATTCGTAAGCCGGGTATCGGAAAGCGCCTGTTCCTTCGACTGGCCCGCCCAGATAAACGAAAAGATTGCCCAGGGCGGGTGGGACCTGATTTTGTCGCTGGGTCAGGTCGTACCCCACGAAGTCGTGGGCATGGCCAATTACAGCAAGAACATCCTGATAGGCACAGGCGGCAGGGACGCTATAGGAAAATCACACTGGTTGGGAGCCGCTTACGGAATCGAACGCGTCCTTGGCAGGACCGATACGCCGGTTCGCGCCGTGCTGGACTATGCCCAGGAAAATTTCCTGTCTGGCTTGCCCATCGCCTACGCGCTCACCGTGATAGGCCAGGATGCGAGGGGGAACAACAAGACTATCGGGTTTTACGCGGGAACCGGACGGCGCGTCTTCGAGGAAGCTGCCCGGCTTTCGGCCCGGGCTAATATAACCCGCCTGAAGGCGCCGGCCAAGACCATGGTGGTGTGGCTCGACCCCGACGAGTTCACATCCACCTGGCTGGGTAACAAAGCCATCTACCGCACGCGCATGGCCATGGCCGACGGCGGGCGCCTGGTCATCATAGCTCCGGGCATCGACTGCTTCGGCGAAGACCCGGCGATAGACGAAACGATACGGAAATTCGGCTACCGCGGCCTCGAGCGCGCGAGGAATCTCGTGGACGACGGAACGCTCGCGCATGACCTGGCCGGTGCTGCCCACCTTGCCCATGGCTCCACCGAAAACCGCTTCTCGGTAACCTATGCCGCCGGCGGTTTGTCGCCGACGGAAATAGAAGCAGCCGGCTACGACTGGGCGGGCTGCGATGATATGATACATAAATATAACCCGACGAACTTGAAGGACGGCCTCAACGAATCAGGCGGCGAAACCTTCTGGTTCGTCAGGAACCCCGCTCTGGGTCTATGGTCGGCCGAAGATCGACTTTAGCCCATGAAGGGATACCTCCAATCCGCGGGCGGCGCGTAATTTTCCTTGATGGCCCTCGGGCTTGTCCAACGAACCAGGTTAAGCAGGGAGCCCGCCTTGTCGTTTGTTCCCGATCCGCGCGCGCCGCCGAAAGGCTGCCTACCCACCACCGCGCCGCTCGGCTTGTCGTTGATGTAGAAATTACCAGCCGAGTTCCGCAGCGCGGACATGGCTTCGCCTATCAGTGTCCTGTCTTTGGTAAAAATCGCCCCGGTCAAGGCATAGGGCGATGTCCTGTCGATTATTCCGTAAAGCGACTGGACAGCCGTATCATCATAAACAAAAACACTGAGTACGGGACCGAAAATCTCTTCAGCCATGGTCCGCGCATCGGGCTTGGCGCATAAAATTATTGTAGGGCGGATAAAATACCCGACGCTTTTGTCATAGGTTCCTCCCGCCAGAATCCTGGAATCGGGATCATTGCGCGCCCCTTCGATATATCCCGCGATTGAATCGAATGCCGGCTCGTCTATTACCGCGTTTACGAAATTGCCATAGTCCTCCGGCGAGCCCATCTTGAGCGACTCGGTTTCCGAGACCAGGAACTCAAGCACTTCCTTCTGCCTAGAACGGGGAATATACAGGCGGCTCGTAGCCGAGCATTTTTGTCCCTGGTATTCGAAAGCGCCTCGTACGGCAGCGGTAACGAGGCTTTCCGCGTCGGCGTCCGGGAACATCAGGATAAAGTTCTTTCCGCCGGTCTCGCCGACTATCCGGGGATACGCCCGATAGGCGGAAAGATTGCCTGCAATTGTTTGCCACAGGCTGTTGAATACGGCGGTGGAACCCGTAAAGTGCAGACCCGCGAAATCGGGCCGTCCAAGAAGTCCCTTCGACACCTCCCGCGCTGAACCGGGTAAAAAATTAATAACACCAGGAGGCAGGCCGGCTTCGCGGTAAAGGCAAGCGAGATGCCAGTTGGAAAGCACGGAGGACGAGGCTGGCTTCCATACCGCCACATTTCCCATCAAGGCCGGTGCGGCGCACAGATTCGCCGCTATCGCAGTAAAGTTGAAAGGGCTTACTGCATACACGAAACCTTCCAGCGGACGATAGTCGATGAAGTTTCGCTCCTGCGAATCGGATCGCGGCTGTTCCGCATAGAGCCTCTGGGCAAAAAAAGGATTCATGCGGAAAAAATCGGCCGTTTCGCAGCTAGCGTCGATTGCCGCCTGGTAGGCGTTTTTAGACTGCCCCAGCATGGTAGATGCATCGAGGGTCTTCCAGGCGGAGCTGGAAATCAGCGCAGCCGCCTTTCTAAATACGGCGGCGCGTTCCGCAAACGGCGTAAACGCCCAATCCCTGGCTGCCTTCGCGCACGCGTCAGCCGCGAGAATGGCTTCCCGCTCTCCGGCCTCATGGTATCGCCCTAAGATCTTGGAACGGTCGTGGGGAGCGCGAATTTCCCTTATTCTTCCGGTACGGATTTCCACGCCTCCTATGACAAGGGGGATTTCCGGCGGATTTGCGCTTAGCTTTTTATACTCGGCTTCAAGCAGGAGGCGCTCGGCCGAACCGGGGGCAAAGATTTTTACGGGCTCGTTTTTAGGGAGACCTGGGGCGGGTTCTGACCCGCCTGTAATGAGATCATACATTGTGCATACGCCTTTCCAAACACGGGAGGTCGCACGCTTTTGCCTGCGGCCCATCGGCCTTGCGTCCATGGCGCGACGTTTAAAAACACCGCACTTTAGAAACGTCAGGCTCGGAGTATTGACGGGGTTATTTCGGGTGCCTTTGTTCGAAGCAGCAAAATTCAATAAAAGCCGCTCTGCGCCAAGGAATTCCCGAACCTGGAGAACACCTCCTTCATCTGATATTTCAATAGTATTTCACGATAATCATATGTATAGCACAAAAAAGCCGGAAACCAAAAGGTATCCGGCTCCAAAACAAAAAAAATCTTCCATTATTTCCATCTCACTCCATTCGGTGAGCGTCCAATTCTGCCAAAGCCCCTTCGAGTAAAGGCACTACGGACAGCTCGCTTCCCGTGGCTTCACGCATCCATTGCCCGGGAGTAAGCCGACCCAGGCGGCACATGGCTCCCATCAGCTGGCCTGGAGCCTTCCGGGCAAAGGCGGTTTCGATCTGATACGAAATAATGTGGCCAATAGGATAATCCGGAAGGTACAGGCCGGAGCTTATCATGTGGGAATAAGTGCCAAGAACGAGGGCATCCCGCACGCCAAAGGCAGTGCTGAAATACTGGTTCCAAACGGCTCGGCTAGCCTGGAGCACTGCCTCGCGCAAATCCCGGGGCGAGCACTCCGGATGCGCGTACATCCAATTCCAGACAGCCATGTCGACAAGCGCTGCTCCAGCGATTTCGCAGGTGGCCCAATATACTCCAAGCGCCGCCTCCTTGGGCGCCGCCTCCTTGGGCGCCGCCATATCGCTGCCGAGCAAAGCCATGTCCCTTGCCTGAAACACGAAGGCGAAGGCTTCGGTAAATGCGGTGTTGGGAACTCCGCCCAAAAAATATTCATCGATTCCATGGAGACTGAAAACCTGCTCCACATTATGCCCGAGCTCGTGGCAGGCGATATTAAAGCCCTTATAATCCATGCCGCCCGCTGGAATGCGTGTGCGCAGGTGAACCTTGTCGCTGCGCATGGAACATCCCATGGCATGGCCGGAGCCGCGCGCCGCGTCCACTTCTATCCTGTCCGCAAGCCACGCCGCGGTATCCGCGTCGAATCCGAGCACGCCCAGCATGCGCGGAATATCGGCTTGGAAAGCGCCGGCGCCCGGATAGCGGGAACGGGTCAATGCATCCAGCTCAGCCTCGTTTTTGGCGCCGGTCGAAGAAAAATCCCGATACCAGACGTCGAAAGGCTCGAGCGGGCGTTCCAGCTTTGATTTTACGAATCTGGCGCAACGCTCAAACGCCGGCGATGCAAAAAGTTCGCCAAAAAGTTTTTCCACTTCTTTTTCGGGAATTTCCCTGTCGACATTAAACTTGCGCGCGCTATGGGTTGGATTATCCGATTGCCACAGGTCATTCTCCCGTTCGGCCTGAAAAATAGCAAGCAAATTTTTATAACGGCCGTCCCCTTCCCCCGCAGCGTCGAGGGGAAGGGAAGCCGCTTTGCTCCCGGCCTGGACTATTTTTCCGTCGAAGGGATTCCATTCATAATCTACCGAATCGACGAAGCAGCGGGGGATGCTGCCCTCGACGACGCTTTCCATGGCTTTGTACAAAAGCCGCTGGGCGCGAAGCCCTGCCGGGTCGGCATAGTGCGACTTAATCTCGTCGCGCATGTTCCAATGCATCAAAAGTTTCTTGGCCGGGTCAAACAGAGCCTTTTGCCATCCATCGGAATCCCTGAGCATGGCGGGAAAAATATTATAGGAAGAAATATAATTCTCCGCTTCGGAATAGGCTTTTGCCAATCTGGCGGTAACGCCGGCGGGAATGCGAACCGGAAACAAATCGCCCAATCTGGCCATGGCCCATTCCCGCCGACTCCAGGAATCGCCTTCCTGGATTTTTCTATGCAAGTCCAGATACGGAAAGTTGAGATGCAAAATCAGCGCGACTTTGTTTCCGAAGAAATCATCGGCCAGATGCGCCGAAGGAGACCAGGAAGACAACAACCCGTCCATCGGTAAACTTGGGCCGCACTCGACATCCACAGCCTGGGAGAATCTCCGGGAGATCGCATGCATCGATCCCTGAAGCTCCTCCAAAATCGACTCGAAGCGGGCAAAGAGCGATTGCAGCGCATCCCCGGTACCCGCGAAATGCATAAAGCAGAAGGCCGAAAAATCCTCCGGGGTACCGTCTTCCTCAAGCCAAAATCCGGCTACGCTCCTGACTCCCTCAAGCGCCCGCTCACGGCAGTCGTTACCGTGAATTTCGGAAAGGCCATCCGTCGTCTTTTCGACAAGAGCATCGTCAATCAATCGCGTCATGCGTCACCCCCGCCAGTTATAATAATATAAGATTAGCTTCCAGCGTTTTCGCGTCCATCAAATCCGACATGGCTTTTACGACATGCTCTTTGGATAGTCCGGGTACCAGTCCGTGTTTCAGCAAATCGGAGACTATGGCAATATTCTGCATGCGGGCATCCTGCAGGTCATCCCGCGACACCCTGAAGGTTTTGCCGGAGAGTTTCGCCACGGCGTTTTCGATATCGGAAACCCGGCACTGGGGAACCTGTCCCATGCGCACGTCCAGCGGCTGCAGGCAGGTATCGTACCAAATCAGGGCACCGGATCGCGCTAGCATTCTTCCTGCGGCACGCAACGCTTCATGCCGTTCGAGGGCGATGGCAAGATGCGCCTGGCCTTCGGGTACTAGGGGCGAATAGCAGGCGCCGAGCCGAAGATGGCTCGCAACCATGCCCCCGCGCTGGGCGAGCCCATGGGTATCGCAGGCGCGAACCGGGAGACCCGCGTAATCGGCCGCCCTGGCCAGCAACTCCGCCAGCAGGCCTATGCCCTGCCCGCCAACGCCTACCATATAAATATTGTATAACCCGTTCATTTCTCGCCTCCGCTCTGGCCTGCGTTTACGATGGCGCTGGATGCGCAGGTCTGCCTGCAGGATCCATCGCCGATGCAAAGCTCGGAGCTGACGGTAACCGCCCCGTCGTCTCCCCTCTGGAAGCTCGGGCAGGCGAAGCGCTCGATGCACTCGTGCAGGCGCGTACAGGATTCCTCGTCGACCCGGACATGTCGAGCGATCCATCCCGGCTTTCGCCTGGCTTCGCGCGTCAATTTAAGCATGCAAGGATGCTTGGCTATAATCACCTTGAACCCCGGCTCGTCCAGCGCGGCTGAAACCATGGCCGTAAGCTCGGACTGCTTGTACGCATCCACCTCGCGGATATTTTTTACGCCTAATCCCGCAAGAGCCTCCCGCACGGGAATTTTTTCCGTTTCGCCGTTGAAATTTTTCCCCGCTCCCGGATGGTCCTGGTGGCCGGTCATCGCGGTAGTGCCGTTTTCCATAAGCACCAGCAGAACATTGTGCCCGTTGTAGACGGCATTCGTGATACCCGGAAGCCCTGCATGGAAGAACGTGGAATCTCCCATGAAACAGATGACGCGCCTGCTTTTATTATGCAGGGACAAACCCGATGCAGTGGAAACAGAATGCCCCATGGACAGCAAAACCTTGCCCATGCTCAAGGGAGGAAGATATCCAAGGGTATGGCAGCCTATGTCGGCCACGCTTATGTCCGTAGGGCGCATGGCTTTTTTGACGGCGTAAAAAGCCGAGCGGTGACCGCAGCCCGGGCACATCTGCGGAGGCCGGGGGTTGAGCAATTCTTCCCTGCCCCGGGCAAGCGGCTCCCTGTCGAAAAGATCCGCCCAGGCAGCCCTCAGGATTCCTTCAACCTTACCCGGAGTATATTCGCCCATCAGCTCTTCTACCGCGGACTTTCCTAATATGCATGTCTTGAGGGCATTGTCGTACGCAAGGGATTTTATGTCCTTCTCCAGGATGGGGTCGAGCTCTTCGAGTATTTTAACCTCGTCATGAGACGATAGAAAATGCAAAACCAGCTTTCGGTCAATCGGGTAGACGCAGCCGAGCTTGAGCACGTCGGGCTTTCGCGCAAGGCCTCCGATGACGTCCATGACCGATGCGAAGGGCAGGCCGGCGACGATGATGCCCCTGCGCTTGTTGTTATTATTTATTACCGTATCCAATTTGAGCGACGGCAGTCTTTCCTCTATGGCGATCAGACGTTCGAGAGCGCGTTTTTTAAGCGGAAAAACGGAAGCAGCGATGGGGATATAGTTTGAAACCTCGGAATTGAAAAGCGGTACGGCGGAATCCGGTCTCCACTCGGCCCTGGGCGTCAAGGCATCGAACTTGATCTTCTCCTTGGCATGGCACACATGCGTCGTCAACCTGAGGACGACAACGGAGCGGAGCTCGGCGGCAAGAACAGCCGCCCTCTTGAACATGTCATAGGCTTCCTGAGCCGATGCGGGCTCAAATACCGGAGTATAGGACATTTTGCATAAGTGCCGGTTATCCTGTTCGTTCTGGCTGGAATTGGCGCCGGGGTCGTCTCCCAGGATAAGCACCAATCCGCCGCTTATATCCATAAGGGAAAGCTGGACAAAACTGTCCGCAGCCACGTTCAGCCCGACGCTCTTGAAAAAAACCGCGGACAGGTAGCCGTTTATCGCCGCACCGAAGGCAATCTCCGTCGCCACTTTCTCGTTCGTGGAGAACTCGAAATAAAAAGGCCGGTTTTCCCTGGGTATCAATCGCAGAGCCTCGGCTATCTCCGGCGTCGGAGACCCCGGGTATGAGGTGACGACGCGCACGCCGGACTCGATGATTGCCCGCGCGATAGCGGTATTGCCTATTGCTATTTCCTCGAATGCTCCTTTTTGCAGCAGCATTTGCCCCATATCCTTCATGTGCATCCTCCATGAGAAACACCATATTCCACTCCATGGTAAGGGACTGTCGCCAAAAACGCAAGCTAATTGAAAACTGTTTGTTTTTGTAATTCTTTTCTACCCAAATGAAAATAACCGTGCTATCCTGAAGTCGATTATTTATCATGGGACCTCTAGAACCGGGCAACGTACCGGAGAGGCTCATAAGTATCGACGCGCACGGTGCGACGCCTCGATGCGGAAGGAGACTATATGGCTACGGTGAAACTCAAGAATCTGTTCAAGAAGTACGACGAGTCGGAGATCTTTTCCGTCAACAATGCGGACTTCACCATCGCCGACAAGGAATTCGTCGTTCTGGTTGGGCCATCCGGCTGCGGCAAATCGACCACGCTACGCATGATAGCAGGCCTGGAAACCATTACGGACGGCCAGATTTTTATCGATGACGAGCTGGTAAACGACATCCCGTCCAAGGACAGAAACATCGCCATGGTGTTCCAGAATTACGCCTTGTATCCCCATATGACGGTCTTCGACAACATGGGCTTTGGCCTTAAAATCCGCAAGTTCCCTAAAAAAGAAATTGAGGAGCGCGTCAACGCAGCGGCAAAAACCCTCGATATTTCCGAATTGCTCAAGCGAAAACCCAAGCAGCTATCCGGCGGACAGCGTCAGCGCGTCGCCGTAGGCCGCGCAATTGTTCGCCAGCCCAAGGTATTCCTGTTCGACGAGCCGCTTTCCAACCTGGATGCCAAGCTTCGCGTCCAGATGCGCTCGGAGATTATTTCCCTGCACAGGCGGCTCGAAGCCACCATGGTTTACGTTACGCACGACCAGGTGGAAGCCATGACCATGGGCGACCGCATCGTGGTTATGAAAGACGGCTTTATCCAGCAAATAGGTACGCCCCTTGAGCTTTACAACACGCCTAAAAACCTGTTCGTTGCCGGCTTCATCGGCAGCCCGCCCATGAACTTCATTAACGTAAAGATCGTAAAAAAAGACGGCAAGCTCCATGTTGACGCAGGCGTATTCTCCCTGGCGCTGGACAAAGGCACCGTGGAAAAAATGTCCGCGTTCGAGGGAAAATCCCTTATTATGGGTTTGCGTCCCGAGGATATCCATGACAACCACGAAAAAACCGATTCTCACCCCGGCTTTAATTCGGATGTCGACATCATCGAGCCCCTGGGAGCCGAGACTTACGTGCACTTCAAAACAGGCGGGATAGCCTTTATGGGCAAGTTCAGGGCCATCACCCTTGCAAAAGCCGGTTCCCCCTCGTGGCCCGTAGCTTTTGACATGAGCAAAGCCCGATTCTTCGACCCCGCGCAGGACTCGAGCCCTTCGATATTCTAAGCATTTTTATATGCTAAACGCAAAGCCGCCGTTCGCCGCAGCCAATTGTTGCGGGGAGCGACGGCTTTTTTTTTACTGGGCATGGGCTTGGGCTCCTAGCCCATAAACTCGTTGCCCACCTTTCGGGCGCGTCGCGGGCTATCAAGGGCTACATTGTTGGCCATGCCTGTTTCCACGAGCAGGTTCCAGCCGGCGGCCAGCTCGACGTATGCACGGAACTCGCCGCCTTCGGGAATCAGCAGCGTGGGGAATCGGGTTTTCTTCGTGGACACGGCAACGACCTTCATGCCGACTCCCTTGACCAGAGCGCTCTCGAACTTTTCTTCTTCTTCCTCGAACGGTTCTATGATGACGAGGGTTTCATCCTGATCCATGACTTCTTCAATTCCATGGACCGCATAGGTTCCTTCAAGATATGCGCTTTTCTTGCGGGTAATCTCGTTGGTCTTAAGGGCTAGTTCCTCCGCTACGCCGTTATTGCGACCGGCGAAGTAAATCTTCGTCGCCCCGGCAAGCGCGTCCCGAATTTCCCCGGGAACTTCCATGCCAAGCGCTTTTCCGAAAGCCTCCGAGGCACGGGCCAAGCCCTCGAAAGGCAGGCGGTTGAGGAGATTGAAGATAGCATGATAGCTGAGCGCCTGCTCCACCACGGACTTGGTGGCCGCCACCGCTTTTTCCCCGCCGCAGGTAAGGACGCGTGTTTTTGTCGCAAGCGCTTCCAGTACCGATTCCGTTGCGGCGGTCAAGGTGAAAAAGCAGGGATGCTGGGATTCCCGAAGTTTTTTAAACAGGCGAACGAGCTCCTTGGTCCTTCCGGAATTGCTGGCGCCGAACACCGCGGAGTCCGCCAGATCGTACTCGAGCGCCTGGGTCGAGCCATCCGTAAAAATTTGGCGTTGGCCGCCTCGCTTACTATTTAAATATAACGCCAGCTTGGCGGGAAAGATGCGCGAGGAGCCTTCTCCGGTAAGGAGGATGCTTGTCCGGCTTCCTATGGCATCGACGAAGCCGGAAGCGAATGACGCATCGAAATCCTTGATAAGCCCGACGGTCGCAAGCATTTCCCCGCAGAGAGCGAACCTGGTGTATGCGGTGTCCGTACTGTTCATGGCAAAAACCTTTCCGGGGGCTAGGCTCCCCTCTCGATCAACGCTGAATCATGAATTCCCCGAGTTCCCGCTGCATAAGGGGAACCTTGGGAAAGCCTCCGCCCAGATGCTGCCAATACGCTTCGGCGTAAGTGCAGCCCGCTTCCTTGCCCCAGGCTAAATCCTGCTTCTGCATCTCACCGTGAAAATCGTCCATGCCGTGCATGAGCCGCATCAATTCGATCTGGCTCTTGTGGCAGTCCAGCATCCGCATCTTCAAGTCCTCGCTGCTGCCGATGTTCACGTAGAACAGGGGATTCGCTATCGGCCTGCCCAAGGGATCCATTCGCCCGAGCGGGGAGCTGTGATAGAACAGAGGCGTGCGCTCCAGCGGCGCTTCGCGGCAGGGCACATTGGGCAGGGTTGCCAGCATCGCCGCGGCGTCCACGATGCTGGACGTGGCACGGTGGTCGGCATGGTAATCCATGGGCAGGTGCGAAATTACGATTCCCGCCCGCACTTTGCGGATCATGGCGGCCGTCTTGATCCTGAGCGCCTGGGTGTCAAAAAGATAACCGTCGCGCCCGCCCAGGCAATGGTAGTCCGCTTCCAGAAGGGCGGCGGCTTCCTCGGCTTCCTTTCGTCGAGCTCGCATCGTTGCCCTTTCTCCCATGCCCAAGCCGCCAAGACCGCCTCCCGTCATGGTGCAGATCGTAATCCTGTATCCTTTGTCCTTCAGCAGCTTCAGCGTGCCGGCTACGAAAATCTCGGTATCGTCGGGATGAGCCGCGAAAACAATGACGCTTTTTTCATATGCGTTCTCCATCGTGTGCCTCCTTCCTCAAGTTATCAAAACTTACCAATTGTGCCTATGCCTTGTAAAAAACGGGTTCGAGCCTCACGAATTCAGGCAACGCGGAGATGAGCGGCCTACAGTAGTCCAGAAAATCCTGCGTTGGGTAATTGCCTTCCGCATTGATGTAGTGCTCCGGCATAGGCTTGGCCTTTACGGCCACTTCGGATAGTTTGATCGTGCCGAACGCAATGCGGTAGGGCACGCCGGGCACTCGTTCCAGGGTAACCATGACTCCGCTCAAGAGTGCATCCGCGAGCCGTACTGCCTCCCGGCCGCATTGCCAGGCTTCTTCGATATCCTGCGCTTCGGCGCGAACGAAATCCGACATGATAAGGCTCTCGGTAATCTGGAACTCGCCGCGCCAGCCGAACTCCTGCCGTATCATCGTGTGCAGGTTAAGGCCAACCGAAGCGCCGCCCATGGCTCCGAACTCGGTATTGTCGAACTTGTCCTTTGTCAGGGACGCCGAAACGGATGTTCCGTCCTCGTAGTGCAAACCTTCCCCGCAAACGATGGATACCCAGCCGATACGGTCCACCACAGCCTTGACGTCTGCCAGGAAGCGCCGGCGGCTGAATGTTCGTTCAGGCATGTAGATTAGGTGCGGCGCGTCGTCGGGATGCCTCCGCGCCAGGGCGGTTGCGGCGGCGAGCCAGCCCGAGTCGCGGCCAATGGTCTGATAGATTACGAAGCGGTCCACCCGCTGCATGTCATGGGCGAGCGCGCCGCCCTGCATCACGTTTAGAATATTGCAGCGCGCCGCGGACGCGAATCCCGGCGTATGATCGGTGCCAAAAAGATCGTTATCCACCGTTTTGGGAACACCCAGGCCGAATAGTTCGTAATCATGCTTGCGACAGTACTGTTCCACCCTGTTTATCGTATCCATAGTATCGTTTCCGCCAATCAGAAAGAAAAAGCGGATATCGTATTTTTGTAAAATAGACAAAACGCGGGGAAGGTCATGGTCGAGAAGTTTGTAGCGGCTCGAACCCAGCGCGCTGGAAGGTGTCGTGCGCAGACCAGCCAGAATGCGAGCAGGCTGAGCGGCTAAATCGATGAAACGCTCTTCCAACAAGCCTTCTATGCCGTAATTCAGTCCAAGCACCTTATTTATGGAAGCCGAGGCCAGCGCGGAATCAATAATGCCAGCCAGACTGGAATTAATAACCGAAGTTGGTCCTCCCGACTGCCCGATAAGCGCATTACCCTTCATAATCGTCTCCTCCGCCATAGTCTTTGCATCATAAGGCTTCGGGATAAAAAGCTCAAGCAAATTTCAATCTAATTTTTATTTTTTAAAAATTATAAATTTGCTAAATAGTAAATTTAACGGGTATACTCAAGTCATGCCGTTTAAAGAAAGCAGAAAGCAGCGCATTTTTAACGAACTTTATAGGCTTGGGCCATTATCCAACCAGGAACTGGCTGATAGGTTTGAACTATCACCCGCCAGTATCACGCAATTTCTGAAACCCTGCATCAACTCCGGTCAACTAAGCACGCTTTCCGCCGAGGATTTTCCGGTAAACCGCGAAATCGGCTACTCCGGCACCGGCCGCAAACGCAGAAAAGCCACTGTTTACCCCAACCCTGACTACGGCTATTTCCTTTGCATAGAAACCGGCGTCGATAAACTCTGGTTCCGAAAGATAGATTTTACCCTGCACTGCATTCCGGAGGAAGCTCTTTGCATCCCCATCGGCTCCAACTCCGATTTTATCAGCACGGTTACCGATACGATTCTTCAAATTCTATCGAGCGAAGCGCGTCGACTTCTTGCCGTCGGCCTTACGGTCAGCGGCAGGCGCGACCCCGATACCGGAATTCTTTCTTTCAGCCACTATCCACTGCTGCCCAGGGGAATGGATGCAGCCGCGCAAATTTCTTTGCGCACCGGAGTGCCCTGCATCATGGAAAATGATGCGAACGCCCTTGCGCTTTTTGAGCGCTTTTCCGGGAAAGCGCGCCGAAGCGAGCATTTTATGTGCTTGTACATAAACGAAGGAGTAGGCATCGGTATTTTTGCCAATGGCCGATTATACGAAGGCTGGCAAAACCAGGCTGGAGAATCCGGACACTGGATACTTGACCCTGCCGGCCCCCGAATTGCCGGTATCCCGCAGGGAAGCTTTGAATCCTATGTAAGTGCACCTGCGCTGCAGCGGCAGCTTGCCGCGGCCGGGATTATAGCGAACGAGAGTGAAGCCTGGACCGCCCTCTCCGTGCATTCCAGCAGGCTTGGAGCGATTGAGAAATCGATTATCGGGCGTACAGCCTTGCTGTGCGTCAATCTATTCCATATATTCGCGCCGGAACACATCTTTATTTACGGCCCTCTTGCGGCACAGAGCCCTGACCTTCAGGGACAACTGATGCAGGAAGCGTTACTGCTTGCAGGTCCGGAGCGGTCCGGGAATTTTGAAACGGTCCTGGTAACACGGGTAGATTGGCAGACAGCCATGGCTCTGGGAAGCGCCAAAACTGCCCTCGATTGCATACTTTAGCCTTCCTGCAAAAACTATTTTTTTACTATTCAGCACAAATAAATTCAAAAAATAACGCTTGACGGATTTTTAATCATGCTGTACTTTATAGTTGGTTTAAGCAATCAACCAAGTGAGGCGTCGTGAATACTTCCAAAATAAGTAAGCGGGAAAATTGCGCCTCGCGAATTTTCAGGACGGTCTGGAAGCATCCGGGAAGCAGCCGCATCGCTATCGCCAAGCGCTTAAACCTGGATAAATCCACGGTTACCAACCAGGTAAACCATCTTATTGACATAGGCTTGTTTGAAGAAATCGAAGAGGGCACGGCATCCATCAAAGGCGGCAGGCGGCCTATTCACCTTGGAATCCGCAAATCCTTCGGCAGAATCATCGGCGTGGAAATTCAATCGCATTCGTATGTCGCGGTAGAAGTCGACCTTGCGGGCAACATACTCAATGAACGGAGCGGGAAAGCGGAATTTTCACCCGACAACCTTACGCATGTCATATCCACGATAATTCAAGAAAACTCGCACGGGTCGGCGTCCAGCCAGGCCCCGCTGCTTGGCGTAGGCATTGGAACAGGCGGCCTCGTCGATTTGGAAAAGAGCCGGATTCGCTTCTCCATTCCCTTGGGCATAACCAAGCCATTCGATTTTAGCCAATCGCTCGCGGAGAAAGTAGCTGTTCCCTGCTTCATAGAGAACGATGCCAATTGCTGTGCTCTAGGCGAACTCGCCTTCAGCAACAAGGAAGATTTCAAGAACTTCCTTTTTGTGCTCGTGGAATACAAGCAGGAATCGGAAGCACTGGAAAACTCAGGCGGGCTGGGAGTGGGACTGGGCATAGTGCTCGACGGCAAGCTTTACTCCGGCTCGCACGGAAACGCCGGCGAGTTTCGCAGCACTTTTTGCGACGGCCCGGGACTTCTCCAGTTTTCCCTTTCCAAATTGGACATCGGAAAACTGGCGAAAGACCAAAAGATTTTATCCAAGGCCGCCGATGAGCTGGCACGAAACATGGCCATGCTCGTCAACACCATGGATTTCGACTCGGTTATAATCGGCGGAGACATCGAGGCCCTGGACGTCGACCTGCCTAAACTTCTTGAGCACCGCCTCGAGGAAAACTGGATGTATCCGATAGAGAAAAAAACAGAGATACGATACTCGAAACTGGGTCCGCGCGCCGTTGCCTACGGAGCGGCCGGAATGGTTCTGAACCAACTGGTGCATGATAACCTGCTGCCCGGTCTGGACACGACGCGCCCGAGAGCCGCTCTTTTGTGAATCACAGCAAACCTGAACCGCACCATCCGGAAGGTCGCGGCGAAGGCCAGCTTTTTTCAATGGCCTGTCTATAGCGCGCGTTGCGTTGCATACACAGGATCAGATCTGAAATATTTGAAGGAGGTAACGCACTATGAAGCGCGTAACACTACTGTCAATCCTCGTCCTTATCCTGGCAAGCACCCTCTTGGTGACTGGCTGCGCTAAAAAACCCGCCAAGACGGAAAAAGTCACCCTGACGGTCCTTAGCTATGCCGATGCGACAGCGCCTGGCTACCCCGTTGCACAGAAGATATGGGGCGATTTCAGGGCGGCAAACCCCGACATCACCCTTGAGATAGAAGAACTCTTCAACGAGCCCTTCCACCAGAAAACGGAAGCTTATGCCGCAACAGGCAAATTGCCCGACGTTATGTTTATGTGGCCGTCCGGACGCTCCAGCACCCTTTACAACAAAAAACTCGTAAAGGACCTGACTCCCTTCCTGGCATCCACGAAAGACAAGTACCTTCCGGCAACCATGCTTCCCCAGGGCAACGGCATCATCGGCGAACTCCCCGAAACCATGACCAATACCCACGTCATGTACATCAACACCGCCCTGCTGGCCAAGCTTGGTCTCCAGGAGCCCAAGACTTACGCGGACATGGTAGCCATGGTTCCCGTAGCCAAGAAAGCCGGCATAGAAGTTCTCCAGATTCCCGCGAAGGATGACTGGGTATTCCAGTCCTGTCTGTTCTCCATGATTTCCGGCCGCCTGGCCGGTGACAAATTCATCGACGATGCGCTTGCCGGCAAGGCCAAGTTCACCGACAAGCCTTTTGTCGACGCCCTTACATTCATGCAGACTCTCGTAAAAGACGGAGTCATGAACAAGAACGTCCTCCAGATCGCTTATGGCGAAGGTCCCGCCCTTTTCGCAGCGGGTAAATCGCTGTTCTATGTGGATGGTGATTGGCGCTGCGGCGACTTCATTACCGACAAGACCACCAAGCTCGGGCTTCTCAGTCCCGAAGTCCAGAAAACCATCAAGCTTGCGGTAATGCCCGCCATACCAGGCGAACTGGTAGCCGGATCTACGGCAGCGGTCGTTGGGACTGGTTACGGCATGAACGCCGAACTCCCCGCCGGCTCGGCCAAGGAAGCGGCAGCCTGGAAGCTTATCCAGTATTTGGTAAGCCCAGAAATCGCACAGCAGCGCATGGAAGCCGGCGCCTTTGCCCGTGCGTCCTACATGGGTGTTACCAGCGACAAACTCGAGCCCCTGATGGCAGCCAACGCCGCCTTTGCTCCCGCTGCCGCGACCTACGTACTCGACGGCGTACTTGACGCCAAGGTATTCGGCATCATCAATATCGGCCTGCAGGAAATCGTCCTTGGTTCCAAGACCCCGCAGAAAGTAGCCGAGGAAACCCAGAAAGCCTTCGAGGCTTGGAACGCAGCCAAGTAAATGCTTCCGGCGGGATGGCGCTCAGTCTGAGTAACTTCGGCAGAGCCGTCCCGCTTAAGGGCAGCTCGGATAACCCTATGGCTATCAGAGCTGCCTCGCTGATTCCTTACAGGAATCAGGTTTTTTAACAGGGTGTTGAAAAACCTCGGATGAGGATTTTCAACACTTCCAAAATGTAACATTACCGTAGCATTTGTAATCAAATGCGAGGAATG
>JANNSO010000033.1:0-54503 GCA_031402655.1 Spirochaetota bacterium | reverse complement strand
CAGGCCGGAAGCCAGGGAAGTGGTAAAAAACGCCTGGCAGGAGATAAGGGAAAAGAGAATTGCCGCAAGTGCCGCAAACCTGAGCGCCGTTTTAAAACTGCTTGTTTTGCCTGAATTCGTTTTCATACTTTGCCCCTACATGAGTATCGGTAGCGATATAAAAAAATCAAGCGGCGCGTTCCGTAAAACACGCCGTGCCTGACTCTTTTGCGATAAAACTAGAAGCGGAAGGCAAACTCGGCGGATAGACCCGTTCTGGGTCTGTCACCGGGTTTCCTGCCCAATTCCTCGGTAAACAAGGCCACATTAAGTTCGGCGAACACCACATCCACTCCGGCGCCAAAGGACACCCAGCCTTTGTTCAGGCCTGCGCGCGCTTTGACGAGTCCTTTAAAGAAGGAAGCTTCCGTGCCCACATGCAGCAGGCTCCAGACAGTCTCCTTGTCCTGTATCATTTTTATGGGATCCTGTATCTCCAAAACTATCGCTACATCGACAAGTTTCCTGACGGATTGCGGGATTGGAGTAAGCGTGGCTCCAAGGGTAATATTTGGGTACACCGCATACTCGACGGCGGCATTGTCCGGAGAGGAAAGAGTTCCGGCCTGAAGCTCGCCCAGCGCGGTACCAAGGGGAAGATCCACAAAATTCTGTTTGGTCGTTATATCGCGTATCGACAGGCCGACGGACAGGAACTTGAGCAGATCTATCCTGGCTCCCAGGTCCAGGGCCATTCCAAAACCTATGCTCACGGGGATGGCCATGACCGGATCGCTGCCCGAAGCCGCAGCACCGGAAATTTTTTCCATTACGGACATAAGCTCTACCGAGCTGACTAGTCCCCTCATGCGTAGAAAAGGCCGAATATCGCCGCCGACGTTTAGCGTCAGAGGACCCAGTTTTACAGGCAGGCCGATTCCAACGATTACCGCCATCTGGCCGTCGAGATTTCCTCGCGCGCCAAGAAGGTTGGGTCCCTGCAGATAGGTTTCGACACTTCCGACCATTCCTATAGCCAGCCCTTTGCCTACCCAGCCAAGGCCCAGCGAGGCTCCGCCTCCAAGACCGTTTCCCGTTACCAGATCGGACATGGTTCCCAGCATGTCACTCTCGTCTCCGGCTTCCAAACTTGCCGACAAGCCCTTGAGGCTGGCGATATTCGCCTGCGTGGGTGCAAAATAAAACCAGGGATTTACCGACAAAAACGTAAGCTCCGCCTTTTTAGCGGCAAACGAGGCAGGGTTTCCATAGAAACTCTGATACCCTTCGGACATCGCCAGAAAAGCGCCGCCCATAGCCATGGTACGGGGATCTTTCGGAGCAGGAAGGTCTATCGACTCCTGGGCAGCGGCGAGCATCGCGGTGTAAATGAATAGCGCGGCAAAAATCAGTTTCTTCATGATGATGCTCCTTTATATGCTGCCGGTAAGCGCGTCGAGATCGATGCCCGCCGCATCCAGAATCGCTCCAAGCGGAGTTCCAATAGTAGGTGGCATAATAAAAGGCTCTGCTATTGGGGCACCTGTTCTTGCAGCCCAGAGATAATCCGCGAGGGTTCCAGAAGGTGGCACTATCGAAGTTACCAAAGCGGCGATCAAGGCGTTTTGGGCTATCTCCCCAGGGTTCATTGCGGGATCGGTATACGGCGTTGTCAGTAAGGTCGCACCGAGGGCATCGTAATAAGCGTCGGCGGCGACAAAAGCATCGATCATCGCTTTAAAAGCGGCCTCGGTCAAAGGTACTCCGTTGGGAGTAGGCAGAATCCTGTCCAGAAGCGCCATGGGATCAGCAAGAACGGTTGGATCGCCAAGTGTGGGAAGCAAGTCCACGATATTGTCTATCAGGGTTGCGGCTGCCGTAGTTTCCAGGACAATCGATGCAGCGATTATGGCGGCTTCCTGTTTTTCCTCGGGTGGGGCACCGGAAGCCAGCACGGCCTCGACATTATCCAAAGCTGCGGCTGCCAATGCGGGATCCTCCGCCAGAGTCTCAAAAAACGAAGGACTCTGGGATTCCAGGAATAGGTCGGCCGTGCTCATGCCGGCGATTTTATCCGGCGTAAACTTTGTTTTGGCAATATCGCTTAAAAAATTTTTAGTTAAAAGGTCGTCCAGGAGCGAACACGAGCTAAGTTGCAAAACAAGAGCCGCAACAATCAATCCGGACAATAAGCGTTTCATACGTGCCTCCAAGCTACGAACAACAAAATTCAAACCGCAGCAAGATTCAATCCACCCCGGATTGAACCTTCTTATTTATGGTAGCAAGATCCAATCCGCCCCGGATTGTACCTTCTTTTCTATGGTAGCAAGATTCAATCCGCTTCGGATTGAATCTTCTTTATATAGTGTACATCAGATAAAAGACAAAACAAGGAGAAAACCCAAGAAATCTAAAATATCTCCACTTTTACTGGTGAATATATTCTACCCGCGCATCCAGGCGCCCGCCTGCCTGAACCGGCACTTCTTCCAGGATTCGAACGGATACCGTGCCGACGCAAGCCTCAGGCACTCCGCTTACCGCAAGGTTCAAATAATCCACGCTGAGCGCCCGACGGAACGATTCCGGATAGCCAGCATCCTCTTTTTCGAGCATCGCGTCGACTACGGTACCCAGCCTCCGCCGAATAAAAGCCTCGCGCCCTGCGGCTGCGATTCCACCAAGAGCGGCGCTTCGGGCTACCGCTATGCGCTCAGGCACCTGAGGCCTCATGCCAAAAGCCGTGGTTCCCGGCCGTGGCGAGTAGGTAAAGGCATGAATCCAGGCGAATTCCGCGCGGGATAAAAAATCCATGGTTTGGGCGAACTGGGCATCGGTTTCTCCGGGAAAGCCGGCAATTATGTCCGCTCCCATGAATGGATCTCCTTTTGATTCGCATACTTCAGCGATGAATCGGAGCATTTCTTGAGCACTGTAATTCCTGTTCATGGCCTTGAGGACGGCATCCGAGCCTGACTGTACTGCCAGGTGCAGGTGCGGCCGCACCCGGGGCTCGGAGAAAACGCGCAGAAAAGCGTCGTCGACCCTGTTTGGCTCCCAGGAGGAAATCCTGAAAGCCACGGTATCGGTTTCCCTTACCAGCAGGGCTAGCAGGGCCGGAAAATCCAGCCCACCCGCTTTGTACTGCGACAGGTTGACGCCGGCGAGCACGATTTCCTGTGCTCCGCGCAATTCGATGCCCTGAGCCCGCTCGACCACGAGGGCAGGGTCGAGGCTCAGCGAAGGTCCACGGGCCAGGCAGACGCGGCAATACGAACAGCGATTGTCGCAGCCGTCCTGAATCTTGAGCGATGGTCGGGTATGAAAATGCAATGCGCCAGGAACATAGGCAAAAGGATCGGGTACCTGCCCGTCCAAAGCGGCCAGGATAAACCGGGCATGTTCATAGAGGTCCAGTTTATCGGCATGACCATCGACCAGTGATTGAGCCAGACTGGCTATCCGGGATTTTTGCCTGCCTGGCAGCACCACGATGCGCGGAGCGACAGCGGCTATCAGTGCCGGTTCCATTTCCGCGTAGCAGCCGCTTACCAGAATAAGCGCATCGGATTTGGCTCTCATGGCCAGGCGCATTTCGCGCCGCGCCTTTTGTTCGGCCTTGGTGGTTACCGTGCAGGTATTGAATACATACAGATCTGCGCCCTCGCTCCCGTCCAGCGCTCGATTCCAGTCGACGATGGATGCTCCGGCGCGGGAAAATGCGTCCGCAAGCGATTCCGTTTCCGTCTGGTTGAGTTTGCATCCGAATGTCCGAAACGTCACGCGAAGCGTGTCGCGTAGCGTGTCGCGAAGCGTGTCGCGTAGCGTGTCGCGCAGAGGCATCACTTGGCCTAGCCGCGGATCTTTACGAGCGCTCGATCGCGGCCGCGTACCGCGTCGTCCAAGTTGGGGGTTATCTTAAGCGCTGCCTCATACGCCTCCACCGCGAAGGGGTAATCGCCCAGGCGCTCGCGTATAAAGCCCAGCCTCGTCCACCATGCAACGTTTTTAGGCTCATACTGCAATGCGGTGCGCATGGCGATATCGGCATGGTTGAGGCGGTCGGTACGCAGGAAAATCTCCGCCAGGAATGAATACGCCGTGGCGATGCGGGAACCGTCTGGCAGCTGGTTTACATACAGCATAAAAAAATCCATAGCCTGCTGATTCTTGCCCAGAAAATAACTGGATTCACCCAGTATCTCCACGATACGCGGGTCCTTGCGCAGCTGACTGTAGGCCTTGTTGGCATAAAGCTCGGCATCGGCCCAGCGGTTCAGGGAGATAAGGGACCAGCAGAGCACGACATAGGAGTCCATGTTTTGCCCGTTGCGTTCCAGTTCCTGCAGGCAAACCTTGCGTGCATCCTCGTAACGGCCTTCGCGATACAGCTTGAGGGCATCGAGCTTTTCCTGGGGAAAAACGGATGAGGAGCAAAACAGCAATGCGCAAAGAAATAAATAAACGCTTCTATTTTGATGCATTGGCCTTGCCGGTCATCGTGCAAATACCGTTGAAATTACAGCCCGATTCCATGGCCACTTCGCCCGCGCGAATATCGCCGTGAACGGTGCACGACGCGAAAAGTTCCACCCTGCCCGTGGCGCGGATATTGCCCTTTACGGTGCCGCGAACGGCGACGTCGCGGGCCATGATGTCTGCCTGAACGTAAGCTTTTTCGTCTATATAAAAATCACTTTCCGTGCATACGGAACCAACGAGTCTGCCTTTTATCATGAGAGGCTCGGTAAAGACGAGTGTGCCGTTGAAGTCGAAATCCGCGGCCAGTATCGTGTCCAGAATGTCTTCGTCTACCGGGGTTAATTGTACATCAGTCATGGCTGCATGATACGGTATTGATGCGTCTCTGGCAAGACTTAAAAAAAGCGCCGATTTGAAAAAGCGCCGATTTGAAAAAGCGCGGATGCGTCTATTCCTGCAAGGCCGCGAATAATCCCGCGAACTCTTCGGGAGACAAAGCTTCCGCGCGCAGATCCGCCGAAATACCGCTTGTGGCGCAGGCTGCCGCCTGGCGCTCTTCGTCGTAGCCTAAGGCCTTAAGGTTATTGCGCAGGGTTTTCCTCCGTGAAGCGAAACAGCCACGGGTAAAGCGCGTAAAATCTTTGCGTCCTGCGCAGGCAATCGCGTCCGTTCTGGCTTCCATCACCACTACCGAGCTCGTTACCCTCGGCTGCGGCCAGAAAACTCCGGCGGAAAGGTCAAAGGCGGTTTTTACTTTATAGGCTGACAGGCACAGCACGCTGAACGCGGAATAATTCTTGGTGCAGGGCTTGGCTGACATGCGGGCTGCGCCTTCCTTCTGCACGGTAAAAACCATGCGCGGGGGACGAACGTCACCTTCTATCATCGCGGATATCATTGCGCTGGCCGCGTTATAGGGAAGATTCCCGAAAATGCGCGCGGGCTTGCCTGACACTGCGATGGCCGACTGCCAAGTATCCAGAAAATCCCCCTCATACAGCTCGAAGCCCCGGACATCGCCAAACGATTGCCGCAGAAACCGGGCAAATCCATGGTCAATCTCGAAGGTCGAGAGCTCCAGGCCCGACTGCAGCGCCGTGAAGGTCATGGCGCCTGCGCCTGGCCCGATTTCCCAGATTCGCTGCCCGGGCTCCGGCTGTACGAGACTTAGGATGCGCGAACGGGCTCCTTGGTTTACCAGGAAATTCTGGCCGAATTTTTTTTGCATCGCAAAGCCCAGGCTCTCGAGGAGGGCGGCGAGATCTTTGGGCGAGTCGTAATTTACGGGGCTGTGCAATCCGTCCGGAGGAGTATCGGTATCTGACATAGGGCACAGCATACACGATGATGCATCCAAGGGCAACGACGAAGCCGGCGAACACCTTTGCCGCCAGGGAATCCAGCTTGATGATAGGCAGGCTGGCTCCCAGTTTCATGCACCCTATGAGCAGGGATTGCAGAATCGTGCATACCGGGCTGCTTGCCGCGGCGGCTATCGGCAGCAGCCCGACCAGAGCCGTGGCGCAAGCGCCAAACACCAGCAGAAGTTCGACCACCGGCCCCGCAATTGCCGAGGTAAGGGGAGAAAAGATATTGAACATGCCAAACATGATAAAGCAGGCGGGAGCCGTCCCGGCAAGGGCACCGAATCCCATGCCCAAAGCCGATGCGATAGGATGGGGCACCCATCGAAGCAGCAAAAACGCGTATACCGGCATAAATACCGCGATTCCCGCCACCGCGAGGTAGGAAAGGATAAACGAAACGCTGGTCGCCGTTTCGGGAGCGACGAGTATCGCCGCCAAAAACCCTATCGCCAGAATCGTCAAGGCCGACTGCGGCCTGTCCGTCCAGTGCGCAATGCTGGCGATGCCGAACATAAGAGCCGCGCGCAGCACCGAAGGACCGGCTCCCACGATAAACACGTAAAAGGCAATAATGACGCAGGCCAAAAGCCTCGACCAGCGCTTGCCCAGCAAAAAAGAGATTA
This sequence comes from Spirochaetota bacterium, assembly GCA_031402655.1. Lineage (GTDB taxonomy): Bacteria > Spirochaetota > Spirochaetia > Treponematales > UBA12059 > JANNSO01. Next base: position 48,049 of record JANNSO010000033.1, on the reverse strand, counting down.
TGGTAGACAGTATCGCCGCCAACACGCTCAGATGCTGCCCCGAAAGCGCGAGTACATGGGCGCATCCTGCATTCGTAAAGAGGAGAGCGGTCTCCCTGTCCAGGTCGTCCCGGATTCCCACAAGCAGCGCCACTACCAGCGGAGCTGCAATTGGGCCTGCCGACTTTTCTATTGATTCTACCAGCGCGGACCGGAGAGCAAAGCGCCAGGCTTCTATCGGGGGAGGTTCGCCCGTAATGGTTACATCTGCGGCTGCCGCGAATACCGGCGCGCCCTCAAGCGGCCTCGCGCTTACCCGAATGCGGCTTCCGCGGGCCAAGTTGTCGCTGTTTACAGCGCCGTTGTTTACAACGCCGCCTCTGATGCAGAGCAGTACCGGTCCGGCTGCATCCACGCGTGTACCATCCCGGCCAAAGCTCTCAAGCAGGCTCACGGAATAGGCCCGGATGCCCGAGGCGGTAGTCCGGCTGTCCTGGGTTATCTCAGCGGAAAATCCATGCACAAGTTTGCCCGAAATTCCCCAGGAAGGCTGCGTCAGCCTCGATTCGATGCGATACTGCCCCAAACAGCCCAGGAGCAGCCCGCATACAAGGGCAGCGCAAAAACCGGGAGTAGCCCCGGAGTTTAGAATCGGTTTTTTTTTCGTAAACAGGAAAACCACGCACAGGCTAAAATAGCAGGCGGAAATCAGCACCAGTAAAGCGCGCAGTACAGGGGAAGGAGGCGCATATACCGCTATCGCGCAGGCGACCGCGCAGGGAATTGCCGGAGGAATCCGCTCCAAGCCCGATTGTGGCATCATGACATATACTACGTCGGAGTTTTATCCCTTGCATTCCAAAAAAAGCCCTACCAAAAGAAAATTCTTTAGTAAGAAAATTCTTTGTCACCAGCGAAGTTTTTGCAGTGCGTCCTTGGCGGCTTCCTTTACGCTATCCGGATATTGCAGATAGCCGACATACAGCAGGTAATCGAATGCCGCCTTATCGCCGAGCTTGCCTAAATTGTTGATTACGGCGAGCGATATCTGCGCGTCGTAGTTTTTTCCCTGCTCGGTTTCCGTATTGATGAGCTGCATGAAAATGGATAGTGCCAAAGCAGCTTCCGGCGTACCCATCGCTCCAAGCAGGGCTATGGATTCCAGGAAATTGCTTTTTGAAACCTGTCCGCGGTTATAGGAAACCTGAAAGTCATAAAAATGGCGAATGGCCACGGGAGAGGCTTTTTGCCATGCCTGGACGTTGAGTTCGCGGGCAGCCAGGGTTCGCATCTCAACAAGGGCGACTTGATCTATCGGCGTGGGAGATTGGGTGTTTACGCCGACGCTTAAGGCTATTTCCCCGAGTTCACCCCGCTTTGCAGGGCTGAGCGTTGTATTTGCAAGCCCTACTTTTAAGGCGGCCAGTTTCTCCTGCGCCGGATTTTTGTTGATGACGTCCGCCAGGTACCCTACGAAATCACCCTCGAGGCCGGCCATGGCCCCGCTGGACCTGTCGCTTATAATCTTGCTGTAATTGCTTATATAGGTAGAAAATAGATACGGAAACGAAGTCCGGTCGCCAAGCTTGCCCAGGGCAAACACCAGAGCATCCATCACCTGGGTGTCGGGCTGTACTCCCGAGCGGAACAATGCATTTTGCGTATCAAGAAATTGATTCAGCTCCTGCACCACCTGCGGGTTGCCCTTGGCCACGTCCGCAAGGGTAAGGAGTATCGGTACGCGGACGCTGGACTCCCTGAAAACCTTGAACAGGCTGAGCAGAGTTGGCGCTGCGGGTTTATACGCGTATTTCTTGACCATATTTACCGAAAGCACCGCCATCTCGCGCAGAAGCGTATCGGTTTGAAGCAAAGCTGCATTATCGAGTATGAATTGCAACGAGGTATCATAGAGCGGACCCATATCCGCGTTTTCGTAGCCGGCCGCTTCCTTGAGCAGCTCGAGCTTGGTTCCCAGGCTTGAGCGCGCGAAATTTCTCTTATAGGTATCGATTACGGTAGAAGAATCCTGCGCAGCAAGCGAACCCGCCACGAAGGCAAAAACCAGGACGACACATATGGATTTTCTCATTGAAACCTCACTTACTCTGTCTCTTATTCTACCCCGAAAAAACGCTGCCGTCCAGCATGGCGCCGTCATCTTGCTCGCCGCTCTTGTTATTGTATACATGGGAACGAATAAGATTGCTCATGCGAGGACTCGGAGGCACCGCTTCGATATGCAACTGGGATTGATTCTTGCCTGCATTGTAATCCGCACCGCGTACCGTGCCGCTGATTACTATCTGGTCGTCACCCACATATACCTGAACCTTTACGGCAAGCCCGACCTTGGCTTTTCCGCCGATAATCAGCGCAGCCCCGTCCTCGGATAGATCCTGCACGATGCATTTCATGCCGGGCACGCGCTCGGGCTTTTCGTAAGCGCCTTCCAGATTGTTGAGCAGATACAGATACGCAGACATCTGCGAGCGCATCCGAAGCGATTTACGTTTCTGGGTTCGAAGCAGAGCGCCGGAGTGGCCCAGCTGCAGCACGGGAATATTCCGTATTCGAAGATCCTCCAAAACATAAGTGTCGAACACATAGCCCGCATCGTCCTGACGCCAGAAATAAATGGATAGGCGGGCACCCTTCCACTCGAATTTCGGAGGCACCCTGCCGCCTACGGGGTAGCTTACAACCAGGTAGCGGTCCGTATTCTCGATAACCGTCGACGAAAAAACGCCAATATTGTTAAGCAGCACTTTTACCCGCTGATTACTGCGTATCATTCTTGACGAACGTATACCCGTGCTGTATTTAGGCTGGTCAAACTCCAGTTTCTTGCGGAATTCATAAAGTTTTTCCATAAAAAGCACATTATCGCGCTTTCTTTCTGTTTTTTGTCCCTTGTAAGTCTTGGCTACAGCAGAAATTACAGAATCCATATCGCGAATCGACCAAAATACATTGGTGGGGTCTTCGCAACCAATCTGCTGCGCGATTCGTTTGATGAACCCTGCTTCGGTCGCGTTAAACCCGGCTTCCCTACCCCGGGAATAAAATTCCAGAACGGAATACCGGCGGCCGCCGCGCATAAGCAGGGTCATGGAACCAAAGAGCAGAAGTATTATTACCAGTAAAAGGACAATTTCCATTACGACACTCCAACTTTACCTGGCCCCGTCATTGCTGTAGTATACAGCCATGCAAGCGATAAAAGAAACAAAAGCAAGTTCATGGACGGAAATACTGCTGATACTCGGAGCGTGCATCGCACCATCTCTGGCACCATCGCTGGTCCCGTCCATGCCGCAAGCTGCCGCTGCCCAGGCTTCCTTTGCAGCCAGCGTTTCCGGCTTGCTTGCCAGCGCCATCCAGGCGCTTTCGCAGACAGTATTCCTTATGCTCATTATCGGCGCCAAGGGTAAATTCCGTGAATTTGGCATAAACCGGCCAAAACCCCCGGACTTTATCCGTGCCTGCGCCAGTCTTGCGGTTTTTTTTGCCGCCGGGTTGCTGGGAAGCGGGATAGCTTCCCATACAGGAAAAATCGACACGCCGATCAGCTTGCTTTCGAGTACCGTAAATTCCGGCATCGGCTCTGTTCTGGTATATCTTGCGATAAGCGCGGTATTTGCCCTGGCCATCGGCTACCGCGAAGAGCTGTTATATAGAATATACACTATCGGCTCACTGCGGGAAAACGGGCTAACTCCCTTCGGCGCAATGCTTGGATCGACTATGCTTTTTACCGTGGGACACGCGTATCAGGGAATCCCCGGAATTATAAGCGCCTGCGTCGCGGGCATCGTTCTGGCAGCGTTCGCCCTCCGAGGACACGGCCTGCATGCGCTTGCATGGGGTCATGCGGCCTACGACTTCTTCGTATTGATAACTAGACTATAGCGCCCCCGGTTACAAGCGGCGGCCACGTATTCAGGCTTTCGGTGCGAATCCGGAGCCTTCGAGACCTGCCCATGCACCCGCCGGGCTCTGGTAATCCTTTGGTCCGTCGCGCTCCAGAATCGCGGAATTTTCAAGCACTTCGGCGCTCAGACCGGCTCGATACCGCGATAAAGCGGCTGCAACACCCGAGTCGGAAACGCCGAGAATCCGCGCCGCCAGCAAGCCGGCGTTTTTTCCGCTCCCTATCGCGACGGTGGCCACGGGGATTCCCCCGGGCATCTGCACTATCGATAATAGCGAATCCAGGCCGTCCAGCGTCCCGGTGCGCACGGGCACCCCGATAACAGGCAAATCCGTCATCGAGGCTACCATGCCTGGCAGATGAGCCGCGCCGCCGGCCCCCGCGATTATCACGCAGATACCCCTGGCACGCGCACCACTTGCATACTCGTACATGCGCTCGGGCGTCCTGTGCGCAGAGATTATAAGCATTTCCCAGCGTATGCCCAGGAGATCGAGAATATCGGCTGCGGGCCGCATCGAGGCAAGGTCCGAATCACTTCCCATGATTATGCCTACGCAGGCTTGTCGGCTGTTCATTGCGCAATTATACGGGTAAACGCCGTCGGGCGCAAGAAGCCGCTTCCGGCCGTGCGCGAATCGGCTTAAGGGCGCCTCTGATAACCCTGTTGGTTATCAGAGGCGCCTCACTGATTCCTTACAGGAATCAGGTTTTTTAATGGTCGACCTCGCAAAACTGAAGTTTTTCGAGGTCCCCTTAAGCTTGACACATGCCGCGGAGGCGCACTAAGGTTGGCGTCACCAGCTCGACTGCGGATACTTCCGGCGAGCGTCGATCCGGCAGTCAAGCCGCACCAAGGAGAACCCGTGCAAATGAATGAATTCGACGCCCCTTCGAAACAGCGGGTACCGGGAACTATTATTGCTCCCGTGCCGGTCACGGACCGGAGGATCATCGAGCTTTTTCTAATCGGCGCGGGAAGCGTAGGCGGAGCCTTGCTGGAACAGCTCGAAGCCCGGGAGGAATTCCTTGCGGAACATGGCATCGACCTGAAGCTCTGCGCACTCGCCAACTCGCGGGCTCTTGCGCTTGACCCGGAAGGAATCCCGTTCCGCGCGGCACGGGAACGCCTGGCGCATGCAGCTTCCTTTTCCCTGGACGAGCTCGTCGCGCACGCAGGTTCGGGAAAATTCCGAAATCCGGTCGTGGTGGACTGCACGAGCTCCCCGGATATCGCCCGTGCCCAGCTGCGTTTTCTTGAACAGGGCATCAGCGTTGTTACGGCCAACAAGAAAGCCAACACCTTCGAAATGCCTTTTTACCGAGCATTGCGGAAAACAGCCAATAAAAATAACTGCCGCTATCTTTACGAAACGACGGTAGGCGCAGCCCTGCCCGTAATCGACACGCTGCAAAACCTGATCAAGACCGGCGACGTCCTGCAGGGATTCTCGGGGATACTGTCCGGTTCACTGTCGTTTATCTTCGGCTGCCTCGACGAGGGCATACCTTTCTCCAAAGCCGTGGAGGATGCCCGCAGCCGCGGTTTTACCGAACCCGACCCGAGGGACGATCTGTCGGGGACGGATGTAGCCCGAAAGCTGCTCATCCTGCTTCGAGAAACCGGCAAGGCGGCCGAACTCTCCGACATCTCGATCGATTCGATATTTCCCCAGGGTTTCGACCTTGGCGGAACCGTAGCCCGCTTCATGGGCAGCCTGGGCGAACTCGACCCCTGGTTCGCCGGCCGCATGGAACGGCTGCGGGTAGAAGGCAAGGTCCTGCGTTTCGTAGGGGAAATCAAGGACGGCTCGTACCGTGCCGGCCTTGCGGAGCTGGACTCGTCGCTTCCGCTCCACGCGGTTAAAAACGGGGAGAACGCGCTCGTGTTCCATACCAAACGCTATAATCCCGTACCGCTGGTAATCAGAGGCTACGGAGCCGGGGCTTCCATAACCGCCGGAGGAGTCTTCTCCGATATCCTTCGAACCGTTCCCTTCGACGCGAATTCCGGAGACTCTTCGGCGGGCGACGTACGGCGCACTTGACCAGAACCGGCCAAGCGTTCATACTTGCAATGGATTTCAGGGGGAATCCGGTTAAACTCCGGAGCTAGCCCGTAACTGTGTATCCGTCATTTTTTTATAAAAATGACGATGAGCCAGGATACCCTGTTTTCCATAAATCATCGCAGAAACGCTTCGTGGTACAGGCGTAGGGCGATAGACCGCGTTCCCGCGCGGCTTGTCGGTCAACACAACCATCACCAGAACCGTTTCTCCCCGCTCCAAGGAGCGAGCTCCTTGGAGCACGCTCCCTAGAGCGCGCTCTCTTGAAGAGCAAAGGAGAACACACATGAAAAGGATTCTTGCAATCCTCTTGGCGACTCTTGTCGTCCCGGCTGCCGTTTGGTCCCAAACGGTAAGTTTTACCGATGCGCGCAATAAAACAATCACGCTACCGGCCAAGGCCCAGCGCATCGTTTCGCTGTCGCCCGCCATCACCGAAAACCTTTTTGCTTCCGGAGCCGGAGCTAAAATCGTCGGAGTGACGACCTACTGCAACTATCCCGCAGAAGCCGCTAAAATGGCCAAAATCGGCGGATTCTCGGCAAAAACCATAAGCGTGGAAATGATAATCTCGCTGAAACCCGATCTGGTAATCGGGGAACTCAGTGCACACGAATCATTGGCGGCCGGGTTTGAAAGCGCCGGTATTCGCTTCATCGCGGTAAAATTGAACACCTTCGAGGATATTTACGCCGTCGTCGAAATGGGCGGCCTCACCGGAGGTGATGAAAAAATAGCCTCGGTGGCAATAGCCTCGATGAAGGCGCGGGTAAAGGCGGTAAGCGACAAGACATCGCCGGTGCCCGAGAAGAACCGCCCGCTCGTATTCTGGGAAATATGGAACGAACCGCTGATGTCCGCAGGTCCCAACAGCTTTATCGGCAGGGTATTGGCAGCCGCCGGAGCGCGCAACGTATTCCAGAACGTCAAGGAGGATTACCCAACGGTAAGCTTCGAGGCGATAGTGGCGGCCAACCCGGACTACATCATGGCATCGGAATACATGGGGAGCAACGTCAGCGGCGAAAAACTGGCACTTCGTCCAGGCTGGGGCGGCATCAGGGCGGTAAAATTGGGGAACGTGGCGCTGTTCGACGGCGACATCGTTTCGAGGGCAGGCCCACGTTTCGTGCTTGCCGTGGAGCTTATCGCCAAGCGCCTTTACCCTGAATTGTTCAAGTAAACGATGAAAAAAAACGGCTCCAGGCTTCGCTCGCCCGCGATTCATGCGCTTCTCGTGCTCAGCCTTGCGCTATCGCTTGTCGCCGCCCTGGCGCTGGGAGCCGTCTTCATTCCGCCGCTCAAGGTCCTGTCCGCGCTTTTCCAAAGCGGCGCCATGGCGGATGCCGACCCGTTTACGGTAATCATCCGACTGCGGCTCGTCAGGGCCATGCTGGCAGCCGTCGTCGGAGCTTCCCTTGCGACGTCGGGGGCGGTGCTGCAGGGCCTGTTCAGAAATCCGCTGGCGGATCCTTATGTTATAGGAAGTTCCAGCGGTGCGGCCTTCGGGGCGGTCTGCGCGATTGCCCTGGGACTGGAGCTGAGCTTTCTCGGATTTTCGGCCATCGGAACCGCCGCGTTCGCAGGCGGTCTCCTTGCTACGCTGATCGTGTACCTTGTATCGGGAACCTCGCGCACCCGGGCGGAAGCGTCCACCCTGCTGCTCGCTGGCACCGCGCTGGGCTCGCTTTTTTCCGCGCTCGTTTCCGTCATGCTTGCGCTGAAGGACAAAGACCTGCACCGCGCTTTTTTTTGGCTGCTCGGCGGTTTTTCCGGCCGCGGCATGAATGATCTGCTTTCGGCGCTGCCAGCCCTCCTGATAGGGTTTAGCGTGGCGCTGGCTTCTTCCCGCGTGCTGGACGTCCTGTCTTCCGGCGACGAAACGGCGTCGAGCCTGGGCTTGCGTCCGGGCCGGGCGAGGCTGGCCCTTGGACTGGTCACCGCGCTTTCGGTATCGGCGGCCGTGGCCATATCCGGCGCCATAGGCTTTGTGGGCCTGGTGTGCCCCCACCTGGCGCGCCGTTTCGTAGGACCTACGCACAGGAAGCTGATACCCGCCTCGGCGATACTCGGAGCCACGCTCCTCATGCTTTCCGACGCGGCGGCCCGTACCGTTTTCGCTCCGGTAGAAATGCCCGTAGGGGCCATTACCGCACTGATAGGCGCACCGTTCTTCCTCTACAAGATATCGCGGCGCGGGCTGGAAAAACTATGAGCGTCCCTGCCGCCGCAATAAAGGAAAACACTTCCGCCCTGATCCGCGCCACCGGCATCGATGCGGGATACGAATCAAGGGCAATACTTGAAAACGTAAGTTTTTCGGTAGAGCCCGGAACCCTCGTAGCCATGCTCGGCCCCAACGGCTGCGGCAAGACGACGCTTTTAAAGACTGTTATAGGTTTATTACCCGCGCTCGGCGGAAGCACCATGCTTTCCGGAATCAGGCTCGACAGCCTGAGCGCATCGAAACGCTCAAGGCTCGTTTCCTGGGTGCCGCAGCTGTCCGATTCGGCATGGTCTTTTACCGTGCGGGAAACGGTGGCCCAGGGCAGGTATACCTACACGGGTCCTTTCAGGAACCTGAGCGGCCTCGATGAGGAGGCCATCGATATCGCAATGGATAGCATGGACGTCAGGCAATACTCCGACCGCTGCGTTTCCGAGCTTTCCGGCGGGGAATCCAGGCGGGTCCTGATCGCCCGCGCGCTGGCGCAGGACACGCCCCTGCTCGCCCTGGACGAACCCGCGGCGCACCTGGACCCCGGAAGACAGCTCGAGCTCATGGAGACCCTCAAGGCGATATCGCGCACCGGAAAAGGAATCCTCGTAAGCCTGCACGACGTAAACTCCGCCCGCAGATATGCGGACAAAGTCCTCCTCATCGGAAAAGCCGGCAACATTGTTTTTGGCTCGTGCGACGCGGTTCTTACCCCAGCCCACCTCGAGGAGGCGTACGAAACCGAATTTCTTCACGGAACGCATGACGGCTACGGGCGCTTCGTCCTGCCTTTAGCCAGAAAAAAAAGCGCGCGGCCGTGAAGGAGCATACCGTGCACGGAGGCAACATCCGGGAACTAGCCAAAACCGTCGGCCTCGAGGGGCCGGACATACTCGACGCAAGCGCCAACCTCAATCCTTTGGGACCGCCTCCCTGGCTGGACGCCGCCTTCAACGAAGGCAGGCGGGAATCGAGCCGCTATCCTGATCCCGATTATCGCCGGCTTAGGTCGGCAGCCGCGAAAGCGCTCAGCCTCGACACGGAATGCATCGTCTTCGGCAACGGTGCCGACGAACTCATGTTCGCCGCGGCAAAAGTCCTTGGCAGCATGGGCAATACCACCCCGTATCATTTTATAACCGAACCGTGCTACGCAAGCTATCGCGAAGCCGCGGAATCCGCCGGCTGCGGCGTCTACGACATTGGCCCTATCAGCGGCATGGGCCTGTTGCCTCCCGAATTCAAGCCCGGATCGGTCTTATGGATCGCGGCGCCGAACAATCCTACGGGTCTGATGCCCGGGAACTACCCAGATTGCATCCTCATGCTTTCGGCTTCTTATCCGGACTCTTTCTTCGTGATCGATGAGGCTTTCATCGATTTTGTGGACATGCCTCAAGCGGCGGCCGCATCCCTGAAATCCTTGGAGTCGCTTTCCACAAAAAGTAATATAATCATCCTTCGGTCAATGACTAAATTCTGGTGCGTTCCCGGCCTTAGGGCGGGCTATGCGCTTTGCAATCCACACGTCGCGAAACTGCTCCGCCGCGCCCTTCCCAACTGGCCGCTCAACTCCGTCGCCGAAGCTTTTGCATACCGCGCCTTTACCGACGCGCAGGCGACGGAGAGAAAAACCCGGACCATGGATCTGGTCCGCACCGAATACCTTCGCATCAGGGAATCCCTCGAAAAAATTGGGAACATCGAGGTGTTTCCGACTTTAGCAAATTTTTATTTACTTAAAGCCAAGGGAACGCCCGAGTCCGGAGACATAGCGTCCGAGATGCTCAAGCACGGCATCGCCGCCCGAAGATGCTCGAATTTCCCCGGGCTGGATGCAAACCATGTCCGGCTGGCCATACGCACGCCGGAAGAAAACGACCGCATCACCGGGGCTTTGCATGCCATCTTCGCCCCGGCCACGGGGGACAAAAAACAATCACCTGGCTATAAGCCGCACCGGGCAAGGGCTCTCATGGTCCAGGGCTGCTCGTCAAGCGCGGGCAAAAGCCTCATAAGCGCCGCCCTGTGCAGGATATTCAGAAACGAAGGGATCGATGTAGCCCCGTACAAAGCGCAGAACATGTCGCTGAACTCCGCCGTTACCCCCGACGGCCTGGAAATAGGCAGGGCTCAGGCGGTGCAGGCCTGCGCCTGCGGCCTTGATGCCGATGCCCGGATGAACCCGGTGCTCCTAAAACCGGAGAGCGACAAAGGCTCGCAGATAATCCTGATGGGCAAGCCCTATGCGCGCTACCAGGCACAAGAGTATTACGCCAACCACGAACACATGAAAGCCACGGCCAGGAAAGCCTATGACTCTTTGGCTTCGGAGCATGAGCTGATCATACTCGAAGGCGCGGGGAGCCCGGCAGAAATCAACCTGAAATCCCGCGATTTCGTAAATATGGGAGCAGCCCTTTATGCCGACGCAAAAGTCCTGCTGGTTGGCGACATAGACCGGGGTGGCGTATTCGCATCCTTCATCGGCCACGCAAGCACCTTTTCCCCGGCGGAGCTCAGGCTGTTTGCGGGATTCATCGTAAATAAATTCAGGGGCGACCCCGCCCTGCTCGGCGACGCGTTCGCGATGACCGCCGACCGAACAGGATACCCCGTGCTCGGCTGCGTTCCCTTTCTGGCCGATTTGGACATACCCGACGAGGACGAACCGGTAATCAAGGCAAAAGGCGACAGGAACTCGGCCATCAGGATCGCAGTTCCGAGGCTGCCCCGCGTATCCAACTTCACCGACATGGACGCCTTCGCCCAGGATACCGACGTTTCGGTGGAAGCCGTAAAGTCCGGCGCTGAGCTGGCGTCGGGAAATTACGACGCCGTGATAATTCCGGGAACGAAATCCACCGTCGCAGACCTTGCGTGGCTTCGGGACACAGGCCTTGCCGGCGCCATGACGGCTTTCGCCAAAAAGGGAGGCTTTATCGCGGGTATCTGCGGGGGCTACCAGATGATGGGATTTAAGATACTCGATTTAGACGGCGTTGAATCCGCGCATGCAGTTACCCAAGGGCTAGGACTGCTGGACGTCGCAACGGAATTTAGGAGTGAAAAAACATTAACAAGAGCGGAGGCAACCTGGGCGGAGGCAAACATTCCGGTAAACGGCTACGAGATTCACCATGGAAGCACGTCTCCCCTGCCAGGCAGCGAGCTGAAGGCCGCATTCCTGCGAAAGGACCAATCGGTACTCGGCTACGGAAATTCCAGGTTATGGGGAACATACCTCCACGGCGTCTTCGATTCCGACGCGTTCAGGAATTACTACTTGAATCTAATACGCCTCAAAAAAGGCATTGCAAAAAAACCGCCTTCTGCGACGCCCGATCTTAATTCCAGGCTGGATATTCTTGCGGAGGCAGTCAAGTCTTCCATAGACATGGACTCCATAAGAAAGGCGGCGGGATTGTGAACGACTATTTTGTACTAGTAATCATAGCTTCACTGACCGTCGACGCCGCGGTCGGAGACCCTGACTTCAGCCTCCACCCGGTAAGGCTGCTCGGAGCGCTTGCCGCCAAAGCCGAATCAGCATCACGTTATTTGTTTTTAACGCCTGGAAAAGAGGACAGCCGGATACGCCTGCGAATGGCGGGATTCGGCTCGTGGCTCGCCGTCTGCGGCTGCGCGATCGCCTTCGCGCTTCTCCTTGGCTTCCTGGCGCGCCGCGCTGGCGTTATACCGGGCATTATCGCGGATATATTCATTATCTGGGCTTCCATCGCGCCGTCCGATCTGGCAAGGCACGCTTTGCGCATCGAGAGGGCATTGCGCAGCGACATGAAAAACGCTTTACCCCAGCCGCTGACCGGACGAATCGCAGTGTCAATGATTGTAGGCAGAAAGACCGAATACCTTTCTTACGGCGAGGTTTCCCGGGCGGCGGTCGAAAGCGTCGCCGAAAGCTCAATAGACGGAGTTGCCGCGCCCCTGTTCTGGGCATGCATTTTTGGCCCGGCAGCCGCATTTGCATATCGCGCCATAAATACGATGGATTCCATGTTCGGGCATAAAAATGCCCGGTATTTCTATTTTGGATTTTTTCCGGCCAGGGCGGATGACGCGGTAAATTACCTGCCGGCACGCATCTCGTCCCTGCTTGCCTGCGTTGCGGCTCCGGTACTGGGTTTCAGTCTCAAGGGCTCGCTCGAGTCGTTTTTCAAGTACCGCCTTGCCCATGCAAGCCCGAATGCCGGACATCCTGAAGCCGCATACGCGGGTGCGCTTGGAATTAGCCTGGGAGGCCCGGCGAGCTACGACGAGGGCATCGTAGACAAGCCCTTCATGAACCCCCGGGGCAGAGAACCGGAACCAGGCGACATAAGGAAGGCGACGCGACTCATGTACGCGCAGACCGTTTTTAGCGCGGCCGTATTCATCGCATGCAGGCAGGCATTAAAAGCCGTGATAAAATGGTAACATCACTAGCCGCCAAAATAGCGGACCCGGGTGGCAGCAAAAAAACCAAGCCGGCGTTCATCGTCGGCTTCATGGGCAGCGGCAAGACATGCGCAGGTAGATTGCTGGCACTTGTTTGCAAGCTGCCTTTCGTCGACATCGACGCCGAGCTGGAAACTTTTTTCGGCGAGCCTATCAGCGATATTTTTTTCGATGGGCGTGAAAAAGATTTCAGGAAGGCTGAATCCGCCTTGATCGCCAGGCATGCATCCAGCGGCATATTTTCCATAATCGCAACCGGGGGAGGCGCCTGCTCAAATCCTGCCACTCTCAGGGCGATGCATGACAATGGGATAGTTTTCTGGCTTGACGCACCATGGCCGGTGCTGCTCCCGCGGATACAGGGTGACCCGCGCAGGCCAATGCTCGCCGGAGACCCGGAAGCACTCTACAACAGCCGCAGGGCTCATTACGAAGCCTGCGCGCATTACCGGGTCGATGCTTCCGCCAATCCCGAAAAAATTGTCGCCGAACTAGCGAAGCTACTGTGCTTTTGAAGCGCCATGTATCTTTATAAAGCTTCTGGCCGATTCGGCCCGGGCGACTGCTTCTTCCGAGGTGGCTCCCAGTGCCGTAAGATGACCCATTTTGCGGAACGGCATTACTTCGCCCTTGCCATACAGATGCACGGTAACGCCGGGAACCGCGAGCGCTCGCTCAAGGCCGCCGTAGACAGGCTCGCCGTGCGCGCCTTCCTCTCCAAGCAGGTTTACCATCATGGCGGGACGGACCTGTTCCGTGGATCCAAGCGGATAGCCGGCCAGTATTCTGTAATATTGGGAAAACTGGCTTGTTACAGAGGCCTCCATCGTAAGGTGGCCGCTGTTATGCGGACGCGGAGCGGTTTCATTTACCAACACCCTGCCATCGCGAGTTAAAAAAAGCTCCACGGCGAAGATACCGCCCATTACAAATTTATTACCGGATTTCGAGGCTTTTTCACCGGCGGCTTGCGCGAGCGCATTTACCGTCGCCTTAGCCAGGCGTTCGGCCTCTTCGAGTATGGGTAAAGGTTCGCGAGCGGGCATCAGCACGGAATCGCACAGGTTGGCGCGTGAATCGAACATCATTTCAGCGCATGGATACGCCGCCGAATTCCCGAACGTATCGAGGGCCAGCACAACGGCAAGTTCCTTGCTGAAATCTATGCACCGTTCCACGAAGCTCGGCACAGGCAGCAATCTTCCGCCTTCGGAAATCCCCCTGGCGTCCTCTTCGTTCCTTATTACCGAAACTCCTCGACCGTCATAGCCGCCTTTGCGCGCTTTTTGCACGACCGGGAAACCGCCCAGTTTCCTTGCGGCCTCCAAGAGGCTTTCCGTCGTGGCGGCCTGGCTGCCGTCGCCTGCGAATAGCCACGGCGCGCTTGGAATCCCGGCCAAATCCATGAGGCTTTTTTGTGCCGCCTTGTCCTGGATCAGCGCGAGAACTTCAGCCGGCGGAATAACCACCTTGCCACGGCTCTGGGCAAACAGCAGCGCGTCCACGTTGACATGCTCGATCTCGTAGGACAGGACGTCCACGCGGTCCGCCATTTCCTGTATGGCGTCGAAGTCGTCCAGAGCGCCTATAAGCGTCTCGTCGGCGATAAGCGCGGCAGGAGACGGGTATTCGGGGGACAGCACCTCGATACAGCTTAGAAGCTTCCGCGATTCCTCGATGGTCATCCTGCCCAGCTGCCCCGACCCCAGCAAACCGATTTTTTTCATTCCCCGGCGTCCTCGTCGCCCTCGGTAAAATCGGGGACGTAGCGAGCCTTTGGGCTCGGCGGCCTCATGCCGCCCATTTCGGGATTATGCATGATATTTCGCGGCTTGGACCCCTGCTGCGGTCCTACTATCCCTTTTTCTTCCATCAGCTCGACCAGCCGCGCCGCGCGGTTGTATCCGATCTTGAGCTTGCGCTGCAGGAACGACGCACTCGCTTTTCCCTGTGATAAAACTATCTCAAGCGCTTTTTCGTACAGCGGATCATCGTCTTCTTCGTCAAAAAGCGAAGGACCGTCATCCTCGTCCTCGTCGTCGATGAAAATCTCGTCATCGATATAATTCGGCTCGCCCAGGGTCTTTACGTATTCAACGACCCGCTCCACTTCGTCGTCCGATACGAAAGCTCCCTGCATGCGGCAGGGAAACGCGTCCCAGGCGCTGGAGAACAGCATGTCGCCTTTGCCCAGCAGCTTTTCCGCGCCTACCGCGTCGATGATGATTCGCGAATCGAACTTGCTGGCCACCATAAAGGCGATGCGGCTGGGGATATTGGCTTTGATGAGTCCCGTGATTACGTCGATGCTGGGCCGCTGGGTCGCGAGCACCAGGTGTATGCCCACGGCGCGGGACATCGCCGCAAGGCGGGCGAGCGTGGACTCCAGCTCCTTGCCCGTCGTGGCCATGAGGTCGGCGAACTCGTCTATGATGACGATGATGTACGGCAGCTTGGTCGTGGCCATGTTTTTTTCCACGATCTTGCGGTTGTACGACCGGATATCCCGCACGCCCATCGCGTCCAGGAGGCTGTAGCGGCGTTCCATCTCGCAGATGCAATATTGAAGCGCCTGAAAAGCCTTCTTGGGCTCTGTTATCACCGGAGTCAGGAGATGCGGTATTCCATTATATAATTTTAACTCCACGATCTTGGGGTCGATGAGTATCAGCTTTACCTCGTTGAACGAGCGCCGGTACAGAATCGACAGGATGATGGAATTGACGCAGACGGACTTGCCCGAGCCGGTGGATCCCGCGATGAGCAGGTGCGGCGTCTGCGTAAGGTCGATGTACTGGACTTCTCCCGTTATATCCTTGCCCAGCACCACGGGAACTTCCATCTTGGCGCTTTTGAAGGTTTCGTTTTCCACGATTTCCTTGAAGGATACGATGGAGCGCTTGTCGTTGGGCACCTCGATGCCCACCGCGTGCTTGCCGGGAATCGGAGCCACGATACGCACGCTGGAAGCCGCGAGCCGCAGCGCTATATTGTCGCACAGGCCCGCTATCTTGGAAAGCCGGACGCCCGGCGCGGGCAATATCTCGAACATCGTGATTACCGGTCCCTTGCGGATGCCCGTAACCTCGGCTTCGATATTGAATTCCTTCAAGGTCTGGCGCAGTACCTCGGCTTCCCTTCGGGTCTTGTCGTCCACTATCCAATACTCGCCGTCGGGATACGAAGTTAATATATTTTCGGTCGGTATGTTGTAGGCGACGGGAATCCTGGCCGGCTTTTTTTTGAGCAAAGGGGCGGGAGGAACCGAGAGCACGGGTATCCCGTCTATCATTCCCACCTCCTTTTTTACCAGCCGCGCCTGGTCTGCCTTCAGGGATTCGTCCTCCGTCTTCGCAGGCGCGGCCTTGGTCACCCTCAGCGAATCTGCATGGGTTCCGTCCGCAAAAACTTCCACGCGGGACATAAGCGCCGGCTTCACCCGATTTTCTGCCTCGTCCTTCGCATCATCCCAAAAGCCTTCGTTCAATGCCGGGTCATCCTTCCCCTTGATCGCGTCGGAGGAAACGTTGATCCCGGATGCCATTTCGCGGCGCAGCATAAACGGAATCGCTGCATCTTCCGGCTCGGCAGGCTCAACAGGTTCCAGCTCTTCCAGATCCGGCGCAGAGTCCAAATCCAGGGTATCGGGCGTAGCAGGTACAGGCGCTTTTTCTGCCTGCCTGCCCTCGACGGAAGTGAGGAACGGCGGGGGTGGCAAATCGGGGACAGAAAAGGTCAATTTCTGCCCGGATTCCTTGCTGACATTGGAATCCCCCGGGTGCACGGTACTTGATTTTGGTGCTTCCCGCCGATTCGGCGGCGCAGCGAAAATAATAAACCTGAGCGCGACTATCCCGGCGGTGGACAAGGCTATCAGGACGATGCACAGGCCAATTACCCAGGCAAATCCCAGCGAGCGCAAAAACACGCTGTATTGCAGCCACGACTCCGTCTCTTCCAGGAACCGTACCAGGAAAACCAGCAGCGAAACGGGAATCAGGGAGCTTAGATAAATATAAATATGAGCAGGATCAAAGCCGGGAAACAAGGCTATAACGCCTGCCGCAAGTATATACAAAGGAAGGACATACGCCATCCACGAAAAGGCTTCCAGCAGAAAACCCGCCAGGGCGGACTCAAATCCGTACACAGCCATGTGGGTAAAAAGTATCGAGGCAAACAGTATAAAGCTCATGGCGCTGAGCGTGTAACCGGTGACGTTAGCCAGAGTAGACGCTTTTCCAGGTTGATTCAACACTCCAACTCCATCGCGTAAATGTAGGCGTGCCTCGCGGCGGAACACCCCATTTTAATATCGGCTGGTTTTAAAGCGCCTTGAGTACAGCCTGAGTAAAGGAGCAAGGCCCAGATTGCTCAAGGGGACCTCTAAAAACTTCAGTTTTGAGAGGTCGACCATTAAGAAACCTGATTCCTGTAAGGAATCAGCAAGGAAGCTCTGGTAACCAACAAGGTTATCAGAGCTTCCCTTAATTTGCACTTGAAAATATCAAAGATTATCTATATTGTAGTCTTAAACGTTTTGCATTATGCTTCTCGTTTTTCCACATCACGCAAAGGCAGGCAATCATGATCATACAGAAAGATCGTGTCGTATCGATAGAGTACGAACTCAAGGACGAAAAAGGCGAAGTTATAGACTCGTCGAAAGGCGGAGACCCGCTGGTTTACATGCACGGCAACCAGAATATCATTCCGGGTTTGGAGCGCGAACTCGAAGGCAAGAAGGCCAACGACAAGCTCTCCTGCAAAATAGCCGCCGTGGATGCATACGGAGAGCGCGACGAAGAACTCGTATTTACCGTTCCCCGCAAGGAATTCGCGGATTCCGACAAAGTGCAGCCGGGCATGCAGTTCCAGGCTCACCAGGAAGACGGCATGCATATCGTAACGGTAGTCAGCATCAACGACAAAGAAGTTACGGTCGATTCCAATCACCCTCTGGCAGGTAAAGCGCTCCACTTCGACGTAACCATCAAGGACGTACGGGAAGCATCTCCTGAGGAACTCGAGCATGGCCACGTGCATGGAGAAGAAGGATGCGGCGGCGGATGCGGCGGCGACTGTGGCGACGACTGCGGCGACGACTGCGACTGCGAAGGCGGCTGCGGCGGCGAAGAGAGCGAAGAAGGCTGTGGAAGCGGCTGCGGCTGTAAATGACGGCAGCTTGAAACCCAGAAAAACCGGCAGGCTTGGACTTAAGCCTGCCGATTTTTTTATAGCCGCTCTCTCGGTGGCGCTGACCGTTTGGGTAAGCCTGGGCGTTTACGCGGGAGCCGCGCCTACCCAGGTCATAATTTCCGCCAAGGGTTCGAGCTATGTCTATCCGCTTTCGGAGGACAGGGAAATAAGCATACAGGGCACAAGCGGCATTACCCTGGTACACATTCACGATGGCCAGGCTTCCATCATGGATTCTCCCTGCAAAAACAAGACATGCATTCAAAGCGGTTCCATTTCCGGAAACGGCCAATGGCTTGCCTGCCTGCCCAACGGCATATTCGTGCGTATCGACTCTGCGCAAAAAACGGAGGACAGCCTTGACGCCCTTGTCAGATAGTAGCGGACACAAACGCGCCGCCTTTCTGACGGCTCTCGCTTTTTTCCTTTCCACTATCGAGTACATGCTGCCGCGCCCCATTCCATTCATGCGAATCGGCCTGGCCAATCTTCCCATTCTATTCGCCGTGGACTTATTACCCCTGGGATCCTATTGCGCTCTCGTTTTTATGAAAGTGCTGGGCATGAGCGTGCTTTCCGGCTCGCTGTTCAGCTATGTAGCCCTTTTTTCGCTTGCCGGCACAATCGCCAGCGCTTTTGTGATGCGCCTGGCCCGCAAACTATTCGGTCGTAAAGGGATTTCCTACCTGGGGCTCTGCATAGCCGGGGCGATGGCCTCCAATGGGGCGCAGGTTGCGCTGGCGCGAATTATCGTTTTCGGCGCAAGCGCCCGGTATATGGCTCCTCTATTTCTTGTCCTGGGGCTGGCTAGCGGTACGGTGCTTGGCATCTTCGCCAATATTTTCGCGTCTCGATCAAGCTGGCTTGCCAGGCAATTGGAACAGACCCATGGACAGGAATAATCGCCGCGAACGCTGGCAAAAAGCGTTTAAGCCCAATGTATTGGCGGCAGTAGGACTGGCCGCTTCGCTCGCGCTTATCCTTTCGCCGCTTCTGGCTATCCGCCTCGCTGTTTTCTTCTTTGCCGGCATTGCGGCATGGTATTCCGGACGAAAAATTTCGCCCATTGCTACATTTTTCGTAATGGCGGGAATCGTAGGCGCCAATCTACTGGTACCGGTAGGCCGCATAATCTGGCAATGGGCAGGCATTGCCATTACGGAAACAGCCCTTTGGAACGGAATAGAACGGGCTGTCACCTTTGAGGCACTGGTACTGATTTCCAAAGCTACATTGAATCCTTCGCTCAAACTGCCAGGCAAAGCAGGAGCGTTTCTGGCCGAAGCACTGGTTTTTTACGAATATCTGCTATCGCGCAAACCTCGGATTCGCTTAAAAAGCTTTATCGACGATATCGACGAGCTTCTCAATTCAGTATACAATGAGGCAGAAAACCATAGCGAAGGAAACGATTCATGACTATTTCCCTGCGAACAAAACTTTTTGTGCTTACCATCATTCCGCTGCTGCTCCTGTCCGGGCTTGGGACGATGCTGGTAGTGCAATCGTACGGGAATATAAGTTCAATGAACGAAGCCTTGGAGAATATCGCCACGATCCGGCGGGCAAGCGCGTTGATAACAGCACTGCAGAAAGAACGCGGAATTTCCACGCTGTACCTTCTCCGCCAGGCCGATAGACCGGGATTGGATGCGGTAAAAGCGGAAACTGACGAAACCTTGGCCACAATAGCAACTGAAATCAAAGGGAATCACGCCTCCGGTCCATTCGCTTCCAAGCTCGAAGTAATCATGAGGAACATAAACAGGCAGCGGCAATTGGTCGAATCGAGGGCCACGGAAGATACAAGCGCGTTCAAGGACTATTCCACCTCGATCTCGGAGTTAATAGACATTATCGCCTTGTCGTCCACCGTGCGCCTTACGGGTTTGAGCCAAAGATTCTCGATACTTCTGTCCTACGAAAACGCAAAAAATTACGCGAGCAAGACTCAATCCCTGATATCCATAATTTTTGGAAAAAACCAGTCGCTGTACGAGTCCGAGATACTGGAGCTAACCGATAACTATTCGGGCATCATGATCTCCATGAGCGGGTCACAGCAGATACAATCGCCGGACGCAAAGCAGAAACTGGCAAAACTGGAATTGAGCGCCGAATGGAAAGTCCTGAAAAACTCCCTGCTTACCATACTCAGCATGTCCCAGATCGGCGAGTACGGCAGCAATGCGCTGGATACCTTCAACTTAAGCAACAATGTCATCGTAACCATTCAGGATATAATAAATATCAACCTCGACGAAACCGCAAGCGAGGTAAACGGCAAACGCACCGACATCGTTCGCTCCATGGTAACCATCGCGGCCGTCGTAGTCGGAGCGATATTGATCATGCTAATGCTCTCGATCGTAATTCTCACCAATATCATGGGCAGGCTCAAGCAGGTATCCAACAGCATGGGGGAGATTTCCTCGGGTGACGCGGACCTGACCCGAAGCATCGACGTACGAACCCGCGACGAACTGGGATTGCTTTCGGAAAACTTCAACACCTTCGTTTCCATGCTGCGGCTCATCATCCACCGCGTGCAAACGGAAGCCGACAATCTAAAAAACGGCGTAATACGGCTTTCGTCCAACACCGAGGAAACCGCGAGCGCCATTCGCCAGATAAGCGCGAACATAGACAATCTCAAGCAGCAATCCCTGAGCCAAAGCGCTTCGGTAACGGAATCCAGCGCAACCATCGAGCAGATTGCGAAGAACATAAACCAGCTGTACAAACTCGTGGAACGACAGTCGGACAGCGTGGGCACCTCGTCCAGCTCGATAGAAGAAATGGTCGCCAATATCCAATCGGTAACGGCGAATATCGAAAGAATGGGAAGCTACTACGAGAAGCTGCTCACTAAATCAGATACCGGGCAAAAAGCCATAGGTACCGTAGTATCGCAGGTAAAGGAAATCGACGCGCAGTCTGAAACCTTGCAGGAGGCAAACAGCCTGATAGCCAGCATCGCCGCCCAGACCAATCTGCTCGCCATGAACGCGGCCATCGAGGCGGCGCACGCGGGGGAATCCGGAAGGGGCTTTGCCGTGGTGGCGGACGAAATACGCAAGCTGGCGGAAAACGCCGCCAAGCAATCCAAGACGATAGCCCTGAACATCAGGTCGATACGCTCCGTGATAGACGCAGTCGTAGGCAGCTCCAATTCCAGCCTGCGCACCTTCGAGGACATAGTGGAGCAGATACGGATTCTGTCGCGCCTCGAAGAGGAAATAAAATACGCCATGCAGGAGCAAAGTTCCGGCTCCTCCCAGATACTCGAGTCCCTGGCCGAAATAAACATGATAACCTCGGATGTGCGCACTTCCGCAGCCGAAATGCAGGAAGGTTCCAGTACGGTTCTCGTGGAGATGCGTCATTTGCTGCAGTTGTCCAGCGAACTGGAAAACGGCATGTCCGAAATTGCCCTGGGCACGGTGGAAATCAACAAGGCCGCGCAGGATAGCTTCGAACTTTCCTCAAACACGTCCGCCAGCACGAACATACTCATAGACGAAACGAGCAAATTCAAGACTTAGGGGCGCCGAGCGCAAAAGACTCTTCCTTTAGCGGCGTCCAATTTACATATCCATCGCCTCAAATACCGAGGCTTTGCTATCCTTGACGAGCGCGATGTCGGCGGGATTCAGACCAGCCTTCATGGAGTTCAGATAATCCTGCAGCTGCGGCATTGCCCCGGCGCTGCCCAGGTCTTCCATCTGTATATACAGCGCGCAAAAAGTTACGGTAATAAGAACATCCCAAAATTCCGTGCCCCAGGCCCGTTTTTTCAGCATTGCCGTTATCTTCGGATTATCCGCGGCTTTTTTGACGTTTTCCTTGAGCACGGCGATATTCAGATTTGCGCCGCTTGCGGATTCATCCGCAAATGGATCGATGGGGCTGTCTATCTCATCTTGAAGGGCTTCCATTTCCTTCATCAACGGGGCGTAATCGGCGATGAACTTTGCCAGATTCTTCTTGTTCAGTTCCTGCTTGGGCTGCTGGCCCAGCAAAGGTGCCGTAAAAAAAGCGGCCAGGATTAAAGCCAAGGCGATTTTAGCGAAACGATTCATTTTCCCTCCCTGAATTACATTGACCCAAGTGTAGGGTACTTCGAAAAACTCATGATTTTCAAGGTACCCAGCAGTGTTAAGGAAGCCTGCTTGCACGAGAGTCCAACAGGGTGTTGAAAATCCTCGGATGAGGATTTTCAACACTTCCAAAATGTAACATTTCCGCAGCATTTGTAATCAAATGCGAGGAATGTTTTAGCTTGTTGGAAAAGCCACAAGCTTTTTCAACAAGCTGCTAACGCCTATAGCCGTCCGGGATGGTTCCTTTGGTAAATGGCAAATAGCCTCTGCCGATCAAATACAGATCCTGGAAAACCAAAAGATGATTCCTCGATCGGACTCCTGTCTGCCTGTCCATCGAATAATCCACCCGCCAGGATATATTCGACGTTACCTGCCTGAGGAAAACATGAAACTGCGCCGAATCCGGCTTTCCCGTCTTGTTTTGAATCGACTGCTGCAAAGAAAGTATAACAGCCGCTTCCAGGGCCGCACCTTCGGGATAGCCGGGAAGTACCAGACGGCCCGAGCCGCCTTGCAGGCCGATGGCCTTCTCGAGACTGGCCAGAACGCTTGCCGGGTCGGCGACCGGGGGAGCTGCACCCGCCAGTTCCGGATGCTCCATCAAAAAAGAGCCTGGATACATTCCGGCCACGATTCCGCCTTCCTGCACTATGGCCGCCAGCATTGGTTCGATCACCGACTCCCCTGCAAGATAAAATGCTGTTTTGCTTCCCGCGGACTTCATTCCAATAACCAGCGGAAGAGCTTCGTTAGAGACAAGGCTCGCATCCGCAAAGTCCAGCCCAAACTCGGCTGCCGCCTTTGCGAGAACGGCCTGCCTATGGCCAGCCTCGCCATCGGGCTGGGGCGGCCGCGAAGCAACATAGACAAATCGAGTGCAGCCTAAGCGCGCGGCTGCCCAAACCGCGGAATATGCTACCGCCTCCTGGTCTGTCGATACCACGAATGTAGCGGATTCTTCGATTTCAAGATAATCTTCCTCCGAATCTATCGCATACAGAAGCAAGTCCGGCCGCTTTTCCCGCAGCGATGCAAATGCGCTGGCGGTGCCCCGAATGGCCGGCGAAACGACAATAGCTTTTACCCTGGTATCGGCGCCCTGGACGGCTAAAAGCCGGGAAAGCTGCTCGGCAGGGGAAATCTCGCTTGGCTTAACCAGAAAAAGCCGGCGAGCCGCCATTGTCTCCCCCTGGATACCCTTTGCCGAGGAAGTATTTATAATCACGATTTCCTTTGCGTCGCTCGAAAGCTGCGCCTCTGCCGCAAGGCCTTCCCGGTCGAACTTGCCACTGCAGGACAGTCCCAGCACAAGCGTCAAAAAATAGCTTAACACTATGATTTTTGTAAGCGTAAAACATGGCTTCATCTAAAACGGCTCCTCAAAATTACCAAAACTTGTTTCATTTTATCCTTTTTTAAGGTACTATGGGAACCGTTGCGTTAATTTACTGCCTAGTTTGACGCATAACCCCATCCTTCGCCAGCGAGGTGGTCATGAAGTTCTTTCAAAGACGCTTTTACGAGGAGTTTTTCCTCTACTCGAGCCAGTTCGTCCTTTTTTTCATAATTGCCCTATTTGCCTCGCCGGCGATAATCCGGCCGGATACCATTGCCCTCATCGTTCTTATCGGATTCCTGCTTATGCAGACGTCTTTGCTTGCGCGCAACGGGCATAAGCCGCTGCAGAGGCTGCTGTTCTCGTGCATTACGCCGGCTGCGTATTCATTGACCCGGATTCTTGCGGGTTCCAGCGATCTTTTGGACATGGCCAGTTTCTTCCTCTGGATTACCGCACTTTATTTAGGCGCAATCCAGGCGCTTGGCCTGTTGTTCAAGCGCAAATGGCCCAAACGAATAACCGAGGTTTTCCTGAGCTTTGGAACGATCTTTACGTTTGTGTTTTTCTATTTCTACCTTGATTTGCGCCTGGGAGTCTCAAAATCCTATGAAGCCGGCGGGCTTCGCTATTTCGAGCTTCTAAAGGCGCTTTCAATCGATAACTTCATTCCGGCATTCGTTAAATTCGCCAAACCCGTTCAGCATATTTTCTTTATGTTCGGCGCTCTTATGTTTGGCCTGTTCCAACTGTCAGACAAGGTAAAGCAGATATCGCTTAAATATCGGTTGGACACGATTTATGCCACGGTAGAGCCTCCAAGCATTCCCATAGACACGCGTGCCGCGCTGGGTACCGGAGAAAATCGCGAGGTAGTCATATTGTACGCGGACCTCTGGAATTTTACCCCGATCGCGGAAAAAGAAGGCGCCTCGGAGACAATCGGGCTCCTGAACCGCTATTACGCGCTGTGGGATATCGTCGTGCGCAGGAATCACGGTATCATCGAGCAATTTGTTGGCGATACGGTCATCGCCGTGTTCGGACTGCTGGGAGAGAAGAATCCACAGGACTCTGCCGTAGCCTGCGCCCGGGATTTTTTGGCGGAATTTATATACTTTCAGGAAGACCTGGCCGACCACAAACTGCCGATCGTCAAACACATTGGCATAGGAATTCACGGGGGCAAGGTCGTAGCGGGTGAATTGACGGCGGCATCGGGTCTGGTTCGCGTCGCGGTAGTGGGAGAGACGGTAAACGTCGCCGCCAGGCTGGATTCGCTCTGCCGCGAGTTCAAGCAGGATTTGCTCCTCTCCCAGCCGGTATACAAGCAGCTGTCCCTGGAGAACCAAAGCCTGTTCCAGCCCATGGGTGAAGTTTTATTCCGCAACAAGACGCAGCCTCAGGTTGTATTCGGTAAAAAATAGCCATGGGAAAAACCCTCGAACAGATCGTCGACGGACTCGTCGTAAAGGCGCTTAAGACCTGGGACATGCTGCAACCAGGAGATCGAATACTCATCGGGGCGTCCGGCGGCAAGGATTCATCCATATTGGCGCGCGATCTTGCGCTTAAAAAAAAACACGGCCGCATCCGCGCGGAATTTACCGCGCTGCATATCAGGAACGATTTTTCTCCCAACGCCATGTCGCCCGTGCTCGCGGCCATGTACGCCGACTGGGGCATGCCCCTCGTTACGATCGACGTGGGCGTAAAGGAACGGCTCAAGCCGGGCCGCACCATGAACTGTTTCTGGTGTTCGACTCAGCGCCGCACCGAGCTTATCAAGTACGCGCTGGAGCACGATTACACGGCCATAGCACTGGGGCATCACCTCGACGACGTGCTCGAAACCCTGTTTATGAACATGCTCAACAAGGCGGAACTATCCACCATGCCGCCGGTCGTCCAGTACCATAAATATCCGCTTCGGGTACTGCGGCCGCTGTATCTGGTGGAGGAAAAGCAGATAATCGGGCTGGCGGGCGAGCTTGGCCTTTTATCCAGCACCTGCACCTGCGGCTTCAACGACAACTCGGAACGCGACCGCGTGCGGAATCGAGTCGAGGCGCTTACAGGCGGATCTTCACTCGGGAAGCGTAACCTGCTTGAATCCCTGGGTAAAATCAATCTCGAATACCTGCCGACGATGCCGCAGCGAGGCACCGATAATATTCTATAACTCGAGTGGCTTGCGCGACCGTACGAAATTCTCCTGCTCGACCGTCTCAATCGCACCAGCCCTGGCCGCTCGCACCGCAGTTATGGCGTCGCCTGGCTTGCTGCCGAACTCCACGAGCAACATGGCGGCTATCGTCCCCGTGCGGCCGAGCCCACCCATGCAGTGGATGCACACGCGTTTTCCGCATATAAGGGCCGAGCGTATAAGCTGCCCTTGAATTTTCCAGGAATCCTCCCATGCTTCATCGGGGATGGACTAATCTTTTATAGGAAGCTTGATATGCCGTATGGACGGCGGCAGTTTTTCCCCCAAATCGGACACCCCGACCTTCCCGTACTCATGCGGCTCGATGAGGCTTACGAGGATGGCGGCTCCCCACTGTGCAATCGCGGCCAAATCGGTGGCCAAATCCCGGTGCCATGAACCCGACCGGCCTTCCGGCTGCTTTTTTCCGGGACAGATCGTCATGCCTACCAAGCCTTTGCATCCGGGTACCTGGACGGAATCTATGCGCAGGGGACTATTGGCGCTGGTCTTTTCCATAGAAACTCCTCGCTAAATATCCAGGGTTAGCAGGCCGCCGCTTTTGCCGCGGATGCTCAGTCGCGCACCCGCCCCTTGATTAGGTATATCGCCGGCAGGCTGAGCAGCGTCACGCCGAATTTTACCGCCAGGTTCAACAGGAATATCTGGGCTACCACCGAAAAAGGCAGGCCCGGGCTACCCGGCAGGCTTATCCAGAAAGCCAGCCCGCAGAAGATAAAATTATCCAGCGGAACGGCCAGGCCGTTACTGGCGAGTACCGCTATCCATGCATGTTTTTCGCCGTACCTGTCGAACATCGGACCTGCGATCCTGTGATAAATCTCCGTATCCGCGAGCTCGGATACGACTTCCGCCAGTATGCTCGCCAGCACGATGCGCCACACGGGACCAAGCACCCTGGCCCATTCGGCGTCCATGCCCCAGGATGGGTCGCCGGGAATCAGCGTTGTTAAAAATAAATAACATGCCATGACCAAATTTATTGCGCCTGCCGCGAATACCAGGCTGCGCGCGGCCTTTTTGCCGATAGCCTTGTGCACGAGGTCGCGCAGGGTAAACGTTATCGGGTACAGGAAGGTGCCAAGATCCACCGCCAGACCCGCTACGATGCCTATTTTGAGGCTGGCAATGTCCGAAATCATCTGAACGGCAAGGTAGGCGCTAATCAGGCTGACGGCCAGATTGATGCGCGGTGAAAGCTCGCCGGCATCGGCATGCAAGCTCTTGAGTGGGCTCATGAAGGCTCCTGTTTTTTTAAGGCGGGTGCATGGAAGCGACCGCCGCAGTCTTAGTCAGCCATCGACCTAGCCGATCACCGCAACTGCTAACTGCACCATAGCAGGTTGGGACAAATGCTTCAAGCTTATGCAGCCATATAACACTGCTTTTCCATCATACGCGACTATTTTATTGGCTTTGCCTGCATTGCGCCTTCTTGCAGGATTAACGGTGACTTCTTATCGCTCAGCAGCAGCGACAGCACGAAACCGGCGCAAAGAATCGCCGCTCCGGCTGCAAACGTTATCGCGGGTGCCCTGTCCGCGTACAGATCCCTGATCCTAGCCGCCAGCTGCGGCCCCGCGATGCCGCCGGCGGACCACGCCGTAAGCATGAAACCGTATATTACGGGCATGAGAGCGCCTCCGAACATGGTGTTCACGGTGGCAGGCATGGTTCCAAACCCGCCGCCATAGCACAAGAGGACGTAACACACGAGGAAGCCGAATACCAGCGGGCTTTTTACGAAAATCAGCACTATAAATATTACAATCTGGCTGCCGAGAAGCATCCGGAACGTCGGCATGCGCCCGATCCTGTCGGATACTCCGCCCCATAAAAACCGGCCGATGCCATTGAACAGCGAGCTTAAGGCGATGAGCGTAGCTCCAGCGGCTGCCAATCCGGGGGGACCCAGAGCCGATCCCGCCGTCTTGAGCATGTCCTGCAACATGGGAGATTGCAAGCCTATAAACATCATGCCCGCGCAAATATTAGAAAAAAATATTAACCAAAGCACTAGAAATCTCACCGAGAATATCGATGCCCTGGCATCCGAGCCGGACAATCCGGGGATAGCTTCAGCGGTGGCAGGGCCGCCGGGAGCGGACGGGTTTTTCATGAATAGACCCGCAAATACGATTAATGCGAGCATGGCAGAACCTATGCAGACGAAGGTAAGCGAAAGATTATTGTCGGTCAAACTCAAGAATAGCGGAGCCAGCAGCTTGGACATGAACAGCGCACCCAGACCGAAGCCCATCACCACCATGCCGCTTATAAAACCTTTTTTTTCCGGGAACCACTTTACAGCGGTCGCTACCGGAGTTACATAGCCCAAACCGAGACCGCATCCACCGACGATGCCGAAACTTGCGTAGAACAAAGGAAGGTTGTGCAGCTTCATCGCAAGCGCGCTCAATATCCAGCCTGCCCCATATAGAAGGCCGCCGGCTACAGCCAATCTCCGTGGACCGAACTTAGGCAGCTTGATGCCGCCCCAGGCCGCGGACAGACCCAAAAAGCAGATGGCAATGCTGAATATCCAGATAACCTGGGTATTGCTCCACCCGAACTCCTTCATAATCGGCTTCTGGAAGAAACTCCATGCGTACACTGTGCCCAGGCACAACTGCATCAGCACGCCCATAATCGCGATCAGCCAGCGCTTTCCGTTCAAAACCAACCTCCGGGGGACAGACCCCCACTCAGTATAGCATGGGGTCCGTCCATCCGCCAATAAACAAGGCCGCCGGTTTTATAAACCCGGCGGCCTTGATCGGCTTGCGATGCTACAAAAAAATTACTTGTTGTAGAGTTCGAGCGGCCTGTAGTGCGTGTGCAGGAGTTCATGGGCCTTGTGGCTGTTGGGCTCGCCAAGGAATTCCTTGTATATCTGCGTGATGTACGGGTTAAGATGCGAACATCGGTAGGTACTCTTCACGTCGTCGTTGTAGATGCCTCTGATGCGCAGCCTACGCACTTCGTCGGTAGCTCCATAGGGCTGTCCGCCGCCGCCGATGCAGCCGCCGCGGCACGCCATAACCTCGATAAAGTGCCAGGGGACTTCCTTCCCCTCAGCCTGGGCGCTTCGGACCTGGTCCAGCACTGCCGCGATGTTGCCCATCTGGTGAGCAACGGCGACGCGAACTTCGGTTCCCTTTACGTTGATGCGTGCTTCCTTGATTCCGGACATCCCGCGCACCCCTGTAAACTCCACTTCCTTGAGCTCTTCCTTGGTAATGAGATAATAGGCGGATCGAAGCGCAGCCTCCATGACGCCGCCCGTTGCGCCGAATATCGTGCCGGCTCCGGTATAAGGTCCCATGGGGCTGTCCGCTTCTTCGTCGGGAAGGTTTAAGAGGTCTATGCCTGCCTGCTTGATCATGCGGGCCAATTCGCGGGTGGTAAGCACCACATCGACATCGCGCTCGCCGGAGCTGAACATGTCCTTGTTGCGACCGCATTCGTGCTTCTTGGCGGTACAGGGCATGATGGCTACCGAGTATATCTTCTTGATATCCACTTTGGCCTTTTCTGCCCAATACGTCTTTATCATGGCGCCCATCATCTGCATGGGGCTTTTGGCCGTCGAAAAATTGGGAATCATGTCCGAGTAGTATTTTTCCATGTAGTCTACCCAGGCCGGACAGCAGGAGGAGATCAAGGGCATGAGCTGCTTGTTCTTGCCACTCGCGTAGTCGGTAAAGCGCTTTACGAACTCCGTGCCTTCCTCGATGATGGTAAGGTCGGCGGCAAAGTTTGTGTCGAACACCACATCGAAACCAAGACGGCGCAGGGCCGTGTAGATTTTCTTGGTAATTACGGTACCCGGAGCAAGGCCGAATTCCTCACCGAGGGCTACGCGCACGGCTGGTGCGATCTGAACGACGCAGGTAAGGTCGTCGGCGCCGCTCTTCATGAGGGCGTTCCAAACTTCCTGCGTCTGGTCCTTTTCATAGATCGCGCCGACCGGGCAGTGCGCGGCGCATTGACCGCATTTGATACAGGGACCGTCGGCGAGCAATACATCCGCGGCGGGCGCGATGCGAGTGCTTTCGCCTCGTCCCAGGAACTCGATGGCCCAAACGTTCTGCATTTCCTGGCATACTTTTACGCAGCGGCCGCAGCGCACGCATTTTTCAGGGTTAAGGATCAGCGACATGGTAGAGTGATCTTCCTTGAGTCCCTTGAGGCGCTTCGCAAACGGCTGCTCGCGGATGCCAAACTCCGCGGACAGGGTCTGCAGCTCGCAGGAACCGGAGCGCGGGCACTGCAGGCAGTCGTCCGGATGCGTGGAAAGAATAAGCTCGATGACGGTTTTCCTTACCTGCACGATCTCGGGATCGTGGGTAATGACGCTCATCCCCTCTTCCAGGGGAGTGCAGCAAGCGCGCAGCATCTTGGGGTTTTTCTCCACCTTTACCACACAAATGCCGCATGCCGCCCATGCAGGCAGGTCGTCGTTATAACAAAGCTTGGGTATCTTGACATTTACCTTTTCGGCGGCATCGAGGATCGTGGTTCCCTCGGCAACCTGCACGGAAATGCCGTTTATCTTAGCGTTCACCATAGTAGGCTATCTCCTTAGTTCTTATCCACGGCGCCGAACTTGCATACCTTGAAGCATTCGCCGCACTTGATGCACTTCGACGCGTCGATGGTGTACTTTTCCACCTTGTTTCCTGGAATACAGTTGACGGGACACTTGCGGGCACAGAGGCCGCAACCGATGCACTTGTCCTTGTTTATCGAGAATACGACGAGGCTCTTGCACTTGCCCGAGCGGCATTTGTGATCCTTGATATGCTCGAGGTAAACATCCCTGAAGTGCTTGATGGTTGACAAGGTAGGATTCGGGGCGGACTGGCCGAGCCCGCAGAGAGAGGCGCGCTTCATGGCGGAGCCGATCTTCTGGAGTTTCTCGAGGTCTTCCTCGGTACCCGTCCCCTGGGTAATCTTGTCCAGTATCGCGTGCATCTGGGCGGTTCCGATTCGGCAGGGCGAGCATTTGCCGCAGGATTCGTCGACGCAGAATTCCATATAGAAGCGCGACACGTCCACGACGCAATCATCTTCGTCCATGACGATAAGCCCGCCTGAACCCATCATCGAGCCCAGTTTCGTAAGGCTTTCGTAATCGATGGGGGTATCGAGATACTCCGGGGTTATAATGCCACCGGAAGGTCCGCCCGTCTGCGCTCCGATAAACTTCTTGCCGCTCTTTATGCCGCCGCCGATATCGTAGATTATATCCCGCAAGGTCGTTCCCATGGGCACTTCGACAAGCCCGGAGTTTTTGATTTTTCCGGTAAGGGCGAACACCTTGGTACCCTTGGAGGTTTCCGTTCCGATTTTCGCAAACCAGGCGCCGCCTTTGGTAAGTATTACCGGTACGCTTGCCCAGGTCTCGACATTGTTTATTACGGTTGGCTTGCCCCAAAGTCCCTTGATTGCGGGAAATGGAGGACGAGGCATCGGCATACCGCGATTGCCTTCCACCGATTGCAGTAGCGCCGTTTCCTCGCCGCAGACAAAAGCTCCCGCCCCAAGGCGTATCTCGATATCGAAGCTGAAGGAAGACCCCAGTATCTTGTCCCCAAGCAAGCCATATTCGCGAGCCTGCTTGAGCGCAATTTTGAGGCGCTCGATGGCCAGCGGATATTCGGCCCGGATATAAACATAACCTTTGTTTGCTCCGATGGTATATCCGCAGATTGCCATTGCTTCGATTATCGAATGCGGGTCGCCTTCTACCGTGGACCGGTCCATGTAGGCGCCGGGGTCACCTTCGTCGGCGTTGCAGACCACGTATTTCTGGTCCGATACCGGGCCGCGGGAGAACTCCCACTTGCGCCAGGTAGGAAATCCCGCGCCGCCCCTTCCGCGGAGACCGGAAATCTTGAGCTCGTTGATCACGTCTTCGGGCTTCATTTCGAACACGGCCTTCTCAAGGCCGGCATAGCCGTCGCGCGCTATGTATTCGTCGATGTTTTCCGGATTGATTATGCCGCAGTTGCGAAGCACGATGCGATACTGCTTTTGGTAAAAGCCGATATCCTCGACCTTGAGGCGGTCCTTCTGGGTTTCATCGACGTACAGGAGGCGTTTTACCTCGCGTCCCTTGATAATCTGCTCGGAAATTATTTCCTTGGCATCCTCGGGCTTTACTTCCACGTAGAACGACTCGGCGGGCAGAACCTTTACGATCGGACCTTTCTCGCAAAAACCGAAACAGCCGGTTTTTACTATCTGGACGTCATTGCTGACGCCTTGCGCTTCGGCTTGAGCATGAAGCTCTTTGAATATGCCGTCGGCCTTGCTGGACTCGCAGCCCGTGCCGCCGCATACCAGAATGAATTGCTTATACGCCATGGTATGGAGCCTCCGAATTATTTCTTAACAATATCGACCGCGGGGCGGTCGTATATATATCCGTTGACGAGTTTCCTGTCAACGATATGCTTGCGTACGATATCGGCGGCCACTGCCGCATCCACCCTGCCGTAAATCGTGGCCGGCATGCCGGGAACGATTACTTCGACGGTAGGTTCCACGTGACAGAGTCCCATGCAGCCCGTCTGGCGGATTATTACGTTACCCGTCAGATTATGCGCGTCTACGCCCTTGACGATCGCGTCAAACGCAAGTTTTGCGCCGGCGGCGATACCGCAGGTACCCATACCCACGATAACCTGTATTTCCTTGCCTTCCACCTCGCGGCGGGACATGTCGCCCTTCTTCTCCTCGCGGAGCTTTCGAAGCTGATCCAAAGTCATCTTAGCCATAGTATGGTATCTCCTCCTGAAAATATTTCATAACAGTTTTGCTTCGCTGCGCACACAGGTGGCCAAAACTCCCTCAAAACGCATCGTATTCCTGCGACTCGAGAAACTCCCGGGCCAGGATAAGGGAGCCGGCATCGGTCAATTCCCCTACGGCACCAACAAGCTCGGAACGGGTTATCGCGTACGAAACGCCGCGAGCCTCGTCCAGCCGTTCGACGGCAAGTTCATAATCCCCGTCAAAGCACATGACGGACAGAAAAAGACCGGGCAGGTCCCCCATGGGCGGCGTATCGATGTTGCCCAGCGGAAAGGCAAACTTGAAATTAGTTCCCGCACCCGGAGCGGAAACAAGTCTATGCCAGCCGCCGACTTGATCGAGCGCCTGAATCAGGAACGGAATTCCGAGCCCTACTTTACGCCGTGCGTGCTTGACGCCGTCGGTAAAAAAGGGATCCCGAACACGCGCGAGCGTGGCTTCATCCATTCCGCTGCCGTTATCGTCTATCTCGATTTCCAGCTGTCCATGCTTTTCGACAACCCGTACCGTAATCCGACTCGCTCCCGCCTCCACTGAATTCTGGGTAAGGTCGAGCAAAAAATCGCATACGGTAAAATGCACTCCAATCAGCCCTGGCTCTGGTACTTCGCTATTATTTCGGCCACCTGCTCCTTGGCGAGCTTACCGTAGACTTCGTCGCCAACCATCAAGACCGGTGCAAGTCCGCAACAACCGACGCAGCGAACCGCGTCGATCGAGAACATGCCGTCCGGCGTCACCTCACTGCCTTTGACACCAAGAATGCCTTCAGCCTCTTCTATAAGCTGCTGGCCGCCTTTCAGATAGCAAGCCGTGCCCATGCAGATCGCGATACGGTGTTTTCCCGGTTTCGTAGTCTTGAAGTAATGGTAGAACGTGATGACACCGTAAATTTTCGCAAACGGTATATTAAGGTCCCAGGAAAGGCGTTCGGCGGCCTCCCGTGGAATAAAGGTAAATTCATGCTGGACACGATGCAGGATCATAATCAAATTACCTGGTTTGTCTTTCCATTCTTGCACGAAATTCTCGAGATCTTTAGAAAACGCAATCTTGCTGACTGCCATGCGTACCTCCCCATGGATAAAAAATTACCGATATCAAGACCTACGTATTGTAGCCCAGCAAAAAAAAAAAGACAAGCAGAGCCGGGGTAAAAGTAGTGCAATATCAACGAAATTTCAACTATAGAAACAAATATTTTTATAATTGAATTAAAACTCAGATTAAGAAACCTACCATACAAAATTAAATGCGGGTTCCTCAAAAAGCGGAAATAAAATGAAAGTTGTATATAAAAGAATTTTCTGCTATTATTGAAGTTATGATTGAAAGTATTATCATGGAGGTTCTGCGTACAGGCGAAGCTTGGTTTTGGTTCAGTCTCCTGATTGCAGGTCTGTTAATAACCATCATCAGGAAGCGCGGAAAGCACTATGCGCCGCTGCTGGCATTTTCCGCCTTCCTTTTGCTGCTCCGGGCTATGCCGCTGCTTCTACCCTTATTCGCAGGGAGCACAATTCCTGCCTTCGCGGTCTTTGCCGAATCTAGCCTGTTTACGCCGCTTGTTCTTTCCGTCATGGCTTCTATTTTGTCCTGGAGCGCATTCATCAATTGCGACGAACGCCTGCCGCGATGGTGGCTGCTTTCCGTGCTGGGGATAAACCTGGTCCTTGGCGCCGGCGCCGCCAGCGCGTTTATGCTGAACAGCACGCTTCCAGCCCTTTTTACCGCCGGCCTGCTGCTGCAATGCTTAACGATACTTTCCATCCCCCTCATGATTATTATTCGAGCGCGTCCCCTTTTGGGAAATTGGCCGTTATTGGTCAGCAGCCTGCTCCTTGCGTCCATAAGCGCACTAAGCGCAAGCCTTGCTTTATTCAAACTACCGAGCGGGAGCGCGTCCCTTGTTTCCCTTTTGGAGCACGCGGCGCTTTCACTCGCGGCCTTCCTCGCCATAACTGTATCGCTCCTGGAGCTTGCCATCCACTCCCGCGAGGACACGGTACTGGACGATTACGTTTCCAACATTAACAATTCCATTCGCCGCTTCATACCCGATGAGTTCCTGCACCACCTTTCCCGGGAATCGTTCACCGAACTTCAGCTCGGCGACCACATCAAAAAAGACATGACGATATTCTTTTCGGATATCCGCGCCTTTACGGAACTGTCGGAGCTGCTCACTCCCGAAGAAAGCTTCATGTTCATCAATTCGTACCTGTCGCGCATGGTACCGCTTATAAAGGAAAACAAGGGCTTCGTGGACAAGTATATGGGAGACGGCATCATGGCATTGTTCGCGGAACACGGCGGTGCCGACGACGCGATCAACGCAGCGGTGGAAATGCAGACAAAGATAAGCGAATACAACGGGCACCGCGCAAAAATGGGCTACCGTGCAATAGGGCTGGGCGTCGGCATACACACCGGCACCCTGATGCTGGGGATAGTCGGAATCCCGGACCGGATGGAAGGTACCGTAATTTCCGATTCCGTTAATTTATCTTCACGACTGCAAAGCATCGCCAAGGCGTTCAATCTGGCGATCGTCATCAGCGAAGCCACCTTCATGAGCCTTTCCGATCCGGGAAAATACAAATACCGCTTCATAGGCAAGGTACGGGTAAAGGGCAAAGACGCGCCGGTATCGGTTTTTGAAATCTTCAACGGGCTTCCGCAGGAACTGTTCGACCGCAAAATGCGCTCCAACACTTTCTTCGAGCAGGGGATGCTCGCCTACTACCAGAAAGACTTTTCGGAAGGCCTCTTCTATTTTAAGCGAGCGCTGGAATCCGTACCCGAAGACGGAGCCGCCCGTTTCTACCTGGAGACCTGCCTCCGAAAAACCATGACCCTAAAAGAATAGCCGCCCATTTTTTTGAGCGGCTATCAAACCAGGCACAAGGCGCAGTCGAAAATTACGGCAGGTTGGACATTAGATCCTTGCCTACGATATCGCGGCTTACCTGAAGCAATGCGGCCCGGCGCGCAGCGGCTTCATCGGCACCGACGGCAAGGCTTGTCTTCTCGGCGCTATAGAGCATGATTCCCGTCGCAAGATCGATGCACTTGACCACCATCCTGGCTTTTGCCTGCCACATGCTCCCATCATTGGATGCAGAGTCAATTTTAGCGATACCGTAAATATAGCGCTGCAGGCTGGTTCCATATTGAGCCTTGGCTTTTGAAAACACCAGCGCATCATTCATATCCACTACCACCGCGCTATCGATGGGAGCAAGACCCGCTTTAAACTTTTCTTTTGCCAGCGATTCAAACAACCCACCTTGGGCAATACTTGTCGCCGCCGCTTTTCCATCATCCGCCAGATCAATGACTGAGACACCGGTAGGTACGCTTTTTGCCGACGAGCTGATAAGGTATTCGATGTTAACATACCTCCTGGACAAATCTTCAAAAAGCGCATCGGAGAAGGCAGCGAATTTTGCCGGAAGCTTGTCGATAAGGTCTTTGGTGGAATTCAGGTTTAGGGTAATGGTAAGTTTTGCTTTGCCGACGAAATCAGGAGCCGGAGGCGTAAAGGAGACAATACCATCCGCATCGGTCATGGCACGTTCCGTCTTTGTCGACAGCGCACCATTCGACTGCTTGCGCTGATATGCGACAAAAACTTCGGCACCGGGGATACCCGGAGCCGCATCTCCTTCGCCAAACACCAGTTTGGCCCTAAATGGCTTGGCATATTCCTTGCCTAAGCTGGCCGCTACAGGATTTTCCAGCGTTACCAAACGCAGCTTTCCCAGGAGCCCGCGAGCCTTGTTTACATTTCGCTCAGCCTTTATGTCGGCGTTGTCTATGCCGGAACCTGATGCCGCTACAGCAGCCTCTATATAAAACTTTACGGCGTCAAACCAGCGCCCGGCGGCGGAAGCTGCATCGCCGGAAGCCTCGGGCTTTGAAACAGCGTCTTCCTGCTCCTTAAAAACAGCCGCGATCCTGGCTTTTTCCTTGTTCAAATCGGCAGTCTGATATGAAGCAAGTATATAGACCGTAATCGAATCGTTGGGACCCTTCGTCTCAAAGCGTTCTTTTATCATAAATCCGCTTAGTCTGCCGCTCGATTGAGAACGAACGGTTTGAACAATATCGGCTTTATAAGATTCCAGGGTGGCTTTTGCCGTTGCCGTAGAATCTACGGAAATTTTGGCACCGATAAAGTTCATCATCGTAGCCACGAGGTTTGCGGTAGCATCGTCAGTCGCCGTGGCTACATTTCCGGACCCGGCGGCGGAATATCCCACAAAATAGGTGTTTACGCTATCCGGAGCCGGCGGAGTAAGAGTCCATTCAGGAGCCTTTACTGGTTTTGGCTGGGAAACACAGGAAATAATTGCCAAGGATAAAATGAATAAGAACCCTAATTTGCGCATAAATACTAACCTCCAAAATGATTATTAAGGGGAGCTCTGATAACCTTGTTGGTTATCAGAGCTCCCTCGCTGATCCCTTACAGGAATCACGATTTTTTCAACACTTCCAAAATGTAACATTACCATAGCATTTGTAATCAAATGCGAGGAATGTTGAAGGTTGTTGACAAAGCAACAAGCTTTTTCAACAGCCTGTTAACGGTAGACCTCTCAAAACTGAAGTTTTTAGACGTCCCCTTAATAACAAGACGTTCCGGAAGCCGGATTTAGCAGGGTGTTGAAAAATCTCGGATGAGGATTTTCAACACTTCAAAAATGTTATTGGCCGGCTTCCGCAATTTCCTGATAAATAACTAAAAGGCATCCCCGATGGGGATGCCTTTTTTAGATGCTGCCTACTCAGAAGCCTTCGTAAAAAGCACCCTGCACAGCGTCAATAGCTCGCTGTTTTTCCGGGGTCTTGGGCTCGCTGGCGGCTACGCCGCTAAGAATCTTTTCAAGCTGTTTGTCAAGAACGGTCTTGTCGATGGTATAGAGCTGAAGAACACGGAATTCATCCTTGTCCCAGGTTTTCTTTCCGTCGGGCTTATACCAGCGAACCTGCACCCACCAGTCCGCAGCTTTCATGAAACCGGACAGCTTGACTTCTGAAACGCTCTGAACGACACGTTCCATATAAGTCTCTATTTTGTCCTTATCGCCAACCTGTGCGCCGGCAAAAGTGTCTTTTACGCGGAGTGAAAGAAAGCGGGCAACTTCGGTATCGGCATTAAGCCGCTGTGCCGCCAAGGAGGTACCTTCAAGATCTTTACCGGTAACATCCACGACCACAACATATTTTCCGGCGTAATCGGGTAGTTTTTCAACAGCCTTGGGGCTGGTAAGGGAAGCTTCGATCCAGGCCGGGGGCATGGTTACTCCGAGAGTAGTTCCCTTGTGCTGAAGAATTTCGAATGGCGCGATCACGGCTACTGGCGGCGGGGGTGCTACAGGGGGTTTGCTTACGCATCCCGCTATGCTGATGATAGTAAGCACGACAAGAAGAACTGGTAGAAACTTTTTCACAACAACCTCCTTAAAGGTTAAGCATGTAATTATGGTTCTTTGCATACAACCAAAGAACCTGTAGACCAAACATAACGCACAATTCACAAAAATCAATGGGGCGCATTGAATAACTCATGTTTTTCGAGGTGCCGCCACAAAAGAATTTTTACAGACCGCTATTGAAAGTAAAAGCTTTCCCCCGGCTAAATACCATTCTAATATCATTCATACCGGATCTTTCCGCGGCATCATAAATGGCATCTTCGATTTTTTCCTTGGATTTAAAGGAAAATAAATACATGACGGTACTTGCCGGCGAATAGCTGTTTTGCTCTACAAGACGCACGTTTTTCGCCAATGCCCTGCGCATTGCGCTGATCATCTTGGAATCGGGGGTGTTCTGGATGGTAATCTCATAGCGAACCCCTTGTGACAGCGAGTTTTTTACGAGCATCTTGGACTGTTCAATCATTTTGGGCATGGAGTTCCATACTGAGGCCGCAGTCGCCGCTATAACCGCGCTTTTGGGTGTCCCATCCGCCGAACGCACAAGCGGACTGGCAAAAGCGACGGACCCCAGAAGCTGCGCCGTAGAGGTATCGAAAAGCTTCATGGAGCCTTGCACACTGGCATAATAGATTCCATTTTTCTGCTCTGTCGTCGGCTTAAACGAAACTTCAACATAAACGTCGGCATTGTTTTTTTGAGCGATATACTGGATAAAATCCATGGAGCCGCCGGTTTCCGCCTCATACGCGTCTTTTTGGTCTTTTTTATTTTTCTCTATTTGAGCCGCATCGACGACCGTTAATCCCAGTATTGAGATAAGATAGCGATTTGCCTGGGCTACGGCGGATTTAGCGACGTCGGGTTCTATCCCCGCAGCCTCATCGTAATAGACCATATATTGAAGACGAGCCAGATAGTTGGTCAGGTAGGCTTCTTCCTCGGCGCTAAGCACACCGGGAAGCGGAGGAGGGACATCAATCGTGCTTGCCGTGCTTGTGCTTGCAGCCGTGCTTGTGGCAGTCGAGCTGCCGGCTGCACTTGAAGTGCCTGTAACCAGCTCTTTCGCTCTATCTTTATTGGAAGTATTCGTTGTTTCCGCTGCGGATGACTGCTGCTGCACTGCAGTTCC
This sequence comes from Spirochaetota bacterium, assembly GCA_031402655.1. Lineage (GTDB taxonomy): Bacteria > Spirochaetota > Spirochaetia > Treponematales > UBA12059 > JANNSO01. The sequence continues at coordinate 9,122 of JANNSO010000033.1, read as the reverse complement.
AGGGGAAACCGGAGACGGGGTGCTAACACAGCTTACAAATAAAACCGTGCCAATCAAAATTAAAACTAAATACTTCTTCATATATAACCTTCCTTAAAGACACGTTGCATTCAATGTACCACTGATCACAAGGCGCTTTAGGGGACTTCTAATAACCTTGTTGGTTATCAGAGGTCCCTCGCTGATTCCTTACAGGAATCAGGTTTTTTAATGGTAGACTTCTCAAAACTGAAGTTTTTAGAGGTCCCCTTCAGTTAGCATAGCTCTTTTTATTTACGATTTCAAGGAAAGGAGGATGATTTTTTTTATTGCCGGTAAAAAAGCCTCGAGGCTGCACCTTATTGGGATACGTTGAGCATCAAAAGAGATTCAACTTCCGGTAAACCAATCCCGGTGGAATTTATTCGCAGGTCAGTAAACGATGCGGCGCTTACAGGAATCGCAATCGCGTTTTTTCTATAATTATCAGTGATGCTAATTGATTCGTTTTGTCTTTCGATGATTAGCTGCATGGTTGCGTTTGAAATGAGGCTCTGGATATTACCTTGAACCTTGTTCAGATACAGAACATCGCCATTATCCATAATCTGAAAGAAAGTACCATCAGCAAGATTTATGGAAATAGAAGCATTGCCGGTTCTTAATTTCAAGTCGATCTTGAATTTGCTTGTCGACGGCGGTATGTCCACCACGATCTGGCGGCTCCCCGAAGAAACGGAACCTGGGGCCGCAGCCTTGGCATCACCGAAGGAAAGCGCATAAATCAAGGTGTCCGGATACAGGGTAGCCATGCTTGCGGCAAAGGCAGGCAGCAAATAATTATAAACCGAAACATCATTATAGACAGCCTTGTATCCTGTCGACCCGGCAAGTTCGCTGCCGCCGCGGCCCGCTCCTATCCTCGGATCCTTGATTCTTCCCGATCCCGCAACCCTGCCGTCAATATAAATTGCCGCATCAAGAAACTCCCCTGCGGCATGAAAACTAAAAACAAGCGTACACAATTCCCTGGGCACCATAAAGGCAGCCTCAAGCCGTGAATCGGTCTTTACGTACGGCACCCCACCGGAAATTCCGATTTGCAGTATTGGTATGCCAGCGGCATCAAAAGACTTAAACAATGCCCTGTCGGCATCTTCACCATTTGCACCGGCTTGAACGCTGCCTGGAAGAGATGCAAGCGAAAAAAGAATTGAAAAATCGCGCTGCGATTCAGTATCCCACGGAATCATGGAGTTTTGGGAGCTAAGACCAGACCCGTCCCCAAAAACAAACCCGTAACCGTTCGCGAACTCTTCGGGAAATGGCTTAGACCCCACAATATTCATGGTGGAAAGGGCTTGTGACCCGGAATTGTCAAGCCCCTTGTTTAAGTTAAATGCAACAAAGGGATTTTGGAGAGCTCTGGGCGCCGCAGAAGCGAGTGGAATAATAACCGGGCTTGTAATATAGCTGCTGACAAGCGGGACTATCGATTCTTCCATAAAAGGTTTAAAAGGAAAAAAATCCGCGGAAACGCTGTGTATACCCTTATCCGCCGGTGCGGTCCAAATAATCCGGTCGAATTTTTCCGACACAAGCCCTTCTGAATAAACGACGCCATCGATTTTCCAGGAAATCCAGGCGTCTTTTGCAACGGGACCGGCAAGAACGGCTTTGAACAGAGCCGACTTCGACGCGCTTAACTGAGCCGGAAACAAGCTGATGCTCATTTGTGGTATCGCAAGGTCATAAACGAGGATCGGGGTATTGATTATGGAAAGAACCGCATTATCCTGATCCAGCATCTGGGTGCTCAGAAGGTAATAGCCGGGAAGCAGCTTGGCGGGAAGAATCAGCGGTGGAAGGGGGGCATCAAAGGAGGTCACGACTATGAAATTTTCCGCAAGGTCGGGGTCGCCGCTTTTCTTTGCAAACGATATGCGAGCCTGCTCTTTATTTTCGGAGTCGAGGAGCAGCACATGGACAAACGAAGGAGAAGGAGCCCCGGGCATTATGGTTACCGATAAATCGATGCCTTTGGAGATATTCAAGGGCAGCCCGCGATCGATCGCCTTTTCCGACTGCGTTATATCCAGGATATACATCTTATCGAGTTCTTTTTGGGTAAAAACATCCGACCCCATGTTGCACGAAGCAAGCGTGATGAGTAGAACAATACCTGCAAAAATGCTCGAAAAATTGCGCATTTGTCTCCCATAACAATTGTCGGCATGCACGCCATGTCCGTATAACTCGTATACACAAGTACAGTCAATAAATATACCATGGGAATATTTAAATTTCAATTATTTTTTAAGTTTACTGCCCATTGTGGCAAAATCGGTGGATATTTGCATGCTTTGCCCGCTCACACCCGACCAATTCTTTATATCCGCTAGAATTCGGGCTGCCCTGTCCCCACGCGCGGCTCCTGGAATATAGCTGCCCCGCTCAATTACCACCGGTGTTATGCGAAGTGATTCAAGCATTCCGCCGGCTAGCAAAAGCTCAAAAAAAGCGCTTTCGTACGTAGCTTCGGCCCTCATATCGAAAACAAAGTTTCCCATGGAATAGAGTATGGCTCCGCCGTGGTAAAGCTCTATGCCCTGCAGCACATGGGGATGATGGCCCAGCACTGCGGTAGCTCCCGCGTCGATAATCGCCCTGCCCAGAATTTTCTGCCATTTTTGAGGATAATGCTGATGCTCCTCACCCCAATGAACCGAAACTAAAATATAATCCGGCTTGTAAACACCGCGGACACTGCGAATATCTTCCACAATGCTTTCAAGCCTGGCAAGGGCGACTCCTTCCGGACCAGTGCCCGGGTTGTCAGGATCGGCTACCACCTGCGCCACCGGGCTAATTCCATGCAGGCGCTTTTCGATACGCGTTAAGATTCGCGGATTCAAGATGTCATCCGCCTCAATTACGCTCCAGATAGGCTCCGCATAGGCTAAAAACGCCAGTTTTACCCCGTTTTTAACCACTATCGCCGGGGATCTAGCCTCTCCGGCACTGCTTCCGCTTCCACATCGGGCTATTTCAAGGAGATCCAGGTAATCCAGGGTTTCGCGAAGGGCGCGCGGACCGTAATCGTTCATATGGTTATTTGCCAGCGAAACGACATCGAAGCCCGCCCATTTCAGGCCGAACAGACTGGCAGGATCCGAGCGAAACGTAACGTTCTCCGGTTTTCCCGGGTAAGGTTCCCCGAGATACGAAGCGGGGCTTTCAAGGTTCGCAAAGGCAACATCAGCCTCGCTTACGGCTTTCTTGACGCGGGAAAACAAATACTGATACCCGTTTTCCCCGGCACGCTTGCCTGGCGTTCTGGATAGCAGGATGTCGCCACAGGCGAAAAGTTTAATGGAAGCGGATAAGGGAGGAAATTCGGGAAGCGCTTTTTCTGTGTCCGCCTGCTGAGACGAATTTGTTGCGGAGGCCAGAAAAAAGCGGTTTTTATTAAGCAGCGGCAACTGTAGCAAAATAAAGGCGCTGCCTGCAAGGAACAGTGCAACCAAAAAAAAGAATTGCAGTTTGGAAACCGCTTTTTTTCGTGATTGCTTATTCATGGCTAATTGACCTCATTGGATAATTCCAGCTTGCGCCAGTTTTGCCCCCATAGTACACTGCTTTCGTGAAAAAAACAATTATTGCCGTTCCCGGGCTGTCTCCGGCTGCCAACTCGCTTATACAAGCCTTTGTAGCCGAAGCTCCCATAAGCGACAGGATGATAATCGTAGCCTGTCCGGGCATCGTGGAATCACCGCATACAAAAGACGAACAGGAGCCTGGCGAAAACCCATCGCTGGATCTGCCTTGCATACGGACGGATTGGAATCCGCTGTCCTACGCATCCACGCGGAGTGTTTGGCAGCAGGCGGAAAACCTGGCGGAAAGCTGCCCGGACGAACTGATACTCCTCGTTGCGCCTCCAAAGGATATGCGTCCGCTGGCGGATTGCAGCCAGCGCGAACTGGAACTGTGCGCGCTGTCCAACGGGTCCGCTCTGGCTGCTCTTATCCAGGAAGCATGCCGAAGGTTTGCCGAAAACGGCGGTGGATCCATAGTCATCGCGCTGTGCCCCACGATAGACGCCGGCCCGCTTCCCGCCATGGCCATCGGCGCAGCCAGTGGCTTGGCGGAAGGCATCCTTGCCAGCCCGGGGCAGGACATCCGCTTCATGGCGGTACGCGACGAATCGAACCAGCCGGACCTTCTCGTGCGATACCTCATAAAGATTTTGGACGAAAGCCCCAGGGACATAAGCAAGATACTGAGGCATACCGGGCGCGGCGGACTTTTCGGCCGGGCCTGAAACATCGAGTAAACCGCCAGGAGGCTCCATGTCAGGCAGCGTAACAAGATTCGGCATATTAACCAGCGGCGGCGACTGCCCGGGCTTGAATGCCGCCATTCGCGGCGTGGCCAAGGCGGCGTCCGGCATGTACGGCATGGAGATAGTGGGCATAATAAACGGATACCGGGGATTGATAGATGCGGACACGCGAACCCTGTCTTCCGGCGACTTCTCGGGAATCCTGACCGTCGGCGGCACCATACTCGGGTCTTCCCGCGAGAAGCCGTTCAAGGTCAGGGAACAGCAGCCTGGCGGGCTACAGTCCGACGCAGCCAAAAGGCGAAGCGATGCGGACCTGGGCAAGGACAAGCCCGAGCTGATCAAAAAAAACATCGAAGCGCTCCGCCTCGATGCGCTCGTAGTACTCGGAGGCAACGGCACCAACACGACGGCCCACCTCCTGGCCCGGGAAGGCGTCAACATAATCGGCCTGCCCAAAACCATAGACAACGACATATTCGGCACGGACGTGTCCTTCGGCTTCCACTCCGCGGTGGACATCGCGAGCGAAGCCATAGACAGGCTCCATTCCACGGCAAACTCGCATAACCGCGTCATGGTGATAGAGCTGATGGGGCACAAGGCCGGATGGCTTGCTCTGTACGCGGGCATAGCCGGCGGGGGTGATATAATTTTAATTCCCGAAATTCCATACACGGTTTCGGCACTCGCGCGCAGCCTGGAAAAGCGCCGGTCCGAGGGCAAGAAATTCAGCATCGTCGTTGTGGCCGAAGGCTCGATGAGCGAAGCGGAAGCCGCTTTGCCAAAAAAAGAGCGAAAAAAAAACCGGGAATCCATGCCTTGGCCATCCATCGGATACCGGGTAGCCTCCGAGATACAAAGCGCAACGGGCATGGAAACAAGGGTTACCGTCCTTGGCTACCTGCAACGCGGCGGAACCCCCGGCGCCTACGACCGCGTTCTGGCCACGGCCTTCGGCACTACCGCGGCCGAGATGCTTTCGAAAGGAATTTTCGGCCGAATGGCCGCGATGGTAGGCTCGACCATTACCAGCATCCCCCTGGCGGAGGTCGCGGACAAGACCAAGACGATCCCGCCCGACTACCCCTTGTTAGCCACCGCGGAACGCGTGGGAACGAGCTTCGGAAACTAAGGATTGCGTGCCGCCGTCAAATCTTGTCGATTAGCATGGAGCATTTCCCCGAGGGGATAGGCAGAGTTTTCTTCTTGCGGCCCAGGACATTGATGGTAAAATAATATAACTTTTCCGATTCCATATGGATTTCCCAGCCCCTGCCGCTCTTGTTGGAGAGTATGGTAACCATGTTTCGCTTGAGGCTCAGGTTTTCTATTCCCATGATTTCGAGGTTGGGAATGTACCAGTCGACGGTTTTTCGGGGAAGCGATACGGACAGGCCCACGACGTTCTCTATCATAAGCGCCACGGTGGCAAGCCCCGCATAGGCAAGATATTGGGAACGAGGCCAGGACGGGTTTTCCGGCCAAATGGCCTTGCCTTCGTTCTGGGGTTGGTAGGCCTCCCACAGGACCTGCTTGTTGTCGCCGTTCGTATGGGCGGAATCGAGCATAAAATATAGATGCCGGATAGCGCAATCCCGGGCAAGCTGCCATCGGTCGTATTTTTCCAAACCCTTGATTATCATGTAGGTAAACGCCGGGACCACCGAACCGCGATAACCCAGACCCCGCTTGTCGTACTCCTTGGCGTCCGCCGCGAGCGTGGGGAATGGATTTTCCGTGCCGAAAGTCTTAGGATTGGACAGATGCGAAATAAGCGCTTCGGCGCGTTCTTCGTTGACTACTTCCGCGAGCAAAGGCCAGAAACCGCCTATCGTTTTGATGCGCACCTGGGCTTCGGAAGCATCGATATCGTAGTAGAAGCCGTCGTCGGCGTTCCACATCATGTTATTAAGCCGGGTTTTAAGCGAAAAGTAATTGCGTTTATAGATGAAGCCAATGTCTTTATCGTTAAGAATGTCGCCAAGGGCCGCCATATAGAGCGAATTAATGGCCATCGCAGCCACGAAATCAACATGATACTTGGCTTTGCCCCGGGGAGAATTGGACATACCCGTGGCGCAGACGGGCGTTTCAAACAGGCCGTTTGCCCGCTTGAAGCTGTCTTCTACCCAGGCATAGTATTTCTGCAATACGGGCATGACTTCCTTTACCCGTTTTTTATTGGCGGTCTTGTGATACAGGTTATATTCTGCCCAGGCAAACAAGGGCAGGCCTATGCCTTCGGGATTTTCCGGCGGAAGGAGGGGTTTTCCAGTCTCTATGGAGTATTTCCAGCGGATGGCGCCATTTTCTTCCTGCTTGCTGTACAAGGCATCAAGCCCGTTCGATGCAGAATATATCCGGTTTGAATAAACCAGAAAAAACGATGAGAAAATCTGTTCGCTCTGGTCCAGGATGTTGTCTTCCGGATAATAGAAGAACTTTCCGCCGGCAATTTCGCTGGCAGGAGAGCCACTGGTCCAATAATCCGCAATCCAAGCCCAGGTTTTGTCGTAGAGATCGACAAAGTCCTGATCATAAAAATGAATCCCCGGAAAATCCCGCTTGTTCAAGGCCTATACTCCCAAAACCCTGCGCATTTTTTGCAAAATACGCAAAGCATTTCTAGTGTTTGCTAAAGGAAAGGATAAAAGACACAGAAAGAGAATATAGTCGGCCTTGGAAGTTTTGTCAAATTTTTTATTTACTAAAAATTAGGAATTTCGCAAAAAATCCTTGCAAATTACCATAAAAGCAGTATCATTGGTAATAAGAGGTTTTAGTTAGGATTTTTAGGGTACTGACTAATCCATTTTTTTTACAAGGAGGGCCTTTATGGATACTCCGCCTTATATTGATTTGCCGATACAATCGGCGAAATTTAAAATATTTTTGGCCTTTGTTGCTTTTTATAATGCGTCTTCTATACGGCGCAGACCCTGGTTTTAAACAGGGCATTAACGGTCGCCCATCGGGTGGCCGTTTTAAATTTCCCGGCGTGCCTAAAAAATCCAGCCGCCAGCGAAAAGTTGATTCAATATTCCCTTTACATGCGTAAAAAAAATACCGAAACTAAAGGTAATGATCATAACGCTGTTCAAGACATCAAAAAACGGCACACTGCAGTATTACACGCTGCATAACAGGCAAGCCCTGCTTACCGAGCCATTTGCCCTGACGGTTGCCTGGCGAACCGGGCAGGGAAAGGAGCGCGACAAAATCTACGGCTTCGAAACCCTTGCCGAGATGGACAAAAAAATCAGGTCGATATTCGGCAGGAAAATAAAAGCCGGATATAAGCTGCTATACAGCTTTATGAGGGAAAAGCCCGCAGCAGCATCGCCGGATTCGGTTCTTGCCGCATTCCTGGAAAAGCGAAGCCACGCCTAGTCCCGATCAAGGCCGGGCGGCAGTATCCGCTCCATTTCGATAAGCTGCTCCGCGAGTTTCCTGACGTTTTCCCTGAGCTTAAAAATACAATCGGTAAGTACCGCGTTGCCTTTGGCCACGTCCTCGGCAAAGGCCTTGCAACTAGGCGCACCGCAGGAACCACAGTCCAGGCCCGGCAGCGTGCCGGCAATCCGCTCCATTTCTTCCATCAAGATTATCGCTTTAAGCATGTCCGGATGCAGAGCCAGCGCTTCGCGGGCTTCTACGCTTTCTTCCCATGCCAGCTTGATACCGCTTACATCCACCGGCAATTCGCGCTTGCCCCGCTGCAGTATGCGCCGCTCGCGGACGCGGATCCTGCCGCGCGCGATGTAGGGATTCTCCACGGTAAGAGGTCCTCCTACGCAGCCGGCGGGACAGGAAAGCGCTTCGATAAACGCGACGTTCGCAAGCTTTCCGTTCTCCAAAGCCTCAAAAACCCCGATTACGTCGTTTATGCCGCTTACGCTTATGCCCCTTGAATTGCCCACGGCGTCGCTTTCTCCGTCGATATGCGCCCAACCTACGCCCCTGCCGGAAGCATGCGCAAGGGGTAACTCTTCTACCGAGGGCAGGATATTGCGCAAGGGCAGATAAATATCCTTGATGCCTATGACACCGTCCACCGCGGAGCTTCGCAAACCCTGCGGATATCGCGATACCGTTACCTTGCCAGCGCAGGGTGAAATAAAAAATACGCCGACATCGGTCCTGCCCGGATACAGATATTCCTTTACTATGCGGGCAGCCACTTCCATGGGGGAAAGAACAGGCACCAGCCGGTCGAGAAGGCTCGGAAACCGCACCTGTATCAATTTAACGACAGCCGGGCAGGCAGAAGAAATACAGGGACCGGTAAACTTGGAGTTGGCGATCCACCTGGCGGTGGCATCCGCTACGAGCTCCGCGGCCCATGCAACTTCGAGTACGCGGTCGAATCCAAGGGAAAGAAGGCCGGAGAGGATTCGGTCGATGGTATATTTTTCGTCAAACTGACCATACAAGGTAGGCGCGGGAATGGCGACGCGCAGAGCAAAGCGCTCAAGGGAGGACAGCGGGTCTGAAATCGATTTTTTTGCGTTTTGTTTGCAGACGCGGATGCATTCCCCGCAATCGATGCAGCGCTCGTCCATGATAAGCGCGCGGCCTTTTCGGACGCGGATGGCCTCGGTGGGGCAATAGCGGATGCAGGTGGTGCAGCCGATGCATTTAGCGGAATCAAGCGTTACGGAATGGCTGGCCGGCGAGTTCATGGCTTCAGGTTGATCAGGAATTTTACGGTGGTGCCTTTTCCCACTACCGACTCGATTCCGAGCTCGTCTGAATTCCGCTTCATGTTGGGCAGCCCCAGGCCGGCGCCGAAACC
>JANNSO010000032.1:0-21088 GCA_031402655.1 Spirochaetota bacterium | reverse complement strand
AACGGTCTCGCTACCGCTCGTTATTACCGTTAAAAATGATAATCAAGTGGATTTCTAAATTTGAAATTTACTATCCTTCTGTTTTTGCATTCAGGTGAATGAATATTGCCAAAAACACCATATTTTCAACAGCCTGTTAGAGGTGCCCAATAACGAAATCTTTTCGATTATTATGGCTGGTTCAATTCTCCGCCATGGCGGACAGTTCTTTTTCTACCATCACGAGGCGCTGCTGCAGGTTCTGAATCGTGCGCTCGAGGCGTGTTCGTTCTTTGTCCAGGCGCTCCTTGATATCATCGTCGGAGGGGTCGTTCCGAATCATGGCTTTTACGGCTTCCGGACTTTTCCCCGACCTGAAGGCGTCGATGGCCTCCGTGCGGATATCGGGGCGCTTGATTCCCGAGACGAGTTTCATGGCGTCCCAGCCAAGGTCGGCGGGTACCTGGAGGCTGAAGGCTCTCATGGCGGCGTTGGCGCTTGTCCGCGGAACACCAAGCGCCCTGTCCAGGTAATCCTCGAAGCGCACGCAGTGTTTGCGGCACAGTTCCTCGGCCTCCATGATAAGCTTGCCAATCTGAAGCATCAGTTCGCCGTTTTGCGGCATAAGGTCCCTTATGCGCGCCGTAAGGCTCATGAACTCTTTTTCCTTACCGAAAATATTATGGTAGATTCCGGCGGTTTCGGCTTTTTCCAACAGGTCGTGAAATATGGACCAAAACTCGTTGCTGTGCGCACGGGCGCCGGGGATAAACGCTTTTCGCTCGCAGTGCAGGTGGTGCGCGTATTCATGGATGGCCGTGTACACAAGCTGCTGCTCGTTCTCGAAATTTTTGTTGTGTATGAGTATTTCCCTGGTAAGCGGCTTATACAAGCCGTTTACCAGGGAGCTTTTCTTTCCTGTAAAGGTTACCGAAAATTCCGTGGTGCTCGCTTCTATCTTGAGCAGCAGGTCTTTTACCTGATCCTGATTCATGTACGCTCCGTTTCATTCCCGCCAAGGATACTACTAAAAAACAAGCCTGTCCATATTGAGAAGTTCTGATAAGAGCTATTGCTTATTGGAACTGCTTTGCTAGAGGGCATCTTGAAAAGCATGAGTTTTTCGAGGTACCCTCTAGTATAATTTAACGCTGTGAGGTTGCCATGCATTGTCGATTTTTAAAGAACCTCGTGCTTCCCCGCCGTGCAGCATGTCAGGCGCAAAAGCCATGAGCGATTTTATTTGGCTGATAGCCGGAGCCGCGATTCCCTCCATCGTTCTGATGCTTTGGTTTTACAACAAGGACAAGTCGCGCCCCGAGCCCTTGCGACTGGTCTTTAAAAGCGTCCTTCTTGGTTTCCTGGGCACGGTTCCTGCGATATTTCTAGAGTTGTTGTTGGAAGGCGCCGGTAATTTCCTGCTGGGATCGAGCTCTTTCTTGCCTATTCTTCTGGCGGATTTGTTCCGCGTTGCCTGGACTTCCTTCGTTACCGCCGCCTTGGTTGAGGAAGGAATCAAACTTTTTTGCATAAAAACATTTCTTTACAAAAAAGCCGCCTTTGATGAAGTCATGGACGGAATCGTCTACGCAGTCTGCGTCAGCCTTGGCTTCGCGTTTGCCGAGAACATCCTGTACGGGCTTTCCGATCGCGGTACGCTGGTATTACGTGCTTTTACCGCCGTGCCTATGCATGCGGCCGCGGCGGGCATCATGGGGTACTGGATTGGCATGGCAAAACGCCAGGTCGACGCCAAAATTTCCAAATCGCTCGTCGGAAAGGGGTTCGGCGTCGCCGTGCTTTTCCATGGGTCGTATGATTTTTTCCTGTTTGCCAGCGCTGCCTTTCCTTTGCTTGCGCTACCTTGTGTTGTTCTGGCCATTACCGTACTGCTGCTTGGCCTGCTGCATTTGGGCAGTCTTGTAAAAAAAGCAAAAGCGGTGGATGACGTGCTTGCCGCGCTTCATTCCCAGAGTTTGCCGTAAACACATTTTTTAAGCCCGGATGCGTATTTGTAATACATCGCCGTTGCCTTGCGGCGTCCTAGCGTGTACAATCTCCCTGCCGCGGAAGCGGAATAAAAGGAGACACGCTATGTACGGTGCACTGAAGGAAGATTTGTTATCCAAGCTGGCGCAAATTCGCGCCGAAGGTCTATATAAGAACGAACGCGTCATTATGACGCCCCAAGGCGCTCTTATTTCCGTAAAAAACGGCAAGGAAGTCGTAAACTTCTGCGCCAATAACTATCTGGGGCTTTCCAACGACCAGAGCATCCGGGAAGCGGCAAAAAAAGCTCTCGATACCTGGGGTTACGGGCTTTCGAGCGTGCGCTTCATCTGCGGAACGCAGGCTCCGCACAAGGAACTGGAAGCGGCGGTAAGCGCATTCCTCGGGATGGAAGACACTATCCTTTTCGGCTCCTGCTTCGACGCCAACGGCGCGGTTTTCGAACCCCTTCTGGATGCGGACAGCGCCATAATAACGGACAGCCTCAACCATGCGTCCATCATCGACGGGATACGCCTATGCAAGGCCGAGCGCTTCATTTACGAGCATAACGACTTCCGCGATCTCGAGGAAAAACTCAAGGCGGCACAGGGCAAAAAGGTACGCCTCGTGGCTACCGACGGAGTTTTCTCCATGGACGGCGACATAGCCGACCTGAAGAGCATCTGCGACCTCGCGGAAAAGTACGATGCCATGGTTATGGTGGACGACAGCCACGCCACGGGTTTCGTGGGCAGGACCGGTCGAGGCACCCACGAGCATAACGGGGTCATGGGCAGGGTCGACATAATTACCACGACGTTCGGAAAGGCTCTTGGCGGCGCATCGGGCGGCTGCATTTCGGGCAAAGCGGAAGTTATAGAATATTTACGCCAGAAGGCAAGGCCGTACCTGTTCAGCAACACGCTCATGCCGGCCATCGTCGGAGGCACGCTTCGCACGCTGCAGATGCTGTGCGCCTCGACCGTCCTGCGCGACAGGCTGGAATCCAATACCAGGCGCTTCCGGGAAGGCGTCACCAAGGCGGGCCTGGACGTCCGCCCCGGAGTGCATCCGATTACCCCGGTGATGCTGTACGACGAAAAACTTGCCCATGCCATGGCGGACCGTCTCCTCGAAGAAGGCATCTATGTAATAGGTTTCAGCTTTCCCGTCGTGCCGCGAGGCAAGGCTCGCATACGGGTCCAAATCTCCGCGGGTCATACCGAGGCTCAGATAGACGAGGCCATTGCGGCTTTTGCAAAGGTTGGCGCGGAATTGGGCGCAATAAAGAAATAGTTTTTTAGGCATCATAAAAGGCAGCCGTACTACGGCTGCCTTTTGCCTCTTTTTGCAGGTACCTGAAATCAATCTTAAAAATTAAATGTATTTGACATATTCGAGTAATTATTAGAGAATGCATTATAAGGCGCCTCTAATAACCCTGTTGGTTATCAGAGGCGCCTAACTGATTCCTTACAGGAATCAGGTTTTTTAATGGTCGACCTCGCAAAACTGCAGCTTTTCGAGGTCCCCTATACAAGTGAATAATACCGCGTTAGGCGCAAGGATGTAATGAATACTTTCGATACAAAAACAATGCAAGCAACAGAAGATAATCCCTTGACGGCAGCTTCGCTTAAGAGCCGGCTCGAGCCTGAAGAAGGCAGCCCCGGCCATGGCGGCGAGGATCGCAGCGAAAAATTGATCGCCGGGATGATCGAAGGCTTTTATCGCAGTACCTCCAAGGGCAGGTTCCTGCAAGTCAACCAGGCTATGGTCAATATCCTGGGCTATGACAGCATTGAAGATCTGCTGGCGGTGGATATAATCAAGGATCTGTATTTTAATTCTCTGGATCGCCGTATATCGCAGGTGGACAAAAGCGGAATTTCCGATGATTCGTTCAGGATGCGAAAAAAAGACGGCTCGGAAATCTGGGTGGAAGCATCCGACTTCGTTGTCCGCGATTCAAACGGGGAAGAGCTGTACCGCGAAGGGTTTCTGCGGGACATAAGCAAGCGAAAACTGGCGGAACAAGCCTTGCAGGCCAACGAAGAACGATACCGCCTCCTTACCGAGAATTCCTCCGATGTCATTTGGGTACTTAACTTAAAAAACAAGCGCTATGTTTATATGAGCCCTGCCATTTATCGCCTGAGAGGCTTGACAGTCGAGGAAGCCCTCGGCGAAAGCCTTGATGATTCCCTGACTCCCGAATCGCTGGCTCTCGTAAGCGAAATACTTGCCTCGACGTATCCTGAGTTCATCAAGAACCCCGACTATCCTTTCTACAGGATAGTCGAAATCAGGCAGCCGCATAAGAACGGCATGCTCATCTGCGTTGAAATTTCCATACGGTACCGCATGAATGCGGAGAATGAAGCAGAAGTAGTCGGCGTAAGCAGGGATATTACCGACCGCAAGGAAACCGAAGCCGCCCTGCAGGAAAGCGAGACGCGCTTCAAAGCCCTCCACAACGCTTCCTTTGGCGGCATAATGATACACGATAAGGGCTTGATCCTGGAATTCAACCAGGGGCTTTCCGCAATCACCGGGTATTCCCCCGCCGAGCTTACGGGAATGGATGGACTATTGCTGTTGGCCGAAGAATCCCGCCCCTTGGCCATGGAGAAAATCCACGCCGGCTGCCAAAAACCATACGAGGCGATCGGCGTGCGCAAAAACGGCGAAAAGTATCCCCTTCGCCTGGAATCTAGGAATATTCCCTACAAAGGCAGGGAAGTCAGGACCACTGAATTCCGGGATATAAGCGAAAGCAAGCGGGCATACGAAATAGTTACCGAGCTGCTCGCGGAAAAGGACCTTATTCTAAAGGAAGTCCATCATAGAATAAAAAATAACATGAACACCATGGCGGCCTTGCTGAGGCTTCAGTCCGACGGGAAGCAAAACCCGGAGACGAAACGAATTCTGCAGGACGCCTCGGCGCGCATAAAAAGCATGATGGTGCTCTATGACAAGCTGTATCTGTCCGGTAGTTACAGCAAAGTTTCCATAGCTGAATATTTGCCGAGCCTTGCGCGCGAAATCGTCGATATTTTTCCCGACGGCGTTTCGGTAAAGATCGAAATCAAGGCTGAAGAAATCCTGTTTGGCGCAAAACTGCTGTCGACACTGGGAATCATCGTCAACGAACTGATAACGAATTCCATGAAATACGCTTTCCCCGATCAGAGCGATAAAGTGATACTCGTCGACGTTTGCATGAGGGGACCTACCGTCTGCCTTGAATACAGCGATAATGGCGTTGGCCTACCACAGGACGGCTCTTTTAAAAACCCCGCCGGATTCGGCATGCAGCTTATACAAATGCTCGTGGAGCAGATTTCCGGTTCCATGCGGCTTGAGCATAAAAACGGTACGAAGTACTCGTTCGAGTTTGAATTGTCCTGAGTACTTGCCAGTAATCGAGCCTTAAGCCATAATCAGGCAACGGGGAAAATTTGAAACCATATCGATTGATCGGGTCCGACGCGGAAATGGCCCAGTTCCGAAAGTATCTTGTTGAAAACGAAGTAACAAGCCTGGCAGTGGATATAGAGGCCGAATTCAACCTGCATGTGTACGGGGAAAAACTTTGCCTCATACAGATCTTCGACGGCAAGAGCTATTTTCTCATAGACCCCTTTGGCATCGGCACGCGCGAGCTGGCCTTGTTTTTCGAGGACTCGGGCACGGAAAAAATATTCTACGACTGCTCTTCCGACGCCAAACTTCTATATAAGCAGTACGGCATCAAAATAGCGTCGGTCTACGACCTTAAAATTCCGGTTAACGTACTGGAGCTCGAAAAAAAAGGCCTGGACGCGGTATTGGCGGCTCTGCTCGGCATTACCGTAAGCAAGAAAGAAAAATTCCAGCGCTACAATTGGACCCGCCGCCCCATAGAAAACGATGCTCTCGATTATGCGCTCAACGATGTGGAACATCTGTTTCGCCTAAAGGAAGAACTGCAAAAAAAAATCGTGCGGCAAAATATGGCCGATGCCCTGGCAGCGGCTTTTTTAAAAAGCGCAATCGACTACAACAAGAAATCGATACCGGCCATAAAGAAGACTCCCGACTACCAGAGGCTCAACCGTGAGCAGCTTCTTATTTTCGAAGACCTCTTGGCGATTCGCGAAGCTTTGGCCAAGGAAGCTGATTGTCCGCCCAACAGCATACTTACGAAGGAGCAGGTGTTCCAAATTGTAAAGAAAAAAGAACCTGGCGTGCAATTACAGGCGAACAGGCATCTTTCCCGGAAGAATTTAACTACGATCATGAACTTCATAAAATCCCTGGATTCGCCGGCTTGATGAATCGGCGGGCATCCGGCCGCGGATGTTGACAAACGGCAAATCCGGGTTATACTCATCAATGACCGCCGGATGATTCTTCAAGGATGACAGGCCGGCTGCAGTGCTCCGAACCGCTGGGCGTATGGATCAGCTGAAAGCCGACACTGGGGAGCACCCTATGAGTATCTCTCTACCCGCCACGCCGGAAACCCGGCACCTTCTGGTTGCATTCTCCGACCTCGAGGCATTTTCCCGCATCGCCGAAAAACTCCGCGACCCTGCCGACGTATTCAAGCTGATGGACGACATTGTGCGCATCATCTCGAGCCAGGTGGAAAAAGCCGGCGGCTACTACGTAAAAACCATGGGGGACGGTTCGCTCATGGTCTTCGACGTTTCGGATGCGGATGCCGGCGTAATGGCGCTGCTCGCCCTCAAGGAGGCTGTGGAATCGCATCTGCGCGGCCAGGGCATGCACAACCGCCTGCGCATAAGCGCCCATGCAGGCGAGGCTTCATTCGGTCCGTTTGGCCCGCGCGGCGAGATAGACCTGTATGGCGACGAAGTGAACCGCGCCGCGCTCGTCGGGTCGGGTTCCTATCGGGGCGAGTTCGTGATGAGCCCCGAGACGTTACGAAAATTATCGCCGCAAACCAGAACCAAGTACAATCGACACGTTCGCGATACTGTGTCACGGGCCTCTGAAGGCTGATGGAGCAGGACAGGCTCCGGTTCGGGGTCTGTCCAGAAAAAAGTAAGACAGGCACGGAGACACGGAATACACGGAGAAGTACGCACGAAGGAGGGCGGGAAAGGAAAATGGAAGAGTTTTATTATTTATCGTTCTTATCTGCGTAAATCCGCGTAATCTGCGGATATATCTTTCTTGATTTTTTTCTATGATAACCATCCCCGTCGACAGTTATCAGCGATTCTCAGCACCGACCCAGTGGCAGCTGGTGGTCAGACGGGCTATTCCAGTGGAACAACTGATCCTGTGTGAATAGGGACAGGCACCTGGTTAGAATAAAGCGGTGCCTGTCCCCCCTACATAGCCTCATGCTTTTCGTGCCTTCGCGCGAAATTGTCCTTCTTTTGCACCCTTCTCTAATTCCGTCTTTTTCTATATTCTCTAGCCATGTCCAGGAAATTACCTCCACAGCATTATTACCTGATAGGTGCGCTCTTTGCCGGCCTCTACATGGTGGTGGATCAATTGGTGGATGTAATCGCCAAGAAGTCCCTGGGCGCCTCGCCGCTGGTCGTAACCGTCCTTACCATGCTGCCGCCCACGTCGCTCCTGTGCTCCGTGTTCATCGTTCGCATCGTGGAGGCTTTTCCCAGGCAGCGCCTGATTCTGCGCTCCATCGCCTTTATCGGCCGCTTTTCCTTCGTAATCTTCATATTCTACATAAACGTGCCCCTGTACCTGCTCATATTCAGCCTGAGTTATATTACCTTTACCTTGTTTAACCCCATGCTCAACGCGTTTCTGTCCACGGCGTTCAGCTCCTCCCAGCGCAGCCGATACGTGGGACAGGGCATGGCCATTACGGCGGCAGTCGCGGTGGTGTTTTCGCGGATAGCCGGCTACGTGCTGGATACAAGGCCCGACCTCAAGGGCGTCATTCTGGCGATAGGCGGGGTGGGAGGATTCCTCCTGATTTTCATTACATCCGCGCCGTTCAACGATGTTGCGGTGCCCCCTGGCGTAAAAGGCAATCGCAGCGTCATCGCGCCGCTGGTCGCCATACTCAAGGCCGACCCCGTGTTCCTGCGCTTCGAGGCTTATTTTTTTATCTATGGCGCAGGCTTCATGATTATTTTACCGTCGATTCCAAAGTATCTCGTACAGACCCTCGGCCTCGATTATTCCATGATCTCCGCGGCCAAGGTGCTGATTCCACAGGTACTCATAATCTTTTTTGCGCCGCTCGTGGGCAGGCTTCACGGCCGTAACTCGCCACAGAAATTCAGCGGCATGGCTTTTCTGGTACTGTCGGCTTTTCCTTTGCTGCTAGGCAGCGCTGCCTTCTTCGGGCCGCGCCTGGCGCTGGTATTCCTGTTCGCTTCGTACGCGCTCTACGGCTTCGGCATGCTCGGGGTAAACTTCGCCTGGGCCATATCCACGATAGAGCTTGCCAGGCACGGCACGCCGCAGCAGTACCAGGCTATTCACCTGAGCCTTACGGGCATCCGGGGTCTCATCGTTCCTCCGCTGGGATACCTCTTGCTCGTGACCATACCCATGACCTGGATATTCGTGCTCTCTTTCGGACTGTTTCTGTGCGCCGGCCTGCTTATGCTTCGAGAAAACCGCGCCGCGCCTACCGTGCGGCCTTAAGGTTCCTGCCCACGTATTCCAGGTGGAAGGCGGCGTGATCCTCATAAAGCTTCAACACGTCGGCTATGGTCATCCTGCCTCGCTTGGGATGGTTTACAAACAGCGTTTCCCAATCGCGGTCCAGTAATATGGCGGCGCTGGCGGCAATGAGCCTTCGCATCAGCCGTATTCCTTCGACAGTCGCTTCGAGGTCGGTTTCGCCGTAGCCCAATCGCTGTTTCCACTCTTCCTCGTTCCAGACAAACAGGGTTACGCCGGGCTCGGCGGCGCACAGCCTTACCCGGGCATAGGCAATTACGTCAGCATCGAAGAAATGCACCAGGTGTTCCCTGATAGTCCAGGCATCCTTGAGATCGGGCCGGTAGTCCAGCGCTGTTTTGGGTGCGCCGAGCGCTGCGGCAATGAGGCTCTCGGGGGCATGCTCAAAGCGCTCGATAAGCGACTTTTTTTGCTCTTGTGTCATGATTACTCCTGTATGGCGCTTGCCTTCTCTATATAAATTACCATGGACATGCCCGATTGAACAGTAAAAAAAAATAGAAAAAAGGCCTTTGCGCTTGCATTGATGCCATGGCGCTCGTTATGCTATAAAATGTAGTCTTTGAAAGTTTTCCACTCCTACCAACAGAGGTACCTATGCATTTTCATTTTCCCATAGTCATTATCGACGAGGATTTCAGGTCCGAAAATTCCAGCGGCCTCGGCGCCCGTTCGCTTGCAAAAGCCCTTGAGGAAGAAGGCTGGGAAGTCGTAGGCATAACCAGCTACGGCGACCATTCGGCTTTTGCCCAGCAGCAGTCGCGAGCGGGTGCATTCGTGCTCTCGATCGACGACGAGGAATTCGCCGACGCCGTTCCCGGTCAGGTTCCCAAAGCCGTCGAGCAACTGTCCAACTTCGTCAAGGAAATTCGGTTTAGAAACGAGAACATACCTATTTACCTGTACGGCGAGACGCGCACCAGCAGGCATATTCCCAACGATGTGCTCAAGGAGCTCGACGGCTTTATCCACATGTTCGAGGATACCGCGGAGTTCATCGCGCGCAACATAATCCGCGAGGCCAAAGCTTACGTAAACAGCCTGCCGCCGCCGTTTTTCCGCGCGCTTACGGATTACGCCTTCGACGGTTCCTACTCATGGCACTGTCCCGGGCACTCCGGCGGCGTGGCCTTTCTTAAAAGCCCGGTGGGACAAATGTTCCACCAGTTCTTCGGCGAGAATATGCTGCGCGCGGACGTGTGCAACGCCGTGGACGAGCTTGGCCAGTTGCTGGACCATACCGGACCCGTGGCCGCCAGCGAGCGCAACGCGGCGCGTATCTTCCATGCCGACCACCTGTTCTTCGTTACCAACGGCACCTCTACGGCCAACAAGATAGTCTGGAACTCCACGGTGGCCACCGGCGACATCGTGGTAGTGGACCGCAACTGCCACAAGTCCGTGCTGCATTCCATAATCCTGACCGGTGCCGTCCCGGTATTCCTCATGCCTACGCGCAATAATTACGGCATCATCGGCCCGATTCCCAAGTCCGAATTCGCCTGGGAAAACATCCAGAAAAAAATCGCCGCGAATCCATTCGCAAAGAACGGCAAGAACCTCAAACCCAGGATACTTACAATTACCCAGAGTACCTACGACGGCGTCATCTATAATGTCGAAGTAATCAAGAGCATGCTGGACGGCAAGATCGATTCGCTTCATTTCGACGAAGCATGGCTGCCTCATGCCGCGTTCCACGATTTTTACGGCGACTACCATGCGATTGGCGAGGGTCGGAAACCGTGCAAAGAATCCATGATTTTCTCGACCCAGTCCACGCATAAGATGCTGGCCGGCCTTTCGCAGGCGTCCCAAATCCTGGTGCAGGATTCGGATACAGAAAAGCTCGACAAGAACCTGTTTAACGAAGCCTACCTCATGCACACCTCTACCTCCCCGCAGTACGCTATAATCGCCAGCTGCGACGTCGCAGCCGCCATGATGGAGCCGCCCGGAGGTCCGGCCCTGGTGGAAGAATCCATCACCGAGGCTCTGGATTTCCGCCGTGCCATGCGCAAGGTGGACGCCGATTGGGGCGACGACTGGTGGTTCAAGGTGTGGGGTCCCGATGAGCTGTCCGAAGAAGGCATCGGGGAGGCAAGCGACTGGGTATTGCGCCCCAACGAGGACTGGCACGGATTTACCGAGCTGGAGCCTGGCTTCAACATGCTGGATCCCATCAAGGCTACCGTGGTTACTCCCGGCCTCCAGGTTAACGGGCGCTTCGAAGACTGGGGAATCCCGGCTCACGTCCTTACGAAATATCTGGCGGAACATGGAATCGTGGTGGAAAAGACGGGTTTGTACAGCTTCTTCATCATGTTTACCATCGGCATTACCAAGGGACGCTGGAACTCCCTCGTTACCGAGCTGCAGCAGTTCAAGGACGCCTACGACAAGAACGCCGCGCTGTGGCGCGTGATGCCCGAGTTCGTGCTGCAATGTCCCGAATACGAGCGCGTGGGTCTCAAGGACTTGTGTCAGTCGATACACGAAGAATACAAGAAATTCGATATCGCCAAGCTGACCACCGAAATGTATCTGTCCGACATGGTTCCCGCGATGAAGCCCTCGGATGCCTGGGACCGCATGACCCACCGCGAAACCGACCGGGTACCCATAGACGAACTCGAGGGCCGCATAACCTCGGTGCTGCTTACGCCGTATCCACCGGGAATTCCCCTGCTGATACCCGGCGAGCGCTTTAACAGGACAATCGTCCGCTACCTGCAGTTCGCTCGCGCATTCAACAGGCAATTTCCTGCCTTCGAGACCGATATTCACGGCCTCGTGGACCAGAAGGAAGCGGACGGGCTGCGCCATTATTACGTGGATTGCGTTAGGGAATAATATGGGACAAACGACGGGAAAGCTTCCAGCCAAGGACATTTTTCTCGTCGTTCTGGTTACGGTACTCTGGGGTTTCAACTTCGTGATAATCGCGCTGGGCGTCAAGGATGTTCCGCCGCTGTTTTTGGCCTGCCTGCGCTTTGTGCTTGCCAGTATCCCCGCGGTATTTTTTGTCCGCCGCCCTGCCGCGTCGATGCAGATGATTGCGGCATACGGCCTGGTGCTTGGCGTCGGCGAATTCGGCCTCTTGTTTTGCGCGATTAAGATAGGCGCGAGCGCCGGCCTGTCCTCGCTTGTATTACAGTCTCAGGCCTTTTTTACCGCCCTGCTGGCCGCCGTGTTTTTAAAGGAGAAACTTCGCCCGACTCAGGGAATAGGAATGTTTCTGGCTTTTGCGGGAATCGGATTAATAGCGTATTTAAAAATGACGGGATCAGGGAGCGCATTCCTGGCAATGCCCTTGCCTGCACTTGCCATGATAGTGCTTGCCGCCTTTATGTGGGCGGTCGCGAATATCCTGGTCAAGAAAATGGGCGCGATAAACGCACTCGGCCTCATGGTGTGGTCCAGCCTCTTTTCGCCTCTGCCCCTCCTGGGTTTATCGTTTCTAATCGAGGGGCCGCAGGCGATAGGCTCTGCCGTCCGCAACATGAGCCTCGGTTCGCTCGGAGCCATTGCCTACTTGGCTATTATCTCGACTTTGCTGGGTTACGGGCTGTGGAATTATCTGATAGCCAAAAACGGCGCGTCAACGATAGCCCCGTTCTCGCTGCTCGTCCCGGTATCGGGTATATTTTTCTCTGCCATGCTTATGGGTGAAAAATTCTCGCTTGGCAGCCTGTTTGCGGCAGGATTGATTTTTCTGGGTTTGTTGATGCATGTGTTCGGGCACAGAATTTCAATTCGCCGCGCGAATTGAAATTTCCGCTAGAGGGAAGCCCCCAGGAAATCGTATCCTATGCGTCTCTGCAATGCGGCGCTTTTGCCTAGTGCGGATTTAACCAGCAGATCCATGCTGCGCTCGGAATGTCTGCCTCTGGCGCCGGCATTCGTTCCTCCCGTATTCAGACTTTCCACCCAAATTAAAAGCCTTAGAGCGAGGAGCGCTTCGTAGGAGTCGGCATATTCGTTTGCAGGGTCGGGAGCCAATATACCCGCAGCGGCAAGCAAATCAAGACGCTCGAATGTTCCCGTCGCCGCAATAGCGTGTTTCAGCGCATACGTTCGCACCAGGGTGGGAAAGAGGGCTGCTCCTTCCTTTGCCTCGGCCGCGCCTTCAATAGGTGCAGACGGTATTCTAAGCGCACGGGCTGAGGTTGCCAGATGTATCAGAAACGCCGGTTCGTTCTTTACCATGGCTTGTACCGACGCACGGAGTTCTTCGACCAGGCCGTGGTCTCCGGCGCAGGCGCGAAGGTCAAAGAACATGTGTATCTCCAAAAGCCGCTGCGGTTCCGGCTCGGAAATCCACTGTAAAAAATAGCCTTCCCAGGTAGATAGCGGCACGCACCATTTTTCGCTCATGGCCATGATGCCGCCTTTACAGAACGGAACACCCATTTTTTCCAGGTTGCGGCATACAAAAGCCCCCAGCTTCAGGAAGTATGCCTGTTCCATCTGGCCGTCTCCCGCTAGCTGTCTGTAGGCTATGGCATTATCCTGGTCCGACAAGGGCAGCTGTTCGCGTCGCCCCAGGCTCCCTGACGACATGAACGCGAAGGGGCAGGGGGAGGGACCCAATTCCCGCATGGCGAATTCCAGCAGTTTTTCTATCAAGAGGTCATGAGCATCGGAAAACCGCCTTATCAGCAGCCTGGAATGAGTTCCCGTTAAAACAAGCACGCGCGTGCCCTCAAGCAGCCTCATGCGGCAGTCGGCAAGTTCTTCAGGCGAATCCGCCTTGAGGACGGCGTTGCGGAAAGTAAAAAAGGTCTCGTTCTGCAGGCGCAGCAAATCTTCCCTGCGCACTAGCGCGGCTATCGACCCGTCCGGTTTTCGAAGCGCTATCCTTCCAACACCCAATGCCGCCATGAGCTCAAGTGCCTCTCCCAGGGAAGCCTCAACGGGAAGGGCATGAAGGGGAGCGCTCATGATTGTATGGATAGGATTTGAAGCTTCCACCCGCGGGGCCACCACCCTGTCGGCGATGTCTCCGTTGGTAACTATGCCTATCACGGTTCCCAGGCTGTCGGCAACCAAGGCTTCCCCTGCTTTATTTCGCCGCATCTTTTCCGCAACGGCGAAAATCGGCTCGGAACTTTGGCACAGGACTGCCGGGGAAGCTGTGGCGCAAACCGGGGCTGCAAGGTACAAGCTTTCCGTCGAACCCAGCGCAAGCATCTGCTCGCGCGCCTTTTCCAGCTTAACTTTGTCGGTAATATCCTCGACTGTCCCATCGATGCGCAGGGGTTTCCCGTCACTGTCCCTGGCGATGATCGCGGATATCGATACGTCCCGCCTGCCAAGGCCCGGAGGTGCCAGCGTAAGCTTCATGCCCGGGATGGAACCCTCGAAAAATAATTTTTTGTACAGCGCGTCCGACTCGCTGCGTTCCGGAAAAACGGAGAAAAATCCCGTGCTTTCCAGAGTGGCATCCAGGCCGAATATACTGCGGGCCAATGCATCAGCCTCCAGGAATCCGCCTCTGCGATTAGCATAGGCCCGGAAGAATCCTGTTCGATTGCTTTCTGTTGCCTTGGACTGCACAGGATCGCCCTTATTTAGAACCCGGGATTGCAGACGCACTCCCGTTTCCCGGGCGGCCAGCACGAATCCGCCTTTTGTGCCCAGCTTGAATCTTGTTACCGTTATGGAAACGTCCAGCGGTTCGCCCGATTTTCGCAGAATGTAGCAGTCGAAGGGTTCGGGTATTGCGGCTCCTTCTTCTTTATCCTGGTTTGCAGAATTCAGTGATTCTATAAAACCGGCCGCCCCGGAAAGCCCGTCGGAATATACTTTGATTATTTCTGTAGCGCCAAGCAGGGGCAGCTCGGCAGCTGAATAGCCGCTCATCTCGATAAATGACGAATTGGCGAACGAGCAAATTCCGCCCACCACGATAACCGTCCCCTCGTGTGATGCCTCAGCCAGCGCACGATAGCGCTCACGGGATTCCCGCACGGCGGATTCCGCTGATTGTCGCGCCTGCTCGCTTGCCAGGGTTTGCTGTATTATAAAGCTGAGAAGCCCCGCGAGGATAAGGCTGGTAGCCAGGAAGATCAATACGAATTTTTGAGTGATGTCGGCGATTTCCGCATTGACGTCCTCGAGGTAGACGCCTGTGCCTATTATCCAATTCCAAGGGCTGAATTTATATACAAAGGAGAGTTTGGGAACAATTCTACTGGCATCGTCCTTCCATTGCCACAGGTATTCCACATAGCCTTCGTTCTTATCGCTTACCGCTTTGACGAATTCAACAAAAACCCTTAAGCCCGTCTCGTCTTTGTACTCCGCTAATTCCTTGCCGTCCAGTTCCGGCCGGTATGGGTGCATTATCATCCGGGGGCTCGTATCCGTAATCCACAGGTAATCTTTTCCTTCGCTGCCGAATCGTATGTCGCGTATGCGAATCACCGCTTCGCTCTGTGCCTGCGCAAGGGTCAGCTTTCCTCTCTCCACTTCCTTTGCGTATTCTCCAAGCAGGCTTGCGGCCGATTCGGTAATTTCCTTTATCATGTCTTTTTTTTTGTCCAGGAGCAGGTTTCTAAATTGGGGAATGATAAGCCCAAAAAGAGCAGTGATAAAGAGTATCATCACTACGAGCGCGGGCAGTATGATGCGTGCCGCGAAACGGCGGGTGGAGTGTTTTTGCACAGCGGCCGACCCGCGATTGGGGTTACTGCGGCGTTCCGGCTTTGCCGATTCCGCTCTCCGGTTCAGGATGTCGCGGAAGCTTTGCCAATCGTCGTCGGAAACCTGGATGCCGGCGTCCTGCCCCGGCTGTCCTGGCTCGTGCAGGTCTGTGCCTGCGCAGCTTACCAGGCCGCGGCGCTTTGCCAGCAGGGCAAGGATTTCCCTGTCTTCCTTGCAGTATTGGGCATAGTGCGCCTCGATGCCGTCCAGCCCCGCCGGTATAAGTTCATCCAGTAAATTTTCAAGCACGGCGATATCGTGAGATACCGTAAAAGGGTGCGCGACAAACGGGGATCCGCCCGATGCCCGTATGCTGCGTATCGTTTCCAGGGTATCGGGGATTCCGGTTTTTACGCGGGAGCGTTCCGCCTTTTCGACCGCTGAGTATCCCGCTAAGGGCGCATGGTGCATATTCGACCAAAAAGCCAGGATGTGCACATCGCCGAAAGAGCAGTGCGTACTCAATTCCATGCCGTCTATGCTCGACAGACCCCGTAAAGACATGGACTCCCTGAACGCCAGGGAGCCCGCATCCGTGTCATGGTCCGTCAAAGCGGCATAGACAACCCCTTGCGCCGCAAGATATCCGGCCAGCGTTTCGGGGTTCAGCTCACCATCGCTGTGCGACGAGTGAGCATGGAAATTTACCTTAGGCATTCCACGGTTTTCTTCATCGCGCCTTTTCCGGGTTATCCTGCTTCATATCGCGCTTGGTTAGAAGCGAAACAACGATGATAGCCAGGAAACTGAGGGGTATCGAGATGATGCCGGGGTTTTTGAGGGGCACCAGGGCCGTTGCCGGGTCCATGCCGTACAGTTCGTACATCGTGGGCGAGAATAGTATGAGCCCTATGGACGATACGATTCCAACCACGATGGAAGCGGTTATTCCCTTGGAAGTGGTTCGCTTCCAGAACAGCGTCATGATAATGGACGGCAAATTTGCCGAAGCGGCCACCGCGAACGCCAATCCTACGAGGAAGGATACATTGACTCCCTTGAACAGGATACCAAGCACTATGGCAATAAACCCGACCACGAAAGCGGAAATCTTGCCCGCCATTACCTTGTGCTTGTCGTTTTTGATTATACCGCCGAAACGGTCCATGAGGTCGTGCGCAACCGCCCCGGAGGCGGCGATAATGAGGCCGCTTACTGTCCCAAGCACCGTGGCAAACGCGATAGCCGAGATCATGGCAAACAGAAAGGTGCCAAAAGTCTTGGCCAGAAGAGGTGCCGACATGTTGCTGTCCGCAAGATTTATAACTCCGCTGGTCATGGCGCCAAGACCCATAAACAGAGTAAGTATATAGAAGAATCCGATGGCGGCTATGGCTACGATCGTCGATTTGCGGGCGGCAGCCTGGCTTGGTACCGTATAGTACCGGATCAGGATATGCGGCAGGGCAGCCGTTCCCAGGAACAGCGCTATCATCAGGGAAAGGAAATCCAGGCGTTCCAGCGGGGTTCCCTCAACCTTGAAATTCAAACCGGGCTTCATAATTTGAGGGCCTGGCGTAAGCACCGAATAATACACGGATATTTTATCCGTGCCATCCGCGAATTTTGCCTCTTTCCATCGGCGGACTATGCTCTTGGAATCTCCGATAAGCGACAGGAATTTAAACGGTCCAATGGGGCCGGTGGAAGCTTCCGCTCCGGATTTTCCCGCGATCAGTTCCAGGTTGCCTACCTGCAATAGTTTGTTGGAGAGCGATGCGGGTGCACCGTTGACGAATTTTTTTCCGTCCGCGGCGGTAATGGCTTCCTGCGTCTCGCGCAGTGTGGTACCCGAAGGTCCTGCCATGAGGTTCCACCAGGTGGCCCGTCCTTCTTTCTCCAGTTTGACGAATACGAGCTTGCCGACATGTTTTACGCCCAGGGTTTTGTATGAGGCATCCCGGGGAATCACCGTATCTCCCGATTCCGTTGCCGGAATCGATACGTATGCCTTGAACGGAACCGCGCCATTTTGGTCCGGGGCCGTGGACAATCCCTTTACGCAGAGAACGATAACCACGACGAGCGAGAAAACGATAAGCAGCGCGCCTTTGATAAACTGCACGTATGTGGTGGATGTCATGCCCGCCGTGGCAACTATGGTAATAACGATGATGCCCACGAGTATTACGCCTACGTAATGGGGAAAACCCAGGAGCGGCGTGATAAGGGTTCCCGCTCCTACCATCTGCGGAATAAGATAGCACAGCGATACGACCAGGGTGCTTACTGCCGCGGTGAGCTTGATGCCTTTTTTATCGAACTTGGCGTCAAGCGCGTCCGTAAAGGTATATTTACCCAGGCGTTTCAGCGGTTCCGCCACGATGAACAGGGCGACTACCCAGCCGGCGAGATAGCCGACCGAATACAGGAATCCGTCGTAGCCGGCCGTGGCTATCATGCCGCAGATGCCCAGGAACGATGCGGCCGAAAGGTAGTCTCCGGCAAAGGCGATACCGTTTACGCCCCAGTGAATATTGCCGCCCGCTGCGTAATAGCCGCTGGCCGATTTAGCCTTTTTTGCGAAATAGAATGAAAGAAAAAGCACGAGGCTTACGATCGCTACGAAAATAATTATGGGCAATGCCTGTACCATGTTATTTTTCCCCTTCGTGGAGCAGGGCTTTTTCGCGTATTCCGCATGCCGTGCTATAGATGAGCGCCATGATCAAGGCAAGCAGTATCAAACCGAAGCCATAGGTAACCGCGAGGTTGAGGCCTATGAACACGAGGGCGCCCATCAGCTTGGGAGTGATCAGGTTTATCGCTATGAAAGCAGCGTAGACCACTGCATAAATGGCGAACATTATAACGCCTAAACGTCTTTTATACGCGAATGCAGGATCCGGACCGCTGTTCGCCGCGGGTTCGTGAAGCATAAAAACCTCCAGAAATTGTTTTACGGCACCCTGAAAAACGAATGTCCCTGACTACCGTATAGCAGGATTATCGACGAGAATTCTATTTCTGTCAAACTTGAACGTGGAGTAGGGTAAAAAAAACTGCCTCGGCGATGCCCGGCAGTTTTTAGTAAAAATCCCCGGCTTGGGGATTTTGAATTCTAGTAGGGGAGTATCCGCTTTCCCAGTTTTTCCTCGAGCATTTCCGCCATGGCTAGGTACAGGGCGGCGGAACCGCACACTATGCCTTCCCAGCCGGCGATTCGACCTATAAGAACGGAACCGCTAAAGTCCCGTATTGCCAGCAAAATAAAAAGAATGTCCAGGGTAACGAACACGAAGGTAAGCAATTTGCTGGAATTTATCGTGCCGATGGTCATGAAAATGGAAAAAACGCCCCAAACAACCATAAACCAGCCCATGTAGGCGGGAGGTGTCGGGTCTGCCAAACCCAGCTTGGGAAGTATCCAGGTGCTGACGAGGGTAATCCAGAAAAAGCCGTACGAAGTAAAGGCCACCGTGCCGAAGGTGTTGCCCTTTTTAAGCTCGTGAACGCCGGCGATAATCTGGGAGATGCCGCCGTAAAGCACGCCCATGGCCATGATCATGGCGCTTACGGGAAAGAATCCCGCGTTGTGGATATTAAGCAGTATCGTCGTCATACCGAAGCCTGCCAGGCCAAGGGGGCCGGGATTTGCGATTTTTTGTGGATGCATGATTTAAGGAACTCCTGAATGGTGATTGATGCTTGCGGCGGCTACCGGGAGTGTGCCTGGAATGCCGACAAAAGCTATATATGTATAACATGATTTAAGCGCTTCGGTCAATATGAAGCATGCGGCGAAAACCGGGGATGGCGTGCTTTCCTTGACATTGAATACCCAGAGTAGTAGTATTTGATTATGCGAAATATGCGCGTTGCTTCAATTATTGCAGGCATGGCCACTATGGTGGTGATTGCCGGAATCCTTATAGGCCTCATTTCGTATGCAGACTCAAGGACCGCCAGGATAAACCTGCTTTCGCAGTATTTTCATGCGCTCGCCGCCAAGGATACCGCCCTCATCGACGATCTTACCGGCGCCGACTTCGTCTCCGACCTGCCTGCGATTAACCTGGGCCGAGGCGCTTACCAACTGTTCGATTTTGGCACCAGCGAGGCCGAAGGTTTAAAAATGCAGCGCTTCATGCTTGTTTTTCCCGGTGCGGACGGCTTCGAGCGGGCTTTGCTGGCCGATATGATTATAAACCGGATAGGCGTTATCAATGAGATAAGCGCCATCAGGCTTTCCGAAACCGGTGTCCGTATAAAAAAATAATGCCTGCGCCGCGCCAGGGCGCTTTCCGGCTTTAGCCACCGCCGGGGGGAAGCCGCCAGAGCAGGATAATTCCCCCCTCGACGCAATCCATGAGTGTTTCGCCGGAATTGATGGGTGCACCCCGCGGATATGTATAGTTTACGAGGATATCCAGAAGCAGCAAGCTCCTGCCGAGGGGAATCTCCAGGAGCTTCAGGCTTATGCCTCCCTGGAAATAATACGCGTACGCATCGCTTGCGCCTTTTTTTCTGAACACCGTTCCCAGGCTTAGGCTTCCCGTTCGCGGATCTCCAAGACGCAGCCCTGCCCTGGCTATAAAAGAGGCAGGCAGCATGGAGTATCCACCCGCTGCGTAGGAACCAAGAAAAAATGACTGGGCATAGGGTTTTCCTTTGCGCAAAGCTTCCGTAAACAGGAACAGGGCCGAAAAACCGCCTTCGAGCGACAGCGGAAGGCCGCTGGCGCTCAGGTATTGGCCCAGCTGGAATTCGGGAATAAATACCGCTTCGATCGCCGCCGCACTTGTTTCTTCCGGTGATGCGTAGGCGGAAGCCAGAGCAAGAACCAGAGCCAGTGTCTTGGGCAGGGAAAAGCGCGGCAGCGTTTTTATTTTCATGAATTTCCTCCATAGAGGATTACGCGCTGAATTTGGCGCATGCATGCCCGGCTATGAAAAAATAAGGTCAGCTGCCGAATTTTCTGAAATTGGGGACTCGGGGAGAGGCATTCAGGGTAAAATCGTCGCGGTCGCCCCGCGCCAGGAGGTGGTAAGCCAGGCCAGCTACCATCGCGCCGTTGTCGCCGCAGAGTACAAGCGGCGGAAAATATGTTTTCAGGTCTTTGCGGCCGGCCAAGACCGAGCGAAGGTAGCTGTTGGCAGCCACGCCGCCGCCCGCTACCACCGTGCGTATTCCCGTGTCGTCGATAGCGCGGAACAGCTTTGCGCAGAGCATGTCCACGGCCGCTTTTTCGAAGGCAGCCGCGAGATTTTCGTCGCTGCGCTGAAATTCGGGATTCCAGAATTTATCGAGCTGGCGAATGGCGGCGGTTTTAAGGCCGGAATAGGAAACGTCATAACGCTGATCGCTTTGCTTCAACAGAGTGTGCGGGAATCGGCATGCCCGCGCGTCGCCTTTTCGAGCAAGCCTGTCTATGGCGATACCGCCTGGGTAACCCAGCTTGTAGTGTTTGGCGACTTTGTCGAAAGCCTCGCCTGCCGCGTCGTCTATGGTGGTTCCCATTATTTCTATCGAATCGAAGCCATTGGCGCGGCAGATAAGCGTATGCCCGCCCGAGACTATAAGGCCGATGAACGGATAGGGAATGTCCCCCTCAAGCTGAGGCGCATAGAGGTGGGCCAATATGTGGTTAACGCCGACGTAAGGCTTGCCGCAGGACCAGGCAAGCGCCTTGGCGAAGGTGAGCCCTACGAGCAGCGCGCCTGTCAAGCCCGGCCGCGACGTAACGGCGATGCCTCCGATATCGGACAAGGTGCATGCCGCTTCG
>JANNSO010000031.1:0-79895 GCA_031402655.1 Spirochaetota bacterium | reverse complement strand
GAGGCTGCCCCCGCCGAGCTCTCGGGGGGCGAAGTTTTAATGGTCAGGTAAAACCATTTGGGGCGGCAGGTTCAACGCATGCATGGCAAGCAGTATGAGCGCGCTTGTCCCCAGCAGTATCAGGAACCAGACGATAGTAATTTTTACCCACTTGCCGAAGCTAACCTTGGCGACGCGCCTTACGATGGTGGCCATGATAACGGCTTGAACCGATGCTATCGGGGATGCAAAGCCGCCTAATGCCGTTCCCACTATCGCCGCCAGGGCAAAAAAAGACCAATCGGCGTGGTGCCGTATCAGGTTGGTCAATATATCGATTACGGCGACGTTATCCGCAACCGCGGAGAGCAAGGCGCTGCCTGCGAGTATTCCGATGCCGGTTATGGGGGTTGAGCCTAGGGTAAGCAGGCTTTTTCCGAGCACCTCGAAGGCGCCGGCCGCGTTGAGCTCCGAGATGGAAACGAAAATAGCCACCAGAAAAAACGCTTCCATCATGTTGTGCCGCGTCTGCGACAGGATATAGCGGCGGGCGTTAGGCTGCACGGCGGCGATAGCCATGAGACCCGCAAGCACGGTAGAAGCCCAGGTAGGCATGGCGGGAACGAAGGCATGCACTCCCAGAAGCGCGATCAGGACGATGCCGCTGGCGAATACCAGCATGCGGCTTTTAGTCCGCGCCTTGTATTCGTCGCGCACTTGAAGAAGCAAGTCCCCCAGCACTACCTCCGACATCCGATCCTCCGCAACCCGGTAATGGTAGTATTCTATAAGTCCGTGGGCGAGTTCCTCGCTGTTCAGATTGATGGAAAGTGCGGCGTATACCTTTTCCTTGGGAATACCGGCCTTGAGCGCGGCCTCGAAGTCCGGCAGCCCTTCCTCTTCCACGATGCGGGCCAAATCGGCGAGAGACCGTATCTCCACCGTACCGATCTGCTCCAGCGTGTCTGCGAGCGTCCCCGTGCCCGCATGCGCCCTACGCAGGGACAGCCCTTCGAGCAGCACTTCCATTTCAGGTCTGTCGCTCCTGATTTTGGGATAATGCTTAACTATGCGCCATGCGGCAATTGCGCACAAAGCAGCGGCGGGAATCGCGAAAAGCGTCGCATACTTGATGAAAAAAAGCGGAG
This sequence comes from Spirochaetota bacterium, assembly GCA_031402655.1. Taxonomy (GTDB): domain Bacteria; phylum Spirochaetota; class Spirochaetia; order Treponematales; family UBA12059; genus JANNSO01. The sequence continues at coordinate 78,768 of JANNSO010000031.1, read as the reverse complement.
AAAGGCCGAGCTTCGCCGCGGCGAGTATGTTCGTGGGCTCTCCCAGAACAAACCAGACGCCGCCGATATTCGTGGCTACCACGAGCAGTAGCAGTATTTGCACGATATGCACCGAGCGCATTCCGCTTGAAAGCAGGATGGTCAGGGTTATGATACCCATTATCGTGGTTATGGTCGCACCGTCGAAAATTCCGGAAAGCAGGCAGGTAAGGAGCATGATCGATACCATGATCCTCCCCAGCTTGCCCTCGGCGTGCTTTACGATCCTCCAGGCAAGGTCGCCGATGAATCCGGAATAGGCGAATGTATTTACCACCAGGTAAAGCCCGGCAAGGAATACAAAAATATCCAGGTGGACGGCGCTCGCCAGAGCCATGAATGTTTCCCATACATTTCCTTCATGGCTGGCCGGGAGACCGAATCTCGAAACGAATATAAAAACGCCTACGAGGCCCAGGACGCTGGTAATTTTATTTTTGGTGCTCGGCTTGCCGTCATCCGCCAGAGAAAGCAGCACCATGGTGGAGAGAAGGAGCCAGGCAAGCGATAGAATGTGATGCCCAAGGGCGGCAAGGAGTATGCCTATCAACGAGCAGACAACCAGGGGTATCGAAAATTTCAAAGCCATCTAAAACAACCTCTCTATAGGGATTCGTGTCGCCTTGTAAAACCGCGCCAAACAATAATAACACCTTCGCGAAACCTGTCAAGCAAGAACCCCCGGAATTTGACAGGTGGCGCCGATTAATCTAGACTCTACTGGATATAAAAGAGTTCCAAAAGCTGATTCCTTTCCAGGGATTTTTTAGCGACAAGGAGTAATCATGAAACGAACGCGTAATTTCCTTCTGATTGCCATGGCAGCGCTGGCCGTGCTGCTCGCATTGGCCGGCTCATGCGCCGCGTCTCCCGATCGGGCACCTTCGCCGCAGGTACCCCCGCCGCCAGCCATGGAAGCGAAATCATCGGCCGCCGAAGCCATGCGCGACGATGCTTCCAAGGAATTGGCGGCTCCATCCGCATCCAGCGGCGCTCGCGCCGATTTGTCGTCGGCCGAAAAAAAGCTGGACTCGGATTCGAGTCCCGAGGCTTCCATAGAAGCCGCAAAGCGCCTGTCGGAATCGGATGACCTGACCATACAGGAACCCGAAATGCTATCTTATATAAACGGACCCGATCTGGAAAAAATACCTTTGCTCTGCCTGGACGAAACGGTGATTATTACCGAAACCACGGTGCGCGTCATCTTTGACATGATTTTTGAAAATCCGGGCGACAAAATTTTATCGGGAACCCTTATGATGAGCCTGCCCAAAGGAGCCTCCCCTTCATACCTTGGAATATTTGCCGGAGCCGGCCCCAAAAAAGAAGCCGAAGCGCTTATGCCCCTTAAGGGGATGCTTCCCGATGCATTATTGGGAAAAAACTTCGATTCCAGGCTGGATATCTACACGCTGCAGGGCGAGAGCGGTTTTGGCCAGGTACAGGAAGCCAGGGTCGTCGATCCGGTAAAAGGCAGGGAAACCTACGAACAGGTTACCCGCCAGCGTGTAGACCCCGCGCTGTCCGAGTGGTCGGGGGGCTCATCGTTCTCCACCAAAGTGTATCCAATAGCGGCCAAATCCCGGAAGCGCGTTATATTTTCTTATGACCGGCCGCTGCCCTACGAGAACGGCGCGGCCATTCTTCCGCTGCCCGTCCCCCAAAAGGTCAGCGCAACAAGCGCCCGAATGACCGTACACATCCTGTCGCCCCGCCTCAAGGACGGCGCCATAACGGCATCGGGCAACAATATAAAGGCCGCCGCGGATGGCTCCTTCGGTTTCGGCCTGGATAAAGCCTGGAAGGGAGCGGCGCTCTTTACCGCAAAACCCCTGAACCCCGGGCTCGCCGTGCTTGCGGGAGTATCCGAGGAACTCAACGCCACGCTTGCCAGGGTGCGGATAGTGCCTGCCTTCGCGGACTCAGGCGCAACGCTCCTGAATACCGGAAAAGCGGTATTCCTCCTTGATACCAGCTATTCGGCAAAAGCTAAGATTTCGGGCATGCAGCTTAAGCTGCTCCGATCCGTACTTGAAAACGACGCATCAATAAGTGAATTTTCAATAATAGCCTTCGACGTGCGCTCCCGCGACATCAGCGGAGGCTTCGTAAAGAACCAGAAGAGCGCTCGAGAAGAATTATTCGCCAAATTGGAAACAATCTGGCTGGAAGGCGCCACCGACTTCCGGTCCGCTCTGGCATATCTATCGGCTCAGGGCTACGACAAGACCGCCGATTCGTTCTTCCTGCTTTCCGACGGACAAATAAGCTGGGGGACCGATTCCGTCCCGGCGATGAAAAAAGATTTCGCTACGCTTTTCGATGCACGGTGGATCTGCTACGGTTTCGGGGAGGAAGCGGTAAACACCGCGCTCTTCAACGAGCTGGGCTCAAAAAAAGGCATGACGGTTCAAGTCAACCTGTCCGACGACATCAAAAAAGCGGCTCTCGCGCACCGCTCGAGAGCCATCGCCATCGAGTCGGTATCGGCCACCATGCAGGAGGATATACTGGTATCGGGCGCACAGAAATCATTGGCGCCCGGCCAATCCATAGAACTTGCGCTCAAGGCCGGGAAAAACCAGAAATCCGCCGAGATTACCATTATCCTGTCTGGAAAAAAATATAACTACACGGTACCCCTGGACGTCGACCCAAGAACCTCGTTCCTGGCTTGCCGCGCATGGGCGGATATTTATTCCACCGGCCTCCTTGCCTTCGAGGATACGGGCGCAGACCGCGCGGCACTGGCCCTCTCCCAGGCTTTTTCGCTCTCCAACAGGGCGGCGAGCTTCCTGATCCTGGAAAGCGAGGCGGAATATACCGCCTACAATATCGAGCCCCAGTGGCTGTCTTGGCGCGAAGTGGCCAAGGGGATGTCGGGGAAGCTTAGCGCAGGGCATCGCGGAGACCTGGATACAAGCGCCATACCGCCTGCAAAACTCGCTTTTGCGGAATCCCTGAAAAGCATTAAGAAAGGTTCCTATTGGATGGTCGGAAACCCGGCAAAAACAGCAGAGTCAGGAACCTTCTTATTTACCACCCCAGCCGAAAAAAGGGAAAACGACTGGCCGATAAGCATCTATAGACAGGCTCTGGCCATGAAGGAGTCCAAGGCTCCCGACGCGTCCGCGAGGGCGCTTCGCACGATTACCACTATAGCCGAGACGAAAAGCCAGGACGAGGTGTCGCTGCGGATTGCCGGTTTTACCCTGTTTTCCTGGGGATTCTACGACGACGCAAGGGAATTGTTCGCTCGCATCCGCGAGCGCAGGCCTTTCGAGGCCCAAGGCTACATGCTCGAAGCGGTAGCCATGCAGGCGGAAGGCAATTATTCCGGAGCCGCCACGCTTTACGAATTGATACTCTCCAAACCGTGGCAGCGATTGGACGGCTATTCCAAAACGGCTGTAAAATATCTTTACCTGGACTTGCTTACGGATATCGACCGCCAGAAACCGGGCGGGGCAATCGCGGAATCGGTAAAAAAACGCCTTGCCGAGCTGAACGTAAAGGACAAAGGCAACGGACGCATCATTCTCTTCTGGAACCTGGACAATACCGACGTCGACCTGCATGTGCTTGAACCATTAGGCGCGGAAGTGTATTACTCGAACCCAACTTCCTTAAGCGGAGGCAAGCTTCACTGGGACAACACCGACGGACTGGGGCCCGAGCTTTACGAACACCGCAACCCGAAGGATTTTATAGCATCGGTTAATTATTTCGGCAGCTCGTCGGTAGAAGGCGCTCCGCCAAGTTCCACGTTCGTGCTGTCATTCCTGCGCAGCGAAAATTCCGGCGACTGGCAAACAGGCTTTTTTACGACGATTCTTGAAAAACCGTCATCGGGAAAACTGGCCATCGTGCCGGGAAAATGGGGAATAAAGTAGAAAAGCATTGACATTAAACCTGAGGAGGAACAAAATAGCCTATCGGCGCAAGCGGATAAACCGTTACAAAAATTACACACGCTGCAGCAATCAGGTTAGAAGGTTAGAATATGCGAGAAGCCGTCGAGAAGGTACTCGGAGCCGAACGTGAAGCCAGGGCTAAAATCGAGCTGGTAAAAGCCCGGGTGGCCGAGCTTAAATCCTCCATTGATAAAGAAGCGGAAACAAGAATTGCGGCAGCCCGGGAACAAGCCGCCATCACTTTGCGGGACGCACTCGACACGGCCCGCAAGGAATCATTATGCGCACTGGAGAATGGCCAAAAAACGGCCAGGGAACTGGCGGACCGCTGGTATGCGGAGCGCGAAGGGGAATTGTCCCTTTGGGCCGGCCAGGTTTTAGACGCCGTGCTTAAAACAGAACTGGAAAAATACTGACGATGCAAACAGCGCTGGCCTCGTATGCATTTCTTAACGCCAAGCTAAAAGCCCGCGTCAGCAAGCTCTTGCCAGAGGACGCGATAAACGAACTGCTGCGGGCTAAATCGCTTCCGGAAACAATGCTGCTCCTGCGGGCCACCCGTTATGAAAGCATCGAGTCTTCTTATGCCGCGACGGGTGACCTGCAATCGTGCGAGGCCATCCTCTATGGATCGGACAGCCGGGTATTTACAGAATTATTACCTTACGCCAAAGGCGCCATCCGCGATTATTTCGTGGCACTATCGCTGCGCTTCGAGATAGACAAAGTAAAAAACATGCTGCGCCTCTGGTTTGACTCGAGGACTCGGGGCGGAGACGTTACGGGCAAGGCCGCGTATATCGACAGGAGAACCATCGCAAATAAATTCGACATAGACGCCGTCCTTGCCGCGTCCGACGCGAAGGACATGGTCAAGGCATTCGCAAGAACGCCCTACGCCGCGATAATCTCGGCCCATCTTGGCCAGGCCATCGAGGCTGGCAACATGTTCGGGCTGGAACTTGCTTTGGACCGTTATTTTTTTGACACGGCATTCGCCGCGGCGGAACGGCTGGGGGCAAAAGACCGCGCCATCGCAAAACGCGCGCTTTCCATGGATGCCGACGCCCAGAACGCCGATCGTCTTATCCGCTTTAAAACATACTTTACCATGAGTGCCGACGAAGCTTTGCGATTCCTGATTCCCTACGGCGCCGCCGCCAGCGCCCGAGGCATCGCCGACGCTTATGCCCAGGAAGGAACGGCCGCGCTCGCGAAGCAGATTCTTGGCGGCTCCCTGGGTCGCATCGCTTCGTTTATGGATTCCGCAGGCGACGGCAAGGCAAAAGCGGACCTCATGGAAAAAGCATTCCGCTCCATCGCTTTGGACGAAGCGCACCGCCTTCTGTGCGGATACCCGTTTTCGATCGGCACGGCCCTTGCATACGCCACGCTGCGCAACAGCGAAGTCCGGATCATCATGACCATACTAAACGCCAGGTATTACGGGCTTTCGGAAGAAAGGATACGGAACGCATTATGATGTTCACCACTCCGATGAAGCTGCTGGTTGCCGCCGTATTGCGGGAGGACGGCAATGCCGTAGCAGCCGAACTGTTGGAACTTGGAATCATGGATGCCATTGCGGTACGGGAGCTTTCCGGAGATTGGACCGATAGTTTGGAATCCGCCAAGCCGGACGCCCGCTTTATTCGCACGTCCCAGCTGCGCAGGAGAACCGAAGGTTTTTTCGCACTGGCGGAGCCACCATTGCCTTTGCCCGAATTGACGAAACTAAAAACAGGCACGCTAGGCTCGCCCATCATCGACCTTACAGCCGCGGAACGAAGCCTCGACGCATTGGCTTCTTCCATGAACGAGGCGCGCGAGCGTCAAAAGACCGTGCAAAGCGAGCTCCTGCGCCTTGAGGACATGAGAAAGCAGCTTGAGTCGATGAGCGGATTCGAATCCGCGGGTCAGGGAGGCGGGCGCTCGTTCCTCGATTTGCGCACGGGAACCGTGAACGGCTCCCGAGTCGCAGGCCTCGAAAGAGCGCTTTCGGGAATTCCTTCCGTAGTGCTGAAAAACGACCTGGAACACGGCTCTAAAGTAGCCGTTATGGTGATTACCCTGAAGCGCGACTCCGCTCGCGTGATGGATACTCTTCGTCGCGAAGGCTGGGAAGAATCGTCCATGCCCGGGTCGGCCGATAAAAACAAGGAAGAAATACTGCGCGAAATCGGCGTCAAGGAAAACGCGCTTAAGGCTGAGCGGGCCGAGCGGGGCGACGAGCTTCGCACAATAGTAGCCTCGCAGGCGGAACATCTTCGAACTCTGTGGTCCAGCCTGCGGGCGGACGAGCTTGGCTGCCGCGTGCGCTCCGGATTTTCCACGACCGAGCGCACCACCATGTTCAGTGGCTGGATTCCCGCAAGCGACGAAAAGCGAGTGGAACAAGCCATAAAATCCGCATCCAAAAACCATTGCTACTTGGAATGGCTCCTACCCGACGGAGGGGAGGCAAAAGGACTATCCGCACCGGTGGCCATGAACAACCCTCCCCTGCTCAAACCGTTCCAGAACCTCGTTTCCAATTACGCCATGCCCGAATACGGCACGATAGACCCGACGCCTTTCGTGGCCATTGCCTACCTGTGCATGTTCGGTCTTATGTTTGGCGACGCGGGGCATGGCCTGGTACTGATACTGGTGGGCCTCTTGGGTTTGGCGCGAGCGCGCAAAAAAGGCGCTAAAGAAGATCTTTACAAATTGATACTCTATTGCGGCGGCGCGGCGATAGTTTCCGGCCTGCTTTTCGGCTCCATATTCGGCCAGAAGATACTTCCGCCGCTCTGGTTCGACTACCACGGAATCGTAAGCGGAAGCGAAGAAACCATCGGCGGCCCGGTTACTTCAATATACGGCATTCTCGGAATAACCGTACGCTTCGGAATGATAATCCTTGCCCTTGGCATGCTGCTCAATTGGATCAACCTGATCCGTAAACGCCGCTGGTTTGCACTTGTATTCGACAAGGCCGGATTCCTTGGCGCATGGATTTACGCGGCCGGTTCCTGGACGGCTTTTTTCTTCGTTGCGCACGAGTACAGGGAACTGCCGCCGATCAATCTCCTTGCTGTGCTGCTCGGTGTCCCGACCCTTGCTCTTGCCCTCAAGGCGCCGCTCGAATTCCTGCGTCATCGCAGCCACGGTGCCAGCAAATTCAGCGCCATGACCCTCATGAATTTCCTGCTTGAGTGGATAGTCGAAGTCCTGGAAATATACAGCGGCTACCTGGCCAACACGCTCTCCTTCATGCGTGTCGCCGGTCTGGGCATCGCCCACGTAAGCCTGATGGTGGCATTCAAGCAAATAGCGGAGATGATGAGTCCCGACGGCGGCATGACGATAGCCGGAATCGCCATACTGATTCTGGGCAACATGCTGGTAATCGCGTTGGAGGGTCTATCGGCCGGCATACAGTCGCTGCGTCTGAATTATTATGAATTCTTCTCGAAGTATTTCAATGGCACGGGCAGAGCCTACAGGCCAATATCGTTACGGACAAAAGACAAGGAGTGATTGAAATGGGTAACACGAAAAAAAGTTTCAGGAGCAAGGTAAGCGCGATGACTCTCGTAACCTTTGCCCTGATGGCGCTCTTCCTGCTGGGGTCTCTCTCAAGCGCCTATGCGCAGACGGGTTCCGACACGGCTCCCCTGAGCGCAGAACGGGCGCAGGTTCAGAAATACGGCCTTATCGCGGCGGCTTTGGCATTCGGCTTCGGAGCCATAGGCGCGGGCATAGCCATTGCCAGCGTAGGCGCGGCGGCCATGGGCGCCATAGGCGAACGCCCCGAGATAGCCAGCCAGGCGCTTATTTTCATAGCGCTTGCGGAAGGCCTTGTCGTGTTCGGCTTCATAACCGCGCTTATGATACTGGGCAAGGTATAAGGTTTTTCGTGGAGTATTTCGCCATCGGCGATGAGGACACGGTTCTTGGTTTCAGCCTCACCGGCGTGCGGGGACGAGTCGTGCGCACTGCCATCGAAGCATCCGAAGCCTTGCGCGAAGTGCTCGCGCGGGCGGAAATCGGCATCATCATCATGACCGAGCGTGTCGCAAGCCTGATTCGGCCCGAAGTGGACGAGTATATGTTTTCGCAGCGCTTTCCGCTTATCGTGGAGATTCCCGACCGTTTGGGCAGACTGGAAGGAAGACCGGATTCGCGGGCACTGGTGAATTCCGCGATCGGCATAAAACTATGAAACAAAGCATGATCAAAGCGCCCGAGGTGGACGTAAGCCTTCTGCTCGATGGAATCGTCAGGAGTACCGACGAGGAGATCGCCTCGCTCGAAGGCGAAGCCTCCGACTATGCACGGGCAAAGGCCAACGCGGCCAACGCAAAAATAACGGCCATCGGCGACGATACCAAAGAGGCGATACGGCAGCAGGTGGACGCCATCCGCAAGAACCTCGATTCCAGGCTTGCCCTCGAGCGCAAGAAAGCCGATCTGGGCGCCCGTGACAGACTTGTGCGCGCGATAGAGTCGCAAGCCCGCCTCCTTTTGGAAGAAAAGGCGGCCGGCAGCGACTACCGAATCCTGTTGCTGGAGTGGACCGTAGAGGCTTCGGTGGGACTTGGCTCCGGACCGGCCACGGTAAACTGCTGCCTTATGGAGCGACCCCTGATCGATGATGCCTTCCTGCGGGAAGCGGAAGCCCGGATTCTTGCGCTGAGCGGACGAAGCGCGACGCTGCGCCTGGCGGAAAACCCCCCGCTCGGCGAGCGCGGAATAGAGCTTAGCTCCGATGGAGGCCGGCTTTGCTACGACAACCGGATAGGCACGCGCTTTGCCCGGTCGGCGGGCGCGATACGCTCCATAGTGTACAAGGTCGCCTACGGCGATGGAATAAAATTATAACAGGAAATAATCACTGTTGAAAAATCGCGCCGGAGCTTAAACAGGCGCGGGATTGGTACCGAGGCTGGCATGGAAGAACGAATCATAGGTTTGGTAAAAAGGGTCAACGGCCCCATCATAGAAGCCATGGGCGTAACGGATGCCCGGATGCTCGAGCTGGTTCGCGTGGGCGAATCGAGGCTTGTGGGCGAAGTCGTCAAACTCGAAGGCGACGGAGCCGTAATTCAGGTGTACGAGGATGCAACGGGAATAGCGCCGCGCGACAGGATTTACGGCAGCGGCATGCCGATGTCCGTGGAATTGGGACCGGGGCTCCTGGGCACCATCTACGACGGAATCCAGCGTCCCCTGGAAAAGCTTCGCGCCCTGTCCGGCCATTATATCGAGCGCGGCATAAGCGCGGAATCGCTTGACCGCGAAAAAAAATGGCACTTTAACCCCACGCTCAAGGCGGGCACGGCGGTGAAGGGCGGCGAAATACTGGGCACCGTACAGGAAACCTCGCGCATAGAGCACAGGATACTCGTGCCTCCCGAATCCGCGGGCACGATAATTTCTGTTTCCGCCGAGGGCGACTACCGCGTGCAGGAAACAGCCGCCGTTTTGCATACGGCAGACGGCGATGTCGAGCTGCCATTTTTTCACCGTTGGCCGATTAGGGTGCCACGGCCCGTAGCCAGGCGCCGCGCGCTTTCGCTGCCCCTCATCTCGGGCCAGCGCGTGATCGATACGCTGTTCCCGCTCGCGAAGGGCGGAACGGTAGCCATTCCCGGCGGATTCGGCACGGGCAAGACCATGACCCAGCACGCCATAGCGAAATGGTGCGACGCCGACATAATCGTCTACATAGGCTGCGGAGAGCGGGGCAACGAGATGACCGACGTGCTTACCGAATTCCCCAGGCTCGTGGATCCGCATACCGGCAAAAGCCTCATGGAGCGCACCGTGCTCATCGCCAACACATCCAACATGCCCGTTTCGGCGCGCGAGGCGAGCATATACACCGGCGTTACGCTTGCGGAATATTTCCGCGACCAGGGCTACCATGTAGCCGTTATGGCGGATTCCACATCGCGCTGGGCGGAGGCTCTGCGGGAGTTGTCCGGCCGAATGGAAGAGATGCCGGCCGAGGAAGGCTTCCCCGCCTATCTGCCTACGCGGGTCGCGGAATTCTATGAGCGCGCCGGATACATGGACTGTCTGTCGGGTAGCGAAGGCTCCGTATCCATAATCGGCGCGGTAAGCCCTCCGGGAGGAGATTTCTCGGAACCGGTAACCCAGCACACCAAGCGATTCGTGCGCTGTTTCTGGGGTCTGGACCGCCAACTCGCCAACGCGCGCCACTATCCGGCCATTTCCTGGCTGGACAGTTACAGCGAATACCTGGACGACGTGAAACCCTGGTGGGACGAGCGGGTCGGCCCGTCATGGGCTGCGGAACGCGCGGAGATGATGGAACTTCTGGGAAAGGAAGTTCGCCTGCTGCAAGTGGTAAAGCTGGTGGGACCGGACGCGCTGCCCGATGGCCAACGCTTCATCATCGAGGTGTGCACGCTGTTCAAGAACGCATTCCTGCAGCAGAACGCCTTCGACGACGTGGACCGGTTTTCTTCGCCGGAGAAGCAATCGCGCATGATGGGATTGATTTTAGCGTACTGGCACCGGGGATTGCAGGCGATAAAGGGAGGCGTGCCGCTGGCCGACATAAAAAGGATGAAAGTGCTGCAGGAAATAAACAAGATGAAATTTACCATAAGCGACGACCAGCTTGCCGAGTTCGAGAAACTGCAGGCCAGGCTTGAACGGAACATAGACCGCCTGGAGGCAGACAATGCCTGAAGCACTGAGCTTGGAAATCGAGCGCAAGCTCATGTCCGGACGGGAATACGTGGGCTTGTCCCGGGTCGACGGACCGCTGGTGTTCGTGCGCAAGACGCATCCCGTTGGCTACCGGGAGCTTATCGAGTGCATCGACGCCGAAGGAAAAACGCGCCTGGGCATGGTTTTGGACACGAGCGACGAGGTCGTGGTAGCTCAGGTGTTCGAAGGCACGCAGGGGCTTACGATGCCAGGCTCGCGGGTTCGCTTCAGCGGCCATCCTCTTACAATCGGCGTATCGGAGGCCATGCTCGGCCGCGTGTTCGACGGCCTGGGGCGTCCCATCGACGGTGGACCTTTCCCGCCCGCGCTCCAGGAACGCGACGTGAACGGCAGGCCTATAAACCCAACGGCGCGCGAATATCCGCGCGACTTTATCCAGACGGGAATCTCGGCCATCGACGGCATGAACACGCTGATTCGCGGCCAAAAGCTGCCTATCTTTTCGGGTAACGGCCTGCCCCACAACGAGCTCGCCGCCCAGATAGCCAGGCAGTCGAAGCTGCGCGGCGGAACCAGCGACTTCGCCGTGGTGTTCGCCGCCATGGGCGTCAAGCACGACGTGGCGCGATACTTTACCAAGTCGTTCGAGGAGACGGGAACCCTGGATAAGGTCGCGTTGTTCCTGTCGCTTGCCGACGACCCGTCCATCGAGCGCATCATAACGCCGCGCGTTGCCCTTACCCTCGCCGAGCACCTGGCCTACGACCGAGGCATGCACGTACTGGTGATCATGACCGACATGTCCAACTACTGCGAATCGCTGCGGGAGATTTCAACCATCCGCGGCGAGATTCCTTCGCGCAAAGGATATCCGGGATACCTGTATTCCGACCTTGCCGAGCTCTACGAGCGCTCCGGCATGATAAAAGGATTACCCGGCTCCATCACCCAGCTGCCAATCTTAACAATGCCCAACGACGATATCTCGCACCCGATTCCCGATTTGTCTGGCTATATAACCGAAGGCCAGATCGTATTCGAGCGCGGCATGTCCGCCAGGGGACTGTATCCGCCGGTAGCCGGGCTCCCGTCCCTTTCGCGCCTCATGAAGGACGGCATCGGCGAAGGCATGACGCGGGGCGACCATCCCCACCTTGCCAGCCAGCTGTTCGCCGCATACAGTTACGTAAAGGACGCGCGCAACCTGGCGTCCGTAATCGGCGAGGACGAATTGACTCCCCTTGACCAGGAATACATGGCTTTTGGCGATCGATTCGAGAAAACTTTCGTTAACCAGGGCAAGAACGAGGACAGATCCATCGAACGCACCCTGGATCTGGGCTGGGAGGCGCTGAAGCTGCTGCCGCCCGAGGAGCTTCACCGCGTAAGCGACGAGGAATTGGACAAGTATTACCACGGAGAAAAATAAGCGATGAGGAACGTTGCGCCTACCAAGTCTAACCTTCTCAAGCTCAAGGAGGAACTGTCGTTCGCCAAACTCGGCCGCGAGCTCCTTGACCAGAAGCGAAGCATACTTGTGACCGAGCTGATGACGCTCGTGGACCAGGCTGCGGCGATGGACGACAAAATGGCAGCGGAATTGTCCGTCGCCTTTGCCGCGCTTGAAGACGCAGTCCTTGGAATGGGCAAGCTGAAAGTAGGATCGGTGGCGAGCGCCATCGACATACGTTCGGCAATACAGCTGCGCCAGAGGAAAATCATGGGCGTGGGCGTTCCCATCGTGGACACCACGGTAATCGATAAGGCTCCGTATTACAGCCCCATGGACACCAGCCCCCGGCTGGACGCGGCAGCAAAGGAATTCCGGGATGCGCTGAGGCTGATGGGCAAGCTCGCAGAACTCAAGGTATCCATAATGCGTCTGGCCGCGGAAGTAAAGCGAACCATAAGAAAAGTTAACGCCCTGGAAAAAATCGCGGTTCCCGACCTCGAGGAATCGGTGCGTTTCGTACGGGACAGGCTCGAAGAAAACGAGCGCGACACCTTTACGCTCATGAAACTCGTAAAAAACCGCCTCGCGGCGGCCAAAGAGGAGGAAAGACAGGGATGATGCAGGCTATTAGAAAAATTCTAGTCTATGTCGACGGTTCGGGACAGTCCTATGCGGCCGTCCGCATGGCCATCGTTCTTGCGCGCTCCATGCACGCCGAGCTTTTTGCCTTGTCCGTCATAAACACGCGCGCCCTCTCGGACCTTGTGCAGGCGCATATTTTCCTCGAGTCGGAACGGGAGGAATACCGCCGCGACCTTGAAGGGGACGTGGATCGCCACATAAAAAAGGTTCGCGAACTCGGCCGAAAAAAAGAGGTCTCCATCGCGGCGGAAATCGCCAGCGGTTCGGTTTCCGCCGAAATAAAGAACAAGGTAAATCAACTGGGAATAGACTTGCTGGTATTGGGCGAGGCTCCGGAGGTTCGCTCCCGCCGGGACGAAATGTCGAATGAGACGGAGCGGGCCGCGCGAATGGTATCCTGCTCCGTCCTGATCGCTAAAAACGAAGACCGGATCGACGAAATGTACGATGCCTTGTAAACGCAGGAAAGGTGATAATTATGTCATTGATTGAATTGATAGACGAATCTGTAGTACGGGTACCGCTGGCCTCGAAGGATAAGGACGGCATAATCCGGGAACTCATCAACCTGCTGTTCGAAGCGGGCAAGGTATCCGACAAGGCCAAGGTCGAAAAGGCTGTTTTTACGCGCGAATCGCTGGGAAGCACCGGCCTGACCGACGGAATCGCCGTACCTCATGGCAAGACCGACGCCGTATCAGACCTTGCAATGGCCATCGGCATAGCCCCCGAAGGCGTTGCCTTCGACTCGATGGACGGAGCGCCGTCGAAGTTATTTTTTCTTATAGTAGCGCCGCCCGATAAGTCGGGACCGCACATCGAGGCGCTTTCCGAGATCGCGCGATTGTCCCGCTCCAAGGCTTTTTGCAGGGCTTTGGCCAACGCCTCAGACGCGGCGGAAGTAGTGAGCCTGCTGAAAGGCGATTGAAGCCGGCTATTTTGAGCTGAGGTTGGATACTCCGTCCCAATTTTCCGGCGGCGGAGTCTGCGAAAACGCCTGGCAGCGCTTGTAATACGTTTTGCTCGGTCCATCGTCCATATCGATCCTCAGGGCTTTTACGAAATTTACTAGTGCTTCCTTCCAGCGGCGCTCTTTGTAAAACGACAGGCCTTTTTCATAGAAAGACACGATTTCCTGCTTCCGGTCGGGAACTAAACCCGGCAGTTCAAGCAGCTCGAAAACCTTGATCGGCTCGCTCTTTCCCACCACACGTATCCTGTCCAGCTCGCGGAACGCAAACTTGTCTTTTACCGCCACCCAGGTATTTTCGCTTACCATCGTATAGCTTCCATACACTTTGTTGGCGCCCTCGAGACGGGAAGCAAGATTTACCGAGTCGCCCATGACCGTGTAGTTCATGCGCGTATGCGAGCCCATGTTCCCGGCGACGGCAAGACCCGAATTGATTCCCATGCGAACCTTAAGCTCGTGCCGCCCTTCTTTTTTCCACGTTTCGCGCATCTCCACGAGGCGTCGCTGCATTTCCAGGGCGGACAGGCATGCAAAATACGGATGCTCCGGGTAATTGAGCGGTGCACCCCAGAAGGCCATGATGGCGTCGCCCTCGTACTTGTCCACGGTACCGCGGTTCTTCATGATGTTATCCGTCATCTCGGACAGGTATTCGTTAAGTAGTTGAACGAGACCTTCGGCACTGAGTTTTTCGGAGATGGATGAAAATCCCTGTACGTCGGAGAAGAACGTGGTGATGGTGCAGGACTGGCCGCCGAGCTTCAATGCATCGGGATTCGCGATTATCTGGTTTATGACTTCCTGCGACAGATACTTGGAGAAGGCCCCCTGGATATACTGCCTGTCGTCCTCCTCGCTGGCAAACTTCGTCACCATGAGCAGCGCCGAGGGCAAAACAAACGCGAGATTGAGGCTGACCTGATCAAGCCACAAATAAGCCTTGAAAAACAAGAGGATTATTGCCGCGTTTACGATCAGGAATACGATGCCAATGGCAGTATAAGAAATCTTAGCCTTGCGGTCGTGTATGAATAAAGCCAGGCCGACGGCCAGAAGAACGATGGCTATGTACTCGATATAGTTTGGAACCTCGCGGATGAATTTGCCCCGAGCCATGGTGTTTATGGCCGTAGGATAGGAACCCACCATCCAGTAATTATTTGATAACGGAGTTACTCCCTCGTCCTGGGTGCCCGCCGCGGTAAGACCCATTACCGCGACTGTATCGAAAAGATAATCCACCCTGGTCTTGATATCGATGGCCTTCATGAGGATACGCAAGGAGGAAAGGCTCTCTTCGTCGACCGGCTGCCCGGCTTCCTTGGCCGTAAGCAGTTTGTCATATTCCGCCTTGGTCTCGTCCGTGTAGCCCTTGATCACTGTTTTATACTTTTCAAGGGTAGCGCGATATTCCCTCCTCAGCGGGAACTTCTTCTCGAAATCGCTTTCCGTAAGGATAGCCGCCTTCAGGATCGCCAATTTAGAATCGAGATCCACCCGTTCGCTTTTTCCCGATACCATGTCCTTGAGCATAAGCTGCATCTCGAACTGCTCCGCGTACATCGCGTACTCGATCAGCGAATACGCGGGTTCCAGGCGGGCCGTCTGCGAAAAGTCACCCATCCAATCGAAGAATATGGCGCAGTTCCTGTCTATCGGTATGCTTATGTCCCCGCGCTTGCCCGTTACTGGATGAACCGCGCTTTTTATAACGATGGACTTGCCTGGTTCCACTACCAGCGCCTGAATATCTACGCCGCACATTTGCAGGAAAGTAACGAGGCTCAAATGGAAATAAATCCTGCCGTCGAACACGCGTATCAGCCGAACGCGCCGATGGGATCCGTCAAGATCCGGATCGTTGTCCACGAAACCGAAAATCGAAGAAGCATCCATGAGCTCTGGTATGGGATAGTTGATAGCGACGCGATCGGAATCCGCCAACGCTCCGAATTGGGCTTCCCGACCCTTCGGCAGTGGCAGGGATGCTTTTTCGGTAAAGCGGGCGATGGCCTTTGCCTTTGCCCTCTGCGCCTCGGGACTCAAGGATAGTCCACTGGGAACTTTGGCAAACGAGAATGGCATGACAACCCGCCCCAATTCCTCCGTCGCGGATGCAAAGTCGCTGTCGTTGTTGATGGCGACGGCATTCAGGTCTTCGGCCTTTATGAAAGCGCCAGACTCGAGGGTGTTATATAAATTTGACAAGGCATCCAGATTGAGGAACGCGGGGGACGAATCCATGAACTGGAAGTCGAACACCAGGTTGGCCAGCCCGACGGCGTTAAGCTGGCGTATGACGTAGGCGTAATAATGACGAGGCCACGGGTAGACGCCTACGTTGGATATGCTGGCATCGTCCACGTTGAGCAGCACCAGGTCCGGAAGAGGCTGGGCTTTTGGCTTAAGCTTGAAGCGCAAGTCGTACAGGACGTATTCCAGCCTATGGTGGGCCGGAGTGAGCGAAAATAATATAACCAAAACGGAAGTCGCCGCCGCCGTTATCAGCGCGCCCGGGACGCCTTTCGTAAGGGAGCCCAGGCGGGCAAGCATTTTTTTCATGTGCACATCTCCTGGCTCGGAATAAACGGCTCCCGCCTTAGAATGAAAGGCTCATGCCTCCGGAAACGATGAAGCGGAAAGGTTCCGCCGCGGGGAACGCGGTACCCGGGAAAAACAAGCCCGAATTAAGGAAGAAACCGACGTCGCCATACGGCGACCATTGGGCGGAAAGGTCGATGCCGTGCCCGAGGTCATTCGAGGGAAGAGGAGCCTCGTCCGTATTGACGATGCCAGCCTTGCTGTACTTGAGGTAATAAAAATATTTCAGGCTTATGATGGTATTTCTGATACCATTCGAGGCTGCCTCGAATGGCGTAAAGCTGAAGAGCAGCCCGGCGATATGGATATTGCTGAAATGCGGCCTGAAGGCGGAGCCGGAACCAAGCTGCCCGAAAGCCTGGAATGCCGTATCCAAACCGCTGGCATTGCCCAAGGATCCCCGGGTGCTGGTCCTGTCGGGGTCTCCCGAAGCCAGGGAATACTGCATGCCTAGGCTCGGGGAGGTTTTTGCCTTCAATACAATGTCGTAATGGCAAGTGCCACCGAAAGCCACAATGGAGGAGCTCATCGCGGCTAGAGGGCTTGTGCCGTTCTGCAGGTACCATTCCAGCAGATATTCGCCGTCCAGGAGCAGCCCCTTGGCCTGCAGCCCCGTGTACCAGCTGGTGTAGAGTTGATCGACGTCCAGGCCAAAATCCCCCTGATACATGCCCAGAAGCGATAGTTCATGCCCAGCTACGACGACACCGGCCGAATAGCCGCCGAAGTAGCGCTGGGCACCGTGTTCATCGTCCCAGGAACCCATCCCGTAGGCGGAAAAATCTGTTTTTTGCAGACCGGTAAAGAAACCGAAACCTTTGAGCACGACGACAGGCATTGCCAGCTGGAATTCGATTCCGTCGCCATTGCCAGCCAGCACAAGGCCGGAACCCAGGAGAAAAGGCTTCCTGCCGATGGAAAGGGTAAAACCGGCTTCGGGAATGGCAGTCTGCAGGTACAGGGTATTCAGTTCCCATAAGTTATTAAAACTTTTCTCAGGAACCTGGAGGGGCAAAATGGAGTACACAAGGGTATCGCGAATCCTGGCATAAAGCCGCCATTGGCCCGGAAGGCTAAGGCGCGCCCAGGCGCTTCCGCCTGCCGTAGTGGCCAGTATACCCGAGCTTCCCGAATATTCGAACAGAGTTACCGGAGAAAGCGTAGCTCCCCAGTCCAGCAACCAGGCGCTTTTTTGTTCCGGGGGCAAGAAAAATCCGTCGTCGACGGCGGTTTCCTGCGCAAATAAACTGAAAATTCCGGCTAAAAAAACGAGCAAAAGCGGGTATTTTTTCATGGCGCGCTACCGTATTTTTGACTTACGGCGGACACGAAATCCATAAGATCCGAACCGTTCATTGTCTCTCCGCCGCTGCTTGAGGAACTGAAAATTCCGTCAACGACCAAGGCGCGAAAAGCGTAGCGTTCCAAAGGAATCAACACGAAGAAAAAGGAGGACCGTATCCGAAAGCTTTTTGCCGCCACAAAACTTGCCCATGCCTTGGTAAGCGTTTTTTCTGGCTTGTAAGCTGAAAGCGCTTGTTTAAGCCGCGCAGCCAAGCCGGTATCTTCGGGAAAAGCATCGATAAACGCCGGGATCATTGTAGACATGTCCGATATGGTGCAAACTGATTTGCCGCTTATCGTCATAACGGATTCAAGACTCTGAGCCGCAAGGCCAGCGGAGAATGCAACACAAAAAATCATGTTAACCATCATTCTTTTCATGCCGCACCTTTCATGGAAAAACCAGTGAAACATGTACGGTTCCGCTTGTAGGAGAGTCAAGGACCAGACTGACGATTTCCGAAAGTATCGACGCGTCGTTTCCGCTCGCGGCCGCAATGGCGGTTTCTTCCGGTGGAGCGAAAGCAGCCACTGCGCCGGTGGTCGCGGCTTCCTGAACCGCCTGGGTGCTGACCTGGGGCGGAGAGGCGCTTTGAGCCTGCTCGTAATTTCGTCCCGCCGCGACCGGCCTGGCCGCGCCGCGCGCCGAACTGACGGTAACCACGCCCGAGCTTACGCTTACGCCCATGCCCCGCTCAGCGCTATAGCTGACGGCATGGGTAGTGCCCCGCACGCTGGACGTGCCTACCGGCGTGGTAACCGTAAAGTTGGTTTTGAGCCCCTGTATCTGCTTGACGCTGGAAACCACCGTGCCGCTTTTAAGGGCTACCGCCGCGCTGGAGCTTGTATCAGTCTTGGCAATACCGCTCAGCCTGGCCGTGGTTAGCGACTTAAAGGTAAGCGTGCCGTTGTTCACGGTGATGGTAAGCTCGGAATTGGCACCCGTTACGATGGTGGCGTCGTCCCTGAGCCTCATGTCCACAGAGACGGGTTGCAGCTTGCCGGACGCCAGTACGCCCACCACGCCTTTTACCGCGGTGGCGGTAACGTCGGCGAAGAGGGAAAGTGCCGCGAAAAGACTAAAGGCGACTATTAAAAACTTCTTCATAAAACCTTCCTTGCGCATCGCATGCATACAAAATTCACGAACTTAATTCCTGGTCATGGCGACGCTCATCCACGTTCTGGCGCCCGAAGTGAGCTGCTCCACCCAGGTAGCCCCGCCGTCTATCGAGGTCCACACGGAATTACCTGTACCCGAATCTACAACCGCGGACAGAATTATGCCATCGGCTGAGGATGCGAGATTCGACCAGCGGCGCGGGGTCGCGTCCCAATTTCTCACGGACCAGTTTATGCCGCCGTCCGTCGAGGTGTATAGAAAGTCGCCCAACCCTGCCGTTACCGTGCCGTAAGCGGCCGCGACGACGTTCATACCATTATCGGACATGGCTAGAGCGGTCCAGAAATGGTTACCTGAGACGGTTCCCGCCCAACTGGCACCGCCATCGGTCGAAACCTCCAAGGCGGATGCACCTATTTCTCCGCCTCCGTGGATCAGTCGCAAACCGTCGGCCGAAGAGGCGAGCGCACCTTTCTCATTCAGGCTTTTTATCCAGGTTGCACCATAATCGATAGAAGTCAAGACGGTTACATCACCGGCTGCATCGCCGCCGTTTATCGCCGACATATGGGAACCGTCGGCGGAAATGGCGACTTGGGTCCAATACATTCCTCCGACACCCGCTCCACCGGTTGGACGCGAAACCCAGTTTACGCCATAATCGGCGGAAGTCCACAGATCATACGTGCCGTCATACGGAGCTGCGATGAGGTATTGCCCCGTAGCGGAGGAGGCAAGGTCCAGCCATATCCTCGACCCGGCGCCAGCTCGCACCGTCCATGTGAGACCTGAGTCGGTGCTGGTATAAATATTGCCGCTCGCCCCGCCGGCCCGGCCTGCTGAGGCGACCAGCTTCGTTCCATCGCTGCTCGAAGCGATAGCGGATGCCCAGAAGAGTGAATAAACCTGCGTCCAATTCGCACCAAAATCGATCGACCTATAAAGTCCTCCCGTCGAACTATTGTCGGCGGCATATAAATAAGGTCTCCAGCAGGCATACACTGTAATATCGGCTGTAACGATCGTACTTCCTATAAAGGATGTCCCGCCGCCGTTGACCAAGGTAAACCAGCCCAAAAAAGAGAAACCGGTTTTCGTCGGGGCTCCAGGTAACGATCCCAAGGAAGTTGAAGCAGCAATACCCGAGATTGGCAGCACAGCCGTTCCGCCCTGGCTGTCGAAGGTCACCGTATGCGTAATGGGTATCCAAAAGGCATATACCGTTATATTTGCGCCTACCGGGGTGCCCCCGGTGAATACGGTTCCTCCCCCGCTTACCGCCGTATACCATCCGCTGAATGTATTGCCGATTTTGGTAGGAGGTATTGGAAGAGAACCAGTCATTGTAGAGGGGAAAACTACTGTCGAGCTTCCGGGGTTTGCGTTTACCGTAGCCGCCTGGCTGTCAAAGGTCACCGTGTAGATAAGCGGCATCCAATAAGCATACACCGTGAGACTCGCGCCAACCGGGGTGCTCCCGTTAAATACGGACCCACCGCCGCTTACCCCTGTGTACCATCCGCTGAATGTATAACCGGTTTTTATCGGGGCGGTTGGAAGGGTAACGACTGTCGTTGCGGGAAGGGTAACTGCCAAACTGCCTGGACTTGCCGTAGTTGTAGCTCCCTGGCTATCGAAGGTAACGGTATAAACCGGGTTTGCGCTCCAATATGCATACACGATAATATTCGCGAATACCGAGGTTGAAGCGTCAAACACGATCCCGCCTCCACCGGGCGCAGTGTACCAGCCTACAAAATTAAAGCCGGCTTTTATGGGAATGGAGGGTAATGTCAGCACTGTGGTTGCAGGGAATACAACGGTTTTTGTTGCCGGGCTCGCCGCGGTTGTAGCCCCCTGGCTGTCAAAAGTTACAAGGGATACAATAGCCGCCATCGCCACCGAAAGCTCGTGAACGGAGCCGGCCTGGATGTCGAGCAGCTGCTGTCCTTTGTAAATAACGACTCCAGACAGATTCTTGGCCAAAACGTCGAAGCTTCGCGCGCTCCCTGCCGGCACTTCCATGCTGCCTGCCATAGCGGGTTTGGTAAGCACCAGCTTCACGGTTGCCATATCGGCGGCCTTTGCGATTATCTCTATCGTTTCCACGGAAGGAGGCAGCACGGTGCTGCGGGCGCCTTCGCTGAAATCTAGGGAGATATTACCGAATTTTGAATCCGGGAGGGAATTAAATGGACTTTTGCAGCTGCTGGATAACAAGGTTACTGCCAGAATCAAGGTAAAAGCATTGCTTTTGGTAAACATACGAACCCTCCCGAAAATAGTTGCAAGAGTTTTGTAATGTTCAGTATCAATGATAACGCAAACAAAGAGAAATTTAAAGGAAAAGTATGGCTAAAATGGAGATTTTTACGATTTACACTATAAATCGGCCTACCTGATCGGAAACTTCCTTGAATACTTCGCTATTATTTGCCTTGAGGGCAGATACTTCCGTAAACGTCGCCGTCATGCCTGCCGTATTGTTTATTATCTCGTCCATCTCTTTTTGTACTTGCTTCGAACATTCCAGTAGGCGTTTTACGGCATTGTCCAGGCCCGCGGATTCCGTAGACAATACATTTCCGGCCAAATGCACTACTTCGGTGGTTTTTTGCATCTGGGATAAGGTTTCGGCAACCTGGTCGGAACCCAGGCGCTGTTCCTTCATGGCCAGGGAATTCTCCTGTTCCATTGCCGTTACCGTGGTGATGAGCCCAAGCACCTCGTCAAAGCCTACGGAGGCCGCATTGGACGAGAGCACGGCCTTGTCTATGGAGAGCCTTACCTCCTTCAGTTGCGCGTTTACTATGGTGGACTGCTTTGCGCTCGCGTCGGCAAGCGACCTGATTTCATCCGCGACAACCGCAAAGCCTGCGCCGGCATCGCCCGCGTGCGCGGCTTCGATGGCGGCGTTCATGGCCAACAGGTTTGTTTTCGAGGCTATGGCCGCTATCATTTTGTTGGCGTCCACAAGCCCTGCCGAGGTTTTTACGACGTTGGCGATGAGCCCGTTGGAATCGGCAATCTTGGTCTTGCCCTGGTTTGCGGCATTCAGCAAGCTCTCGCAGGTTTCGTTAATCCTCAGCACGTTTGCGGTAACCGACCCGATATTGGCTATCATCTCGTCGATGCCGGCGCTGGAGTTGCTGACGCTTGAAGACTGCTGGCTAACCGCGGCGTGCAGTTCCTGAACCCGCTGCGATATCTGAAGCACGGCATTGGAGGAATCGGATATCGCCAGTCCCTGCTTTACCATTTCCGTATTCGCTTTTTGCACCGATACATTGATGTCGCCAAGCTTTTCCTGGGCCTCGAACATGCTGGCGGAAAGGCCGTTATCGTTTTCTATGAGCGAATCATAACCGGTTCGGATGCCGCTTATCATCTTGTGCAGCACTTTAATGTACGCATTCAGGCTTTCGGTAATCTTGCCGGTCTGGTCAAAATTCAAAATGGCCACTTTTTTCTTGAGGTCGGCGTGATCGCTTGAGGAAAGCTGGTTTATCTGCTCGTTTAAAAGCTCGAACTGGATATTGTCCTGATTTTTGGAAAGCCATGAGATGGAAAAAACGACGCATAGAATTATTGCACCGATAATAAAAACGGCCAAAACAGGAGAGGCCGGTCCGGCGAGTCCGTCGGGTTTAACCAGGAAAAACCAGCTGATATACGCGACCGAACTTATTATAATGATGCCTGCCACAAGCGGTATTATTATCGATTTAAGCTCTATAAAATGATCCGTCTCTTTTTTATGCAGCACGGAGATGTTTAAAAGACGCTTGGGAGTCTTGAGGAACGAATCGATTAAAAATGCGTTGATCAGCGAGCCTGCAAGGGAAACGGAGAGCTTGTTCGCAAGAGCCCATGTAAAAGGCAGCCCGGAAGGCATCTTTTTGCCGTTTATGAAAAAAAACAGCGAAACGGCGAAAGTCCACATGATGCTGTTGTAAATAATAAGAGTCCAGGGAAGCCTAACCGCAACCATGCGGGCTTTGGCCAGATGCTTCTCGTCGCGCTGGTCTTCTGGAATGGCCAGGGCTACCCAAAGCGGTTTAAGGTAAATCTTGAACAAAAAACCGGCAAGAACGGTAAACAACGCGGCAAACAGATATATCTTATAATTCAGGGCAAACAGCAAGCGACCGGCAATGCTCAGGTCCTTGGTTGGATTGTACAACTGCGAAAAAATCTCGCTTAACAGGGTTGCGCCTATCTGGACGCAAAAATATGAGACAAACGAATACCAGGTAATCCTGCGTGAAAGTGCCGATGCCTTCATTATATACATCCTCGTTTTAGGGACTACCCGCAAGCGCCTTCTTTCTATTTAGCCGCGTACAGTTAGGTTCCGATAAGCAATTCTAAGCGAATATTTTCAGGTATGCAAGCAAATGCGATACTTTTTCAAACGGACAAACTAGGCTACTATCAGCCCATGCAGAGGGATAATCATGAAAAAGCTTGACTTCATCTACCTGGAAATCACAAACGTATGCAATCTATCCTGCCCCTTCTGCCCGCAGGGCAAAAAAGAAAAAGGCTTCCTCACGAAGGAAAATTTCGGGGCAGTACTCAAGAAAATATCTGGCAAGGCCGAAACCCTGTATTTCCACGTAAAAGGCGAACCGCTGCTGCACCCGGACCTGGGCACCTTCCTGGAGATGGCGGGAACCGCGGGATTCAACGTTTTTCTGACGACGAACGGAACCTTGCTGCAAAAAAGAATCGGCGCGCTGACCGGCCGGGGATCTTTAAAAAAAGTTAATATATCTTTGCAAAGCCTCGAAAGCCTGGGCGAGGAACTTCGGCATGCCAGCCTTTTGGAAACGCTTTCGGGCGTGCGCGAATTGCTTAAGCTTCGAGCTGTTTGCGGCACGGCCCCGCAGGTGCAGCTGCGCCTGTGGAATCCAATGGACTTCCAGTATCCGGAGTGGTTTTTCGGCTCGCTGCGCGACTTTTACGGAACCAGCAAAAACACGATACTGGATTGCATCGAAAGGCAGGAGGGGATAATCCTTGGGGAGGCCGTCAGCCTCGTTCCGGCGCATCGCTTCGAGTGGCCGGACATAAAAAAGGCGCACGCTCATTCGGATGGCTTCTGCCGCGCCCTTCGCCACCAGGCGGCGATCCTGCTCGACGGCACGGTTGTTCCCTGCTGCCTCGATGCCGAAGGGGACATATCCCTGGGCAATATTTACCGGCAGCCCTTCGACGAGATTC
The DNA here is from genome assembly GCA_031402655.1 of Spirochaetota bacterium. Taxonomy (GTDB): domain Bacteria; phylum Spirochaetota; class Spirochaetia; order Treponematales; family UBA12059; genus JANNSO01. The sequence goes on along the minus strand of JANNSO010000031.1, from coordinate 54,763 downwards.
TGGGCGGGCAGCGCGCCGCGGCGATGTACCAGGGATTTTCCAGGCGCAAACTGGTGGAGGATCTTTGCAGAACCTGCGGTTTTGCGCGGCGTTTTTCTCTTGTAAAATAAAAAAAATTGCCGATAATCGCTGGTATGACGCCTATCTTCGAAATCGTGCTTATTGCCGCCCTCCTTTTCATCGCCGCCGAGTTATATATAATTACGCGGGAGCTTTCGCGGGTGCTTACGCTCATGCTCAAGGAGCGAGAAGCGCCCGAGGCGACTGCCGCCGGGCAGACTATCAACGTAAACCTGGGACCCACTCAGCCAGGAACGGCGGCAGGAAGCAGCCTAAGCGCGCAGACGCAAAGCCTGGGGGTATCCGAGCCGCAGATGCAGATCGAAGAAACACGAACCGAGCCTGAACCCTTCGTAGACCGCAAGCCGACCCCAAGCGGACTGCTCATCGTCAAGTGCTCAAAATGCCAGTCGGAAAACTCCAGCTACCGAGGGGAATGCTTCAACTGCGGCGCTCAACTATAGTTTCCTTTGTAGTATAAAAAATGCCAGCACGGAGTTACGGAGAAAGCCGAAGAGATCATAAAGAAAGAAAATGAAGCAATTGCAAAAAAAATAAGGTTTTTAAAGAATACCCTCGATATTTCGACGACTTTTCCTGTTCCGGTTGAAAACTTTAATCCTTCATTCTTATATTGACTTTACAAATCTTCTCCGTGTCCTCCGTGTCTCCGTGTTAAATTTACTATAGGGAACCTCGAAAAACTTCAGTTTTGCGAGGTTGACCATTAAAAAACCTGATTCCTGTAAGGAATCAGCGAGGCACCTCTGATAACCATAGGGTTAATATAGGTGCCCTATGCCTTCCATAAAATGCTGACAACTAGCAGGGTGTTGAAAATCCTCGGATGAGGATTTTCAACACTTCCAAAATGTAACATTACCGTAGCATTTGTAATCAAATGCGAGGAATGTTGAAGGCTGTTGACAAGGCAACAAGCTTTTTCAACAGCCTGCTAGTAAAGGTATTGTTCCATAAGCGCCAAGCCGTTAAGCGTAAGGTCGGGTTCTACGAGGTCGAAAACCGTGGTCAAGCCCGTAATGACCCGGCAGAGTCCGCCGGTAGCCACAACCTTTGCGCCGCACAGCTCGGAACTTATCCGCTTTACCATATATTCAACCAGGCCCGTATAACCCAGCACTACGCCCGCCTGAATCGCCTGCACGGTATTTTTGCCCATGGCCGAAACAGGTGCTTCAAGCGGAACGGTAGGCAGCTGTGCCGTCGCGGAGGCGAGGGAAGCGGCTGCAGTCCCGAGCCCGGGGGCGATTGAAACGCCGCAAATGGTGCCGGTTCCGTCCACGGCGGTAAAGGTAAGGGCGGTGCCGAAATCCACTACCAGGCACGCGCCGTGAAACAATTCCCATGCGGCAAGAGCGTCGGCTACGAGGTCCGACCCTATTTCGTCCGCGGCTATGACATGCACAGGCAGGCGCTTGTATATGGCGGCTCCCAGAATCAAAGGCTCAAGGGCGAACAGGTGTTTGGCCATCTTGTCCATGGCCGCGGTGAGCTGCGGCACGACGGAGCTGATGATGACACGCTTGATATCGCACAGTTCGCGGCCGCGGTCCGCGAGGATTGCCCGCACGATAACGCCGTACTCGTCCTCGGTCTTGCCCGCCACGGTACGTATGCGCAGGGTATCCAGGAGTTTTCCATCCTGATAAACCCCACCGACAATATTGGTATTTCCGGCATCGATTACTAATAACATGGTCGTAACTATCGACCCAAGAGCGCCTGAGTGTCAAGGAACGGAATATGCCACAACGGAATTTGGCGGGGCCATCTTGCCCTACCTGCCCCGCATGGGCAATACTGAGAGCCATAGTCGAGGAGAATTCATGAGCGATATCATTCAGCCGCGCGTCCTTAAAGGTTTCAGGGATTTTTTGCCCGAGATGGAAATGCAACGGGCCGGCCTTACCGAAACGCTGACGCATTCGTTTAAATCCTACGGTTTCGTTCCCATAGACACGCCGATTCTGGAATACGCGGAGATACTCCTGGGCAAGGCGGGCGGCGAAACGGAGAAACAGGTGTACCGCTTCAAGGACTCAGGCGACCGCGACGTGGCCATGCGCTTCGACCTTACCGTACCCTTCGCGCGCTTCATGGCGGAACACGTCGGGCAGCTGTACCTGCCGTTCAAGCGCTACCACATCGCCAAGGTCTGGCGCGGCGAGAACACCCAACGCGGCCGCTACCGCGAGTTCGTCCAGGCCGACTTCGATATAGTCGGAGCGGACACCGCGGCGGCCGACTTCGAGATAATCTCCGTAATCCGCAGCGCGATGGTAGCCCTGGGCGTAAGCGACTCCAAGATTCACATAAACAACCGCGGCGTATTCAACCGCTTCCTGGAACGGCTCGGACTCTCCGATAAAGCGGTGGAACTGCTGCGCATCGTGGACAAGCTCGCCAAAATCGGCGTAGACGAAACACGTAGGCAGATCGCGGCCGCGGCAGGCGAAAAATCCGTCGATGAAATAATGGAATACATAGGCGCAGGCGATGATTTTGATGCAACGCTCGCGCGCATAAGCCGGCTTTCGGGAGGCGAGAATCCGGATACGCAACGCCTATACGACATCCGGGAAATGGCCAGGGCATGCGGCATCGAAGGGCAGATTATCCTGGCGCCGTACATAACGAGGGGCCTGGACTATTACACGGGAATGGTGTTCGAAACATTCCTGGACGCCATCCCCGAAATAGGCTCGGTGTGCTCGGGCGGCCGCTACAACGACCTTGCGTCGCTGTACACGACGCAAAAACTGGCCGGCGTAGGCGCATCCGTTGGCCTGGACCGCCTCCTCGCCGCGCTTGAGGCGATAAATCGGCCGGTACCGATACACGGCTACTGCAAGACCATCGTCATTCAAGTGGAAGAAAGCCTTGGTGCCGAATACCAGGCGGCCGCAGCAGCGCTCAGGGCACAAGGCATAGCCTGCGAAGTATTCGCCGACAAAAAAAAGTTGGGCCAGCAATTCGCTTACGCGGAAAAAAAGGACCTCTCATGGGCCATTGTACGCGGCGGTGACGAAAAAGCGCGCGGCGTCTGGGTACTGAAAAACCTCCGCACTCGCGAAAGCGCCGAGTACCCTTCACTCGAGGGAATCGCCGAAAAAATAAGGGCCGGCTCCTGAGATGGAAAAATGCTCACCGGCGAATCGCAGATCGATACTAGCAGTGCTGCTCGGTGCAAGCCTGACTGTGCTGTGGACATGCAGCGCAAATATTCCGCAGGTAGGGGCGATAAACAGCCGCCTCATCGTCTATGCAAGCGACGCAAACGGCGGCCGCTCGGAACGGATTACGGTATTCGCGTCGGTAAGCGATAGCGACGGCAGGGAAGACATCGCGGACATGTATATCATACACGACGAGTCCGAGCTCTACTGGCATCTGAACCCGGATAACTGGGTGTTCAAGGAAGAATCCGGCGGCTTGTGGGTTGGAGCCAACGGGCTGGAAGGACCGCTTTCTACCCTGCCCCGCGGATCCTACCGCATTCTTATTGTAGACAGGGCCGGAGAGCGCGCAGAACGGACCTTTATCCTGAGCGCCCCGGAGACGAAGTTATATAAAATTCCGGAAGTTTCCATTTCAGGTTCCCTTTCCGCGGCCTTTTCCAGCTCTTACAAGACGAATACGGCCTTTTTTTTCGACGCGGGGAACAACGTGGTAAAAACGGTAAGCGTTACTCCGGGACTCCGCAGGCTGGACGAACTCTGGGGCAGCGGGGACTGGCGGTCGAAAGCCTACTATATAGCCCTGTATTCCTTCGACATACCTTCGGAGACGGGATTTTTTTCGCGGAAAATAAAATTAAGCAATTAGAGATAACCGGCGCCGATCCCATGGAGACGGCGCTGACGACGCGAGATTCCATACGGAGCTATGCCATACGGTCGGGCAGGCTTACCGACCTGCACAAAGAGGCCATCAGCGGGCTTTACCCGAAATACGGCGTGGACTGGAATCCAGGCGGCAAAATCGATTGCAGCTCGCTGTTCGGAAGACAGGCTCCGCTGGTAATCGAGGTAGGATTCGGCATGGGCATCGCAAGCGCCCAAATCGCCAAAACCCTGGCAGAAACCTGTTTCCTGTGCCTCGAGGTGCATGCACCGGGCATAGGCAAGCTTTTATCGCTCATAGAGGAACAAAAGCTCCAAAACGTGCGGGTATGCCGCCACGACGCCGTCGAGGTAATAGACAGCATGCTGGAGATAGGCACCGTGCGCGGCTTCCATATATTCTTCCCCGATCCATGGCCCAAGAAAAAGCACCACAAGCGCCGCATCATGAATCCGTCTTTCGTAAAAATGATCTCCTCGCGGCTGGAACCAGGCGGATATATTTATTTCGTAAGCGACTGGGAAGAATACGCGGACGAGGTAAAAGCTCTGCTCGAGGCGGAAACCACACTGCAAAACCGCTTCGAAAAATGGGCTGGGCGCGAGAGCTGGCGCCCGACGACAAAATTCGAAGCCCGGGCCATCGAGCAGGGCAGGGCCATCCGCGAGCTTTTTTTTATAAAAAAACAACTTCCCTGATTACTCGTCGCCGGAAAGGAAAGGGCCGTACTTTTCCTTTACCTTCGAGGCTATATCCAGGAGGCGGCCGCGCTCGTTAAGGGCTGGATCGTCCAGTACCGCTTCCAGAAGCTCCGCCAGTATTTTACCCATCACCGGCCCCTTTGCAATGCCGGCCTTGAGCAGGTCGTTGCCGTTTACCGCGAGGTCCTTTACGCAAAACGCGTTGTCGGCCGCAACCAGCGCATCCAGCCTTTCCAGGAGCGGCATAACCGTGCGCGGATCGGCCGGTGCGCCGCGCATCCCAGCCGAGTCCGCAAGCCGCAAGCGCACGAGCGGCCGCATGTAATCGAGCCCAACCCTGGCTGCGAATCGGCGCAGCGCGGAATCCGTCCATTGCGGGCCGTAGTCGAACATGTGGTGGCGCACGAGATGCGTCACGATATCGACGACCGCATTGGGATACTTGAGGCGGCGAAGAATTCCCCCTGCCATGGCCGCCGATGCGCTGTCGTGGCCGTAAAAATGAATCAGGCCGCCAGGCTCTTCCGTCCTGCACGCGGGTTTCGCCACATCGTGAAGCAGCGCGGCCAAACGCAGCTCCAGCTCGGGGGGAGCCGCATCGCAGGAGGCGATACAGTGATCCAGCACGTCGAAACTGTGCAGTAAACCTTGAAGCACGCCGCGGCAGGCCTGCAGCTCGGGAAAAATTTCCGCAAGCAGGCCCGACTTCTCAAGCATCAAAAAACCTTCACTCGGCTTGGCGCATGCGAGCATCCTGGAAATTTCATCGCGGACGCGCTCAGGCGAAACAAGGCGGAATTTAGCGATGCGCGAAGGAATCGCGTCGAAGGTGGCCGCGTCGATCGCGAAGCCCAGGCGCAGGGCGAAGCGGATGGCGCGCAGTGGGCGCAGGCCATCCTCGTCGAAGCGGACCATGGGGTCGCCGATGGCACGGATGATTCGGGCTTTTAGGTCCGCCCTGCCTCCGAAAGGGTCGACGACAAGCCCGTCCGCGGGGTCCACCGCCATGCCGTTTATGGTAAAATCCCGCCGCGAAAGATCTGCCTTCAGGTCCGACGTAAATTCAACCGAATCGGGACGCCGGCCGTCGCTGTAGCCGCCGTCCAGACGAAAGGTCGTGGTCTCGAGGGATTTTCCGCGCCAGCGGACCGTAAGGGTTCCATGCTGCAAACCCGTGGGAATTACATTCTTAAACAGCCGCATGACGTCCGTGGGCAGGGCGTCGGTGGCAATGTCCCAGTCGGCAACGGGCAGCCCCAGGAGGCTGTCGCGCACCGCACCGCCTACTATGTAGCACATAAATCCGGCCGCCTTAAAAACAGCGGCAAATTCCTTGAGTTCGGTGGGTACGCGTATTGAGCTCATGGCCGAAGTATAGGATAAGCTCCCGTACTTGCCAAGCACTCTGCTTGACCAAGCTTCCGACTTTCGCATAACCTAAGCAGGTCATGGTACAACACAATAAACTGCGCGTCGCGCTTCTGATACTTGCCGGAGTTACGCTCTTTTTTGCGATTACCGTAGGTATCATGTTCGGAATGGCGATCGCCTCCACAAAAAACACCATCGCAACGGAAAATTTCTCCGAGTTCGACCCCGCTCTTCCTTCCAGGGTTCTGGATATCGAAGGGCGCCTTATTACGGAATTCGTATCCGATGAAAAACGGGAAATCGTTTCCATTACGGAGCTGCCGCAGCACCTTATCGACGCGCTCATAACGCGGGAGGATCAGTCATTCTGGACCCACCCCGGATTTACCATAAAAGGGTATTTTCGCGCAGTAGCGGGAATCCTGATGCGCAAAAGCCTGGGCGGCGGCTCAACCATTACCCTGCAGCTCGCCGGCGACATCTACGCGGACCGCACGGAAATAAGCATTCGAAGGAAGATGGTGGAACTCTGGTGGGCATTGCAGCTGGAGCGACGCTTCTCGAAGCAGGAAATCCTAGAAAAATACATGAACCGCATGAACATGGGACCCGGCGTGTACGGTTTCGAAGCCGCCAGCAAATATTTCTTCAACCATTCGGCCAAGGAAGCATCGCTGGCGGAATCCGCGATTCTCGTAATCCTCCTGGCCAGCCCGACGCGCTATAACCCCATACGTAATCCCAACCTGGCCTACGCCCGTTCCCGCGAAGTGCTGGACCAGATGGTAAAGCTCGGCTATGCCACCAAGGAGGCCGCGGACGAATCGTTCTCCGCCTATTGGGATAATTACGACTACACGCGCGTGGCCACGTCAGCATTCTACAACCGGGACGACAAGGCACCCTGGTTTAGCGAATACGTTCTCCGCGAGCTTGAGGGCATGCTCTACGGCTCAACCGACCTGTACAAGGACGGCTTGACCATACATACCACCCTGAACCTCGATTACCAGGGGGTCGCTGATAAATACATGTCGCAGTATCTTGAGCAAGCCAATAAAAGCTACCTGGAAACGAGCTCTTTCCGCTTAAGCGAGGCGACGGGAACCTATGTGCCGCTGGCGGAGCTTATGGGTCTTGCCTTCAATCTGGAACCTATTTTCCTGAACCAGACAAAAGTACAGGGCAAGGCGATGGAGCAATATCGCACGAACATAAACCCCACCGCCGATGCGCTTGCGCTTATGTTCGGCATAGAGTCGCTAAAAATCGTCACAAACGCCAGTTATGGCGCCACGAAAACCGAACTGGCCAAAAACACGGTGGAATGCGCCCTTATAACCCTGGACAACGACAAGGGCTATATCCTGGCCCTTGTAGGCGGGTCAAAATTCGGCGGATCAAACCAGTTTATCCGGGCAACGCAATCCCAGCTCCAGCCGGGATCCTGCTTCAAGCCCCTGTATTACTCCGCCGCCATAGACTCAAGGCTTTTTACCCAGGGAACCTTGATCTACGACGCCCCCGTGGTTTTCTATAATGATGACGGTACCCCATTCATCCCCTTAAACTATAAAGGCGAATGGAAGGGACAGGTACTTACCTGGTACGCATTGGCAAAATCCATGAATGTTCCCTCCATAAAAGTTTTGGACGGAATCGGCTTCGACGCCGCGATCAACCGCGCGGCCTCCCTTTTGGGGATTACCGACCCCGAAGAAATTCGCTCCACGTTCCCGCGTCTGTACCCCTTGGGGCTGGGCATCAGCTCGGTTTCCCCTCTTAAAATGGCACGGGCCTTCTCTATTTTCGCCAACGGGGGCAAAGAAACCACACCCATCGCGATACGATCCATCGACGACAGAAACGGAAAAATAATTCTGGAGCCCGAAAAAGTCCTCCGGACCCAGCAAAAGAAAAAGGGCGCCGCCATCCAGGTTATATCACCCCAAAATGCCTATGTGATGACCGATATGCTCAAACGGGTCGTCAGCGACGGAACCCTCCAAGGTCCTACCAACGCAGGCACGGTCTTTAGCTATAAAAATGCCGAAGGGAAGAAATTCATCATGCCTGCCGCGGGAAAGACCGGTACCACCCAGAACTGGGCCGATGCATGGACCGTCGGTTTTACGCCTTACATGACGACGGCAATCTGGTTTGGCTTCGACCTTCCGGGCAACTCGCTGGGCGTGCTTCAATCGGGAGCTGTCGTGGCCGGAGCGGCATGGGCGGACTACATGAAACAGATTCATAGGGGACTCCCCTACCGGGACTTTGTCAGGCCTCAATCCGGGCTCGTAGACATTAAAGTTTGCAGCGTATCGGGTCTCCTTCCTACGGAGTTCTGCGATGAGGGTACGGTAAGTCTCCTGTTTTACGATGACAGAGGCGTCCCCAACCGCTACTGCGACCTGCACCAGCAAAAATCGGAACAGGCTCAGGATGCCATCCGCATGCTGACGCAGCAAAGCGACGCACTGGGCACCACGTCCATCGATTCAACCCTGAACATTGAAGTTCCCGACCTTGATTCCATAATCAACTCGCTCAAAAAAGAAGAAGGAGACCCAAACTCGCTTCTTGATTAAGTGAAAGCCGCGCATTAAACTTGTACCGGAGGGCTCTGGTGCAAGTCAATATAAAGGGCATACGCATAAAACGCCGCGTTCGCAAAAATCTCGGCGATATTCAGGGACTTGCGGAGAGCCTTAACCGTTTTGGGCAATTGCACCCCATCGTATTGACGCAAAACAAAATTCTTGTTTCCGGCAGGCGTAGGCTTGAAGCCGCAAAAAGCCTGGGCTGGCCCACGATAGACGCCGTCATCCTTCGCGGCCGGGACGCAGCCGACCTCCTGGAACTCGAACTGGACGAAAACATCCATAGGATTCCTTTAAGCCGTGACGAAGTGGACGAAGCATTGCGTCGCCTGCAAAAACTCCGGAATCCCGGATTTTTTGGCAGGATATGGCAGGCGATTGTCCGGTTTTTTAAGAAAATTTTTGGTTATACCGATTAACGGGGTGTTGAAAAACCTCGGATGAGGATTTTCAACACTTCCAAAATGTAACGTGGACATCGAAAACTGGAGGTCAACATGAAGCAAAGTACCAAAGCGGGCATCATGATTGTTTTACTGGCGGCCGCAGCTGCGCTCTACGGGCAATCCGGAAAGGTTCCCGTGGTGCGCGTATCTTCGTTTTCCGGAAATGTCCTTACCCCCAGCGAGCTTTCCACCCTCGAGCGGCTTGTAAGCTCGTTTATCGTGGAGCTTAAAACATTCCGCGTCATGGACAATACCGGAAAAGAGCTGGCGCTTACGGAAACGGAAAATGCTCTGGCCCTGGGAGCCTCGGTGAGCATGGGCACGACCCTCGTGGCGGATTATATCGTCACCGGAAGCATAGGCAAAGTCGGAGAGCTGTATATTTTAACCCTGGACAACACGAAGGTTTTTACCAGCGAAAAAATCTCAGTCTCGGAAACCTCAAACACGATAAATGACATAGTTCAGAAAGTAAAACCCCTGACGCGAAGCCTGTTCGGCCGGGTGGAGAACTCAGGCGCATCCAATTCCGCCGCGCAGCCCGCCATCGGCGGCCAAACCGGTACTTCGCCAGCCTCAGCAGAACCGGGGGAATATAAAACCACGGTAAAGTCTTCGGAATTAGTGGGAACATGGCAAGGCGACAAGGGGCTTGAGTCGGTAAGAATTTTCGCGGACGGCAGCGGCGTGGCTATTTTAAGCGCCGGTGGCATCATGAAGGTTAAAATTTCCATAGCGGGATCGACGATAACGGTGCTGCAGAATCAGCCCAATGATCCGCGCATGTATAGAACGGACAAAATCAGCCAAGCTATGGCCGTACGAATTGCGGCACAGGCGCGTCCCATGCGCTGGCTATTTCTGCTCACCCTGGACGGGCTCCTTTTAAGCGGTACAAAAGAGGCGATTGCGGCATCCGGCAGCGGCGATTCCATGCAGATAGACAACTCGTTTACGCGGCAATCCCAGTGGAAGCGAATAGCCCGCTAACGGATTTTGCGGTTTTTTATGAACAGTAGGAATCCATATACCAGGAATACCAGGACACCCAGGGAAAGCGCGTATAATCGGGCAGTTTTATCCTGGCATAGAACCGGTGCCGTGTAGCTTAGCAAAAAACCTGCATTGGCTGTGCTTACCGGCGGGCTTTTCCTGTTTTTAATGGTTAAAGCCACTTCGTTAATGCCTAGATATCCAAGGGAACGCCCTTCCTGGGCTATTCTTTCGGGTGAATCGACGAGACTTTGAAGGTTCATTGTGTAATCTGCGTTTTTTTCCTGCAGCACGCGAATATTTTCTTCCATTGCCAGCGATATCTCGGATGCTTTTTGCATTGCGATAAGGCCGGAATTTCCGAATATTCCCGATATGAGGAGGTAACTGACAATAGTAAGCCATAAACTGGTGAGTAGTACCCGCTTCATCGTTGTTATTTTCGGTAGGTCGCCTGAAAATCTTGACTACTCAAAGCTGATTTCCCCCTCATTTCTTGCAATACGCCTATTCAAGATACTAACCTTGTCGAATTTCGCAGTATAGTACGAAATAACGAAAAACATAGAGTTTTGCGCACTGCGCTCTAGATTTCCTTACCCCGGCTTACTAAGGATAGCTGTCCAAATTATCAAACATCTCCATCTTCGAGTTGACAATATGCAAAAGGCTTATTAGAGTTATAGTGACAAGTTTCTTGTAACATATTTTGTGTACTGTGCCGATACTTTACAAGAATCATTCCGATGACGGAGCGCGCACCAATGCAGAACAAGACCCCGGAAGGAAAAGAAAAATCAATGCCCACAACGGAACAAGAGCTGGAAAAATATGGCGTATGGGTAAAGGCAGAACCTCAAGATATCATTGAGGAACCCGAAACCGAGCATGAGCTGCTTGATGATCTGGACTCGATGGATCTTACGATGCCGGAACCGGAAGCCGCAAACGAAGAAACTTTCCTATCCGAAGCGGAAGAAATTTCGCTTGACTCCTTGGATGAAATTAACGGTTCCGAAGACGATTCAATAATCGATATTCCGCTTGATGACCTGGATTATGACCTTCCCGCAACGGAAATTCCGGAAAAATCCAAAAAAATGGAAAGTACCTCTACTGATACCCTTATGGAATTGTCGCTGGATGATTTTGATATGGGCGGCTTGGATGAATCCAATGAGCTCAAGCCGGAATCTTCGACAGAAAAGACAGAAACGCTGGATTTAGCGGAATTTGGCCTTAGCGACGAAGATACGCCGGCATCAGGCACTGACGAATCTGCGGAAGACGAGTTCGAAACCATCGATATAGACCTGCAATTCGATGACACCATTCCATCGGCCGCCGATTCGGCAAACAGTACGAATACCGAGTTTAATCTTGACGATGTCGAGGACATGAACTCCATAAGCCCGGATATTTTTCTTGAAACGAACTCCAGCGAGGAAGAATCGGTCCTGGGCATGCCCGCGAGCGAAGGCGTCCTACATGAGGACGTAACGGAAGATTTTACCGGTTTAGGAAAGTCCGTTCGCATTCCGCTCGCAGCCGCTTCGGGCAAGCACAAAGCATCCTCGATAACGACGGGGGTAGACTCTTTTATCGATTCCGACCAGAACGAAGAATCGTTTATGCCAACCATCGACCTGGACGGGGCAAAAAAAACAGTACGAAAAACCGGCTTTGACGATCTTCAGGCAGTCGAGAACGACTTGGCCGGTGGAAGTCAAAACAGGGCTCCCCAGGACATATCTTCCTCGATGCTCGAGCAGATTGCCCGCGAACTGTCATCGATCAAGCAAGAACTTGTAAGCCTGCGAAGCCAGCTTAAAGAAATAAAAGACGAGCCCAAGTCTGCCAGCAGCGCCGGCGAAAACGTCGGAGAAACCGTAAACAGCGCCGAAGAGAGCCCGGCAGGCGGCTTTTTTGACGACGAAGACGACGAAACGATAGCGCTTACCGGTGACGAACTGGATAATATCCTTAATACTGCCGATTTTACGGAAGAAAGCGCGGATGACATCCAGACGGATGTTACGGTAGATGAAACCGTTTCTTTTGATACAGAACTGCTGCCCGAAGACGGCGACTACCTGAAAGCCGGCCCGGGTATCGAAACTATCAACCTTGCGGAAGAAAATCTTCTCGAGGAAACTGCCATTGAGACTAATAATCTCGAACCCATCGATTTTGACGATATCTTGAGTCCCATAACCCCCGCTCCCGATGATACCAGTTATCTCGATTTGGGCGAAGAAGAATTTCCTGATGGCGAACTGGCACTGGAGCCGGCTGCCCTGGATGACGTTCCCCTGATTGAACCTGACCTGTCGGAAATAGATTTTGGCGAAGAATTGCCCTTGATTGAGTTAAGCCACGAGGATCAGGGGGGAGAACCTTCCAGCGACGATGTAATAGAAGAAATCATGATGGATGATTCCGAGGACGATCTTATACTCTCCATCGACGGCGAGGAACCGAACCTTGATTCATCGGCTGCGGCGAATTACGCCTCGATTCCCGAAATCGAGGAACCGGAAGAGCTTCTTTTTGAGGACGATGATAGCTCTCTGGATCTTCATACAGAAGAATCCAGCGGAATGCCTTCTGAGGATTCGCTTATAAAGCCGGCAGTACCGGTTCAGATACACCCGGACGAGCTTTCCATGTCGCTTGATGATTCCCTCTTCGTAGGGCAAAACTCTTCCGACGAAACCGCGCAAGACATTGCGACGGAGGATTTTGACTTTCCGGAAATCATAGAGATGGATTCCGGTTTGGAAACTCCTGCCAAAGAGCCCGCGGCTCCGGTGCAAAGCACAGGCCTGCCCAATCCAAAAGAAGTACCCGATAAACTGAAGCATGACATTAAATCCGTCCTTCTTTATCTGGATCAGCTTCTGTCCGCCTTACCCGAAGAAAAAATCGAAGAATTCGCCGCATCGGAATATTACGACACCTACAAAAACCTTTTTGACGAACTGGGGATCTTATAATGGGACTTTTGGAAAAAGCGGCCAAGGGCAAAACCCTGGCCGGCGTGCGCGCCAGAGGAGGATTGCTGGCAAGCATCGAAAAAAAAAAGTCCCCGTACAGAATAAGCCTCTAGAAACCGAGTGTATAGACGGCACTTTTTTTGATTTTATAGCTCATTTCGATTCCAAGGCCTTTGATGCGCCTTGGGAATTTGCCAAAACTCTTTCGAATCAGGCGGGGGTCGACTCCGTCATGCTGTATCAGCTGCATGTCGATCAGTATGTCCCAACGCTCATCTATGGACCTAAAAAAAATCCGGATAGTTTTTCTTTTTCCAAATTGCCCGAAGCAGTTCGCAAGACGGGCTTTGCCGTAATTTCTCCAGAGGCGCAAAGAGATATTTTTAGCCCCTCCTTTTCTGTGCATAAAATCCTGGCGTTTAAAATGTGCCAGGGCGATAAACTATTGTTTTTGCAATTGAAAGAAAACTGCGAAATAAGCGAATCCGGCTTGAATAAGCTTTTCGCGGTCCTCGATGCGGTCAGCCTTTACAGAACCAAACGGTTTTCGGTTCTGCCTGAGGGAAAACAGAATGATGCGCAGATAATCGACAAGATTTTACTTAAAGCCGATGCAAATAAAACTAAACGCGCCTCACTTTTCGTAGTAGACATGGAACCGTTCATAAAACAGTACATCGATGCCTATGGGCCGCCCGCCGCAGAAGGTTTGGCTCGGGATGCATTTTCCGCGATTTGCACCAGCTTAAGCTCGGGCGGACTGCTCTTTACCCTGGACAGCGAGAAAGCGCTTGCGGTTCTTCTCAGCAGGACAGAACACGACCCGCAGCTGTTCGCAGGGCAGATGCAAACTGTTTTCGCAAGAATCGCCTTGAATCAAAATCAGTATAAACCCCATTTCGGGTCATTCGAGAAATTGAACTTCGACGATGCGGACGCAAAACAAAAATTACGGCTTTTCCTCGATAAAATCCGAGACTAGTCAAGCATGCAGAGCGAACAATTGTCCAAAGAGGCCAAAGTCGAACTGAGGTTTCACTCGCACTACAATCCCGTGCGGGAAGCGGAACGCTTCGTGCAAACGTGCATAGGCAGCAAAAAACCGGGAATCGTTATCGTGATGGGACCGGGCAAAAACTATATACAGGCAGCCATCGCGAACATGCTGCCTCAGACCAGCATTTACAGCCTTCAGCCGAGTTCCATTTTTTCCGATACGGATGGCAAAGACGGTTCCTCGTGGAATCCCGAGTCCCCTTTTTCGCTGCGTCAATTCTTGCGAGCGGCATTGCTCAATGACCGGGCTGCCGCAGGCGTCGCGATTCTGGAATGGGAGCCGGTAATGGCGGCGTTTCCGGAAACCTCCGCAAGAATCAGGAACGAGCTGACCAGGTCGCTGGCTACATCAGCCTCGGATAGAGCTACGGTTTCCTATTGGGCACGGAAATGGCTCAGGAATTCGCTTAACTTTTCCCTGAACATCAAGACGAGCTCGCTCTTGAACTTTCAGGAATCCCCGATACTCCTGGCAGCCGCGGGACCGGGCCTCAACGATGCCATTCCTGCCATAAAAAGAAATATCGGAAAAGCTTCAATCTGGGCCCTGGCTTCCGCGGTTCCCGCATTGCTTTTTGCGGGAATAAAGCCCGAGCTGATTTTGGCGACGGATCCGGGTTTCTGGAACAGCGTACATTTGCGCCATGGGCTTGGCATGGGCATACCGTACGCGATTCCGCCAAGCGTTTGCGCGCCTTGGTCGTCATTCCCGGAAGCCACCGCCATTGCCCCTTTAGATACCGGTCTTCTTTTCGAAAACCTGGTTTTGGCAAAAACAGGAGCTCTCTTTACCAAAGCACTTGCGTTTGGAACCGCAGCCGGTACCGCGCTTTCCCTTGCCTTGAATACTACCACCGGCCCCGTTATTCTATTCGGCCTTGACTTTGCCTCTCAAGGGATAATTTCCCATGCAAAACCCTACGCATTCGATGTTCTTCCCATGGTGCATGAGAACAGGCTGTCATCCATGCATTCAATACGGTATGGAGAAAGCATAGAACGATATCCGGAAAAAAACGGCGACTGGAGATATTCGCGGGCGTTCTCCGCCTATGCCCAGGAGATTAGCATATCGGAAAAAGACCGGTCGCGGGTGGTGCGCGTCACCCATTCCCCCATCGAGACGAGCGGGCTTCCCGGCAGCGGCATAGCGGAAATGGAAGAGCTCGTTTTGCCCCATAAAAAGCCGCTCCCAATAATAAATATGAGCATTAAAATGCATACCGACAGAAAGGCCTGTCCCGGTGAATTACTGCAAAGCCTTTCGGACATGGCAAGGCTTGATATAGAAAATTCACTCGAGGGGAAAAAATGCCCGGCCTACGATACGACGCTTGTGCTGAAGGCGCTCTGTCCCGGGGAATCCGCCAGGTTCCTGGCAAAGCTTGCCCGGGGCGAAGCCGAACCGGAAGACGCCCGATACACCGTCGAAATCCTGGAAAAAAACATTGCTTCGTGGAAAAAGGACTTTAATTGAGCAACGCGCTTATTTTCGAACGGAACATTTTGGCTATAAGCACTACGCAGGGAGGGAAGGCGAGCGAAAAATTGACAGCCGCCGAAAGCAGCCCCGATGTCAGTTTCGAGACTTCGCGCTCCGGAATAGTCGTGCCTTTTTTGCGCTGCGGCGGACGCACGATTTCCATGCATTCCCGCTTTGACCCAAAGGGGGAAGCGAAAAAAATCGCGGACAGCAATTCTCACAAGGGTTTTTTTATATTCCTGGGCCTGGGCGCAGCCTATAATATCGTACCGTTTCTGGAAGGCTTTCGCCTTTCGCGCGGAATCATCATCGATTATAACGCCGGGATACTGAGGACCATACTCGAGAACATGGATCTTACCCACGTACTGTCGGACAAGCGCCTAACGCTGATAGTGGATCCAAGCGAGGACGAGCTGAAAGAACTCTTCGTGTCGAAATACGTTCCCTCGATAACGGGAGACATGGCCGTAATTCCCCTGCACGGCAGAATCGACGCGGAACCGCAAAAATTCCAGGAAGCTTCGGCCTTGATAAAAAGTTTCATGAACCACGTGTCCGACGACTACTCGGTCCAGGCCTTTTTTGGAAAGAGGTGGTTTTCCAACATAATCAAAAACCTGCCGCTCGCCAGCGCGTCGCTGCCCTCCATTCCGTCCATCAGGAACGCCGCCGTTACCGCAGCGGGACCTTCGCTGGAGCTGCAGCTGGGAACGCTTCGCTCGCGCGGCAAGGATGTTTTCCTGATCGCCACGGACACCAGCCTGTCGGCGCTCAACGGCTTCGGCCTGAAACCCGACGCGGTAATAAGCATAGACTGCCAGCATATAAGTTATTATCACTTTATGTCGGGGATTCCGCCGGGCACGCCGGTCTTCCTGGACCTTGCCTCCCCGCCCACCGTCGCGCGCGTTTCCGGAGGCGCATATTTCTTTACCTCCGGCCATCCCCTGGCCAGGTATATCGCCGCGAAATTCCGCGCATTTCCCGTTATAGACACTTCCGGAGGCAACGTAACCCAGGCGGCGGTTTCGCTGGCGGAATTCCTGGGCGCCCAACGGACTTTCGTCTACGGGGCCGATTTTTCCTATCCTTTCGGCAAAAGCTACGCCCGCGGCACCTATGTATATCCCTACTTTTACGCCCGTCAGGGCAGGCTTACCCCCAGCGAATCGCTTTTCGGGGAGTTCCTCTACAGAAACCAGATGCTGGACAGGCAGAGCGGGGAGGATGGCGTCTTCAGGTACGTCACGAAACCGTTGGTCGCCTACAAGGAGCGGCTCGAGAGGTTCGCGTCGGCATCCAGCTCCCTCGTCTTACCGCAGCGAGGGCTGGGAGTGCAGGTAGAAGGATCTCCTTTTGACAAACCAATAAGAAACGATAAGGGCAAGATTTTCGCCTCAGGCAAAACGTTTAAAAAAACGAAGGAATTCCTCTCCGATTACCAAGGCGCCATAAGCAGGCTGGCCGTTCCCGAATTGTCGGCCGGGCGATACATGGACGGATTAAGCGCGGCGGAACGGGATATATGGACAACCATGCTTCCGTCCGCGGCCGCGATAAAACGGGAATCGGGTGACGCGTCCATTCCGTCGCATGAACTTTTGGAAATGACGCGGCTGTGGTGCCTGCGCGAAGTGGAAGAAGCCCTGGATTCCCAGTTTATTTAAGGCTAGCCTTTATTTAAGGCTAGCCCTGCCGAAGGCGCCTGCGCGCAAGCCCCATGTCTTTAATAGATACGCGTCGAGTTTTTTTGCCTGCGCAAGCGCGTCAAGGCAAATGGATTCGGTGTTGGCAGCAAGCCAAAGCGCGCGCGAAGGATAGGCAGCGGCCAGACGCGGAATTACATTGTCCCTGTAATAGGCATCAACCCGACCCGTGGATTGCTGCGAAAGATATGCTTGCAGCTCGTTTACCATGAGGTAGCGGTTCGATGGATCGTAGCGCCTATATTCAAAATGCAGTTTCCAAAAAGAACGTATTTCGGCGCTTTGCGAGTCCCACAATTGGGCGGATAGTTTCCGGTACTGCTCGTCATGAAAAAACAGCGCATGGGATGATTCATGGTCGATAAAAACCCTTCGCAGGTTCTTGTCGGATTCCTGGCTAACCGAAATGATGGCTCCGCTGCCCAAGGACGGATTCCCGTCGGCGTCCTCAGCGAGAATGGAATATCGTAGCAGCAGCGCGTACAATGCCTGCTCCTGCCTGTTGAGGGCGAAGCCGGTTTTCTTGGCAAGAGAATAAAAAGCAAGCAGGGTGGAAGCCGGGTAATCATGGGCATTCCATCCGTGCAGGGTAGCAATCTCCGAATCGCCGGCAAGACGGCCGACGAAGCCCGGCTTTTCGGCGAAAAACGCAAGGCGTTTTAAATAGAGATCCTGGGTCGCGTAGTCCTTGAAGTCGAAGACAAGGGTATCGCGGAAAATATCCCAGGACCACAGGGAAAAGTCGCCGGACGGCGCGGAGCACGACAGCAGCGCATGCAAATCCGCAGGCGGAGCACCGTTGCCGAAATTGTAGTAAGCCTGGCTCAGGCCGCCAGAGGCGGATACCTGCAAACCGGAAGACAGCTGCCCCACCCTGTCGAACAGCTCTAAAGGAAGGGCTGCGGGCAGAGCGTCCAGAGAGGATACATCCCAGGCGGAGCTTCCCGACCTAAATGATATCTTGCCCGATTGCCTGGCTTGAGCCAGGACGGATGCATGGCGGGATCCTGCCAGGGGCCTGAGCGGAGGAAGCGCCACGGCGGTTATAAAATTATTCCTATCATAGCCGAGAGAAGTATCGGCGGACAGGTGCAATCGGGGGTTGTCGGCGGGAATAAAGCGCATTCCGCTAAGGCGGGCATCCATGGAGATGGCATTGAGCACGAGGCTCTTGGCGTCTTTTAAAACAATCTCGAAAGCCCCGATAGTCCTTTTTCCCGGAAGGTGCAGCAAGGCTGAAGCCCGAATATCCACCACAAAAGAGGCGGCAGGTATTTTATCCGATGCGGATTCATATATGGTAAGCAGAAAGCTCCCGTCAGCGTCGATATCCAGGATGATATCAAGGGTATCGCTTATGGAAACGGCGGATGCGAAGCTGTACAGGCAGCTTGTCCTGCCCGTTTCCGAAAGGACTTTGGCGCTTTCGGGCTCGGGGGCGTAGATCTCGACAAGTCTTCCGGCGGCATCGTAGAGCTGCAAGCCGGGAATCGGGCTTGCAGCCTTGCAGGATACGCAAAAAAGGGCGAGCAGCGCAATAAAAGCGAAGTTTTTTTGCACCTGAGCTACAGCATGAATATGCTTTTGGCCGTGCGCTGCGCAAGCTGGAAAATGCGCTCTGGGTTAAGGCGGCTGTCCGTTCGGGTCAAACCGCCCCACTGCCCGGAAAAGTCATCGGGAAGCACGGGTAATTCAAGCAGTGAAGAAGTAAGGTTCCTGTCCGAAGGCTCCCAGGCTTTATTTATGGCAAACAGGATGGAAGCGCAAGATTTCATGAAACCCGCCAGGGATACGTAGTAAAAATAGCGGTCGTCCTTCAATGCCGCGCCTCCCAGGTCGCTGAGGTGATGCTCCAGTTTAAACTGCCAGGTTTCGCGGAGATCGGTCCAAAATTCCAAAGGCGTCGCGCCAAGCCCGAACCTGACTTTATCGATCCAGTCGCTGTTGCGGTAAAAAACGGTTCCATGAACGATGCGGTACAAAAAATACGTGCCCGGAACGTTATGAATCCAGCTATGGTCTTTTTCGTCCTTTATTGCAAAGTCAAGGAGTGATGTTTTTTTGTATTCGAGGTGGATAGGCAGGCCATCCAGAAAAAACCTGTCCTTGCAGCCCGCTTGCGAGCTTTCGAACGCTCCGGGGTTATCGAAGGCCGTTATTCGCTCTTCCACGGAGGGGATATCGCCATTGCAATAGATATCCAGGACAAGGGCAAAATAAGGGTCCAGAATATCGGTTTCCGATGCATCACAGGAAAGAACGCAACTTACTCCCGGCCACGATGCGAGAATTGCCGTTAGTCGTTCCGCCATCAATTCAACTCTGTGTTTCATCCATGTACCTCTGGCAGGGATTATACAATGCAACTCGAAATTTGGGAACACAAGAAACATTAAAACAGGCGCGACAATTGTAACGAATCGCTTCTCCATGCCTTTTCACAAGGAATACCGTATGCTATAGTGGCGGAAAGTATAAGAAAAAGACGCTCTTTATCTTTGTATGCCTTGCTTTTGGGGGAAAAATGCGCTTTAGATTACTAATGCTGCTTGCAGCGTTTTCGGCTATGCAGGTTTTGATAATTGCGCAGGGCGAGCCTGAGCCCGTCGGCGCGATGGCAGCCGCGGTTACCACGGACACATTTCAAATGTTCGAACCCGGTGACAACCTTTTAAGCCTTTTTGCCGGAGCATCTTTTGGCCTGGGCTTCCTGGATCCCCTTACATCGACGCTGCAGGCGCCAAACTTAAAACCTGGACTCGAAATTGGTTTGTCGTTTTTATATTTTTTAAGTAATTCCTGGGCGGTGGGGGGAGAGCTTTCCGGCATTTTCTTTACTTCCATCGCGGACAGAAGCTTTTTTCTGATGCCCATAGCGGCAAAAGCAATCTATGCAATAGCCCTCGATCCTTTCTATATTACTCCTTCCATTTCCCTGGGCGTGGCTATATCAGCCCTGAACGAAACCAATCATGTAGACCCGTATGTCGGCATCGGTTCCGGTTTTTCCTGGCGCCCAAATTCCGAAGTCAGTTATTCCATCAAGCTTGGGCTGAGCGCCGTTCCGCAGTTCTATACCGATTCATCGCAGAATCGCGTGGGCTTCTTCCTGGACACGCTTATTTCCGCGACATATCATCTTTGACAGGGGCACGCATGAAAAGCACTCTACGTTTTATTTCGATAGCCATTTTGACTAGTGCCGTCCTTTACGGCTGTAAAAACGGCCCCATAGGAATATTCGCCAGCCTGGGCGGCGAAACGTCGCTGGGTACGGACGCAAGCAAAGGCTTCAAATCCGCAAGCCCCTCTTTTGTCGTAGAACTGGGCGCAAATTATTACGCTGGTATAGGCAAGTTGTGGAAACGAAGCACGACAGCCGCTTCCGTCTGGGCACCCCTTGGTACGCTCCCGAATGCCGACACGGTCTATGCGGATTCCGCCGTTACGGTAAGCACCGGACCGACAATGTACGTGTCCTTCAAGGACAGCCAGGGTGCAACGGCCGGAGTGTGGCCCATGACCGGCACATCGTGGGGGACTCGGGTGGATCCCGCCTTCCCGCCGGCAGGCACGACGCTTGAGAAACTCCTGGTGGCCAACAACCAGGTCTTTGCAGTCTGTTCCACGGCCTCCGCGGCGACCCCGCCCGTTGTAACGTATACTGTTTATTTTCTGTCGGGCGGGACTACGTTTACCGCGATAACGAGCCTTTCGGACATGGCTGCGCGACCCATAGGAATAACATCCGACGGTACAAATTATTGGTTGGCGGCGGGTACAAAACTATATACCGACACGGTGATCGCCGCCGGTTCTTTTGCGGCCTTGCCGGATACTCCCATCGCTTTTACGAGCCTCGTCTATGCCGACGCCACACTTGAACTCATAGCCACCGGCGGCAACGGTAAAATTTATCAGACAACGGACAACGGCACTACCTGGCCTGCCTCCGCCACGTTCGACAAAAGCGGCACGGCGTATTATTTCAGCAAGGCAGTGCTCGTGCCGGCCGCTGTGGACGGCACCAGGCGATTGCTCGTGGCTACCGACGCACGATATCTGCCCGCGCTTTCGGCGAGCGGCGGCTATCTCGATTTCGACGTAACCAATCCCGCGATCCTCACCTGGTCTGCGACGCAGAACGTGAACAAGACCCCCATTTCGGATGCCATCAACTTCGATACGACCATCGGCAACAATCCCGTAAGCGAGCTTGTCCTTCTTGGAAACACGCTCTTTGCCTGCACAGGCGGACACGGTTTATGGAGCAACAGGTACGGTTCTGCATGGTCCACATGGCTGCGTGAAAGCGACAAGTAAAGCGGAACAGGGAGAATCTCTGTTCTCCGCCCCGAGGGGAGATATTTCTTCGTCGCCGCTTGCAGACCGCATGCGGCCCAAGAATCTCGACGAGTTCGTGGGGCAGGAGCATATTGTCGGCGAGGGTTGCCTCCTGCGGCGGGCCATCATGCGCGACCGCTTGTCCTCCATCATACTTTCAGGCCCTCCGGGAACCGGCAAGACCACCCTGGCCCGTGTTATTGCCAATACCACGCAAGCGCGCTTCGTGGCCCTCAATGCCGTTCTGGCGGGGGTTCAGGCCATACGGGATGCCATTGCCTCCGCCCAGCGCGACAAGGAACTGTACTCCCGGAAAACCATACTGTTCGTGGACGAGGTACACCGCTGGAACAAGGCGCAGCAGGACGCGCTGCTGCCCTGGGTGGAGAACGGAACTATCATCCTGATAGGCGCGACGACGGAGAACCCTTTCTTCGAGGTGAACAAGGCGCTTGTATCGCGCTCGAGGGTGTTCCAGCTCAACTCGCTGAATCACGAGGATCTCCTGAAGGCGGCGAAATTCGCCTTGGCCGACATCGAGCGCGGGTACGGAAAGTGGGCAGTGGAATTCGAGGATGGCGCGCTGGCCCACCTCGTGCATACCGCCAACGGCGACGCGCGAACTTTACTTAACTCCCTGGAACTGGCGGTGGAAACGAGCTGCGAGAACTGGCCGCCAGAGGACAAGGCGCTTGTATTCGTAAGCATGAACGCCGCCGAGCAGAGCATCCAGCGGCGCGCCGTCTTGTACGACCGGGACGGGGATTACCACTACGACAGCGCAAGCGCGCTTATAAAGAGCATACGCGGCTCGGACCCGGACGCGGCCCTGTACTGGCTGGCCAAGATGATATACTCGGGCGAGGACCCGCGCTTCCTTTTCCGCCGCCTGCTTATAAGCGCGTCCGAGGACATCGGCCTGGCGGACCCGAACGCCGTGGTCATCGCGCAAGCCTGCGCCCAGGCCTTCGAGCGCGTGGGAATGCCCGAAGGCCAATATCATCTTGCCCAGGCAGTGCTGTATTTGTCCACCGCGCCGAAATCAAATTCCTGCTCCGCGTTTTACGAGGCTCTGGCCATGGTCGAACAGGAACAGACCGAGGTTCCCGATCACCTTAAGGACGCCAGCCGCGACGCCAAGGATTTGGGGCACGGCAAGGGCTACGTGTACCCGCACGATTCCAAGAACCACTGGGTCGCCCAGCAATACCTGCCCGATCCGCTGCGCATGACTTTTTTCTACAAACCAGGCGCACAGGGTTACGAAGCCACGATCAAGGACGCGATAGACCGACGGCGGGACGCGCAAATCGCCGCCTTTCAATCGGAGTCGCGGACGATTACCGACGAAGGCTCAAAATGGAAACAGCGCACCGATGCCCTGGATACGGACGCATACCAGGCCCTACAGCAAGCCGTCCTTAGTTTTGCCGAAGTTTCGCCGGGAGAAAACACGCTGCTGCTGGCAGCCGATAATGGCCTCCTGATCCGCGAATGCACGCTTGCAGCAGGCAGTGGAAGAACGATAGCCCTGCTGGACAGCAAGGAGGCCTTCGACCGCTTGAACCTGCGCTTCTCCGGTACCGAGAGCAGCCTCGCGCCAACGCTGCTTCTATCGGAGAATCCACAAGCCGCCGTAGTCGCGGTAAACAAAATACTTGAAGAAAGCCAATTGACGAAAATTATTTCCATCGACATCCTCAAAAAATCAAGCGGCTACCAGAAGACCGTGCTTGCGTCGTTTCCCCTTGCGCGCGCCGTTCTCGTACAGAGGATTCCCGCCGGAAAAGGCGCTCTGCCCTCGCTTATATCAGCAGCCCTCCCTTTGGAGGCAACAGCAGACTTCATAGCGGCCGATGAGGCATTCTTCGAATCCGAAATCAGGATGCTCGAGCAAAGCCTGAGCGATATCATGCGCGACGGCGGCAGAACCGGAATCGGCACATTATATTTCTGTCACAAATCGGAACGGCTGCTCGACAGGGGAGAAGTTGACGCGTGGCTCGCCCCGCAATCGCGCTACGGTTCCTTCCTGGAAAAGAGCCTTGGCGCCCAGGCGGCCGGGCGGATCCGCGGAGCTCTTGCCCAACTGGGCAGCGAGCACAAAGTTTCCTGGCCCCTCGCCTGGATTTTTCTTGGCGGGATAAAACCTTAACATGGGAATCCGCCTCCTTTACAGCCTTAAAACAGCCGACCAAGGTTACCTGAACATTTTTTACCCCACGAAAAGATTCAAGGAAGAAGCACAAAAAGCGGGAATCGATTATCAGGCCTTGATAGTTCCCCCTGCCTTCGACAGGGACAGCATCCTGGGATTTTGCCGTGGACACACGATTCTCCTGCGCGGAGATATCGAGGCTGAATATTACACTGAACTGGAAAAAATCGGCTGTCCCGTCATCAACCCGCTGACAGCGGTTTTGCTTGCCCGGGACAAGCTTGGTTCCGCCGATTTTTTCACTAGAGAGGGATTTCGCCACCCAAGGACAACAGCCATTGAGCCTCAAGGCAAGCCGCACATGGATTTCCCATTTATCGTAAAGCCGCGCTACGGGAAAATGGGAATCGGCGTGGCATTGATAAATAACCCCGAACAGTATTCCGCCTACGCTCATCCGGGGGAGATACTGGCACAGGAGTATATCGAGTCGAGCATGGGTCGCGATATCCGATTCTTCTTCGCTTCCTTCGACGGAGGCAGCTTCGTTTGCGTGCAAAGAACGGGCGGCGGCCTGCTTTCCAACGTTCATTCGGGCGCGCGCACGTCCCTATTTGAACCCGACAGGAAACTGGTCCGTACCGCGAAAGACATTTTCCGTAAATCCGGGTTGCTCTACGGGACGGTTGATTTTCTTTTTGGCACAGGCGATACTTTCCCGGTGTGCGAGATGAACAGCTGCCCCGGATTCGAAGGCCTCGAAGAGGCGACGGGAATCAACGTTGCCCGCGCGATACTGCAAACAGCGAACGGAATGGAGCCGAGCCGACATGCCTAGTTTTAATACGCCCGACGAAGTCTATGCCTTCCTGAACCTTTTTCTGAACTTCGAGCGAAAAATAGACCCCGTGGAATACAGGCTGGACCGCATGCACAGCCTTAAAAAAATATACGGCGAGCCTGACACTGCGTTTCAGACAATCCACGTGGCGGGCAGCAAGGGGAAAGGCTCCACCTCCACCATGCTAGCCCGTATCGTCCAGCAGAAAAAAAACGGCGTCGGACTGTACACGTCTCCCCACCTCCTTTATTTTACGGAACGGATAGCGATAGACGGCGAACCCGTAAGCGACGAAATCCTCCTTGCGAGCGCCGCGGAACTGGCAGCAGGCTTGGAATCAAGACTGGCGGAAGACTATCCGGGTGGCGAAGAGCCCACGTACTTCGAGCTCCTTACCATGCTCGCGTTTCTCTGCTTCAGGCGGGCGGGATGCTGGATCGCGGTAATTGAGGTAGGGCTTGGCGGCAGGCTGGACTCGACGAATATCATAAACCCAATAGCCTCGGTAATAACCCCGATAGAGCTTGAGCATACGGAAATCCTCGGCGATACCATCGAAAAGATAGCGATGGAAAAAGCGGGCATAATAAAAACCGCCATTCCGGTATTCGTAAACTCGGCAAGGGGGGACGCCATTGCGGTGTTCAGGGAAAAAGCGCGCTGCGAAAACGCTCCGCTGCTGCTTTTGTCCGAAGAAATGGAGCTGTCGGATATATCCATCTCCGCCGATGGCACCAGGTTTTCCATGGCAGGGCTTAAAGGCGGGGACAGCGCTTATAAAAAAATATTCACTATCCCGATGATAGGCAAAGTGCAGGCGCAGAACGCCGCGCTGGCCGCCCTAAGCGCACGGGCACTGGGGTTTTCCTGGCAGCAGATCGAGGGTGGGCTGGCCAAGGCGCGCCTTCGGGCGCGGTTCGAAATCCTTCCTTTAATCCCGGCGATAGTTTTGGACGGAGCGCATACCCCGGACTCCATCCATGCCTGCGCGGAAGATTTTGCCACCGTTTTTCCCGGGGGAGGAATCCTGCTGTTTGGCTGCGCGAAGGACAAAAACGCGGAAGCCATGGCCTTTGAACTTCAGACCCAATTCAGGGAGGTAATAATCACCAAGCCGGGAACGTTCAAGGAAAGCGACACGCGGAGCATGAGCACGGCTTTTTTAGCCCATGGTTTTTCCACGGAAAAAATCGAGGACACGAAATTAGCCATCGAGACCGCGCGAAGCCGTTCGCTTGAAAAAAAACTGCCGCTGCTTGTCTGCGGTTCGTTTTACCTGTGCGCGGAAGCCGCCGCACTGTTTGGCTCCCAAAAAACCTAGAACCGGATCAAGGCGATAATGGTCTGGCCCAGCCCCATAAGACCGCCGAGCAACGCGCCGAACCAGGTTACAGCCTTCAATTCCTTGTCCATCACCCTCAGGATTATCTCCTCGATGGCACCCACGTCCAGCTCGTTTATGCGGTCGCGGACAAGGTTCCTGACATCGACCGACTTGAGTATCCTGGCGCTTTGACTCGCGGCGATATCGGAAAGCGAGGTTGCCAGCACCACGGAAATTTCCTCTATCCTGGACTCTTCCAGTCCCATAATGCTCCCTATGGAGGCCTTGGCTGCGTACTCGGAAAAAGTGACAAGAAATAAACTCAGTATCCTGCCTGCGGCTTTCGAGGATTCATCCCCGCTTCGGCACATACCGGAAATAAAGCCAACCGCGCTTGAAACCAAGGAATCCGAAAGCCCGGGAAAAACCGAAAGCACGTCGCCTGCCTCGCTATCCGCCATCGCGATGCGAATCGCGGCCTGAAGCCGATCGGAGGACAGGGCCGCCAGAATGGAATCCAGCGAGGCGCTGCACTGTCTGCATACTTTTAACCGCTCTTGGGGCGAAGACAGGCTTGCGTTATCGCGCAAGGGTTTATCCATGGCCGCAAGCACGGAATCCCGCATGTATTGCCTCATGACGGCCGCCGTGCCGGGGTTAAGAAAATATTTCTGCAGGGCGTCGACGGAATCCGCGATCGTAAAAGGCATGTTCTCGATGATGGTTTTTTCATATCCGCCTATGCCGATAAAGAAACGCTGAACGGAGTTCATGCGCTCCATGGTCTTGCGGATTACCACCGCGCCGGCCTTTTCCAGGCTGGAGCGGATATTTTTTTGGCCGAGCATCGAGATGCTCTTGCTTATAGCCAAGGGCCAGACGAGGTCGAATATGCGGTCGAAAAATTTCAGCGTATCCGGCGCCTTGATGAAGTCCGCCGGTTTTTTCCCGTCATCCACCGCCTTAAAAAGTTGCCCGATAAAAAAACCGCTTACCGAAACGGAAAATTTCTCCCGCTCGGCATCATCGGAAAATTTTTGCGAAACAGCCTTCCAGAACGATTCGCCGAAAATATCGTCGAGGCGGATGTTATAAAGTTCCACAAGCGCGGCTTTAAGCGCCGCCTGTGCGGCAAAGTTGAACGCTTCCGACTTTGTAATCGATTCAAGGGATTGGGAAAAAAACCTAGAAACGAGCAGCGACAATTCCGGACGAATCGAATTTCCGATATCACCGAGGCTGACGGCGGAAAGGGATTTACCTCCTTCGATCAAAGCCAGTTTCAGGCCCTGACGGAATTCCTCGGACTTAATCCGGTCTACCAAAACTTCCTCGGTAAGCAGGTCGCCCGCGACGGTGTCCCCGATGGACTCGGCCAGGCGGAAACGCTCACGCGGAAGGATGCCAGGGGTAAAGGGAATGCGAATACCCAGGATTCGAACTTCTTTCATGGGCCGGAAGAGCATCTTGATGGCCAGCCAGTTGGTAAACAGGCCGATGACCGCTCCTACAAGCGGCGGCAAAACGTAAACAAACAGTATATCCTTGCTCACTGCAAAACCTCTTTTGCCCGCAAGACGCGCTCTTTCGAATCGTACAGCTTGACGGAAGACTCGTGAATCCAGCCCGAAGCATCCGCGCTTGTTACCCGAAACCATACGCCGGCATCCGGCGATTTATATTTTTTTGCCCTGCCCGCGACTTCAAACGTGTCCTTGCGGCGGGTAAAACCTACATCCTCGCTTGCGTACGAGGAATCGCTTTTGAGGCGCACCCAGGAAACCGTTACCAGTATCCAGCCGATTCCCTTTGAAATTAGCGGAGTGCTTTCAAGCCGGACATTCTTTACGTTTACCGCGTTGCACGATAAAAAAGCCAGGGCAAAAATAAACACAATTGTCCTTTTCATGAGTCCTCTTTCCGATAAAACGCTGAAAGCTTGAATTTATACTAAAATTGAGGCATCTTCAAGTAACACGATGAAAAAAAACATGCAGCTTGCAGCACTATTGATTCTCATCGATGCCGGCTCCATAGCGTTTGCCCAGGAATCCGCGCCGATTCCGCAAGAAGCAAAAGTAACGCTATCCCCGTCTGTCAGGCAAGTTCCCCTGGAATACAATGCAGGGTTAACCGTGTCGATCTATTCGATGACGGCGCTTTTCCTTACGAAAGAAGCAGACTACGCGGGGAACCTTCAGGCTTTTTCCGGGCTGTCAGCCAAAAGCGCAATTGGGCGATCCTTCGGCATATATCTGGAATCCACCTGGGGCAAAATGCTGCCCTCGACTTTTGGAAGCTCGTACTTCCGATACCGCGGATTCGAGCTGCTGTCTTTTAGCGCCGGCCCCTTTATCGATCTGTCACTATTATCCAATATACCGGGAAACCTGCAAATCGGTATCACAGGCGGCGCGGCCTTCGGCTATTACCGGGAATCCAACGCGCTTTTTTACTTTCCCATACTCGAGCCGTCGTGCACGATGTACCGAAGCTCATCCAGAAGCTGGATTGCCTTTTCAGGCTCTTTGTCGGCACCCATCTACCTGAAACCGCAAGCGCTTTCCATAGGACTGGGATTCCAGTTCGGTATCGTGTTTCTGCCGTTAACCAAGGAAAGCAAAAGCACGGTTTCGCCATGAAAAAAATATTTACCTCGATTCTACTAGGGACACTCTTGGTGCTCTCCTGTAAACCGATTACCGGTCCTAAAGGACACGCGATAGTTTTTGGGATCGAGACTTATATACCATACGCGTCCAACCTTAGCTTGACCATTGATGACGCAGACTCGGTTGCTTCCCT
Source organism: Spirochaetota bacterium (assembly GCA_031402655.1). Lineage (GTDB taxonomy): Bacteria > Spirochaetota > Spirochaetia > Treponematales > UBA12059 > JANNSO01. Next base: position 26,009 of record JANNSO010000031.1, on the reverse strand, counting down.
TCTTGCAATGCAAGGATGGACTGTCCAGCTTATTACCGAGACCAACGCTACTAAAATAAATCTTGACGCTGCTCTGAAAACACTGGCAAACTCAGATTTACCAGTACTATTTTACTACTCAGGACATGGTGATTATAGAGAGGCTGGAGAGGGCTTAAAATACTATATTGCTACTTATGGCGCCTTGACAAGCGAATTTCTTACGAATCCCGATGAGCTAAATGCGATGTTCGCAAACAACAATATCAAACACGGCATTGCAATATTGGACAGTTGTAATTCCGGCGGTTTTGTTTCGACCGACGGTACGGTAAGCGGCGTTCCCGCTGATTTTTCAGGAACGTTCACTCCCGTGGCATCTCTGGTTAATCCCGCTATAGATGCCTATATAAACTATGCTCAGTCCAATAACGTTATTGTGCTCTCGGCTGCAGGGGCTCAGGAACTTTCCTGGGAAAGCGCCTCGTTCGGACACGGAATATTTACGTACTACCTGCTTAAATCGGCTCAATACGGCGATTATGACGGGGACGGCTTCGTGAGCACGGTGGAAGCTTATGCCTATGCGTCCAAAGCCCTTAACGCGAACTGGAACCAGTCGAACAGCGGCTCAAGTTATCTGCCCCGTTTTTCCGGCGAGCCGCGCGACTACCTGCTGTTCAAGACAATAAAATAACGCACGCCGACAAGCCGATATTCGCAGCCTCCCTTTGACCAGCAGCCTTAAAAAATGGTATTACTGATGGTAGCTCTAATAACCCTATTGGTTATCAGAGCCGCCTCGCTGATTCTTTGCAGGAATCAGGTTTTTTAATAGTTAACCTCGCAAAACTGAAGTTTTTCGAGGTTCCCATATAAGTCGAACATGACCGGCGGGATTACGCGAGGAGTTTTCATGAAAGATATCAAGACGATTTTAAAGGAAAAGGTCGTAGGCTCTTCCATTACGGTAAAGGGCTGGGTACGAACCAAGCGCGATACCAAGAACGCCATTTTCGTGGAACTGAACGACGGCAGCTGTTTTTCCAATATCCAGTGCGTGTTCGACATTAACGCATGTACCGACGCCCTCAAGGCGACGCTCGCCAAACTGAGCACCGGCTGTTCCGCGGCCGTTACCGGCGAGGTCGTGGCATCCCCCGCCGCAGGCCAGCCCATCGAGGTTAAAGCGGCGGACATACGCATAATCGGCGAAGCTCCGGTGGAAAGCTACCCTCTGCAGAAAAAAGCCCACTCGCTGGAATTCCTCCGCGAGATCGCGCACCTCCGAGCGCGCACCAACACCTTCGGCGCCGTGGCCCGCATGCGCAACCAGATGGCATTCGCCGTGCACAGTTTCTTCCAGGAGCGCGGGTTCAACTACGTGCATACGCCCATCATCACCGCCAGCGACTGCGAAGGAGCCGGCGAGATGTTCCAGGTAACCACGCTGGACATGGCTGCTATTGCCAAGAACGGCGGACCCGTCGATTACTCGAAAGACTTTTTCGGCAAGCCTTCGTTCCTGTCCGTTTCGGGCCAGCTGAACGTGGAAACCTACTGCATGGCCCTGAGCAAGGTATACACCTTCGGCCCAACCTTTCGCGCGGAAAATTCCAACACCACGCGCCACCTTGCCGAATTTTGGATGATAGAGCCGGAGATAGCCTTCGCCGAGCTTGAAGACAACATGGCCCTTGCCGAGGAGTTCGTAAAATATTTGCTGTCGTGGGCCTTGGATAAATGCGGCGAAGACCTGGAGTTTTTCGACAAGCGGATACAGCCCGGCCTTATCGGGATGCTGGACGGCGTACGCACGTCGAAGTTTACGCACATGACCTACACCGACGCCGTAAAGGAGCTGGAATCGCACAAGGACGCCTTCGAGTTCAAGCCGTTCTGGGGCTGCGACCTGCAGACCGAGCACGAGCGCTACCTGTCGGAGACCATCGTAAAGGGACCGGTAATCGTTACGGATTACCCCAAGGAAATAAAGGCTTTTTACATGCGGCTGAACGAAGACGGCAAGACCGTGCGCGCCATGGACGTCCTCGTTCCCCGCATCGGCGAGATAATCGGCGGATCCGAGCGCGAATTCCGCCATGACGTCCTACTGGGCAGGATTCGCGAACTGGGCCTGGACGAGGCCGCGTACTGGTGGTATCTGGACCTGCGCCGCTTCGGTACGGCGCCTCACGCGGGATTCGGCCTGGGCTTCGAACGCCTGCTGCGCTACGTTACGGGCATGGAGAATATCCGCGACGTCATCCCCTTCCCGCGCGCCGTGAACCAGGCGGAGTTTTAAGGGCCGTGGATAAAAAGCGCGACTGCCTCTTTGCGATTCTGTCCGGCATCCTTCTAGCATCCTCCTTTGCCGGCACAGAGTCTTCCGGACGTGATAATTTCATAACTGCACCTTCCGTCGACGCGGTTTCGGTCGCAATCGTCGATTTTGAAAAAGGCGACATACTGTACGAAAGCAACGCGGACGCGGTGATTCCTCCGGCGAGCCTCACGAAGCTGATGACCCTCCATGTCGTCTATGAGGCCATCGCCAGGGGCGAAATCCTTAAAAACACGATTATCGACATCATGCCCGAGGAAACGTCCCCGAGGATTCCGTACGGCTCGTCGCTCATGTACCTGCAGCCGGGAATGAGGGTTCCGCTCATCGACCTGATGCGCGGCATGGCCGTGGTTTCGGGCAATGACGCCGCGTTTACGCTTGCCAGGATACTCGCCGGCTCGAACGAGAAATTTTCCTTCCTCATGAACCGGGAGGCCGAAAAACTGGGGCTTTCAAAAACGCGCTTCGTGGAGCCTTCGGGACTCTCCGAGTTCAACACTACGACCGCCCGCGAGATGGCCTCTTTTTCGCGCGCGTACCTGGCGCTGCATCCGGAATCCATCGCCGAGCTCCATTCCCTGTACAGCATGGAGTTCCCGCGCGAGGACGTAATGCCGGAAGGCGTAAGCGGGCCGCCCCACAAGATTCTGCTCCGCAACAGGAACGACCTGATTTTCAGCTACGACGGATGCGACGGCCTCAAGACGGGCTTCATCTACGAATCAGGTTATAATCTTGTTGCAACCGCGAAACGGGGCGATACCCGCATAATCCTCGTGACGCTCGGGGGAACCCAGGGATCCGACGAGAGGACGCGAGGCGCGAAAAAGCTTTTGGATTGGACCTTCGACAACTGGCAGACCGTTAGCCCGAAACTTCCCGAAATAAGTTCGCTCCGCGTGTGGGGAAGCAAGGCGAGGTTCGCCCTGCCCGTCCCAAGGGAAAGCACTTCGTTTACCGTACGAAAAAGCGTGTCCGGAAACATTCTGGTACGCGCGGAACTGGAATCGGACCTCAGGGCTCCCATCATGGCCGGTACCAGGGTTGGGCAATTGGTTTACAGCACGGGCGACCTGGTGCTGCGGCGAATCGACCTGATCATTCCGGCAGACCTGCCAAAAGGTAATATTTTCTTAAGATTCGCCGATATGATCCACCGCTTTTTCCTAAATCTTTTCAGTCGCCGAAGCTGAACTTAACGCCGTCGTAGCGGACTAGACCCTCGGCGACCAAGGCTGCCGCCGCTTCCCCGATAAGCGCATAGGCGATACCCGTAGACCCGGCGAGTTGCCTGGCGCTTTGATTCGGTTTCGTCGACAGCGCTGACAGGATTCCCCCGCGCGCCTGCCGCAGGGATCCTTCAAACCTGGTCTGCTTCGAATAGCCTGCGCTTTTTCGCGATGGGTTAGGCTCCCGTTTTTTTATGAACACGCCGTAATCCATGAACGCGTAATACCAGCGCCTGGGATTGACCGTGTCCAGAACGAGAGCCGCGACTTTTTCCAAAACCGAATCTGGAACATTTTCCCTGTCGTGGTAAAACTGGAAGATAAGGGCGCTGCGAATATTCGTTTCGAGAAAAACGCCCGGTATGTCGTAGGCGAATGCCATTACCGCACGCGCCGTATAAACCCCCACGCCGGGAAGATCGCGCAAGGCTTTTTCATCGCAGGGAACAGCGCCGTTATGCTTCGCGATAATCTGCCGCGCGGCTTCGCGCAAACGCAGGGCGCGGTTATTGTAGCCAAGTCCTTTCCAGGAACCGTAAACCGCTTCGAGCGAAGCATCGGCAAGATCCTGCATCGCGGGAAAATCCTCGAACCACTGCTCATACTTGGGTACCACCCTGGCCGTCTGAGTCTGCTGCAGCATGATTTCGGAGACGAAAACCTTCCAGGGGTCGCTAGTCTCGCGCCAGGCAAATCGGCGGCCTTCGCGATAATAATTGGCCATCACCGATTCCCTGAAAATGCCCAAGGCTTCAGCCGTAGGCAATGGAAGATCAGTCGGTAAAGATATGGACATACTCATGCAGCAATTCTTCCGCCGCCACCTTGCATCCGCCGCACACGGTACCGATCTTGGTGCGTTCCTGCAGGCTTTCCCAGTCTCGTGCGCCAGCCTTGACGGCATCCTCAATATCCCGGTCGGAGATATTGAGGCAGGTGCAGATTATCCTTGCTCCCTCGTTGCGGAACAAGCCCTCGCGCCCTGTCTTCGACAGGTAATCGTCTATCGCCGCGCGCATGGCCTTGTCCCCGAGAACCGAGCAATGAATCTTGTTGTCCGGAAGGCCGCCGAGCCTTGCGGCGATTTCTTCCGGTTTGATGTTGTAAGCCTGTAAAAGCGTCAGGCCCTTGACCACCTCGGACAATATGGACGTACTCGCTATCGCGCTTGCGCAGCCATAGGTCTTCCAGCGGACGTCGGCTATCACGTCGTCCTTTACCTGTATCATATACATCATCTGGTCGCCGCATTTTACGTTTCCCGTGATGCCCTGCGCGTCCGCCACGAAATTTTCGGCGGGGTTGAATACGTTTTTAGGATTGGTAAAGTGTTCTTTTACCACGTCGGAATAAAGCCAGTTGAACGCGTCGCTCATAAAACCCTCCCAGGAGACGCACGAAACCTTTCGGTTTCCTGCAAAATTAGTAACACTGTAATATCACCAGGCGACAGTGGACATGCCGCGCAGCCGCTCGATTATCGGGCTCATGCGCTCAAGGACGTAGTTGACGTCCTCCACGGAAGTATCCATGCCCAGGCTGAAGCGGATAGAACCATGGGCAAGTTCCGGGCCAACTCCCGTGGCCATTAGAACGTGGCTGGGATCCAAGCTTCCCGAAGCGCAGGCGGATCCCGTAGACACCGCGATGCCGGCCATGTCCAGGTAGAGCAAAATGGCTTCGCCCTCCGCACCGGGAAAGGAAACGTTCAGCGTATTGGTCAAAACATGGTCTGGATGTCCGTTTATCCTTATTTTGGGTATCGACGCTTCGAAGCCTTCCTTGAGTATTTTTCTTAACATGCCGGTTTTTGCGGCGAATGCCGGAAGATTGTCGAAAGCCAATTCCGCAGCCTTTCCAAAACCGAAAATGCCGAGGTTATTGTAAGTTCCTGCCCTAAAGCCGTGCTCCTGGTGGCCGCCGCGGATAAGGGGCTCGAGAGGGGCTCCCTTGCGCACATAGAGCGCTCCGACGCCTTTGGGGCCGTAAATCTTGTGGCTGGACAAGGTAAGGTAATCGACTCCCAGCCCGTCTACCCGCAGGGGAATCTTGCCGGCTCCCTGAGTGGCGTCGGTATGCATAAAAGCCCCCGAAGCCTTGGCTATCGCGGAAATCGCGGAAATATCCTGAATGGTGCCTATCTCGTTATTTGCGGCCATGACGGAGACAAGCAGGGTTGTATCGCTGACCGCCGCCTTCAACTCTTCCATGTTTACCCGGCCGTTTGAATCTACACCCACGAATTTAACGGGAAAGCCTTCTGCCTCCAGCCATTTCGCGGCGTTGAGGACGCAGGGATGCTCGATGGCAGTTGTAACGATTCCATTACGTTTTTTGCCGCGGCCAAGGTGGAACATTGTCGCGAAAACCGTATTGTTGGATTCGGACCCCCCGCTCGTGAAGATTATCCGTTCCGGGTCTTTCTCGGAACCAATAAGCCTGGCGACGGCCATGCGGGCGGTTTCGATTTTAGCCCGGGCTTTTCTTCCCGCCTCGTGCATGCTCGAAGCGTTCGCGTACAGCTCCATATCGGAGGCCATCAAAGCCTTTACTTCAGGATTAAGCGGCGTGGAGGCGTTATAATCCATGTACACAAAGCGATTACTCATGATCTGCTCCTTCGCTTATATCGCGCAATGTCCTGCTGCCGAGGTACAGGTCTATGGCAACCTTGAGCCCTATCCAGAACTGGCGGGGCAGGCAGGAACTGCCTTTGGCGCACGCACCGGGAAGCTTGACGCAATCTACCGGCATCACGCTGCCATCCATGGCCTCGACTATGGAAAGCATGGAAATCTGATTCGGATTAAGCTGCAGCCTATAGCCGCCATGGTTTCCCCGTTCCACGGATACAAGGCCGCAATCCTTGAGATGCGTCATTATGCCTTCGAGGTATTTGGATGGGATGTGTTCCGAAGCCGCGATTTCCGAGCTTGTGCAAACATCGTCCTGATGCTTTGCAAGGTAGGACATGGCGCGTATAGCATACTGTGTTTTAGCGGAAACCGAAAACATTATTTCACCGACTCCAGTATCCCTATCGGGATACTAGGAATATACAAATTCAGCGATATTCTGTCAAGAGCCGGTATGACGTTTTCTTAAAAAAGCACCGATTATAACCACCAGCGCCGTTATCAAATACGGAAGGGCCATTATTATTTCCGATGGCAGCAATCGGACGCTTTGAGCCCGGTTGGCGAGACCTAAAAGAAAAGCGAACAGCAAAGCCGACAGCAGCGTTCCCCCGAGTTTCTTGCCGCCAAGGTAAACGGCGACCAAGGCTATCCAGCCGCGGCCAGCGCTTAGATTGGGAACCCACGCCCCTACCGAGGCAGCCAGGGATGCACCCGAGATTCCGCAGGCAATGCCCGAAAACAGGTAGGCAAGCCTGCGCACGGAGACGGGGTTGATGCCGGCCATGCGCAGCGATTCGGAGTTGGTTCCCGATGCCCTGGATCGCAGCCCGAAGGGAGTCGCGCCAAGCAGCATCGACAGGCCGAGCACCGAAAGCAGGGCAAGGCAATCGGAGAGCCGAATGTCCAGGAAAATTTTGCCGATAGCGGGCAGCACGCTCGAAAATTCCGCGAAAGGCCTTATGGACATCAACGCAGGGACGGAAACGACGCCTTTGGTCCTGAATATCCAAAATGACGCAATGGAAACGAGGGCTGGCACCAGAAGGTTGATGCCGAGCCCTACAACGAAAGAATCGGCGCGGGCCTTTTGGGAAAACAAGTCGGAAAACCAGGCGATAACGGCCGGCACGAGCATCGCCGCAAGCGCACCGGCGAAGGGGCCAAAGACCGATCCGACGGCTATATAGGAAAACCCTCCCGCAAGCATCAAGCCCTCGAGTGATATATTAAGATAACCTACGTATTCCGTTGCGAGCCCGCCGAGCGCCGCGGGGGCCAGCGGGGCAAAGGCAGCGGCCAGGTCGGCCAGGAATTGCCAGACGCCGTTCATAAAGGCCGCCCGGCTTGCGGCGACCCGGCCGGCGGGTGCCGGTCCCTGAGAACTTTTTTAATGCCGGAAAAAGCGGGACGGGCGCTTATGCCTATAATCACGAGAGCCTTTATAAGCAGGCTGATATCGTAGGGAATATCCGAAAGGACGGAAGACTGCCTTGCGCCGGCATCCAGCCATACAAAAACGAAGGCGGCGAATGGAACCGCCGCAGGTTTGCTGGCGGCGATCAAGGCTACGCCGATAGCCCCCCAGCCCAGTCCGCCGCTCATGCCGCGCACTGCGGTTCCGTTAATGCCCAGAACCATGGTGGCGCCTGCGAGGCCGTGCATGGCGCCGGATATAATCATGGGATAGAGTGATAGTTTATTAACGTAAAATCCTTGCGTCCGGGCGAACGGCGGATTCCTTCCGTAGAGGGACAGCATCCGGCCGAAGCGGGTGCGATCCAAAAAAACCGCGAATACGAGGGTAAAAAAGAGGGCTATAAGGGGAGCCGCCGTTAGCGAAGACGGACGGGCCAGGCGTGGAAACAAAAGGAGCGGATTCACCGGTGCCATGGACACGAGATTATTGGAGGTGTCCCGCAAAACTCCGCCTATGAGGCCGTCGACGACCAGGATAGCCCCTTGCGACAACAGGAAGCTGGTTAGCAGAACGTCCGCGTTCGCGAAGCGCTTTCCGAGAGCGGAAGGAAGCGCCACAAGGATTCCTCCGACCGCCCCGGCTGCCAGAAGAAGGGCTAAGGAGCCAGTTTTCCATGGCATGGCGGCGATGGCAGAAGAGGAGCCCAGCAAGGCGGCCAGGCACGCTCCCGCGTATAGCTGACCTTCCCCGCCCAGGGTAAACTGCCCTGCGCGAAATGCTATTATCGCGCCGAGGGAGCAAAGCACGAGGGGGGCGGCCAACTCCACCATGGACAGAAAAACGCTTTTGACGGCAAATGGCGTTATAAAAAAAACCCGCATCGCGCGAGAGGGTTCCCTGGAAACTACAAGTATTGCGAGCATAGCCAGCAGCATGGAACCTAACGCGGCGATTGCCAGGCGCCTCTGCGTCTTGCTCATCGCTGGCCGCCGGTCAGGAGCGAGGCAAGCCCGGGATTTTGTCCCTGCCCAGGCGCTTCGCCTGAATCGATACTGCTCAATGCGCCGCGGTACAGCACATACGACCTGTTCGCCAGATCCAAAAAATCCTCGGCGTCGGTACTCAAGATTAGTATGGCCGCTCCTTGATCGCGAAGCGCCAGAAGGCGCGAAAATATAGCGTCCCTCGCCCCTGCGTCCAGCCCCTGAACAGGATTCGCCGCAAGCACGAAAGGAAAAAAATCGGCGAGTTCGCGGGCTGCCACGAGACGCTGCCTGTTGCCTCCGGAAAGCGACTGCGCCTCGCTTTCCGGTTTCGCCTTTACGGAAAACTCTTCCATGAGCGCACGCGAGGTTTTAGCCGGTTCGATGGCGCCTAGCAATTCCAGGCGGCCCATACGGGGAAGCCTCCCCGCGCTTATGTTGTCGCTTACCGAGGAGTGCAGGCTTAAGCCCAGGCCTTCGCGGTCCGAAGGAATGTAGGCCATGGTTTTTCTACGGCCTTCTCCCTTTTTTGGCTGTGTCGATTCCACGGCAATGGTAACGCTTCCCTTCTGGGGAGCCAGGATACCCGCGCAAAGCGATTCCAAGGTCTCAAGGCCGTTTCCGCTCAGCGCAGCCACGCCCACGATTTCCCCGGCGCAAACCGCCAGGGATACATCGCTCAGCGAATCGGCGCCACGGCCGTGCACAAAAACAGAATCGAGCCTAAAAACGGTTTTCCCCGTTTCCCCGGATTGCGCTTTATTAGCCTGGATGCAGGTACCGCCAGGCACGATAAAATCCGAAAGGACACATTCTTCGAGATGGGCGACGGCCTCCGTTCGCTCCACCCTGCCGCCTCGCATGACGGTTACCCTGTCTGCGATGCGGAGGATTTCCTTTGCGCGATGAGAAATATAGACTATCCCCGTACCCCCGGCCTTTAATCGCGATATAAGCTGGAACAGGTGTTCGGATTCATGTTCGTTGAGCACGGTTGTGGGTTCATCCAAAACGAGGATGCGTACGCCGCGGGCAAGCGCGCGTAAAATTTCGGCTTCGCGCCTGGCGGATGCCGAAAGCCGCCCGACGGGACTGGTCAGGTCAAGGGAAAAACCAAAACGCTCGGCAATGTCCATCGCTTCAAGCTCGGCCTTGCGGGCATCGTAAAAAATACCCAAACGGCGCGGCTCGTGACCAAGCGCCATGTTTTCGGAAATGGTAAGATTCATGGCGAGCATGGAATGCTGCGGAACAAAACCGATTCCCGCCCGCTCCGCATCCTTATGGGAGGCAAAGCGCACAGGCAAGCCGAAAATCTCTATCGACCCCGAATCGGGGATTTCAAACCCGCTCATGATTTTGGCCAGGGTGGATTTACCCGCGCCGTTTTCTCCGACAAGGGCATGTACTTCCCCGGGAATCAGGGAAAAATCCGCGGAATCCACGGCAAGCACGCCGGTAGAACCATAAAACTTGCTGATTCCGCGAAGAACTATTCCACTCATATATTCTCAAGATACAATCAGAACGAACTGAAGGTAAAGTCCGGATTCCCTTTTTTAAGCTCGGCTATCGCTTTTTGCATCGCGGAACGTACCGATTCGGACAGGGCGCGATATCCGTCGCCGTTTGCGCTGAAGTCGACATAGCCGTCATGAATGCCCACGATATCGGCACGGCCATACAGTTTGTCGTTACCGCCGAGCATGGCCTTTACGCGCTCGTACACGAGCCTATCCTGGGCAAGAACCGCGCAGCCAATTACGGTGTCGGACGAAACGGCATAGCCCGAACCGTCGAACCAGACGATTTTCCTGCCCTTATCCTGGGCCTGGGCTATGACACCCTGGCCCGCGCCGCCGGCTATCGGCAGGATTACCATTACGCCGGAGTCGTACAGGGAAGCGGCGAGTTCCGCTGCCTTGCTGGCGTCATACCAGTTGCCTATTTCGCGGTATTCCAGTTTAAAGGAAGGATCAACAGCCTTGAGCCCGGCCTCGAAACCCGGCTGGATCAGCCTATCCAAGGTGGGGTAGCGCTGTGCCGAGACGAGACCTGCGATCAAGGGACCCTGAGGCTTAGCCTCTTTTGTAACGAGTCCGGCGAGGTAGCCCACCAGATAGCCCTGCTCCTTCTGGTTATAGAGCACGGTATGGATGGCTTCATTGCCTTTCATATATGCATCCGCGACAAAAAAGCGCTGGGCGGGATAATCCGCGGCAACCTTGGCGCACAACTCGGGCAGAGCCGGGTTGGAGGTGACGATCAGTTCGAATTCCTGCGATGCCGCCACCGCTACGAGCCGATCCAGCCACTCCGCCTGGTTGTAGCCCGCCTCGATGACTTTAATCGTTGCATTGGGAGTTTCCTCCACTGCCTTCCTGGCTCCGGCTATGAGCATCTCGTAGATGGGGCTGCCGGAGGCTACGCCTGGAACAAATACGGCGACATCCAGGGCGCCGGCGGGCTTTGCGCTTCGCGAGCAGGACAAAAAACCAGTCGCCATTACCAGGGCGACGGCAATAATCAATACTTTACCGGGTTTCAACATAAATTCTCCTCATAATCGGCACGAAACATTCGTGGTTCAAAATTAAGCAGGCATGGCTGTTCCCATTCTTGCTGCCTCAGAGTATACTGCCGAGGCGATTGGTTGGGAGAGCGATGAACCTGCCCCGGCTGCAAGCTTACGTTAAAGGTAAAGTTGATGAATCCGGAAACCACCTACAAGATCGGCGAACTCGCGCGCATGTTCGGCATAACGTCGCGTACGATACGCTATTACGAAGAACTCGGCCTCCTCGAAGCCTGCGACCGGAACGAGACGGCCCACCGGCACTACGGCGAAAAAAATGCGGTGCGCCTGAAGCGAATCCAGCAGCTTAAGGATTATGGACTGACCCTGGCCGAGATCCACGAACTGTTCGAGCTAGCCCGAATCGACAGGAGCGGGAAAAGCGTTCGCAAGCGCCTCGCGGACCAGTATAGGCAAAAAATTCAGGAAGCCGAAAAAAAACGCGTCTTACTGGACAAATATATAGAAGATTTATCCTGGCATCTTGAACAGCTGGGCAAGGGGGCCGACTTTTACGAATGCCCGGGAGCGGCATGCGACACCTGCACATGGCATGATCGCTGCGACATGCGAATCCTCGCCTTCAAAAGCGCCGTGCCGCGGGGCGCCTGATGTACTGCGGTATCGACCTTGGCACGTCGTCGCTGAAATGCCTTCTCGTGGATCAAAAAGGAAAAACCCTGGGATTTGCCCAGGCTGCCGTTTCCCTGGATTTGCAGGATGGCAGATACTGCTCCGATCCGGCGCAATGGCTAGAAGCCCTCGCTTCCGCAATTTCGCAGGCGCTTTCAAACGTTCCCGAAGGAGCTTCCAAAATCAGGGCGCTTGCCATCAGCGGCAACGGTCCTACTCTTGTTTCCCTGGATAAAAAAGATGAGCCGGTGGGACGGGCAGTATCCTGGATGGACAAAAGCGCCCTTGCGGAAGCCAGGCAGGTTTCGCTGCTTGCGGGTAAATCCTTGGATGCCTCGTTTTATCTGCCCAAAGCCATCCGAGCCTTGAACGAAAAAGAAGGCAAGCGCATTTCCCGATTTTTTTCCGCTCCCGAGTACCTGGCCTATACGCTGGGCGGCGAGGCCGTTTCCTATATGACCGATGATTTTTACGAACCCTATCTGTGGTGTCTAAGCGCGGCGAAAACCCTGGCTCTCGATGCCTCGCTGTTTCCCCGCTACGTAAAACCCGCCACTCGCATCGGGGCGGTAAGCGCCCAGGCAGAAAAACGCTTCGGCCTTAAAAAAGGCACGCCGATTATATCGGCGTTTCCCGATTTTCTATCCGCGTTGCTGGGTACGGGTACGGTAAGCCCCGGCATGGCATGCGACCGCAGCGGCTCGAGCGAGGCCATCAATCTATGCGTTTCCGCACCGGCGGAAAACTCGCTTCTATTCGCCTTGCCCCATGCCATACCCGGACTTTGGAATCTTTCAGGCGGGGTAAGCACAAGCGGCAAGGCCATCGAGTGGTTTGCTTCGGCCGCCGGCTACCAGGGCGGAAACTCGGCTCTCGTCATCGACGAGGCGCGCTTGTCGGTGCCCGGCGCGCGCGGCCTGTGCTTTTTGCCCTACCTCAACGGAGAACGCGCGCCGCTATGGAAAGCCGACTTGCGGGCCTCCTTCATCGGACTGGACACCAGCCACACGCGGGCGGACATGGCGCGCGCCGTCCTGGAAGGCATCTGCTTCGGCCTGCGGCTTGCCTGTGACGAAATGGCACTCCTGGAGCAGCGCCCCGCGAGCATACGCTGCTCGGGTGGGCTTGCGCGCAGCGAAACCGTCTGCCGCATCAAGGCGGACATCCTGGAGGCGGAATTGCAGGTTCCCTTCGTCAGCGACGCGGAAACCCTGGGCAACGCGGCGGCCTGCGCCGTGGCTCTCGGCGACTATTCCAGCCTTTCCCAAGCCGCGGCCGCCATGGTGCACATAGAAAAAGCATACGCACCCGACGCCTCGGCGAAAACGGTCTACGCCGAACGCTACGCCCAATTCAGCGCCCAGCTGGGGCATGCCGGGAACAAGGCCTAGCGATGCCCGCTTCGATATCGCAAAGCGTTATACTTTTTATACTTATGTCCACGGGATTCGCCGCAGGCAGGATGGGGGTGTTCGGCGGCGACTCCAGAAAGAGCCTATCCCGCCTCCTTGTGGATTTTACCCTGCCCGCCCTTATTATCGTATCCATGCAGAAGCCGTTTACCCCGGAGCTGCGCGACCAGGCGCTGCGGGTCCTGGCTCTCTCCGTTACCGTCTACGCGCTGTCTTTCCCGCTGGCCTTTCTCCTGACCCTTCCCTACAAAAACGCGAGCCTCAAGGAAAAGGGCGTGCACCGTTTCGCCATCTGCTTCTCCAACGTCGGTTTCATGGGCTTTCCCATTGCCCAAGCCATCTTGGGGAAGGACAGCCTGTTCATGGTATCGGTCTACAACATTCCGTTCCAGGTTCTCGCTTTTTCCGCGGGGATATTGCTGATACGAGGCAAACCGCCGGCGGGTAAAAAGGATACGGGCGCGCCCGACCCCGCGCCAAGGCAAAAAAGCGTCATCGCGCAAATACTGAAGCTCGCGAACCCCGCCATAATCTCCGCATTGCTGGGCTTTGCCCTGTTCATATTTTCCATAAAGATTCCTTCACTTCTATTTACCGCCATGCAGCTTTTGGGAGATACCACGACCCCACTTGCCATGGTGCTTATCGGGGCAAACCTCGCCGCGACGAAATTGGGAGCGCTGTTTCGCAACCCCCGCCTGTGGACTACCAGCGCCATCAGGCTCTTCCTTCTTCCCGCGCTGGTGTTCCTCCTGGCCAGAGCCGCCGGGCTCCAGGGGCTTGAACTGAGCGTGCCCGTCCTGATCGCCGCAATGCCTGTGGCGGCCAACTCCAGCATACTCGCAACCGTATACGATGGGGATGCGGATACCGCCAGCGCCCTTGTTTTCCTCTCCACCATCCTGTCGCTTGCCAGTATTCCTCTTGTGGGACTATTCCTGACGCACAGCTAATCCCGCCCCTCAAAGCCTTGCATTTTTTACCGTTTTAATGCATTATTCGCATACACAGACAAACGAGGACATCAGATGATTACAGTTTCGGATCTTAAGCTCGGTTTTGGCGACCGAATTTTGTTCAAAGACGTCAACCTTAAATTTACGCCAGGCAATTGCTACGGCATTATCGGCGCCAATGGTTCGGGCAAATCCACCTTCCTCAAGGTTCTTTCAGGCGAATTGGAACAGGACTCAGGCGAGATTAACTTTCCACCCAAGCTGCGCATGGCAACCCTCAAGCAGGACCACTTCGAGTTCGAGGAAGAAAGCCTCGTTAACGTCGTTATTCGCGGTTATCCCAAGTTGTATAAAACCATGATAGAGCGTGAGACAATATACGCCAAGGAAGACTTCAGCGAGGCGGACGGCCTCCGCGCAAGCGAGCTGGAAGGCGAATTCGCCGAGATAGGCGGCTGGGAGGCGGAAGCCCAGGCTTCGATATTGCTCTCGGGCCTGGGCGTAGCGGAAACCGAACACGCCAAGCTCATGAAGGAAGTTCCCGAAACCATCAAGGTGCGCTCGCTCATCGCGCAGGCGCTCTTCGGCAATCCGGACATCCTGCTCCTGGACGAGCCGACGAACGGCCTGGACCTGGACAGCATTACCTGGCTCGAGGAGTTCCTCATGGACTTCCCCAATATCGTAATCGTGGTATCCCATGACAGGCACTTCCTCAATACCGTATGCACCCATATCTGCGACATCGACTACGGCAACATACGCCAGTATCCTGGCAACTACGATTTCTGGTACCGCATTTCCCGGATGCTGCAGCAGCAGGCCAAGGACCAGAAGAAGCGCAACGACGAAAAGGCCAAGGACCTCAAGGAATTCATACAGCGATTCTCGTCCAACGCATCCAAGAGCCGCCAGGCTACCAGCCGGAAAAAAGTACTGGAGAAGCTGGAACTGGGCGACCTACAGGGCTCGAGCCGCCGCTTCCCCTGGGTGGGTTTCAAGCCCGAGCGCGATCCGGGAAACAACGTGCTACGCATCCAGAACCTGTCCAAGACCATCGATGGTAAAAAAATAATAACTGGCCTTGACCTCCTCATAAACAAGGACGACAAAATCGCCTTCGTGGGCAGGGAGCATCTGGCCAAGACAGCCTTCTTCCGCGTGGTCGTCGGCGAGGACAAAGACTACGAAGGCGAGTTTTACTGGGGACAGACAATGAGCAACGCGTATTTTCCCAAGGAAAACGCGGAGCTTTTCGATTCCGACATGTCCATCGTGGAATGGCTTTCCCAATACACCACGAGCGAAGACGAGCAGTATGTCCGCTCGTTCCTGGGGCGCATGCTGTTCTCCGGCGACGAGGCCCTGAAACCCGTCCGCGTACTTTCGGGCGGCGAGAAAGTCCGCTGCCTGCTTGCCAGGATGATGCTTTCCGCGGCAAATTGCCTTATCGCCGACGAGCCCACGAACCACCTCGACCTCGAGTCGATTTCCGCGCTTAATAACGGGCTTATGGAGTATCCGGGAGTCGTTTTGTTCACGAGCCACGATCACGAGTTCGTCAACTCCATCGCCAACCGCATCATCGAATTCTGCCCCGGCGGAGTCATAGACCGCATGATGAAATTCGACGAATACCTGCGGGACGAGCAGGTAAAGAGCCTCCGGGACGAGTACTACCACGGGCATGTGATAGCTGAAATTTAGGCGCTAAAACAAGCCCTGAGAGCTCAAGCATTCGGGGCTTTGTCTTGTTTCCTGCGAAGTTCCGCGACAATGCCTTGCGCAATCCATGCTCCTTAACGATACTTGAGGAGAGTGGAGGTTACACCATGCCAAGATTGAGTCAAGGCTTAAAAAGCATACAATGGGCACTGGCAGCCATGCTGGTTCTGGCGGGACTGTCCCTGGCTCAGGCGCAGCAACTGCCGGCCTCCGCTCGAAAAGCAGGCTTCATCGCCGTTGAGAAAACGGTTAAAACCTACAGCGCCACCACGCTTTCCGGCGATGCAGTAAACGAAAGCTCCTTTGGCGGAGACTTGGCCCTTATCTATTTCTGGTCCTCCAAAAATGATCCGCAAGCTGCTGGCATCGCGAATATAGGCAAGATTAAAATGCAATTCCCGAATATCCGATTTCTCGTTCTTACCCAGGAATCGCCTGACCTGGTGCGCCCCATGATCGGGGAAGCATCCATGTACCCCTACATAATCGCGGGGGCAAAGCAGGCGATACTGGCATTCGGCACGCCAAGTGCCCCATCCTGGATTTTCTTAAAGCCCGACGGCACGATAATCGCCGTGCGAAACGGCAAGTTCGATCCTTCGAGCCCCGGCGGGATAGAAGCACTGGCGGCCATGGCTCTAACGTTTCTGCCCGGCAAGGACAGCGCCGCGGGGGAAACAATTCCCGCCAGCGCCGCGAGCTCTACAGCCACGGCTCCTGCCGCCGGCTCCTTCGCCACGAAAATCGAAATCGATGTGGTAACCGACCTTAATCTGGCGCGCACGAATCCCAAAGCCTACGCTCAGCTGCTCCGCGAGTACCGCAAGCTTATCCGCGGTAATTATCTGGAGCGCCCCGGCGAGATTACCATACTACTCAACGAAGGCGTCAAGGCGGTGGATGAGGCCATAGCCTTTCTGGAGCGACAGGCAGCCTTGCCTGCGCTGAGCCTGTCCAGGGGCTTGTCTTTGTCGGCGGGGGATCACGCACGGGATCAGGGACAGAGCGGAGCTACCGGCCATAGTGGCCGCGACGGCAGCACGATGAGCCAACGGATAGAGCGCTATGGGCAGTGGCAAAAAACCATCGGTGAGAACATCGCCTATGGCCCCTCTACCGGACGGGATATCGTACTGCAGCTGATTGTGGACGACGGAGTAGCCAGCCGGGGACACAGGGCCAATATTTTCAACCCCGGATTCCTGACGGTTGGCATTTCCTACGGGCCGCATGCAAAATACGGCAGCGTCTGCGTCCAGGATTTTGCCGGCGGCTTCATAGAGGAATAACGCAGCGTTTTTGTGCCCTCTTGAGTATTGACGGTCTTGACGGTCTTGCCATTGAGGGCTGTTGCTATTGAGGGCTGTTGCTATTGAGGGCTTGCTCATTAGGCAAACACTGAATATAGTCTTGTAATGGGCAATAACGGAGTGTTTCAGGGTGAGCCGCTTTCTCTCAGAAAAAAAGTATATGACTATCTCAAGACATCACTGAACGAGGGTAAAATAAAACCGGGGGTTTTCCTGGACTTGAAGGGCATCGGCGACAAGCTGAAGCTTTCGAGAACGCCGCTGCGCGATGCCCTTATCCAGCTCGAGGTAGAAGGTTTTATAACCATACACGCCAGACGCGGCGTCGTGCTCAATCCCATCGACCTTACCGGCATTCGAAACGCGTACCAGATAATCGGCGCACTGGAGGCGAGCGCCCTCCTTGAAGCCAGACACAGCATGAGCAGCCTGGCCATCGATTCGATGGAAAGCTACACAGAAAAAATGATCTCAAGCCTCGCCCAGGACAACTTCAGCCTATACTACCAGCAAAACATAGCGTTTCATGATACCTATCTCGATTTAAGCGCCAACTCCTACCTGAAGGAAACCGTTCGCAGGTTCAAGGAAAAGTTATACGATTTTCCGAGGCGCTCCTCCTACCTTAAAACCTGGGAGGAATCTTCGGCAAGGGAACACAAGGAGCTAATTTCCTGCCTCCGAGGCGATAAGTGGGATGAGGCTCTTACCCTGGTTCGCGACGTTCACTGGTCGTTCTCGGCGCAGGAAAAATTCATCCACGAATACTACTTCGCCGGAATGTAGGGCTCGCCGGGCTTTGGATACCGGCGTATCGATCGGCGCGGCGGCTATTCCAGGATTACCCGCACGAAGCGCTTTTTGCCCGCCCGCAGGATTACGCTGTCATGGTCGCAGGCATCGATCCCCACGGAAAGCTTCTCGTCCTTCCAGCCGGCCTCGCCCACCACTGCTCCACCCTGCGCAACCAAACGCCTCGCCTCGCTCTTGCTGGGGCACAGGCCGGCATCCACGAACAAGTCCAGAACAGGATACCCGGCGGCGAACCTGGACCGCGGCAACGAAACGCTGGGCATTGCGGACAGGTCTCCCGTACCGCCGAAAGCGGCCTTCGCACCGGCCAAAGCCTTGTCGGCTTCGTCTTTGCCGTGGATCAGGGCGGTAACTTCCCAGGCGAGCCGTTCTTTCGCCGCATTTATGTTGAGCCCGGGCGCGAGCAAAGCCTTGCAATCCCCGACAGGCAGGAAGGTAAACATAAGGAGGAAGCGCTCGACATCGGTATCGTTTATGTTGCGCCAGTACTGGAAAAATTCGTAGGGAGTCGTAAGCACAGGATCGAGGAACAATGCGCCTTTTTCCGTCTTGCCCATTTTTTTGCCGTCGCTCGTCATGACCAGCGGGAAGGTGAGGCCGAAAACCTCGGCGCCTTCGACGCGGCGAATCAGGTCTATTCCGGCCACGATATTGCCCCATTGATCGTCGCCGCCTATCTGCAGCCTGCAGCCGTTTCTGCGATACAGCTCCAGGAAGTCGTAGCTTTGCAGGAGTTGGTAATTGAACTCGATGAAGGACAAACCCGTTTCCAGCCGACTCTTGTACGCCTCGAACGATAGCATGCGGTTGACCGAAAAATGGCTGCCTATTTCGCGCAGGAACTCTATGTAATTAAGGTTTGCGAGCCAGTCTTTGTTGTTGGCCGTGAGGCTGGTTTTTCCGTCGAACCCCACGAAGCGGTCAAGCTGCCTGCGAAAAAGCTCGGCGTTGGCGTCGATGGCATCGTAGGAAATCATCTTGCGCATTTCCGACTTGCCCGATGGATCCCCGATGCGCGCGGTTCCCCCTCCCAGCAGCGCAATGCCTATCTGCCCGCCGTCGCGCATGTGGCGCAGCGCAAAAAACGGCACCATGTGCCCGATATGAAGACTCGGACCGGTAGGGTCGCAGCCAACGTAAAAGGTTACGGGTCCCTGATCCATTACCTTGGATAATGCATCGATATCGGTACACTGCTGAATAAAACCGCGTTCTTTAAGAGTTGCCAAAGCAGGGTGCATGGTAAAGCCTCCATAGATTTTACCGATTATAGCAAAATGCATCTATAAAAAGCAAAGGGGTATAAAAGAGCAGAAATATGCCGATACACAGATCAGAGGAATCAGGACAAGAATGAAAGCAAGCGAAAAAGCCAAGGCGAAAGCCGGCCCAAAAAAAAAAGACAGCGCTTTTGCCCGGTACGCAAGGTCGGCCGGCGAACGCATGCAGTTTTTCAATAATGACATCAAACGCTCGGGCTTAATCAAGACAAGCGGGGTTTTTATCGCATTCATCATTTTTTTTGGCGGATTACTCTGGATTCTGGAGCGCTCGGGTGAAAGCACCATGTTCAAGCGTTTTTTCGACGGCATATGGTGGGCTGTCGTGACGATGGGAACCGTTGGATACGGGGACAAGTATCCCCAAACCGATGCGGGTCGAATGGCGGCCATATTTCTTATTTTAGCCGGCGTCATCATTAGCGCGCTTATTTCAGGTACGGTCGCATCGATTTTCGTGGAACGGCGCATTCGGGAGGGAAAAGGCTTGCGTGACGTAAAGATTAAAGGACAAATTCTGGTTTGCGGATGGAACGCCGGAGCCAAGCGGGTACTGGAAGGCCTGGCCGCACAGGCGCCTTCGGCATCGATCATCCTAGTCAATGGAATGGACGCGGAAGGCTTCGACGCGATCAAGGCGGCCTACCCCACCATGGACATACACTTCGTACGCGGCGACCACACCCAGGAAGCGGTGCTCAGGCGCGCCTCCGTAAGCCAGGCGCGATCCTGCATTCTGCTGCCCGACGAAAGCGGCGGCAACGGGCAGGGAAACGCCGACGAGCGGACTATTCTGTCGGCGCTCGCCATCAAGGCCATCAGCAAGGATATCCCGGTGTGCGCAGGCATACTGAAAGCGGAGAATCAGCAGCACTTGAAACGGGCCGAAATCGACGACATCATAGTCCAGGGGGAATTTTCCGGTTACCTGTTCGCGGCATCGAGTACCGAGAGCGGCCTGCCGGGAGCCGTGCGGGAACTCCTGGACTATAATTCAGGCAACCGGCTGCGGCAGGTTGCGATGCCGGGGATTTTATTCGGCAAGACATTCGCGGAGGCATCGAGCTGGTTTATAAAAAACGGCAAGGGCATAATTCTGGGTGTCATGTCGCGGGAAAAGCCGGTGACGCTGGATGACCTGCTCTCGGACAATTCCGGTGCCATCGACGCGTTTATCAAGCGAAAATTCGCGGAAGCGGCTATCGACATAGGCGCCGACCAAGAATCTTCAAGCAGTACGAGACTCGTGCCTGGGCCCGATTATCTGATTCAGGAAACGGATCTGGCATTCGTCATAGGCGGCCTGTCATGAAGGCCAAGCAGGATATCGACGCCTTGAAAAAAGCGCCGTTTCTGGCCGAACTGGATATGGCGCTCATAAGCGAGCTTTTGGCTGCCGGTAAATTCGTGCGCAGGAAGACCGGCGAGGAAATCATGCACGAAGGCGAGGAAGCGGACACCATGTACCTCTTCCTCGAGGGAGACGTGGACGTAAGCAAGAACCTGACGCTCAAGATTCAGGGAAAAGGCTTTGGCCAGGCGGAAAAATCCATGACCCGCCTTAAAGCGGGCACGGCCTCGGTATTCGGGGAAATGTCCATGTTCGGCACCGAACCGCGAAGCGCGACGGTTACCGCAAGAAGCGAATGCCTACTGTTCGAGCTATCCCGGGGGAGTTTCGACGAACTGTGCAAAACAAACCCCGCTCTCGGGCTGTTCCTGACGAAACGCATCGCGGGAATACTGAGCTCGCGACTGCGAAAAGGCAACGAGGACGTGCTCAAGCTGTCCACCGCCCTTTCCATCGCGCTGTCCCGCTGAAAGGTGCAAGATGAAGCTTACAAAGCCCCTTAGTATAGTTATTATAACCTTGCTGGTACAATTTGCCGCGATGCCCCAAGCCGTGCCGGCCGCAAAACCGGCAGAGCCGTCGCCGGGAACACCGCCCACGGTTCTGCCCCCCGACGAAACGGGTATCCCGCGCGGATTCCGGGGAATCGAATTGGGCATGGGCCTGGAAGAGGTGCAAAAACTGCTCACGGGGGACGGTATGTTCGTTTATCGGGGTGAGCCCGACGTGAGCCTGTTGCCCCGCCCAAACGAAACGCTGATAGAGGTCGCCGGAATCTCCTATGTCAAGCGGGCGTTTTTTCAATTTTACGAAGGCAAGCTATTCGTCATGATATTTGCCATGAACGAAAAAAAAATCGACCATTACTCCATTTTTACCGAAATGAGCAAAAAATACGGCAAACCAGATTCGCTTACGCCCAGCGAAAGCATTTGGCTGGACGCAGCGAGCCGCGTATCCATCGAACGCCCGCTTGCCGTCAAGTACATCGACCTGGAGACATTCAACAAGCTGAAGGAAGCCGGCCAGGCGGAGCAGTCTTATGAAGAAGTTCTGCGCTCGGAGTTTCTGAACGGTTTTTGAAAGCCTATTCCCTCAGCCTTCCATCCCAAGGACCTTGAGCCGGTACCGGAGGCGCCTTTCGTTTATGCCTATTTCGCGGGAAGCGGCGCTCTTGTTGCCGTCGTTTCTGGCAAGCACCTTGGCAAGGAATTCTTTCTCGAACCTGCCCATTATCTCCTCATAGCCGCCCGAAAGAACGGCACTGTTCTGTTGAGCCTTATCGGCCTCGACAGGAAGGAAGATATCGGTTTCGGTGAGGTAGTTGCCGCGGCACAGGACCATGCCACGCTCGATGACGTTCTCAAGCTCCCGTACGTTACCGGGAAAAGGATAGCGCATGATGCAGGCCATGGCCTCGGCGGTTATGCCCTGGACGCCTTTGCGGTTCTTGAGCGCGTATTTTTTAAGGAAATATTCGGCCAGATACGGAATATCGCCGCGATGTTCGCGCAGCGGAGGTATTTGAACCGGGACTACGTTTACCCGGTAATAAAGGTCGGCACGGAAGCGGCCGTTTCGCACTTCCGCCTCGAGATCGCGATTGGTGGCCGCGATGATGCGAACATCGGCCTCCCGCGGAGTGTTTTCGCCCACGCGCTCGTAACTGCCGAATTGCAGCACCCGCAGCAGCTTTACCTGGATGCCCGGAGGCACTTCGCCTATCTCGTCGATAAAGAGCGTGCCGCCATTGGCAAGCGCGAAGCGGCCGGTCCTGTCCGCCATGGCGCCGGTAAAGGAGCCTTTTACGTGGCCGAACAGTTCGCTTTCTATGAGGTTTTCCGGCAGCGCGGCGATATTTACGGGAACGAAGGGTTTATGCTTGCGCGGTCCTACGAGGTGTATTGCCCTGGCTACGAGTTCTTTGCCCGTACCGCTCTCACCGCTGATTAAAACGGTGGAATTGCTGCGGGCTGCACGGGCCGCCATGGAGAGAACCTTTTCCATCTCGGGGCTGTGGGAAATTATGGTCTGCGAACGAGCCTCGCCAAGAGCCTCGACAAGCGCGCGGTTTTCGCGGTCGATCTCGTTTTTTTCCATGAGGCCGTTGATCAGCTTGTGCAAATCCTCGAGCGACGGAGGATTGGGCAATGACCCATAAGCGCCTATCTTCATGAGCTCGACGTCCATGGTTATGTCCTGATCCTTGAGCAGGAGGACTATTTCGCAGTTGGAACAGGTTGCCTTGACCAGCGCGATGCTGTCTGCGGCGTTGACGGGAACCATTTCCGGGTCCAGGAGCACGAGATCGACGCGCTCGGACAGGGCAATGGCGGACAGCGCGTTGCTGCCCGTGCCGAAGCGCAGGCTGCAGTCTTCGAGACTTGCCACGGTTGCGCGGATTGAAGCCTCCAGCTTGGGGGAAACCAAAGCCAATATGGCAAACATCGATGTTTCACTCATTGGGTATCAATCGCCTCTCGTTCGAATTGCAGTCTGTACAAACCACCTTCAAATAGTGGCCTTCCTAATCTTATACACAATATAAAAATATTTTATATATTAGTATATAAGAAAAGGCTTTCAATAAAGGCTTTGTTTAATATATCCTATTCCTTCCAAAGCTACCAGTGTTTTTAATCAAGTTATCATTTTCTATCAACTGGCCAAATTTTTGGCTTCAATAATCGATTTATTTTTAAAACTTTATTATGACATCTTCCCATTCCACCCCGTACCTACTTCGCTTCCAAACCTACCATTTTATAAAATGTCGCTTTTGGCATTCCAACCATCTGCATTGCTTCAACTGTTTTTATTTCCTTGTTCTTCCACCTAACAATCACAGAATTCCAATTATCAGGTATTGTGAGCCTAGGCCTTCCAAGGTGCTTACCAGCCAATTTTGCTACCGCGATACCTTCTTTTTGTCGCTGTAATGTTGTTTCGCCTTCTAATTCCGCTAATGCGCCAAATATCGTTAACATAAACTTACCCTGCGGTGTATTAGTATCTAAACTTTCCTTTAAAGATTTTAGTCCTACTTCTTTTTTCTGTAACGTATCTACTATAGCAAGCAGGTCGCGTGTTGACCTTGCAAGCCTACTAATCGATTCAATTACCACGACATCACCAGACCTAACGAATTCCAACATTGCCTTTAGTTCAGGTCTGTCAGTATTCTTTGCAGACAATTTTTCTGAAAATGTCTTTTCAATTTTCTGGTCTTTCATTAGTTCTAATTGGCGTTCAAGGTTTTGGTCTGTAGTGCTTACTCGAAGGTAGGATACGTTCATAATGCCTCCAAACAGCCCATAAAGGTGGCGTTTACTTTGTAGACGTCTATAAACAGTTGTAGCATACTTTGTAGACTTTGAATAGTGGAGGACGGAAAGGTATGGCTTTGGTGCCTACAGGATATTGAATCTGACAAGTATCCGGTCATTCTTAAATCGCTAAAAAACATCTTATAAAGATCAACATAGATTTGTAGAGTATGCCACTGAATACATTTTATTCTAAATAAAAATTGAATTAAATAATTCTTGATTGAAACGAATATGGCTGTTATCCTAATATGCATGGAATTAGCTAGGAATCATGTAGATCAGTTTAATTATTATTGGATGGACGCCTTCGGCGCAAAAAGGAGAATAGAATGCCAAGACCAACAAGTAAACTAGAATTACTCGAGCTTGGGGATATTAATTTTAAAAAATTATTATTATTCATTGAAAATTTACCTGAAGAATTCAAGATTAAAGAATATAAGAATGAAGAACTGAATGATAGAGACAAAACAATAGCAGATATTATTTGCCATTTACATGCATGGCATAATATGATGATGAACTGGTATAAAATTGGAATGTCGGGTAAAAAACCAGACATTCCTGCGCAAGATGTAACATGGCAGACATTGCCAATATTAAATCATAGAATATATGAGCAATACAAAGGAACTGAATTAAAAAAATCAATTAAAATGCTAAACAAAAGTCATGAAGAAATAAAAAAAATAATAAATCAACATACCGATGAAGAATTATTTGAGAAGAGACGATATACATGGACCGGAACAACCTCGCTAGGTGCATATTTAGTATCAGCAACTTCAAGTCATTATGATTGGGCATTAAAAACAATAAAACCGATAAAAAAAATGATTAAATCATAATATCAAAAATATATGGTATATGAATAAAAAATTTCTGCTAACAACTGCTTCAACTGGATAAAAACTTTGTCATGGTTTGTGCTGCTCGCTTCGCTCGCTCTCGCACAAACCACGCCAAGCGCGATTACGCGCGCGTTTTTACCAGTTAAGCAAATGTTGGAAAGACCCTGCGGGTGCAAAGACAAATGAAATCGAATTGACAAAACCTATTAATTGTAGTACATTGTTTACATGGTTTGTTATATAGATGATATTCTAAAGAGAATCAAAAAAGGACAAATCCCAAAAGATATCTTTTTACATATTAATAATGCCTTCTATTCAATAGACTTAACGAAAGATTTGACTTTATTTGATATAAAGCAGTTAAAAATAGCAGAAGAAAAATCGAGAATTTATTATCGATTACGTAAAGGTAAGTATAGAGCAATATTTTACATAGAAGAGGAAAACATCTTCGTAATTGCACTTGATAAACGAGAGGAGGTGTATAAGAAATGGCAGTAATTTCCATTCGCTTAAACCCAGAAGAAGAAAAAATGGTCTCCTTCCTTTCAAATGAATATGAAAAAGACAAGTCTAGTCTTATTAAATATTCACTTAAAGAAATGTACGAAGACTATATAGATAAAAAAGGAATTGAGGATTTTGAAAGAAAAGAAAAAAAGGGCTTGATAAAATTTTTGAGCTCTGAAGAAATATTAAAAAGTTTATAGTTATTATTTCTTGATAATACAAGATTTCTAACAACTTCTTCAACCGGACAATGCTATGTCACGGTTATGTGCAATCGCTACGCTCTCTGCACAAACCGCGCCAGCTTAACGCGTTGCAAGTTAAGCAAATGCTAGATTGACTCGCGTTTACGCGAGCATAAATATTATGTCAAATATAAAAAGGATCAAGTTATGGCGATTGGCAATATAAGTCAAGATAGTTTACGCCTTTAGGAGGGCGAAACTTTATGAAATATTTTACCGGGTTCAAGGCGAACATCCTTGGGAAGATGTCCGACGGTTCAGGCAAAAGCGCGTATCAAGTATCTAACAGGCTGTTGAAAATATGGTGTTTTTGGCAATATTCATTCACCTGAATGCAAAAACAGAAGGATAGTAAATTTCAAATTTAGAAATCCACTTGATTATCATTTTTAACGGTAATAACGAGCGGTAGCGAGACCGTT
>JANNSO010000030.1:0-12643 GCA_031402655.1 Spirochaetota bacterium | reverse complement strand
GCCAAGTGCAACGGAGGCAATATTTTCAGCGCTTCGTTTCGCCATCAGCTCGGTTTCCATTAGTTCAGCCTGGACAAGTATTGCTCTGAGAGCGTCCATCGATTGTTTTCCACCACCGGAAGACTCATAATCAATAACAGCCTGCATTTCAGCATTTCCGTTGATTACATCCTTACGGAGCGCTATTCCCTTTTCCGCCCATTGGTCATGCCAGATTGTCTCCTGTTTGACAACTTCTGCCCACCTAGCAATTTGCGTGGGATTGTCACTGGTCAGTTGATTCAATTGCACAATGGCTTCTTGAAATATTTTTAGGCCGTTTTTATAGGGATCAAGGAAATCTACATTGCCTGCCAACAAATAACCCCGGAACCCCGTTTCCATATTTATCATTCCACTTAAAGCTAAGCCCGTTTGCTCTAGGACTTGATTAGTATGAATAACCCACTCGGTCGATTTCTGGGCTTTTGCCTGCGTGTTGCTGTTAAAAACAGACAATGCAATCACAATGGCCAGAACTGCAGCAAACCCAAGAAGCAATTTGGTTTGTATAGCTACTCTCATCTTTTCCTCCTGGGCTTATTCGCGTCTGCCCCATACTCTAATATGACTTATCATCAATGCCGTCAAGATAAGCTAAGAAAACTTTTCTTGACGCACCTATTCCAACCTTCGCGATATAAGGCGAGCGGTATCGATGATGAAGCTCACCCTGCCGTCGCCTAAAATACTGCAGCCCGAAATACCTTCGACTTTTCCCAAATATTCAGAGAGCGATTTTACGACTATCTGCTGGTTCCCAACCACTTCGTCGATGAGCACGCAGGCTTTGCGCCCGCCCGAGTGCACCACGATGATGGTGCCGTCGGTGGGTTCCATGACGGCGTCGGGAATGTTGAACACATCGCCGAATTTTACGAGCGGCATTATGCTGCCCCTCAGGTTCACCATCTCCTCGCCATGCTCGGCTATTGTAATCTGGCTATCCTTCGCCTTGAAAAACTCGAGTATGTCGCCTAGCGGTATGGAATAGAAATTGCTGCCCGCCCGAATCGTAATGCCTTCGATAATCGCCATGGTCAGGGGAATCTTGAGTATGAACTCGGTGCCCTTGCCCGCCTCGGTTATTATGTCCACCTTGCCGCGTATGCGCTCCAGGTTCTTCTTGACCACGTCCATGCCTACGCCGCGGCCCGATACTTCGGACACGATGTCGGCGGTGGAGAATCCGGGCTCGAATATAAGCTTCCATATATCCTTGTCGGGGATTGCATCCGGGTCGCCGGTCACGAGTCCCACCGCGATGGCCTTTTCCAGTATTTTTTTCTTGTTAAGTCCGTTGCCGTCGTCCTTGACGCTAATCCAGATTTCAGAGCCTTCGTATTTCGCGTCCAGGTTGATGATGCCGATTTCAGGCTTGCCCGATGCCACGCGCCTGTCTTTTCTTTCCACTCCGTGGTCTATCGAGTTTCTTATTATATGAACGAGCGGGTCGGATATCTGCTCGATGACGTTTTTGTCCATCTCGGTATCCTGGCCCGTTACCTTGAAGTTGACCGGCTTCTCGAATTTGCGGGAAAGGTCGCGAACCAGGCGGGTCATTTTCTGGAACAACCCCTCGAGGGGGATCATTCGTATCATCATGGTGGTTTCCTGGATTTCCCGCGATATTTTATTAAGCCCGGAGAAGGATTTGGAAAAATTGTCCAGCTTCAGCCCTTTAAGGTCCGAGCTGTTTAAAACCATCGCCTCGGCCGTTATAAGCTCTCCTACAAGGTCGAAGAGCTTATCGAGCTTGCTCGTGTCCACCCGGATCTCCTTGCGCTGGATATCCTCGTTTTGCGGATGCTCGGGGGTGCCACCCTGCGCGCGCTGGATTTCAAGCGCTTTGGACAAGTCGTCTGACTTTACGGATCCCTGATCCATTAAAATCCTGCCCAACGGGCGCTCCTGTTCGTCGAGGGCGCGCTGCACCTGGGCCTCGCTTACCACGCCTATGTCCAGGAGTATCTCGCCCAGCGGTTTATATTCCGCCATGGCAGGCGCATGTACCGTGACACCGGAAGTCTGCTTGGCGGTACCCGGGGCGGGTTCCGGCGCCGGCTTTACCGGTTCGCCTTCGGCTACGATTGTAAGGGTGTGCATTAAAGCGCGGAATCCGTCGATTTTAAAGATGATCGTATTGACGAAAGCATCGTTTACCGGGGTAACGCCTTTTCGTACCCCGTCCAGCTGGCTTTCAAACTCCATGCAGCGGAGTTCCAGGAGAGCATAGCCGAAAAACCCTGAATTGCCTTTTATCGTGTGCACGGCGCGGAAAATATCGTTTATTTCCTCGCCCTGATTGGCGGATTCCATCAGCCGCAGCGCGATTTTCTCCGTCTTGTCCACAAGGTCCAGGCATTCGGCAAGGAAGCGCTGGATCATGTCTCTGGTAACCAGGTCGCTGGTAGCAATTACGTTGTCGGGCGATGGCGGCTTTTGCTCAGCGGGTGGTTTAGGCTCTGGCTGTGCTTCCTGTACCGGAAGGGCCGAACCCATGCGAAGCGTTTGCATGCAAGCCGCTATTATGCCTATCTGGCCGTTTATGTCCAATTTGGTATCCGCATCCGAATAATCGCGTTCCACGGTTTCCACGAGCTTACGGAGCATGTCGATGGTAATATAGATGACATCGAGGGAATCCTCGGTAATCGCCACCTTTTCCTTAAGGAATACTTCGAGCAAGGCTTCTGCCTGATGGGTAAGCTTCTTTATGTTCTCGAAGTTAAGAAAACCTGCCGAACCCTTTACCGAGTGAAACAGGCGGAACACCGAGTTGAGCTTGGGAATTACGTCCCCGTCCCCCAGTTTGCCCAGCTGGAGTTCGGAGTCGTCGAGGCGTTCGTGACCTTCGGCGATGAATGAATCGATTATTTCTTTTGTTTCGTCGTCTATTTTCTGTTTCATAGTTTAGAACTTCTTGCTCCATGGCTAAGTCTAGGCATGCCGGAATTAAATGCAAGAGAAAAACACAAAAAAACTTCCAAAATATCCAAAATTCATTTTCCTTAAAATTTTCATGTTTTTTTTGACATTTACGGCAGTTCACCCTATAGTTTTAAAATAACGGGACTGACCGAATTCCTAAGGAAGAGGCAATAATGGAAAGCATACGCATATTAATAGTAGAAGATGATGCCTTGTGCCGCTTCGGGCTTGTAGCCATGATGAAGGAATTCGGATCTATAGAAGAAGCCGGAAATGGTTTCGAAGCCGTTACCATGGTAAAAAAAGCATACGAAGAAAAAAAACCGTACCAGCTTATTCTATTGGATATCATGATGCCCGTCATGAACGGCCAGGACGCACTGCATGAAATCCGCAAATTCGAGGACAGCATCGGCCTTATAGGCTCCGATGGCTGCAAAATAATGATGACCACCGCGTTAAGCGACGCCAAAACCATCATGACGGCGTTTAAAGGTCAGTGCGAGGCTTTCCTTACCAAACCGTATCAAAAGAGAACCCTAGTAGAGCAGCTGAAAAATATCGGCCTCCTTGCATGAATGATGAGCCAGGCAGCGCTGCAGCCGCAGAGCGCGATGCCCTGCTCCGCGAACTTTTTCACCGGAGCAACAACAACCTTCAGATAATCATCTCCCTCTTGGAGATGCAGTGCGCCCGAACGGACAGCGAACTGGTGCGTTCCTTCGTAAACGACGTGCAAAATCGCATCGTATCCATGTCCTTGATACACCAGCAACTCTACCAGTCGCACGACCTGTCCGCCATCGACCTTTGCTCATACCTACGGGAGCTTTCGAAACGCATTTTCGAAAATTTCGGCATGGACAGAAAACGTATAGAATTGGATTTCGATACCGACACCGTCATGACACTGGTAGACACCGCCCTGCCCTTGGGCATGGTGTACAACGAGCTCTTAACTAATTCGCTCAAGCATGCCTTTCCCGGAAACCGCTCGGGCAGAGTTTCCCTAGTCGTAAGAAAAATACCCGGCGATAAATTCAATATTTTTTATTCCGACGACGGGATAGGCGTACCCGAATCATTCGATTTTAGAAAGCAAACCACGGTAGGCCTTGCGACGATATTCGGAATTTCGGAAAAACAGCTTTTAGGCAAGGTAAGCGTAAAAAACGAAAAGGGAATCTTCTGGCACCTTGAGCTCTCCGAGAACCTCTACTCAAAAAGAATCTGAACGAACGACATGGTATTATTAACCATGTCATTCGCTTTTGCAATTTGATGCGAAATTGCGAGCGTAGGGAAGTTTTTATAAAATGCCCCGCACTTCGTAAAAACAGCCTCAATCAATTAATCTAGGATAATTGAGCGGCTTACATGATCAAGACAGTTCCGGATAAAAGCGTCTGCTCCTTCCGGAACGGGATCCCCTTGCCCCGGGTAAATGCTCTTGATATCCATGCGCAGAGTCGTTTCAGCGTTTCCAGATAAGCGCGAAGATAGCGGCCTTTGTCGTCCGTGATGTGAAACAGCGTGTCGCCGGAAAAAAATCGCGCCGCCTGCCGGAAGGTAGGCGCAGATGGAATCTTCCGAATGACCGTTGGTTAGGATTACCTGCTCCATCGCTATCTTGCCGATTCCCTTGGACTGCGCGGCCATTTCGCGCATGAAGCATCCCAGATTGGCCAGATTCGTAGAGCCGCTATCGATGAGCATGTTCCGATCCTCTGGGAGGCTCGAGTCACCCAGTATCCAGTAGCAGATGCAGGAATAATCGGTATCGCTTTTTCTGCAAAGAGGAATGACGCGCCTCGAATAGCCATCGATTTTCCGGTAGAAGGGCAATCCCGGTTCCAGCGAATCGTAAAACATCGACAGTACACCTATCCGCACATCCCTGGTAAAATGCGTCAGGCCGTTTTTTGCGCACGATGAGGGATTTTCAGAATTCGGGGGCGATACAGGTAATGAGGTCGTGCCTCAGGTAGCGACTTGATCCCGGATTTCCAGAGTGACGTCGAACAACTCGGGATCATCCGTAGGCAGAAAATGAAGGCCACGCTGACAATCACCCAAAAACATGCTATTATTTATGAATGAACCCACGAAAACTGCCCATAGGCATTCAGGATTTTGTAAGCATACGCCAGGAAAACTATCTGTATGTAGACAAAACAGCGCTTATTTACCAGTTGGTAAATAGCGGGCGCAGTTATTTTCTATCCCGACCCCGGCGCTTCGGTAAAAGCCTGCTCTTGTCCACGCTCGGGGCGTATCTTGAGGGCAAGCGAGAGCTGTTTGCCGGCCTGGCGCTGGAAAAGCTCGAAAAAAACTGGAAAGAATACCCAGTGCTGCGGCTGGATTTAAACGCAGAGCATTACGACAGTAAGGAAGCGCTCATAGCGATACTGGAAAGCCATCTCAGGAAATGGGAGGCCGTACATGGGGCAGGAGAGGACAAGTCGCTGAGCCAGCGATTCTTGTCCATAATAGAACGAGCCCACGAAAAAACCGGTATGCGCGTGGTTATGCTGATAGACGAATACGATAAACCATTACTCATGACCCTTGGCAACGATTCGCTTCATAACGAGTATAAACTCATTCTTAAATCGTTTTACGGTGTCCTTAAATCCGCCGACGCCCACTTGAAATTCGCCATCCTTACCGGTGTTACCAAGTTTGGCCAGGTTAGCGTATTCAGCGACCTGAACCAGCTCATCGACCTGACGCTTCATCCCGACTATGCAACCCTGTGCGGTATTACCGAAGAAGAGCTCGTAGCCAATTTCGTGCCCGAGATGGAAACGCTTGCCAAGGCCAATGACCTTACCGTGGACGCCGCTTTGGAAAAAACGCGCCTGTGGTACAACGGCTACAAGTTTCACCCCAATGGAATCGGCGTTTATAATCCGTTCAGCACCCTTAATCTTTTTGCCCGACGCGAGTTTGAAGCCTTCTGGTTTGCCACGGGCACACCGACTTTTTTGGTGGAGCTGCTTAAGAAATCCGATTACGACCTGCGTGACATCGATAACGTCCAATTGCCAGCGGAAGACTTCGCCGACTACCGGGCGGAGGCGGACCGGCCCATTCCCGTTATTTACCAGAGCGGCTATCTTACCATCAAGGATTACCAGCCGGCCCGGCGGCTTTATACGCTGGGCTTTCCCAATGCGGAAGTAAAATACGGCTTCCTGCATTTTCTGGCCCAGTCTTATGCTAAAAGCGGCCAGGATAAAACAGGCTTCCATATCGGAAAGTTTGCGGATGAGATCGAGGCGGGAAAGCCTGAAGAATTCTTAATGCGCATGCAGACGTTTTTCTCCGCGTTTAATTACGAGCTCAGCGACAAAACAGAGCGACATTACCAGGTGGTGTTTTACCTGGTGTTTCAGCTCTTAGGCCAATTCGTGGAAGCCGAAGTACGCAGCGCAATCGGGCGGGCCGACGCCGTGGTATCGTGCGCCGATTATGTATATGTCTTCGAGTTCAAGCTGAACGGCAGCGCCGAAGACGCGATTAAGCAAATCGACGACAAAGGCTATCTGCTACCGTATGCAGCCACGGGCAAAACGGTCTATAAGATAGGCGTGTCGTTTAACAAGAGAAAGCGCACTTTGGGCAAGTGGATTATTAAATAAACGTAGCAAAGTTTCGTCAATAACATGGCCGTCGCGCTTTTGGTTCTGGATATCGACGCGCACACGGGAGACGGCACGCGCAACGTCCTGAAGCAATAGAAGAAAGCTGAAATATACAACCCGTTTGCCGAAACCGCCGAAGACTACCTTAAAATCGTGCAGGAACGGCTGGATGCTTTGGAGAGCATTGACATAATCGCAGTCTCCGCGGGTTTCGACGCTTATGTACTCGACGTGGGACGCAAGCTGGCTACAGACGATTTCGAGACCCTAGTTCGCTTGTGAAAAACGCCTCCAAGCGCTTGTGCAAAGGCTGCAGATTCGCAGTCTTGGAAGGCGGCGATTACGACTGGTTCGACATCGAGCTTAACGGCGCCCAGGTAGGAACATTCCGGTGCCGCATCGAAGGCCTTAAGCTTACCGTTTTTTCCATCATGATCTACCCGGAATACGAAAAACACGGCTTTGCCCGCTCGGTCATCGTTTTTTTTCAAGAGCCGGTATCCGATCCTGTACGCCAACCGCGTACGGTTTACTGCCCGGGATTTCTGGAGAAAGCTCGGGTTCGTCGAACAGGAAGAAACGCTCTTTGTCTGGCGGCGGGAATAGCGAATGCAAACGACCGGTTTTACGCGTCTTATGATCAAGGAGTACCTCCATGATCATGGACATAGACCCGCGTGTGGATATTGTCTTTAAAAAGCTTTTCGGCAGCCCCAGGCACTCGAATCTTACCTTAAGTTTCGTTAACTCGATTTTGGACGCGGCAGGCTTATCCACGGCGGTAAGCTTGGTGATACAGAATCCATTTCGGCTTGCGGAATTCCTGAAAGAGAAAGACATTGAACTGGATATTTTGTACAAAGATGGAAACGGCAGGGAAATTCAGTTGGAAATGCAAATGGTTTCCCATACCGGCCTTGCCCAGCGGATGATCCACAACTGGGCCCAGCTATACGTTCATCAATTGCCCAAGGGCCAGGATTACAAGACCCACCGTCCGGTTATTTCCATCTGGATTCTGAATCGGGCGTTCTGTTCCGATCACCAATGGCTGCATGTTTTCGGCTGCAACTGCCAGCTTTCAGGCTATATACTTCATCCCGACATGGCAATCCTCACCGTTGAGCTGTCATCATGGTTAGCCTTGATAAACGAGAATCGAACGAGTATATTTGATAACAAGGACAAGTGGCTTTTTTTCCTGACCCATGCAGGTTCGCAGGATACCCAGAGGCTTCTGAGCGACTTGCCCGATCCGGAATTCAAGGAGGCGATACGCATCATGGCAGCATTTACCCGAAGCGATCGCATGAGGCACTACTACGACATGCGCAATAACTACCAGCATATTATCGCCAGTTACAAACGTACCGGTTATGAAGAAGGCCTGGAGGAAGGCAAGGCAGCCGGAATAGAACTTGGAAAAGCAGCCGGGATTGAACTTGGCAAAGCTGAAGGCAAAGCTGAAGGCAAAGCTGAAGGCAAAGCTGAAGGCAAAGCTGAGGGTAAAGCTGAGGGTAAAGCGGAGGGTAAAGCTGAAGCTATGCTTGAATTTGCCGTTGCAATGAAAGGTACAGGCATGCCTATCGGACAAATCCAGGCTCTTACCGGTATAAGCTCGGAAATAGTTGAGAGCTTATAAGTAATATCCAAAGAGAAGACTTGTCCTCCGCATCTCGACTTCGTGTCTCGAAGCTCCAGTACGCCTGCGTTCGCTTTCGGCGCCATCCTTGGCGCCTCTTCCTCCCGTTGGGACGCTCGTTTCACTCGCTAATCCTAGGAGAAAAATGATTGGAAAGCGTCGCTACAGCGACGTGTGGAACGGCGCTCACTCCGGTTCAAGTCTTCTTCGCCGCTTATTAAAACAGACGAGCCCGACCTTTCGGTCGGGCTCTTCGTTTTGCGGCGAAGAAGACTTGAACTTCCATACCTTTCGGCACCAGCACCTCAAGCTGGCGTGTCTGCCAATTCCACCATCGCCGCAGGCAAACTCATCAACGAGAGGTTTTATACTTCAGAACGGGAGGCTTTGTCAAGTGAGTTTGTTTTCGCTGTGTTTGTTTTCGCTGCCGCAAAAATTAAGCTCGCATGCTTATGGCATGATTCCGGTACTTCTTAACCGGAGTTTACAAAAAAACGTTGTCTCATTGACATCCATGGACAATTGTAGCTAAAATTACTGATTGTCCTTTCAAAAGCAAAATTGACAATTAATATTTCGAAAGCCCGCTTAGTTTCTCGAGATACTTTTGCAATCCTGTTTGCGAATTGCTTTTATTTTGGAATACAGGGCAGCTCTAATAACCCTCTGGTTATCAGAGCTGCCTCGCTGATTCCTTACAGGAATCGGGTTTTTTACCAGGGTGTTGAAAAACCTCGGATGAGGATTTTCAACACTTCCAAAATGTAACATTACCGTAGCATTTGTAAACAAATGCGAGGAATGTTTAAGGCTGTTGGAAAAGCCACAAGCTTTTTCAACAGCCTGTTAAGGGTCAACCTCACAAAACTTAAGTTTTTCGAGGTTCCTTACATTGAGACTGAAGTTTTTCAATGTATTCAGTACTTGGAGAGCACGCATGCAACTTTCCGTTAAAGACACCGCCACGATACTAGACGTATCGGAGAAAACCGTTTACCGCTGGATCAAGGATCAGGCGATTCCATTTTATAAAATCAACGAGCAATTCCGCTTCAACAAGGCAGAATTACTCGAATGGGCAACGTCGCGCCGGATCAAGGTGTCTCCTGATATTTTCAAGGAAACCGGTTCCGGCCAGGATACGCTCCCGGATCTGACGGATGCAGTAAGGGCGGGCGGTATAATTTACAGGGTAAGCGGCAAAGATCAGCCGACGGTCTTGCGCTCCATCGTCGACGCGCTGAAACTTCCGGAGGAAGTAGACCGCGATTTTCTGTATGAAGTACTGGTTGCCAGGGAAATGCTCGGCTCTACTGGCGTGGGAAACGGCATAGCGATTCCCCATGTGCGGAATCCAGTGGTGCTGCACGTTTCAAAACCTACTGTTACTCTGTGCTTCCTCGAACATCCGATAGATTTCAAGGCCATAGACGGCAAACCGGTAAACATCCTGTTTACGATCATCAGCCCCACGGTTCGGGCTCACCTGCACCTGCTGTCGCGACTTGGTTGCCTGCTCCACAACGACGAGTTCAAGTCTGCCCTCAAGACTCAAGCATCCCGGGACGAACTGCTCGTACTGCTCGCACGAATCGAAGGAGACCTCTTTCGCGGCAAACCGGCAGGTGGTGAACCACTAAAAACTTCCGTCGGCAATCCGTCATGAGCGCGAGCTTGCTGATAGCCGCAATAATTCTTAGCGCCGCAAGCGGGTTGCCGGGGTTTCTGCTGCCCGGAAAATCTCGCGCCGGGCAATGGATCGCCACTGCCTGCGTAGTTCTCGGCTGCTCTGCCGGGCTTCTGGCTTCGAGCCTGGGATTGACCGGTCACGACTCCCCCCTGATTCTCTTTCCCTGGCAGGCCATGGGCGATTCGTTTTTGGGATTAGACAGGCTATCGGCATTCTTCCTCATACCCGTATTTTTGGTGGGTGGTCTCGGATCGATATACGGACTCGGCTATTGGCCTCAAAACAGGGTGGAGCTAAACGCCAGGCGAGTCCAGGTATTTTGGGGCACCATGATCTCAGGTATCAGTATTCTTCTTACGGCAAAGCATGGCCTGGCATTTCTGTTTGGATGGGAAATGATGGCGCTATCGGCGTTTTTCCTCATCGCGGCGGAAGATACGAAAAGTGAAACCCGGAAAGCCGCATGGATTTACCTAGTGGCAACGCACATCTGCACGCTGACGCTGTTCTGCCTGTTTACCTTCTGGAACCACGCCACCGGTTCCTTCGGCTTAAACCCCTTGGCTCCCGGTACCCTGGGTCTTTCCGCGATGACTGTAGTGTTCGCGTTGACTATCGCCGGATTCGGCCTGAAGGCGGGAATTATTCCCTTGCATTTCTGGCTGCCCGGCGCGCATGCTAACGCGCCGAGCCACGTATCGGCTATGCTTTCCGGTGTGATGCTCAAAACGGGTATTTACGGAATACTGCGCATGCTTTCGCTGCTGCCTGAATATCCGGTAACGTGGGGCATCGCGGTAATCCTGCTTGGGACGTTCAGCGCGCTCGCCGGCATCCTCTTTGCCCTTGGCCAGGACGATCTGAAACGAGTATTAGCGTACTCGAGCATCGAAAACGTTGGTATCATAACGATGGGAATTGGAATAGCCATGATAGGAACATCGCTGGACCAAGGCGCTCTGGTGGCACTGGGCATGGGTGGCGCGCTGCTTCATGTCTGGAACCATGCGCTGTTCAAGCCGATGCTTTTTTTCGCCTCGGGCTCGATACTGCACGCGACGGGTACCCGAAAAATAGACCTGCTGGGAGGGCTCGCCAAATCAATGCCCCTCACCGCCGTGATATTTTTCGCCGGCTCCCTTGCCATAAGCGGCCTGCCGCCTTTGAATGGTTTCATGAGTGAACTTTTTGTTTACTTCGGCCTGCTGTCGCCCATCGCCGGCGGCGGCACTGCCCAAGCGCTCGCCGTTGCCGCTCCCATCCTGGCGCTGGTAGGCTCGCTAGCGATGGCCTGTTTCGTGCGCCTGTACAGCACGGTATTTTCCGGGCTTCCCCGCAGCGACGCCGCTATGCATGTTCATGAGTGTCCGTCGACTATGCTGGTGCCCATGTTCATACTGATGGCAGCCTGCATGGTAATAGGTCTTTTCCCCGGATTTTTAGCTCCTGTCCTGGACGGCGTCATTTATTCCTGGGTAAATGCCGCGGGCAGCACAGCGGGCATGATACCGCCGCTGGCTTCAATCGTTCCTTTCCAGCCCCTTACCGCGCTGTCCGCCGTATTATTGTCGCTGCTGTGCGCATTCTTTTTGATTACTCGCGCCGCGCTAAGGAAATCCGCCAAGGCGGGAACCTGGGACTGCGGCTACAGCCTGCCGGGCAGCCGCATGCAATATTCGGCATTTTCGATCGCGGACAGCTTCGCCGCGATATTTTCCGCCCTGCTGCGCCCTCGCGCGCATATGCCCCAGCTAAAAAAAGCCTTTCCCGCCCCTTCTGCTATGCGCAGCGAACTGGACGACCCCGTGCTTGACAAAATGATCCTTCCATTCTCAAAAATAGTCGAACGGGGATCCTCCTGGTTCCGCAGATTCCAACAGGGAGTAATCCAGAATTACATTTTATATATTTTTATAACAGTAGTGGTTTTGCTTGCGACCCTAATCCCGTATGCGCGGATATTCGCGGCACTGGCTGGGCTATGATCGCTAATCTTTACGCCTTCGGCGCGACGGAGGTTTCCTGATGCTGGATAAATTACTTAACATATTCCTCATGCTGCTGCTGCCGCCGCTGCTCCCCGGAGTTATTGGGAGGACCAAGGCATGGTTTGCAGGCAGGCGCGGAGCCCCGTTCCTTCAGCCGTATTTTGACCTCGCCAGGCTGTTCAGGAAAGGCCTCGTAATCAGCAGGACAACCGGATGGATATTCGCCGCCGGACCGGTCGTAACGCTTTCCTCGCTGCTCGCAGGGGGGCTTCTGGTTCCTGCCGGCCCGCTGCAAGCGCCTATCTCTTTTGCAGGCGACCTGATCCTGTTCGCCTATTTGCTGGGGCTTGCCAGATTCTTTACCACGACCGCAGCGTTGGACACAGGATCCGCGTTCGAGGGAATGGGGGCTACAAGGGAGTTGGCTTTTGCCAGCCTTTCGGAACCGGCCCTCTTTTTCGGACTCCTCGTCCTTGCCAAAATATCGGGATCGCTTAGCCTTGAGGGGATGCTCATGAATCCATGGAAGACAGCGGCAATCTCGAACACCGCTCCCCTTATTCTCGTTACCATGGGGCTTTTCATCGTCCTGCTCGCCGAGTCCTGCCGTATTCCGGTTGACGACCCCA
The DNA here is from genome assembly GCA_031402655.1 of Spirochaetota bacterium. Taxonomy (GTDB): domain Bacteria; phylum Spirochaetota; class Spirochaetia; order Treponematales; family UBA12059; genus JANNSO01. The sequence goes on along the minus strand of JANNSO010000030.1, from coordinate 77 downwards.
CAACGCACCTTGAGCTTACCATGATCCACGAAGTAATGGTGCTGGACCACAGCGGCCCTCTCCTGGGCATCGCGCTG
>JANNSO010000029.1:0-46312 GCA_031402655.1 Spirochaetota bacterium | reverse complement strand
GGAACGCTGGATATTCTGATGGGCAATAAAGCCATCGACATTCAGGAAGCCAAATGTCAGGCCGAACCCGAAGGCCACAACCAGGGCTGCCAGGGCAAAGCGATGGCGCTGCTTGCCAATCTCCAACCCGATCGTGACCATCAGCAGGCCGGCCAGCCAGAGGATCAGGATATTGGTGTAGGTGCGCAGTTGAGTAAAACCGTAGGCATCTTCATACATCAACAGCCGGCTGAAGGACGAAACCAGGATGACGAGTACCTGGGCTATCAGCAAGACATTAAGGATAACCAGAACCTTTTGCTGCCGGCTGTTCTCCTGGCGCGTGAGCGCACCCAGGCCCAGGTAGAGCCCCAGGCTGAGCCAGGCGACCATCACCAGTTCATTAAAACCACGCCGGGCATATTCTGAATAGGTGAACCCCGTCGTGCTGATGTTGGCCTGTCCGCCAAACAGATACCAGAACTGGATGCTGACAACGACCCCACAACGCACCTTGAGCTTACCATGATCCACGAAGTAATGGTGCTGGACCACAGCGGCCCTCTCCTGGGCATCGCGCTGTATGCGTCGGCAGTGAAACTTTATTTACTTGAAGCCGTTCTGCTGCACCTCCTGGCCCCGTTCCGGACCGGAATACTCCTTGCGGACACCGCCATATTCGCGGTACAGACTCTTGCCTTTGCGGTATTCATAGGCATACTGGAATCGATGATGGCAAGGCTCAGGATGAAGCGCGTCCCCTACCTTCTTACGGGAGCGCTTATATTATGCTGCTCGGCATTCATACTGCTGGTGAGGTAGGATTATGTTCAATATTCTTAACGCTATTTTGGTAATAGTTTTGGTACTAAACATTTTTGCCCTTGGCACCAGCCGCATCCTCTCGGTTGTCCGAATCGTGGCCCTCCAGGGAGCCCTTCTCGGCATCATCCCGCTGCTCGTAGGCGAGCGCGTCAGGATACCTTCCATGATCGCGGCCTCGGTAGCCATCGCGCTCAAAGGAATCGTAATTCCCGCCATCATGATGCGCTCGCTTAGATCCGCCCAGATTAAAAGAGAGGTGGGTCCGCTTATCGGACTCCTTGCCTCCATCGTTCTTGGCGCTGCCGCGACGGCTCTCGCACTCGTGTTTTCCGCTAAATTCCCCCTCGTCGGGAGGCTTGCCGACACGCTCGTCTTCCCTGCCTCCATAGCCACGGTTCTCATAGGCTTTATCATATTAACCACCCGCTACAAGGCGATTTCGCAAGTGCTCGGCTATCTGGTCCTCGAGAACGGCATCTTCATTTTCGGAACCCTCCTCGTCGAGGCCATCCCGCTCGTCGTGGAAATGGGCGTCCTCCTGGATCTTTTCGTAGGCATATTCGTCATATCAATAATCACGAACCACATCAACCAGGCGTTCTCTTCCCTGGATACGCGGCGCCTCGTTTCCCTCAAGGAGTGATCCATGGCCTATTTCCTGATCTTCTTCCCGATGGCCATTGCCGCTCTGGCAGCGCTTTTCCCGTCCAACAAATGGCGCCCGCTATTTCTGCCGCTCTCCTCCTCCGTACACCTGGCTGCAACCATATACACGCTTATAAACCCGGGTGTCGCAACGAGCACCGACTGGCTGGCACTCGACCCCGCAGGCAGGCTGGTGCTCCTGACCGTCGGGACGCTGTACTTCTTCTGCTCCGTCTACTGCGTCGGCTACCTGCGCATCCGAAGCGAGAGGTCCAACAGGGTTTTCGTATGCTGCATGCTTTTTTTCCTGGGAATCATGAGTCTCCTAACATGGTCGCACCACCTCGGGCTCATGTGGGTTGCCATGGAGGCGATGACGCTCAGTACTGCTCCGCTTATATATTTCAACCACTCCAAGAAAAGCATCGAGGCGACGTGGAAATACCTGCTCGTGGGCTCCGTGGGAATCGCCCTGGCGCTGCTCGGAACCTATTTCCTGGCTTACTCCGGACTGCACGGCGGTTTGGAGCCTACGCTGCAATACGGCGAACTGCTCGCGCACGCCAGTGGATTGTCCAAGCCTTGGTTACGGGGAGCCTTCGTGCTCCTGCTCGTGGGCTATGGAACAAAAATGGGGCTGGCGCCAATGCATACCTGGAAGCCCGACGCGTACGGCGAGGCTCCGGGCGTGGTGGGGGCGATTTTAGCGGGCGGGGTGACGAGCTGCGCCTTTCTGGCTTTTTTAAGAATTTATCACATCTGCGCGGCGGCCGGGGAATTCGCCTTCGTCTCCCGGTTCCTGCTTCCGATGGGACTATTTTCCATGGCGGTCGCCGGGCTGTTCATGCTGGGCCAAAGGGATTTCAAGCGCATGCTCGCGTATTCCAGCGTGGAGCACATGGGAATCCTGATGGTTGGCCTAGGCCTCGGCGCTCCCGCACTGTTCGGCACGATGCTGCACATAATGACGAACTGCATGACGAAGGGCGTGCTGTTCCTGTCCGCGGGGAACATCCACCGGGCATACGCGAGCAAGAATACGGAACAGGTGAGCGGAGCGCTGCAGCGGCTTCCTTTTTCGGGGGCCATGTTCCTGGCGGGATTCCTGGCCATTACAGGCAGCCCGCCCTTCGGGCCGTTCATCAGCGAGTTCGCCATCCTGAACGGGGCTTTCGACGCAAACAGCTATCTGGTTGCCGTTTTGTTCCTGCTGTTCCTGCTCCTTGTTTTTATAGGCATGGGCAAGACCGTGCTTAAGGTCGTACAGGGTTCTCCCCATGGATCACCCGGAGAAATACCGGTTTCCGATCCCGGAACGAAGTCTTACCGTGATACTTTTTTTACAGCCATTCCCCTGGCCGCCCTCATGGCCTTCGTCATTCTTCTGGGAATTTACATACCGGCCCCAATTGGCAAAATGATAAGCGATGCGGCTTTATTCCTGGGGGTAAATCAATGACGGCTATCCAGGAAATATTCACCCCGATTCAAAACGGGCTGGCCGTCGGGCTCTCGGAACTGCCTCAGTCCAGGGATGACGATTTCTTCGTGGCGCTTGAGAATTCCATCGCTTCCGGATGCCATGTTTCCGCCTATTTTGGCATGCAAGGCAAAGAATCCGGAGCCACGGAACTGTTCGCCGTACTATCCGACGACCAAAACAACAGACTCACCGCAGCACGCACCGTACTGCGACAAAACCACTTTCCCTCGCTTGCGATGCAATGTCCTCAACTCCAGCTTTTCGAGCGCGAAATAGCCGAACAGCTGGGCATCGTCCCCGATGGGCACCCCTGGTTCAAACCGGTTCGCTACCGGCGCCCGTGGACGAAAAGCGGCGCTTTAAAAAGCGGCGCTTTAATAAGCGATGCATGGGGACGATTGCCTTCGCAGGAAATAGAACCCGGCGTTACTGATTTTTACCGCGTCGAAGGAGAGCAGGTTCACGAGGTAGCCGTAGGCCCGGTGCACGCGGGAGTAATCGAGCCCGGCCACTTCCGCTTCCAATGCCACGGCGAGCGGGTATTCCACCTGGAAATAGCGCTCGGCTACCAGCACCGCGGCATCGAGGAATCGCTTATCGGCGGACCTTCGAAGCGTACGCTACACTACATGGAAAACGCAGCAGGGGACACATGCATCGCCCATACCTCCAACTATTGCCAGATCATCGATTCGCTGTCCGGCATTAGGCGAAAACCGCGCGCGCAGGCAATCGCGGCCATAGCCCTGGAGCTGGAGCGCCTGGCCAACCACGTTGGAGACCTCGGCGCGCTTTCGGGCGACGTCGGCTACCTTCCCACAGCCAGCTTTTGCGGACGAATCCGCGGAGATTTTCTTAACATGACAGCCCTGCTCTGCGGCAACCGCTTCGGGCGCGGCCTCGTAGTCAGCGGCGGCATGGGTTACGACCTCGACGAGGCACGCGCCTCAGAGCTGCAAAAACGGCTCGATGCGGCGGAAAAAGATACTGCCAACGCGGTCAACCTGCTTTGGGATACGCCGTCGGTGATGGCGCGTTTCGAAGATACCGGAATCCTGCCCAGGGAAATGGCCGTGTCGCTAGGCATCGTAGGCCCGGCCGCCCGCGCGTCGGGTCTTAACCGCGACGTACGCTGCAACCAGCCTTCGGGCATTTATCGCTTCAACCAGATTCCCCTTTCCAGCTACGATTCGGGCGACGTTTTCGGCAGGGCGTATGTACGCTGGCTCGAGATACGGCAATCGATCGCCTTCATACGCGAACTGGTCCGCAGCCTTCCCGGAGGCGGCTTGAATTCGGAAACGAGAGCACCCAGGCCGGACATGCTCTGCGTCTCGCTGGCGGAAGCCTGGCGGGGAGAAGCCTGCCACGTGGCGCTGACGGGCAGCGACGGAAGGCTCGCTCGCTATAAAATAGTAGACCCATCCTTCCACAACTGGTACGCGCTGGCTTATGCAGTGCGCGGGGAGGAAATCTCGGATTTTCCGCTCTGCAACAAGAGCTTCAACCTTTCTTATTGCGGGCACGATTTATGAGCAGATGCAGCGCGCCACCCGGTAAAACAAGGAGCAGCCGATGATCAAGGAAATCGCAGCCAGGCTTAAGCAAGGTTATAGAACCATCGAATTTCCCCATGGAAAGCCGCCGGCGCTTGCTGACAGGTTTCGCGGCAGGCCTCTGGTGGACGCGGAAAAATGCGGCTCTGAATGTTCCTCGTGCGCGGATGCCTGCGTGCAAGCCTGCCCCACCCAGGCGCTGGCCCGGGAAGGCAGGCTCAGGCTCGATATCGGCAAATGCCTCTTCTGCAACGATTGCAAGAACCTGTGCCCGGCAGGGGCCATCTCCCACGATACAGACTACCGGCTCTCGTTTGGCGAGCGCGCGGACATGCGCATCGATGCTGGCGCACTAGAGCTCAAGCTGGCCATGCAGCTGGACAAAAAAATAATGCGCCTGTTCGGACGCTCGCTCAAGCTGCGCGTCGTAAGCGCCGGAGGCTGCGGCGCATGCGAAGCGGACGTAAACGTGCTTGGCACCATAGGCTGGGACCTCGGCCGCTTCGGCATCCAGTACGTTGCATCCCCGCGCCACGCGGACGGCATTCTCCTTACCGGTCCGGTTAGCAAAAACATGGTTCCGGCACTCAAAAAAACCTGGGAGGCGATCCCCGGGCCCAAGCTGTTGATTGCGCTGGGAAGCTGCGCTGTTTCCGGGGGACCATTTGTCGGCAGCCCGGAAGCCGGCGACGGCATCGGCGATTGCGGGAGCGACGGCGGAGGAATCCTGCCGAAAGCAGACTTGTACATTCCCGGATGCCCGCCGCATCCCCTTACGATACTCGACGGCCTATTGCGGCTCATCGGCAGAATCAAGGAAGAGAAACGGGACGTAACTAAATAATCACTATCACAGGCCAGTCTCAGGGGCGGGGGAAATCGTCAATACCCGTAGGCATCGGTCTTTTCCGGGACGGTTCCCGGCGGCAGAAAAACATAATCGCGGAACAGCTTCCCGGGGTTTCGGTCGCCGTAGGGATGCGCCTCGTTGGCGTTGGCGTGGCATGTCGCGCAGAAATCATAGGTCTTGCTGTTTTCCCTGCCCGTCGCAAGGTCTTTTACGCCCCAAACCCAGCCTTTGAGGGCAGCGGGATTTCCAGGATCCTTGTACATGAAGGTAGCCATAACCGGCTTTTCTCCCTCCTTGATGCTGTTCCCCGCGTATATATCCTTGATTATCACCGAACCCCTGGGAAAGTCGAGGACTCCGCCCCGCTTGGCGTTCCAGGCAATGTCGTTCATGTAAATAATCCGGTACCTGTTCTCGTGGCCGGGCACGGTATAGGTCAGCGGCTCGGACACCGGCTTGTTCCAGGCCTGATAGTCCCCCAAAACAAGGGCGTCGGGCTTTTTCGGGGAGCAGGAAAGCAAGGCCAGCGACATTGTTGCAATAAATAAATAACAGAATTTCATTTCAGGCTCCTTGCCGGGGGGGTTCGGGCTCCGCCTCGCCGGAAATGCCCGCAGGCGTTCCGCGCAGCACATAAACATGCTGTTCCTCCAATTTACCCTTGAGGCTGACCGAAAAAGGCCCCAAGAACACTATTGCATCAAGCTTCTCGCCGTAATAGGGGGGAGCTGACTTGACGGCCGGCAGCATCCTGAGGAGTCCCTTGTGCGTGCCCTTCAGTGCATCCAAAGTGCAATCGCAAACCACGATCTCGTTGGGCCGCGCAATGCCGCAAAGCCGGGCCGCGACGTTGACCTTGTCGCCGATAACCGTAAAATCGGCTCGCAGGCTGGAACCCAGCATGCCCTGTATAACCAGGCCGGTGGCGATTCCCGCCCCCACCGACAAGCCATCGTAGACCTGTCTGCGCTCGTACACGACCCTGCGTATGGCATCGGCCGCAAGGCATGCCCGATACGCGGCGTCGTCCCCGGAGAACACGGCGACAACCTCGTCGCCCACGAACTTGTCTATGTCCCCATGAAACGAATTGATGATGCGAGTCTGTTCCTCGAACAGAGAATTGAGCACGCTGACTATGGCGTCCGCACCGTTCCGTTCGGTATAGGCGGTAAATCCGCGCACGTCCGTAAATAGAAGCGTCCTGTTTACCTTCTCCGACTTCTGGCCGCTGGAAAGCGACTTGAGCGTCCCCGAGGATACGTATTTCGTAAGCTCGTAGCGCTCGTGCAGGCCGTGTACCATCTCGTTGACCGTTTTTCCCAGCTCGCCCACCTCGTCCCTGTTCGCGATATCCACCGTGCCGGTAAAATCACCCGTGCTTACCCTGGAGCATACGTCGCCTATGGCCCGCACCGGTTCCACGACGAGCGTATGCAAAAACCGGGATAAAACTATAACAATGAAGGCGGCCATGAACAGGAAACCCAGGGCTGCGCCGCCGATGATAAAAGCCTGAGTGCGGAGCAGCGGGCTTATGTCCGTCCGTATGTCGATGACGCCCCGCACCGTATGGTCTGCACCGTGGCACCCGACGCATTTAGGGAGATTCAGGATGGGCCGGTACGCGCGGTCGTAGGTCTTTCCGTCGGCGGGATCCATGAGCCTGAAATAAATCGGATGCGGGGGCATGGAAAGCGACTCGGCGAAATATTCCTTCTCGAGCCTCTGGAATTCGCCTGCACTATCGTTGCGTAGGGCGAATTTCTTGAAACTCTGGTTGCGGTTAACCGTTTCTATGGTGACATTGTCGCTGAAGGCGGAATTGCCGTCGCGCCTAAAAAGGTCGATGGTATAAAAATTACCGAGCCCCTTGACGTCCTTGAAATAATTTACGGCAATAGGCGCTTCGCCGGAAATCATCATGTTGGCAATGGATTCATAGATAAGCTCCGTACTGCGCCCGAGGTTCTGGGAGCTCTGGCTTTCCCCCTGGCGGATAAGGCTCAGGGCAAAAGCCAGTGCTACCGCGCTCAATCCCACGGCAAGCACAATGGTAACGGTTATGTTTATTCTGCGCGACAGGCTGATACGGAGTTTTTCCTTATTCATTTTTCCATTATAATCCAATTTTCCCCTTATGCAAGTTTAATCCTTTTTTAATACCGGAATGTTACCGTAAATCCCCGCACACCCGCAGTAAGCGTCAGCGCATCCTGCTCTTCCTCCCTTTCATGAAGCCAGGGTACCAGAAAGCCGCCGGCGGCGCCGAGGCACGCTCCCGCCAGTACATCCGACAGGAATTGAGTGCCGCTGGCTATTCGGGTAACGGCGCTGGACAATGCCAATGCATAGGACACTCCCAACACAGGCCATCGAAGAGGCGAATCGGGAAAGTAAGCCGCAAAAACATAGCCGGTAAACGTAGCTCCGGTAAAGGCCATCGTCGTCTGCACCGATGGAAACGAACGCAAATAATCGCCGTCATCTACATAATTCTGCGGAGGATTATCCCAATACATATAAGGCGACGCGCGCTGCGCGAGGCCATTCAGGGCTTCCGCCATGCCAAAGGAAAAAAGCAGGGATTCGGTATACATGACGCCTACCGTGAGCCACTCGGTACTTGGAGCCAGCGCAAGTATCGCCGGCATCAGCAAACTGCCGCATAGCAGCAGATAGGAAGCCGTTTCGAGTCCAGGAGAATAGGCATTTACCATAAAACTATCCATCCAGGGAATCGCTTCTGGGTCGTAGGCGGGTGGCAGATAGTGCAATGCCGGTTTAAGGAGGAACAGGCTGCTGCCCGCAAATATAACGCCTGCGCCCAGGGTCAAGCCGTCGGAAAGCAGGTCCAGCTCAAATGGATCCGCCAGGGCAAGCCGCATCGACAGAAAAACCAGTGCGGCTCCCGTACACAAAGTCTTCATTGCATATCCTTTCGAACTGGCGCTCGTTGCCTCTGTTCATGAAGCTAACGCAAAACCCCCGAAAATTCCAGCCTGCAAACCCAGCCCTGATTGACGAGAGACGCTTGCTGCTGTAACGTGCTTGCATGAAGCGATTCGACACGAAGCTTATCTCCCTGAAGCCTGTTGCCCGCGACTACTTCGAGCTTACCTTTGTATGGCAGGCAGACGCCGGAATTCCCGCCCCGGGGACCTTTCTTACCGTGCGCACCGGCGGTGAGTACGATCCGATTCTACGCCGCCCCTTCGCTTTTTCATCCTTCGACAAGGAAGCCCGAAGCGCTGCTTTTATATTCCAGAACCGGGGCAGGGGCACTTCCTACCTTGCGCAGCTGTCCCCGGGATCCTCCCTCGACGTGCTCGCGCCCCTTGGCAAAGGCTTTGTCCTGCCACAGGGTGAAGCAAGACCCATACTCGTGGGAGGAGGCATAGGACTTGGTCCGATGGTCTACCTGGCGGATGCGATACGAACCCATGCTAAGGCCGGACATTGCGAGGCGGCGATTACGGTGCTGGGTTTTCGCTCGGCGGATTTTATCCCTTCCATGCCCCTGCCGGAAGGCACCGTGCTCTGCACCGACGACGGCTCCCTGGGTTTCAAGGGAACTGCGGCAGCATACCTTGCCGCGTTAAACGATCCGCTGCCGCCGCTTTATTTTGCCTGCGGACCCACGGCAATGATGGCCGCAGTGGAAAAGATAGCCGCCCTGCGTAACGCGCCATACCAGGCGGCCACCGAACAGTGGATGGCATGCGGCGTTGGCGCCTGCATGGGCTGCGCGCTACGCATGAAGGACGGCAGCTACCAGCGCGCCTGCGCCGACGGCCCGGTATTCGACGGCATGCTCGTGGACTGGGAGACTCTATGAATACATCCGGGCGCTTGAGCATCGACATGAGCGTAAAAATCGGGGATCTCGTGATGCCCAATCCCGTGGGCGTCGCCAGCGGAACTTTCGGCTACGGCAGCGAGTACGAAACGCTGGTCGACATCGACTCCATCGGCGCCCTGTATACAAAAGCCGTTACCCCCGAAGCGCGGGCGGGCAACGCCGCGCCCCGCATCGTGGAAACACCGGCGGGCATGCTCAACAGCATCGGCCTGGCCAACCCCGGATTGCAGGAATTCATCGAGCGCAAGTTGCCCGGTCTGCGTGCCAGAAAGTGCCCGGTAATCGTCAACGTGGCCGGAAGGACGGAGGACGACTACGCCCGTGTCGTGGAACTGCTCGAGGAAGAGGAAGGCATAGCCGGCTACGAGATAAACATAAGCTGTCCCAACGTGGCGCACGGCGGCCTGGCATTTGGCACCGACTGCGCTCAGGTGGAGCGGCTTGCAACCCGCATGAGCAGGCTCGTTTCCGGCCGGGCTTTCCGCCGCCCCATCATCGTAAAGCTTTCTCCTAACGTAACCGACATCGCCTCTATCGCAAAAGCCGCCGAAGCAGGCGGGGCCGATGCGGTCTCCTGCATCAACACGCTCGTGGGCATGGTAATCGACGTAAAAAGAAAGAAACCTGTTCTGGCCATGATGAGCGGAGGACTTTCGGGTCCCGCCATCCGTCCGGTCGGGGTCGCCTGCGTGTACAAGGTATCCCGCGCGGTCAAGATCCCCGTAATCGGGCTCGGCGGGATAATGGACTCAGGCGACGCGCTGCAGTACCTGCTGGCGGGCGCAAGCGCCATACAGGTGGGCACGGCGATTTTCAGACGCCCCGAAACCCCCCTGGAAGTGCTGGCGGGCATAAACGCGTTCATGGAACGGGAAGGACTGGCCAGCCCCTCCCAAATCCGCCTGCTGCTCGCCTGAATCTCCGGTTTAACACAAACCTAACAATTACTTCATCAGGAGCTCATCTCTTTACTATAGCTTCCTTCACGTAGGCGGCGGACATTGTTCGCCGAAAGCCATAGAAAAGCGGCGCATAAAAGCGCCCGGAGGAACGAATGAAGAAACTCGCAGCCATTACCGCCATCCTGCTCGTCGCAGGCAGCATATTCGCACAGGGAAAGTTTACCTGGACAAGCACCAAGAGCGATGACGCCGACAAGATGCTCCCCGGAATCGACCCTTCCAAAGCCGCCGGAACCGTGGTTAGCGCCGGCTCGTCCACCGTATATCCCGTTTCCGAGCTTATCGCCAGCATGTACAAGGAAGACGGCTTTTCAGGCCAGATCACCATCGACTCCATAGGCTCGGGCGCCGGCTTCGAGCGCTTCTGCAAAACGGGCGAGACCGATATCGCCAACGCATCCGTCGGAATCAGCCAGGCTCAGATAGACCTTGCCAAGGCGATCGGCCGCGTGCCCGTCGAGTTCCGAGTCGGAACCGACGCTCTCGCCGTCGTCGTAAGCAAGAAAAACACCTTCGTCAAGGACGTAACCCTCGCCGAGCTCGCGCTCATCTACTCCACCGCCGAATTCTGGTCCGACGTAAGGCCCACCTGGCCCAAGAAAGAAATCAAGCGCTTCAGCCCCGGTACCGATTCCGGCACCTTCTCCTACTTCGTCGAGCACATATTCAAGAAAGACAAAGCCAAGCTCCTTAACGCCAAGAATCTCCAGCTTTCCGAGGACGACAACGTCCTGGTGCGCGGCGTAAGCGACGACATCTACGCCATCGGCTACTTCGGCTTCGCCTACTATGTCGAGAACAAGTCTACCATGAGCGTGCTTTCCATAAACGGAATCGCCGCTACCGCAGCCAACGTGGACAACGCCACCTATCCCCTGGCGCGCCCGCTGTTCATCTACAGCGACGCCAAGATCATGAACGACAAGCCCCAGGTCGCGGCCTTCATCGCTTACTATCTTACCTACGCCCCCGAAGCCCTTAAAAAGGTCGGATACTTCCCCGCTCCCGCCGCGGAAGTCAAGAAAGCCAAGCAAAACTGGCTGAACGCCGTCAAGGGTCGCTACTAAACCAGTCGACGGTCCGGCGATTTTAAAACCCGCCGGCCGCTCAAGGCTGATCGAACCTGCAGAACGGCCGGAGAACGCACCTAGTGCTTCTCCGGCTGTTTTTACGAAACTTGGAGAGCGAAAACGATCATAATGGATACCATGCCCCTTAAGCGAAAACCGCGCCCGGCCGAGGGAATCCTTCAGGCGATCCTCTGGTTCTGCGCCGCCGTTTCGATATTCACCACGCTGGGAATCGTGCTCGTCCTTGGAACGGAATCCTTTACGTTCTTCAAGGAAGTAAGCCTCATCGAGTTCTTTACCGGAACGGAATGGCAGCCCTCTATCGGCAAGTTCGGCATATTGCCGCTTTTAACCGCTACCTTGACCACAAGCCTCATCGCCATGATCGTCGCTCTTCCGCTCGGGCTCATGGCCGCGATCTACCTGGCGGAATACGCGCCGTCCCGCGTACGGGAAATACTCAAGCCGACGCTTGAGGTGCTCGCCGGGATCCCCACGGTAGTTTACGGTTATTTTGCCTTAACCACCGTGACCCCCTTCCTCCGCAACGCCCTTGGAGGAGACACGGTTGACGTGTACAACATGCTGTCCGCCGGCATCGTCATGGGAATACTCATAATACCGCTCGTCAGCTCCATGTGCGAGGACGCTCTCTCGAGCGTGCCGCGAAGCCTGCGCGAGGCTGCGTTCGCGATGGGGGCGACCAAACTGGAGACGAGCGTGAGCATCGTGGTACCCGCCGCGTTCTCCGGCATCGCCGCTTCCTTTATCCTGGCGCTTTCCCGCGCGGTGGGCGAAACCATGATCGTGGCGCTTGCCGCGGGCGCGGGACCCAACTTTACGCTGAATCCACTCCGCGCGGCAGAAACCATGACGGGTCACATCGCCCGAATTTCCGGAGGCGACCTTTCCTACGACTCCATCGATTACCGGAGCCTGTTCGCCATAGCCCTGGTGCTGTTCGCGGCAACCCTGCTGCTCAACATGCTCTCCCGCCGGCTCGTAAAAAAATACCGGGAGGTGTACGAATGAAGACCAAATTCGCGCAGCCGGTATTCCTTGAAACCCTTAAAAAAAGGCACCGCAACGGCACCATCTGGAAAAACTCGTTCCTCGTGGCGGCGGTCGTCGGCATCGTGCTTTTATTCGTCCTGGTAATTTCGATCGTAGACGACGGATTCGGCTACGTAGTCATCGTAAACGAAACCGATCCGGCCGCGCTATCCCTGGATGGAATCGCCGTGGACAAGCTGAACGCCGAAGACCTGCGCACCGTCCTTTCGGACCAGCTGCCCCCCCGCCGCCTGCGGGCGCTGGAGCGCGAAAAACCATTGGCCGAATTGGATCGCGACGCTTTGTACGCCCTCGCGGTTTCGGAGATAATTAAGCCGCACGTAACGCAGAGTTTTACGCTCGGAGAATCCCTGTTCGGGAAAAAGGCGATACTGGAGGAAATAAGCCGGGAATTCCCCGACGGCATCCTCGAGTTCCGCTCCTGGGTATCGGCCAAATTCCTCCTGCGCGGGCAATCGGGAAATCCGATGCTCGCCGGCGTGCGCACGGCGGTAATCGGCAGCCTGGTCACCATCCTCATAACCCTTGTCACGGCGTTTCCGCTCGGCGTCGGAGCCGCGATTTGGCTCGAAGAGTACGCCCGCGACACGTGGGTAAACCGTACCATACAGGTAAATATCTATAATCTCGCCGGCGTACCGTCGATCATCTACGGCATGCTCGGCCTGGCCGTTTTCGTCAGGTTCCTGGAACCGTTCAGCTCGGGAGCCATGTTCGGCCTTTCCTCCGGCGGCGACAGCGTCAATGGCCGGACCATACTCTCCGCGGGTCTCACGCTCGCCATGCTCATCCTGCCGGTCATAATCATCAACGCCCAGGAGGCGCTCCGCGCCGTACCCCAGAGTCTGCGCCATTCGGGACTCGCGCTAGGCGCAACGAAATGGCAGACGATTCTCCATCACGTGCTTCCCGCGTGCATGGACAGGATCCTGACCGGGACAGTCCTGGCAGTCTCGCGGGCGCTGGGCGAAACCGCTCCTCTCATCGTGGTGGGGGCATCGACCTTCCTTACCCAGGATCCGACTTCGGTATTCTCGAAATTTACTACGCTACCAATACAGATTTACCAGTGGACTTCAAGGCCGCAGGGAGAATTCCACAACCTGGCGGCAGGCGCGATCATAGTGCTGCTGGTGCTTATGCTTTCGCTGAACGCGTTTGCCGTAATAGCCCGCAATCGCATGCGCAAGGAGAAAAAGGCAGGATTATGATGACCATGACAAACGAAAAACCGGCCGCGGAAACGGCCGCGGCGGAACCCAAGGATAACTGCGCGCTGGAAACCGTAGGAATGAACATACATTACGGCCTTTTCCATGCGGTAAAAAACCTTTCGATGCGCTTCCAGGCGCGCAGCGTCACGGCCATCATAGGTCCGTCGGGCTGCGGCAAGAGCACGGCCCTGCGGGCATTCAACCGCATGAACGAGCTCATCGCGGGCTGCGAAACCACCGGGCAAGTCCTGTTCGACGGGTCTAATATCTATGCGAAGGATATCGATCCCGTGCGCGTCCGAAGGCGGATAGGCATGGTATTCCAGAAACCCAACCCGTTTTCCAAGAGCATCTACGAGAACATCGCATGGGGCGCGCGCATCAACGGCTATTCAGGCGACATGGACGAGCTCGTGGAATCGTCCCTTCTGCAGGCGGCTTTGTGGGACGAGGTAAAGGACAAGCTCAAGGAGAGCGCGTTCGCCCTTTCCGGCGGGCAGCAGCAGCGGCTGTGCATCGCCCGCGCCGTGGCGCTCAAGCCGGACATCCTGCTCATGGACGAGCCTACGAGCGCGCTGGATCCGCTTTCCACCGCCCGCATCGAGAGTCTCCTTGACGAACTCAAGAAAACCTATACTATTATAATCGTGACGCACAACATGCAGCAGGCCGGCCGGATTTCGGACAAGACCGCGTTCATGCTTTTGGGCGATCTCGTCGAGTATGCCGACACCCGCGATATTTTCTTCAAGCCGCAGGACGAGCGCACAGAAAACTACATTTCCGGCCGCTTCGGCTGAAAAGGGGCAACAATGCAGACGCGAATACAGTTCAACGAGGAGCTCAACAGGCTCCATCACGATATTCTGGCGATGGGGCTCCGCGTGGAAGAGGATTTGCGCAAAGCCCTTGAAGCCCTGCGGACGGGAGACTCCGCGCTGGCCGACGAAGTCAAGGCGGGCGACGGCATCGTCAACGCCATGCAGATGAAAATCGAAGACCAGGCGGCCATGCTCATAGCCACCCAGCAGCCCGTCGCGCGGGACCTGCGCGAGCTCGTAACCATATTCAAGATCACGGACAACCTTGAACGCATCGGCGACCACGCCGTACACCTGGCCAAGACCGCCAAACGGCTCAAGGAAGACCCTTTTCCGCGGCCTCTCGACCGGCTCGAGCGCATGGCTTTGACCGGAAGCAGCATGATCCGCGACGCCGTAAGCTCCTACCTCAACCAGGACGAGGCGCTCGCCAGGGCGACCGCGGCCAGGGACGACGACATCGACGCGGACCACAAGGCATTCGTCGGCGAGGTGCTCGCCCTCATCACGGAGAATCCCCAGAGGGCCAAGCAGGCCACCAAGCTCATCGCCACCTCGGGCTACCTCGAACGCCTGGGCGATCACGTCACCAACATCTGCGAGGCGGTGGTCTTCATGACCAGCGGCCAGCATACGGAACTGAACCAGTAGAGCCATGGCCAAACCCTGTATCCTCATCATCGAGGACGACGCCGAGATCCGCGAGCTCGTCTCCTACAACCTTGGGCGCGAAGGTTATATAATATTACAAGCCGCAAGCGCCGAGGAAGGGCTCGCGCTCTGCGCGGCGACGCCGCCCGCCCTCGTGCTGCTGGACATCATGCTTCCGGGAATCGACGGTCTGGAGGCGCTGCGCCGCATCAGGGCGATTCCGGCCATGGCATCCGTCCCCGTTATCATGACGACGGCCAAGGGCGAGGACGCCGACGTGGTAGCCGGGCTCGAACTGGGCGCGGACGACTACATGACCAAGCCGTTCAGCCCCCGGGTGCTCGTCGCCCGGGTTCGCACCGCCCTCCGCCGCACGGCGGAAGGCTCCGGGAAAGCGCATCCCAAAAACAACGAGGGTATCTTGCGCTCGGGGGACATGATACTGGATCCCGGCCGTCATGAATTCAGCGCCGGGGGAACCCGCATCGAGCTTTCGGCTACCGAGTTCGCCATTCTCGCCCTTCTCCTCAAAAGCCCCGGCCGCGTCTTTAGCCGCGAACGGATAATCGACTCGGTAAAGGGAACGGACTACCCCGTCACCGACCGAGCCGTGGACGTGCATATCGTGTCATTGAGGAAGAAACTGGGCGGACACAGCGGCGCCGTGGAGACCGTCCGCGGCATAGGCTATCGCCTCAAGGATGAATCTTGAAACGCCTGAAACTGGGCATCCGCTTCCTGTCCCCGCTCATAATCATTTCGGTGGCGTCGGTAGGGCTCATGGCGGCCGCGGCAAGCCTCGTGATGAAAAACCTGAACGAACAGGCGAGCGCCTACGTCCTTAGGGAAACCGCGCTTGTCCTCGCGAAAGAGGTACCCGAAACTTCGCTGCAGGACTATTGCCTCCGCACGGCGGCCGGGACGCGCTTCAGGATAACCGTCATCGATTCCGACGGAACCGTCCTGGGAGATTCCCGCGCCGATCCGGCGACGATGGAAAACCATGCACAGCGGCCCGAAGTGCGATCCGCTCTCCGCGGAGAACCCGCAGTCGAGATTCGGCTTTCCGAAACCATAGGCCTCCGGATGGCTTACGCCGCGGTTCCGGTTCCGGGTGCGGAACTGCCCCGGCGAGTCCTCCGGCTGGCGTTGGATGCGCCTTCTCTTTCCAGCCAGGTGCTTCCGTTTTATTATTCCGCGTTTCTTGCGGCTCTCCTTCTCGTGGCCGCCGCCGGCCTTGCCAGCCTGCAATTCGGTAAACGCCTGATGCGTCCGGTCTCGGCGCTGCTGGATGCGGGCAAGGCATGGTCCTCGGGCAACCTGCGTTTCCGCATGGCCAAAAGCGGAGAGCCCGAACTGGATAGGCTGGCGGAGGCGATGAACGCGATGTCGTCCGAGCTGGAAAGCCGCATTACCGGAATGGAAGCGAAACGCCGCGAACTGACCGCGCTGCTCAACGGCATGTCCGAGGCGGTGCTCGCCGCCGACGCCGGCCTTCAGCTGATCATCGCGAATCCGAAAGCACGCGAGCTGTTCTCGATACCGGAGAATTTCACCGGAGACTCCGCGGCGCACAGCCTTCTGGCCTTGTCCGGGCAGCCGGCGCTCGAGGCCCTCGCGATCGGCTGCCTGGAATCCCGGACGTCGATAGAAGAAGAATTCATACTCTACGGCGACAAAACGCTCACGTTTACCGCTTCGGCCTCCCCCGTGCTCTGGGACGACAATCCCGCCGGCGTGGTAATCGTCCTCAACGACATCAGCCGCCTTAAGCGGCTCGAAACCATCCGGAGGGACTTCGTGGCCAACGTTTCCCATGAGCTGCGCACGCCCATCACGCTCATCAAGGGATTCACCGAAACCCTGGAAGGCGGGGCGCTCGAAAACCCCCAGGATGCGCGTCGATTCCTGGGCATCATCAGGCGCAATACCGACAGGATGAGTTCCCTCATCGAGGACCTGCTGATGCTCGCCAGGCTGGAAACGCCGAATCGGGGCACCCTGGAGCTGGAAGAGTCTTTTGTTATAAAAATATTAAACGACGCGGTGGAGTCGATCCGGGACAAGGCGCAATCGCGGGGAATGCGGCTCTTGATATCATGCCCCGAAGATCTCACCGTCAAGGTCAATCACGGACTCCTGGAACAGGCGCTCATAAACCTGCTGGACAACGCGGTAAAGTACAGCCCCTCGGGTTCGGCGGTTTACCTCGGCGCAAAGACCGGGGAAGACGGTACGGTAATCTATGTCCGGGACGAGGGAATCGGGATTCCCTCCCGCGACGCGAGCCGCCTTTTCGAGCGATTCTACCGCGTGGACCGGGCGCGGAGCCGGGATGCCGGCGGGACGGGGCTCGGGCTCGCGATCGTAAAGCACATCGCCCTTGCGCACGGCGGGGACGTTTCCCTGCAAAGCGTCGAGGGAAAGGGCAGCACGTTCAGCATAATGCTGCCCGCCTCCGTACTTCAAGGCAGGGCGGAAAAAGTATAGTTTACTTCACCCGAAGCGCTGACGGACATGCGCAGGCAGCTTCGGCCGTTCATCCAGCTGTAGCTTCCCGGCGAAACCGAAGCGCGCAGGTCGCCCACCGCATCGGGGACGAGCACCTGCCCCCAGGGAGAAGCGGGAAACAAAGTTTGGCCGATTCCCGATACCGGTGTTTCCAGCCTTATATTGGGCGGCCGTAAATAATCCGCCCGGAATTCGCCTTCTACCACGTTTGCGCAGAATGACGCGGGGTCGATTTCCCAGGGGTCCGCCAGCCTTGCGCTTAACTCATCGCCAAGGCGATCCCAGTTGAAGCATCGCAAATCCCAGCCCCAGCGCATCAAGGGCAAAGCCATGGAGGCGCACCACCCGCCCTCCGCGCTTAGCCGCAAGGCTCCGTCGACGTCCAGGTCCTGCGGCCACAAAGCGCCGTACGGTTTCGTACTCTTGGTCCCGTACAGCGCCCTCGCGAAAATCAAAGCGCTTCCTGCTATCGGCAAATCGAGGGATACGGTGCTCCCCGGTCGTGCGGCGAAGGTTCCTGAAGAGCCATCGTCCGACTCCCAGCGGAGCTCCCAGTTTGACGCCTCTGCCCAGACCTCCGGGAACTCAGGCATATTGATTGCCTGGCTCATTGTTCTGGGCAAAAAGCCGCATGAAACACAGGACAGCATGGTAATAACCATGAGAACCGCCTTAAATCGGGATACTATTGTGGTAATCATGCCTACACTACGCTTGTTTTTTTACCGGTGCATGCAAATAATGAATTCATGCTTGCCTAGAGCCCAATTTTATTTCATACTATAACTGTATGAATACTAGCAATGAATTTACGCAACAGCTGGAAAAAGCCCTGTTTGCCAAAATCGATTATATGAACGGCACCGAACTAAAGGCGCTGCGGGACGAGTTCAAGCTTTTTCAGTCGGCGTTTCAGGGCATTTACAACGTCCTTCAAAAAAAGGGCATAATTCATGACGACCCATACAAATACGAGCTAAAAATCTCGGACGTCATGACACCGCCTGAGTCTCCGTTTACCGAAAGCGAAAAAATCGACCAGATAAGCATACGCATGTCGCAATTCGAATCCTATGTGGACTTCCTTAATAATTACTTTCAGTTCAGCGTCGAATTCCTGACCATGGGCAGAATAAAAAAGCTTGTCGCCCTGACTAAATACTTTGTGTTTACCCAGTTTACCGAAACCAGCCCCCATCTCAACACCCGGTATCTCGCGGAATTGGTAAGCTCGGTCAGAAAAGGCAGCGACCCCCTTTCCGTGGGCATTCTAAACGAAGGCCTCCTGCAGCTGGACAAAGCCAGCCGAAAAATATTCCAGACGCTCAAGGAGCTTACGGTGCTCCACAAGGAGCAGTACAAACTGGACTTGCGCCTCACCTGCATGAAAGAAAGCAATTTCGAGCCGACATGGGCCGTAACCCACCGGGAAGAAGCCATACGCAAGGTAAAGGGCCGATTCGGCGATTCCACCGCGGAACATCCATTCTATGCCGAGCTCGTAGAGGAAATCCTGCTCGAAGACTATTCCTCCGAGGGACAGTCCCTGCGGGACGAAGTGCTTAAAAAACTATCCTCGGTTATGGAAGACAGCAACAAAAAAGTAGCCGTGGAACATAATTTCAAGAATATGCTTCTCGACGCCATCCATATCGTATCGGGAGTCGCCTTCCAGCTGGAGGACGCCATCAGCAAACTTAACGACAACCAGGCAACCCTCGATTCCATGGATAAATCCTTCATGACCAAACTCAAGCGCGCCCTGGACGAGATGTTCAAAAAGAACACCAAGCCGATCATGCATGAAGTGGAATACCTGGACGCGATTACCAGCGAGCGAAAATCCGACATGCTCAATTTTACCGTCTTTATGGAGGAAGCCGCCAGGCGGGCCCAAACACTCATGAGCGTAGCCACCCGAACCTCAACAGGTTATAAAAGATTAGAAAGCGCATCCGAGGAACAGGCATTCAAGTTCCTGGAAAAAGCCCTGGAGGATCTTCAATCCTTTTTCAGGAAGATGACCGCGCTGGACGAGTTTTTCAAGGACACTATGACCGAGCCCGAAATCCGCAATAAAGTGCGGTCCATCAAAGTAGAGCTGGGTTCGCTAAAAAACACGATAATCAAGGCCAACCAGAAAAAACACGAATATATCGACCTCAAAGAAGAGAAAGAGCAGATGAAGCGCCTGGGAATCAAGGAATAACGGTCGCCTCCAATGGGGCGAATATTTCCGCGCTTTACAAAATCAGACGCATGCGGGGAGTTTTTATGAGAAAAGGTTTTATACTGCTGCTGGTTTCGGCGCTGGCGATGTGCCTCCAGGCGCAGGAAAGCCAGACCGGATTGGTCGTCGGCATGGGTCGATATGCCACCGACCTCAACCCGTACAAGGCGATTTTCGCCCATGAGATGCAAATATTCACCGGTATTTACGAGGGGCTGTTCTCGTATCACCCCGAATCGCTGGAACCGCAACTTGCCCAAGCCGCAAGCTTTTCGAAATCCGCCGACGGCAGGACATGGACCTTCGTCCTGCGCGACGGGCTGCTCTGGTCGGACGGAAGCGCCGTTACGGCCGCCGACTACGTCGAATCCTGGTTATATTTACTTAATCCAACGACAAAAGCGGAATACGCGGTATTCTTCGATATAATCAAGGGCGCACGCGACTATAGGCTGGGCAAGAGCAAAAAAAGCGAGAATGTCGGCATCAAGGCCATAGGCGAGCGTACGCTTATCGTTACCCTCGATACCCCGGCCGGCTATTTTACCAAGATGCTCTGCCACAGCTCATTCGTGCCCATACACAAAAGCCTCCGCAACAAGAGAACATGGCTTCCTTCGGAAGTAATCGGCAACGGGCCTTTTACCCTCGCATCCAAGGACGCGGAAGCCATGGTGCTCGTCAAAAGCAACACATACTGGGATGCCAAAAACGTGGCACTTCAAACGATAAAGATTCTTTTTTTGGAAGACGATTCCGGGGCTTCCGCCAGCGCGATGTTTAACTCAGGCGAGATACACTGGCTGACCGACCTGGGCAATATCGACGAAATAGATTTGCAGGAAACAATACAATTCGCGCCTATGTTCGCCACGAGCTACTATATCTGGAATTGCGCACGCAAACCCTGGAACGACGGACGCGTCCGCAAGGCGCTCGCATTGCTCGTTCCCTGGGAGAAAATACGCAACAAGGAAAATTCCTACTCTCCCACGGCCAACCTTATCCTGCCTTTCGCAGGTTATGAAAATGTCACAGGCATCGAAAAAACCGACAAAGAGGCGGCCTTGAAGCTTCTTGAAGAGGCCGGTTTCGCGGAACCCTCGACGCTTCCGCCGCTTGTAATCCTGATACCCGATTATCCCTCCCAGGTAAAAACAGCCGGTATCATGCTCGAAGCGTGGGTAGCTGCAGGAATCGATGTAAGCTTGGAAAAAGTTCCCGGTGCCGATTTCGGCCGTCAATCCAGACAGAAACCCTACACGCTGAGCTTTGCTAGCTGGATCGGGGATTTCGCGGACCCCGTTGCCTTCCTGCAAATGTGGACGAGCGACTCGAGCCTTAACGAAACCGCCTACAAAAATTCGGAATTCGATAAACTCATCGAGAAATCCATGCCTCAGGACGGTAAGGAACGGCTTGCAACCCTGGCTGCCGCCGAGGCTATGCTGCTTTTGGATGCCGCCCTTATGCCCACCAATTTCGTGTCATCCTTCAATATAATCGACATGGAATATATTAATGGCTGGTCTATAAACCCCCTCGACATACACCCCTTCAAGACAATCAGTTTCGGTTCGATAGCGCAGCCGCCAAGCTTTGCATCGCTGGTTCATAGAGGAGAACGGTAAATGAAATCTTTTCGCAAGGCTATCGCCATCATCATATTCACAGTCATAGGCTTCCCCCTGTGCATGGCCGCTCTTTCCGCTGTCTCGATGAAATCCTGGCTGCAGGACGGCAGACCCTGGAAAGAGCTCGTGCGCAACGAACGGTTTGCCGCGGTCCTGAAGTCGCAGGAGCCCGCAAGTTTCGCGCCGGATCAAATCACCCTCGGTGAGACCTCGCTGAAGGGCAAAGCCCTTGTTTCTTCCGTCCTCAAAGAGGTCGATCCCGCCTTGCTCGCGTCCACCGCCGAATCGGCCGTCGACGCCGTGTTCGGCTTTGCCCAGGGCAAGACCGAAGGGACGGTGCCGATGCTCGATCTAGCCGCCGTGAAAAAGGAGCTTGCGCTTAAAGCGGATACTGTCGCCAGGGAATACCTTGCCCTGGCCGGTACGCAGGGAGCTCCCGATAAAACGGTCAAGGCAGCCGGAGCCGATCTGCGAAAATTCATCTCGAAAATTCCGGATTCCCTTCCGCTGCTCCCGCAAGGAAGCGAAATTTCGCTGTCGTCCCATATGAAAACCTCGATGAACCGCAGCCTGACCTACCTGATAATCGCGGCCTCGGGAATACTCCTCGCATGCGCCTTCATCGGTGAAAGTTCCTGGAAGAAACGCTCGGTCTTCCTCGGCGCGACATTGATGGTCCCCTCCATGATTATTTTAGTCATGGGCTTTTTGCCCTACTTGATTTCCCCTGCCGGCATGCTCAAAAGCGCCATGCAAAATCCTTTGGCCTCATACCCCCTTACCCTCGATTACGTTCGCTTCGCCCTCGGCAGCCTTACGGCCGGCTTCCGAATAAGCGGTTCCATCGCGGTGGCAGCCGCGGTCCTGCTTTTGTCCGCCAGATTCCTCCATACCGCGAATGAGGACAGCGAAGCATGAAACCAGGCGACGGCGACCTGGAAAGCCCGTTCCTGAAAAGCCTGGGCTATCCTGCGATACAGGTCCACCATTCCTTCGACCACTTCAACTTTTCCCGCCCCAACCGGCGCATCCTCGTGATTGGCCCGATGGGATCGGGCAAAACCGAGTTCGCCGCGCGTGTCTGGCGCGACTCCAGGATCGCGCTGAAAAAAAGTTCACTCCTGGCTGAATCCACGACGAGCTTCGGGGCGGACAGGCGCAAACTCCACTTCGTCCGTTTCTCCATCGACAAAGGCCGTTTCCCCGATTATCCGGACGATGCGCTGGCGTATCGCGGAGGCTACGAACGCTGCGGAGACGACATCAGCACCGCTCGCGATTCCTTTGACCTGGAATCCGCGCTGGCTTGCAATCCGGAATCAGGCACCTTCATCATCGACGAAGCGGCCTTCTACGACGAGCGGCTCGCCTACCTCATACGCAACGAATCGGAAAACAGGGGGATGGTATTCATCCTGCCTACGCTCGTGCTTAATTTTCGAAGGGAAATTTTCAACAACACCGCGCGCCTTCTCCTGGAGCAGGCAACCGACGTTTTTCCCCTCACGGCATACTGCGAACACGAAGACTGCATCGCGGACTCCCTGTACACCTATCGGTATTACACCCACGAGGGACGCGAATGTCCCGCCCTGTATTTTGACCCGCTCATAATAATAGGCGGCGACAGGCAGAAGGAAGACCCGCGGGAACCGAACTACTGTACCCGCTGCGACGAACACCATTACCTGCCTGCCAAGGAATATACTTTCTTTACTTTAAAGCCTCTGGGCGAAACGGCAAGCAAAGGAGAAGTCAAACCTTTGATGGCAGAACTCGCCAGCATCGCAGGCAACATGGAAAAATCCCGCCTGTATTCCAGCCTTAAAAGATTGCACCTCGATACGAAGAATCCGCAGCCCAACAACTTGAATGCCCTGACCGTTCCTTGCATCGCGGAAAAAGCGCTTTGCTACCTGTACTCGGAACAAAATCTCCTGTCTGCCGAGCAATTGCGCTCGCTTGCAAAAGATTTAGGACTCGACCGGGAGTACATCGCACGCAGGCTGACGGATAACCGCAGGCCCCTCGCGCTTTAAGCGCGGCGCTTTAAGCGCGGCGCTGTAAGCTCGGCGATTAAAGCCCGCCGAGCCATTTCTCAAGAAGCGGCCGGACTTTAACTTCGTTCCTGGTTCGTATATCGAAACCCTGGACGGCGCAAAATTCCGACAGAGAATCATAAACTTTAAACCAGCCGTTGAACAGCTGTAAACCCGCGGCAAGCAGTTCATCATACTTGTGCGTATTTCCTGTGTTTTCCAGAAGCTCGGCGATACGCCCCAGGTAAAGAAGGTCTTCATTTTCCAGCCAGCGATTTTTCAGGATCTCGTAAGGCGCATCCTGCATAAATACCATATCGATGCTGTCCGGGGATTCCCTCAAGGCAGTGCCGGGCAGCCCTTTGAGAAAACCCAACTGCACGTGGTCGGCGCCAAGAGAGAGGACTTCGTCGAAGGATGCCGCTATTTCATGGAGGCTCTCACCGGGCAGCCCGGCAATCAGGTCGACGTGCACATGGATATTTCCTACGGCTATCAATTTTTTTATGCCCGGTTTTTCCGAATCCCAGGTACCGGTGCGCGCGATGGCTTCCCGCGTTTTCTTATTGATGGTTTGAATACCGATCTCGAATTGAAAAAGCCCTTTGGGCACTCTCGAAAGAAGCTTGAAATCCGCATCGGAAAGCAGAGCCGGATAAATCTCAAAATGAAACCGCGCTCCAGAGGAGGAGTAATTCTCCATGATATACGCCCATATTTTTCTGGCGCGAACAGGATCTGAATTGAATGTTCTGTCGATAAATTTTAACAAAAAAGGTTTTCCGGCCATGAGAAAATCCAGTTCCAGACACGTTTTTTCATAGCTCTTCATCTGCAGCGCATGTCCCTCGCCCGATGAAAGGCAATAGCTGCAGGAAAAAGGGCAACCGCGGCTGGATTCGTAATAAACGTAGCGGGACGAGAACTCGGAGTAGTCGTCGCTTACATAAGGCAGGCTCACGGCCTCGAAATTGCAAGCCCTGGACAAAAATATTTTTTGCGGATATCGCGCAAGATCGAACCCATGGGCGGCAAGTTCTTCGATTGCCGTTTCTCCCGGCCCGCAAACAACCAGATCGATAGCCGGGTGCCTACCCAGCCATTGCTCCGCTGTATAGGAAACTTCCGGCCCGCCTAGTATTATCTTGCAATCGGGGAGCAGTCGGCGAAGGTCCGGAAGCAGGCAGGACACGAGCCGCGAATTCCAGATGTATACCGATAGCATGAGGATGTCGGGCTTTGCGCTTGCGATATCCTGAATAATCTCCAAACGATCCTGATTGATAACGTATTCCCGGATAAGTACTGAGTCGGTGCCGTTTTTTCCCAGCGCAGAGCGGAGGTAGCGCAATGCCAGACAGATATGCGTATAGCGGGCGTTGATTGCGGCAAGAAAAATAATCAAGGAGCACCGATTCCAGCAGAGGCAGCGTTTAAACCCTTGCCGGCGGATTCCAGGAATTTATCCATCGCTTCCTCCGAACTCGCGGCTGCCTGAAAAAAAGCATCGTTGCCACCGCCCTTTAGGCCGTGCCCAGACAGTAAGGGCTTCAAGACTCCGGCAAAACCTGCAAAAGAAACCGGAGCCGCACATGCACAGCGAAGCCCACCGTCGCAGCTTACAAGCCCGATTTTTCCAAGAGACGCTAGAGATTTAGCCAATGCCAGTGCATAGCCGAAGGAATAACCCTGCGATTTTATATTGACTATTTCGCTGCCCAGATTTTCTGCGAAAAGAAGTCTGGCCTGATAGCGGGCACAGTCGTCCTGAATCGCTTTAAGCTCCAATTCGGCATCCGCCAGCCTGGCTTTCTGCGCGCCTGCGAGACCGGCGATTTCCGATTCTGCGCAACCCAGCAAGCCACCGGTAATCCGGGCTCCCCGGGCAAGGTTGCGATAGTCGGCAAGAGCCCGCTCTCCTGCGATAAAGTAAACGCGCGTCATGGCTTTGTATTTTTCCGATTTTAAGAGCCTGCATGCCGTAAGCTCCGAGGAGGCGCGAACATGCGTGCCGCAGCAGGGAGTATAATCGATACCGTCTATTTCCACTATCCTTATTACGCCGTCAAGTTCGGGAATATTTCTGCGCAAGGGAAATTTCACCGCCTCCCCGGGGCTGCACTCATGTGTTATAAAACTATAAGCGTCCCGTATCGCCTGCTCCAGCTCCCTCTCCACCGCAAGAAGGTCGTCAATGCCTATTTCGGGAAGGTCCACGTCTATCGAGCTCCAGCTTGGTCCCAAATGAAACGATTTCGTGGCACCGCCCAAAACGCGCAGCACGATGGAGGAGAGCAGGTGCTGGCAGCTGTGTTGGCAACTATGGTCTTGCCGCCTGGTTTCATCCACGACGCAATGGGTCTTCTTCCCCGGTTCCACTCCACCCAGCGCAAGAACCTCGCATGATTCGCATGCGAAATGACGCACAATGCCCGAATCTTCGCTTACGGCAAGCAAGGCAAAGCCGCCTATGCTCCCAAGGTCGCCCGGCTGCCCCCCGCCTTCGGGATAGAAAGGGCTCGCATCCAGCACGATCTCGCTCTTGCCCGGTCCCGCATCGGCGACGGAAAGCACAACCGGGTCGCTTTGATAAACGACAGGGTAATCGTAACATAACTTAATTGTAGGGATAGTCTTACCGGAGGCCATAAAAGTGCTTCTCCAGGTAGGCAATGCGATCAAGCGAATCCTTGCGCCATTTGCTACGGGGATATTCATCCCTGACTCGCCTGTAATTGTCGTAGGATTTTTTTATGTTCCGAAACGGTGTATTCTGCTCGTAGGCGAGCGCATACAAATAGAAAAGTTCGTCGTTACCGCTGGAAAAAAGTGAAACATAGCGATTGAGGGCATCAAGAGCGGGCTGAACTTTCTGGGTAGAAAGCTGGTCCCTCGCATACTTGAGCAAAAGAGCGGGATCGGTAATTAAAGCATAATCGGCCGGCGCCGCCGCGGTTATTGGAGTCGCAGCTGCCTGCCCAGCGACCGCCGGCGCCGCGTCGGGTTTTGCGACTTGAGCCTGAATCGGCCGGAGCGCCGAATCCGCGGGCGGCACGGCCGAAGGCAAGGCGACAACAACGACCTTTACGAAAACTGATTCCGCTTTTTGCTCGACAGGATCCTGCCGCCTGAATTGCAATAAATATTCACCCACCCGCTCCGGGTTCAAGGTGAATACGGCCTCGTTTTTTTCGAAGCGCCTGGTTTCGTAGCGGATTCCGTCACTACCCTGCTCATCACCCAGATATGTCCAGCCGGTTCCGGTAAATCTAAGGTCAAAGCGCTGCGTCCGGACGGCCTCAACCTCGATCTGAGCTTTCTGGATAGCCGCAGGCTGCTCCACCCTGGCAGCCGAAGGAGGCACCGGAGGAAGCGCGGCCGGCTTAGGCACGGGGGCGGCAGGTATGGCCGCCGCCGGCTTCGCGGCAGGTTTGGGTGTCGCGGCAACTGCCGGTTTAGGAGCAGCCGCCGGCTTTGCGCTTGCGGCCGCAGCCGGGGGGCTTGGAGGAACACTGGGTTTGGAAGCCTGAGCCATGACCGGCGGGAAGGGTTCCGGAATTTTTGAAACTGCCTGCGCAGGTTTTACAAGCGGCGACATAAGAGTTATGTCGGCGGGTTTCTCGATAATCAAGCGAGGCAAATCAAGTACTCTTGGAGGAACCCTTGAAACAGGCAGGCTCAGATGAAAATCCATGACGTCCGGAATTAGTGCAGCCTCGGTCTTCGCGGTTTCGGTTTCCGGTTTTGCGTTTGCACTTCCCGTATTTTCCGCAATGGAGCCGGAAAGCGCTTCCGTAGCTTCGCCCTCAAGCGCGGCGCTCTTTGGCGTGCTTACGCAGGAGGCAAAGAGAAAAATGGAAACCAGGAGCGTTAAATGTCGTTCAATCAATCGTCGAATACAGTGTTTCAAGCCGTTCCTTCCTTTTTTTCCTCAACGCATCCACGTCAATGCTCGCAGGATCGGGCAAAAGCTTCTTTATATCCTCGAAAGTATAACGCGATTTCCTCTCCCTGACAAAGGGAAACTCAGGTTCATAGGGGTTAATTCCGGGAAACAGCAGCTCTCCCGCAAGTGCGCCTCCCCTTCGTGTCGCCTCCAGGGACGCTGCGCTCGATGGGGACGTCTTCGCTCCCGATCGTGCTCCCGCTAAAATCGATACAACCAGGATAACAGCGCTTAAAAACAAGACCGCCGAAAAAGAAAATATAACAAGCCGTTTTTTCTCCATGTTTGCAAGCCAGGGCGGCGGCATCATGCCGGGTGCGTCCCCTCTGGCTCGCCGGCCTCCACTGTCGCGGGAGAGTCCGTCTCCTCCCCTGCTTCCTTCTCCTCGGCGACGAGTTCCCTGCCATGCTCGAACTCTACCTCTTCCTCGTCATAATCCGGCATGGGGTCCTGCATGCGTATCGCCTGCCCGTCGGAACGTTCCAGGCGCACGGAAATAACCTTGGTGATGCCCGATTCCTCCATGGTAACGCCAAGAAGTGCGTCGGCGCCGGTTACAGTTTTTTTGTTATGCGTAATAACGATAAACTGGCTGCTTTTACCGAACTCCCGAAGAAGGTTTACAAATCGTATGACGTTTTGCTCGTCGAGCGCAGCGTCAATTTCGTCCAGAAAGCAGAAGGGCGAAGGCCGCACCATGTAGGTCGCAAAAAGCATCGCGATCGCCGTAAGGCTTTTTTCCCCGCCCGAAAGGAGGGAAATATTCTCCAGTTTCTTTCCCGGCGGCTGGGCGTAAATTTCTATGCCGCTCTCGAGGACATGGTCGGGGTCTACCAGGCGAAGCTCGCCCCGCCCACCTCCAAACAGGCGTCGAAACATATTATGAAAATTTTTCTTTACTTTATTGTAGGTATTCAGGAACATTTCCGCACTCTCGTCGCGAATCTCCTGCGTTATCTGCTTCAGGTCGTCCCGCGCTTTCGTAAGGTCGGCTATCTGAGCCGCCAGAAATTCGTAGCGCTCCTTTACCTCGGAGAATTCCTCGGGCGCCATGAGGTTTACCGAACCGAGATCCTTGAGCTTCTGTTTTTTCTCGGTCAATTTCTCCCGCATGTCGGCGATGGGCGACCGAATCTCGTACATGCGCTCCTCGAACTCGATTAAATCGCGGCCATACTGCTCGCGGAAATTATCCTTTACGTTCCGAATTTCGGTTTCCGTTTGAGCCAGCCCCATGTGCAGGCGCTCCAGCTCGTTCTGCAGTGCGGCCAGCTTGTCCATCTTGCCGCGCAGTTCCTCCTGGCGTTTTCCGACATCGGAATTTTTTATGGCTATGTCTTTTTCCAGCCTCTCCAGCTCCGCCGTAAGCTCGCGACCCTTTTTCTCGATATCGGCTATATCCTCGTCGATCGAGGACAGGTTTTCCTGGGCATCGTCGAGCCTGCGGGTCTCGGTGGCCACTTCGTTGTCCAGCTCGCGGAAATAAGCTTCCGCACTGGCAATCTCGCGGCGGATAAGCGTAAGGGATTCCTCGGCCGCCTGCACCTGCGTCTGCATCCTGATGCGGTTGCCGCGAAGCTCCTCGAGCGTCTTCCGGTAAGCGTCGATGCGAAGGGCCAGCTCGCGGTTCTCCTCGCGCCAGGAGGCGATTTTAGACCGGCGGCCTGTGATGCCGTCCTTGGTGGAATTCATGAGTGCGTCGATAGCCCGCTTTTTTGTGATGATTCCCTGCGGCGAAAGAAACTCGTCGATAAACGAAGGAGTAGCCTTGCAGTACAGCTCGTATTTATCCTTGAGCTCCCTGGCTTTTTCGGAAACTTCAACCATGGCTCCGCGCGCGTTGTCTATCCTGTTTCTTGCTTCGTCGGAATTGTAATCCTTCAGCGTGGCCAGGTCTTCGAGTATCGCGGCCTTTCCGGAGAGCCTGGCGATGATCCCCGAAATAAGCGTGGATATCGCTTCTTCCGCGGCCTTGCGCTCGTGCGCCGAATATCCGCTTTCCTTGAGCCTTGCATCAAGCTCGCTTACTATGTCCTCGGTTATGGCGTCCAGTTCCGTTTGTGCCTGCGCGAGCTCGATCTCTGCCTGTCGAATCTCGGCCTCGGCCTTGGCGATGGCAGCGTCGTTGGCGCGGATGCCTTCCTCGGCCGATGTTATGGAGCCTTCGAAACCCGTTATATTTTTCTCTATCTCGGCGATACGCCCTTTATGACCGCGAAGTATATCGTTCTTCTCGTCCTCGTCTTCGCGAAGGCTCTCGATTTTTTCTGTAACGGCCCGCAGCTTTAGTTTTGCCTGGTCGATCTTGGCCCTGGATTCGGCGACACGTTCACCCAGCAGCTTGCGCTCTTTTTCCTTGCCAACCCGCTCCACGGCAAGACCATATACGGTTTTCTGCACCTCGACGAGTTTTGCCTCCATGCCGTTTACCATGTCCAGGTTTTCCTCGAGGGACAGGTTGATGGCGTCTATCTGGAACTTGTTGCCGTCGCGTTCCTTGGTCTTGGCCGCAATCTCGGTATCGCGCCGCTCTTTCTCGTTTACGAATCCTCGCAGTCTGACAAGATGGAGGTCCAGTTCGACGTTGAATATTTCCTCGCGCAGGCTCCTGTACACGAGCGTCTTCTCCGACTGGCTCTTGAGCGTCTCGTAGCTGCGCTTCACCTCGCCCAGGATGCCTTCCACCTGCTTCATGTTTTCTTCGGTGCGTTCCAGCTTGAGCTCGGCCTCGCGCGAGCGGGCTTTGTGTTTGGTAATGCCGGCAGCTTCCTCGAACAGGTAGCGGCGCTCTTCGGGCTTGCTGGACAGAATCTGGTCGATGCGTCCCTGCTCCATAACGGAATACGCGCTCTTGCCGATTCCCGTATCCCAGAAAAGCTCGCGTAGCTCCTTGAGCCTGGATGGCTGATTATTGATAAAATATTCGCTTTCGCCGGAACGATACAGGCGACGCTTGATGGCCACTTCGGGCAGGTCCAGGAGCAAAACGCCCCTTTCGTTGGATATGGTAAGGGTAACTTCGGCTATATTAAGGGCTTTGCGGGTTTCCGTACCGTTGAAAATTATGTCTTCCATCGACTCGGCGCGCATTGCGCGCGCGGACTGCTCGCCCACAACCCATTTTATAGCGTCGACGACATTGGATTTACCGCAGCCATTGGGGCCGAGCAAGGCGGAAATTCCATCGGAGAAATCGATTTTCGTGCGATCGGCGAAACTTTTAAAACCAAAGATTTCGAGGCTCTTTAAAAACACGTGTACCTACCTCGCAATAAGGGGACATCTCAAAACTCAGCTTTGTCGATGCCTTCCAAGAATAAACTGACTGGATATTGGAGTAATTCTATCACGGAATGTCTTGATCACGCAACGCGAGAGCGCACGAGCAGAAAAAAAAACAGCTGGTCCCCGTGGAACCAGCCGCTGTTGAAATAAAAGTAAGGTATTCGCTTAGCTTGCTTATTCGTCTTGTTTTACGAGCAACTCGTATACTGCAGCCGGCGTGGGAGCTTCCATAATGGCGCTGCGGAGCTCGTTGGACTTTAGTTTTGCGCTGAAGAACGACAAGGTCTGCAGATAATAGGCATGCTGATTATACGCAGCGGCTATCATGAACAGTATGCGGACGGATGCGTCGTCAAAAGCATTGAAATCCTGAATTTCGCATTTGCTGACGCCCACGGCTACGACAAGGTCGGTGACGCTGGACAGGCGCACGTGCGGGATAGCGATTCCACGGCCTATCGCCGTGCTCATGAGTTCTTCGCGGCGAAGGATTTCTGCGATAAGCTCGCTCTTGCTCTTGATTTGGGGAGCGCTGGCAAGTTTCTCGGCTAGAGCCACCAAAGCATCATGCTTACGGCCATATTCAAGAAATACAACGCGTTCGGGAGCCAGGACTGCGCGCATGGTAACGGGATGCGGCGAACTTACCGGCTTATTCGATGACAGGCGTTCGTTTACCCAGCGTTCAATTTCGTTTTTCTTGAAACGCCAGACAGTACCTATCTTGCCTGATGGAATTTCACCCTTCTGAGCCCAGTCGTATACCGTGCGCTCGGAAACGCGCAGATACTTGGCTACTTCTTCTATTGTAAGGATGTCGTCATCCATTTTTGGTCTCCTGCATAGTAAGCTTTGCTACCATTGTGCAAACAATGCGAAAGAATGTCAAGATGCGCGAACAGATGAGCGAAGATCAAGTATCGTTGACAGCACTGAGGCTATCATCAATTTCAGTAGAGCCATAACCCAGTCCTTTCAGTGCATAGCGTAAATCCCGGGGCTCCGGATATTTTACCGCGAGCAAATCACGGGCCGTTTGCAGAACAATAGCGCGAACATCGGCGGTTAAAACCTCCGAAACGGCGAGCACTATCGCAGGAGCGGCTATTCCTCGTGCGGCCAGCGCCTGCCTCAGCGAGCTTGGACCCTCTGCATGCCTGCGCACCCGTTGCCTTATCCAGGACGAGGCAAAGCGCGCATCGGATAAGAGACCCTGGTTTTCCAGAAAATCCAGGCTGGCTCCTATGGCCTGCCGATTGAATTTGCGCTTGGCAAGCTTGTGGCCGAGGCCAAACCTCGATTGCTCAGCGCGTTCAAGCAGCTGCAGGGCGGCATGTTCCGCCACTAACGCTTCGGAAGCCAGTATAAGGACATCCATATCGGCCTGGGCACTTATTTCCAGCTGCATGGGCGAATTATAAAAAGAAAGGGCGAAATCGAAATAAATTCGGCGAAATAAAAAAAGGGAGTCCCCATCGATACCCGCCTTGACGAGACCGTGGACTCCCTCTTGAACAGAAACAATACAAGCCATACAGCCTTCGTGTTTCGAAGTTTCTCTTGTACTTTAGCGCTTGGAGAACTGGAAACGCCTGCGTGCGCCGCGCTGGCCGTATTTCTTGCGTTCCACCATTCGCGAATCGCGGGTAAGCATGCCGTTGGCCCGCAGCGAAACCTGGGAAGCAGGATCCAGCTGGCTGAGCGCGCGGGCTATGCCGTGGGTACAGGCACCGGCCTGTCCGTTGGGTCCGCCGCCTACGACGTTGATTACGATATCGTACTTGTTGTTGTTCGCGGTAAGCACGAGCGGCCTGCAAACTGCCTGGACAACCTCGGCGATAGGAAAATATTTTTCGAGCTCTATGCCGTTTACGAGGATAGCGCCCTTGCCTTCGCGGATATATACGCGAGCTACGGCTGTTTTGCGGCGTCCTGTACCAATTCCAAGATTCTTGATCATCAATATGCCTCTCTTACAATTCGAGTACTATGGGCTGTTGTGCCGCATGGGGATGATTGGGTCCGGCATACAACTTTACGTTGGTTATAAGCCTTCGACCAAGCGGTCCTTTGGGAAGCATACCACGAATAGCGTTTTCGAGAGGATCGGTAGGATGTTTCTCGATGAGCTTTGCGAAGGTGGTTGTTTTGAGACCGCCGGGAAAGCCAGTATGGTGGTAGTACATCTTGTTTTCGCGCTTGCGACCTGAGATGTCGATCTTGTCGGCGTTTATAACGACCACATAATCACCAATTTCCTGGTGTGGCGTGTAAAACGGCTTATTCTTGCCGCGCAGCATATGGGCTACCTTGGCGGCGACGAGACCCAGGCGTTTTCCCTGGACATCAATGACGTACCAAGTGCGAGGAGCTTCGTCGGGTTTAACAAAAAGGGTCTTCATGAATCTATACCTTCACCTTCGTGGAATTCTAATCGAAAACGGCGATGTGGATAATCCCATAATACGTACATCGTGTCAAGGGAACCAATGGGCTTACACTGACAATTCCACCACAGAGACACAGAGACACAGAGAAGAAAGGAGAGGAGAAGAGAAAAAAGGGTGTGAAGAGAGCGGCTTTTTGGCTTCTCAATTGTCCCACTCCATCTCTCTCTCTTCTTCTCTGTGTCTCTGTGTCTCTGTGGTAAAATTCCTCGTGTTTCTTTGTTTATTCGGGTTTTTTTTCGGTTTTGGACTCTTCGGCTTCTTCTTTTTTGGCTTCGATACGGTCTTTAATATCCGCAATACCGATAAATACGGCTATCAAGCCAATAAAACCGGCTAAAACGGGGGCTGCGCCTTTTAGAAACGCGACAACTTCCGGACCCCAGTTGAGAGGCATACCAGGCAGACAGGCAAAAATCGCAAACGCGATAAAAAGCAAACCAACGAACAAAGCTACCATTATAATCCTCCTGAATGCTCGATTCCTGCACGGAATCATAAAACCATAGTATGCCCAAGTTTCCAACTTTGTCAAATGCCCGTTAGACAAAGGCTTATTCCAGGTTGCCGAGCATATGCACAGCCCGTATAATAAAGCAAAGTGGGGATTTTAGATGATTGCAAGCGGAGCCCTCGTACTATTCAAAAACAGGCCGGCATTGGTGCGCCGGGACGGCGACCGGCTGGAGCTCACCTTCGCCGACAAGAGCTGTACCCGGGTACGCGAAAAAGACGTTGAAATGCTGCACATCGGCCCCCTAGCCTCGATTCCGGCGGAACACGGCAAGTCAGGCGACTTTGAAACCGCCTGGGAGATGACAGCCGGCGGCACCGTGGAACTGGCCGATTTGGCGGAATTGGTATACGGTGAAAACTCCCCTTCCGCGGTTTTATCAACCCGTCTTGCGGTGCAGAATGGCGATCTTTTCTATATAGACGATTCCGGGCGGATCCACGCACGGAGCCCAAGCGAGCGCGAAGAACTCGAGTTAAAACGCAGGCGCAAGGAAAACGAAGCCGGAGAAAAATCCGCATTCATAGCCCGGGCAAAGAAAAATCTCGTGCAAGCGGGCGACGAGCGATTTTACGGCGAGATCGAGGCATTCGCTCTCGGCAAGACGCAAAAATCCAAAATAGCGGCGGAAGCCGGCCTGGGTGAAACCATGGAATCGGCACACGCCTGGCTTTTGCGCGCGGGAATCTGGAAACCTTCACTGAATCCCTACCCAAGCCGGGCCGACCACCCGTCCAAGGCACCCGAGCTCGAACTGGCCGCGGACGACGATGCCGGGCGTGTCGATCTTACGCATATGCCCGCCTGGGCCATAGACAACGCCTGGAGCCACGACCCCGACGACGCTGTTTCCTTTGCCGACGATACCGTGTGGGTGCACATCGCCGATCCGGCCGCCGTTATTACGCCGGGCTCGGATGCCGACCTGGAAGCTGCCAACCGCGGCTGCACGCTGTATCTGCCCGAAGGCACCATTCCCATGCTTCCCGATGCGGCGCTGGATCGCTGTGGGCTGGGACTCTCGGAGCTCTCGCGCGCGCTGTCGTTCAAGATTACGCTGGATGACGAAGGCCTCGTCGCCGGTGCCGAGATTGTGCCGAGTTTCGTAAAAGTAATGCGGAGATCGTACGAGTCAGTCGATGCCGAGTTGGACTCCGGTCCGCTTGCCCGGCTGATGCTCATTGCCGACAAGCGGCTGGCATACCGCCGAAAAAACGGCGCCGTGGACATCGAGATACCCGAGCTGCATATCTGGGCAAAGGACGGCGTGCCCGAACTCCAGCTGATCAACAGGACGCGCGCGGGAGCCCTCGTGCGCGAGATGATGGTGATGACCGGCGAAGCGGCCGCCCGCTGGGCATTCGAGCGCTCGCTGCCGTTTCCATTTTACAGCCAGGAGGCTCCGGGCAACCGGGAGAACCTTCCCGACGGCCTGGCCGGGGAATTCGCCAAACGCCGTCTTATGCGGGCGGGCATGGCCGGCGTCCAGCCGCGGGCGCACCAGGGCCTGGGTATTACCATGTACGCGCAAGCGTCGAGCCCGCTCCGCCGCTATGCCGACCTGCTTGCCCATCAGCAGATACGCGCCGT
Source organism: Spirochaetota bacterium (assembly GCA_031402655.1). GTDB lineage: Bacteria > Spirochaetota > Spirochaetia > Treponematales > UBA12059 > JANNSO01. The sequence continues at coordinate 11,124 of JANNSO010000029.1, read as the reverse complement.
GCTGGCAGGCACCCCACCCCTGCCCGCCGACGAGCTTTCCATGCGCCTGGCCAAGGCCGCGGCACAGGGGCAGGCAGCCCGGAAAGCCGAGCGGGCCAGCGACCTGCACTGGGTAATCGTGTGGCTTTTGGAACACCCCGACTGGGAAGGAGATGGAACCGTTGTGCAGGCAGGCACCGACAGTACCGTGTATATTCCCGAACTGGGCCAGGAAACCCGCGTAAAACTGCCGAGCCTGGAGCTGAACGATACAGTGCGGCTGCGATTCCTCAAGGCGGACGTGGCGCGGGCGGAAATAATCTTTTCAGCTCTTTAGCAGGCTGTCGAAAATCCTCATCCGGGGATTTTCAACACCTTGCCGGGCATTCAACCGACACGATGCATGAATGTGTTGACCATATCGACTCGCTATTCTATTGTGATTAGCCAGGTTACTGCGGGAAACTGGAATAATTTCGGTTTCTTACGCTCCCCGGCAAAGAAAATTCAATTCGCGATGCGAATTGAATTGAGCTACGCTCGCTAGAAGGGCTTACTATGGAACAAAAAGACTACCGCCTCGCGGCGATCATGTACACCGATATCGTGGGCTTTTCCCGCATGATGGAGCGCGACGAGGCCGGAACGCTCAAGCTGTTGGAGATTCACAACAAAATCATCCTCGATATTGCCGCAAAACGCCACGGCACGGTTATTAAAACCATAGGCGACGCGTTTCTTATCGACTTCAGGAATACCGTGGAAGCCTTGCAATGCGCCATGGAAGTCCAGGATGCCCTGTACGAATACAACAAGCTTAATACGGCCATGCCGCTTCTTCTGCGAATCGGCGTCCACCTGGGCGACATTTATTTCTACGAGAACGACGCCCTGGGCGAAGGCATCAACATCGCCGCCAGGCTGCAGTCTTTCGCGCGCCCGGGAACCATTTGCTTTTCGCAGGATGTGTACAATCAGGTTTTGAATAAAATCGATTTTCGCGCCGAAAAACTGGGTAAGGTATCGCTTAAGAACATAACCAAGGAAATACACGCATACGAAATCGTAAGCGCCAACGTCGAGTTCGATCCGGACGCCACCAAGCCGCATCCTGGCTACAAGCCAGACAGCGAAAGCCTCAATGTCCCTACTGCTCCGGCTCGCACTTTTACCCCCGAAGAATCGCAAAAGCTTATCAGCGACCTTCGCAAAACCATACTGGAAGACACGCGCACCATGGGGCGCCGCCTGACCGTGGAGGAAGCGCTGGAACGCTATGGCGACCGAGGGGTGGAAGCCCAGGAAGTAATAGCCGGCCTTGCAGAAAAGGGCATACTCGTGCAGCGCCGGCCCGTCTTGGATACCGGCTCCCAGCAGCAACCCCCATCCGACCTTGCTCGCGACATAGGCAAGGCCGTGGAAGGCATCGCCCGGGTTGTCCAGCAAAAAGTGGGAGAATGGCAAAACTCGCGAGGTCCGGGAACTCCCGGCGCTCCCCAGCCGCCCCGCCGCAACGGCGATACATCCAGTTCTACCAGCAATTTTGAGTTCCGCTATGATGGCGTGGAGCACAAACTCGAGCGGGTTGCCCAGAAAATCGAGCAAAAGCTGGATAGGATAGGCAGGAAAAACCAGCTGGCTTATATGACCGGCGGCGCCATGAAAGACCTTCCCACCGGGAAATGGGACAAGGATCTTGTCGATTCGGACCACTTGAAGCCCGGCTACGAAGAATTGGAAACCGATTTCAACCGCTACCGGGAACGAATAGAGGAAAAATCCTCCAAAGCCGCGGGCGGCTTCATAGGCAATCTTTTTTCCTATGTCGGCGTTAATGCCGGTCTCTGGTACATATACAGCCAGACGAATCCCGGCGGATTCATGTGGCCGGCCATCGTAAGCGCCGCGTGGGGCATAGGCATCGTAAGCCATTTTTTTAGCCTGCTCCGCGCCAAGGCCAAAGAGCGCGAAATCGGTAAAACGCCCGCCATCGATCCGGAATCGCTGGATATTTATAAGAAGATAAACCGCGTACGGGACAGCATGGCCTCGCATGCGGCCACGGTACTTACCGTCCCGACCCTCCTGGTCCTCATCAACTCCATGACATGGACAGGTTTCTGGTGGTCCGCGATACCCGGCGGAATTATCGCGCTCAGTTTCCTCGGCCACCTGGCTGCCTTTCCCGCATCCATGGCCAGCCTCAAGAAAAAGCTGTTCCGGCGGCTGGGAGTGGCTTCCTGGTCGGAGCTGTTCAGCACGGGCAAGACCCGCCGGACCATGAGCGCCGCCGCAGGAACCTACGCAGCCTTTTACCAGGAAGCCGAAGCCGCCCGCGACGAAATTATCCGCACCATCAAGACGGATAAAAACTCGGGGCTGGACAAAGACATGATCCCTACCCTCAATAAATACGTGGACCAGGTAAAGATGCTTACCCAGTCGGTCAACGAGATAGACGGCATCGTCGCGGCCATCCCTATCGTGGAGCTGCGCCATGACAAACTGGACCTTTCCGAGAAACTGGAAAAAGCCGTAAGCCCTGCGCTTAAAAGCGAATACCGCAAATCGATAGACGAGGTGGACCGCCAGATACGCGCAAGCAAAGACCTTGCCGAACAGGGTGAGGTGCTTAAACTGCGCATGCGCTCCTCGGTAAACGCCCTCAAGCAGCTGAAGCTGGACATGGCCAGGCTCAAGGCGATGCCCGAGTCCAATAACCATGCGGCAATCGAAGAGATTCGCGCCAAGGCGGCGGAGCTTACCGGCTACATGGAAGACCTTAAGACCGGCTATGCGGAAAGCACCAAAGACCCCTACGCCGAACTGGAAAAAGTAGTGGCCGAAGCGGAGGAACGCGCACGTATCGAAGCGGAAAAACCAAAACCCGCGGCTTTGCCCGAGTCAAGCGGTGAATCCGGGGGCGACGGCACTACCGCGGATAATTCCGGCCGTTGACAGGCAGGCCGTCAACCATTTAAGATGGCGCTGGTACTGGTCCGGTAGCTCAGTTGGATAGAGCGGTTGCCTCCTAAGCAACAGGTCGTGAGTTCGATCCCCGCCCGGATCAAAGTTTTGCAAAGAAAAAAACCGCCTGTAAAGGGCGGTTTTTTCTTTGGCACGGCGCTCTGCCACTTATTACGAAAGCATTAACAAAATTAAAAAGCACTTGCCCACCTGCCCCTGTTTTTGTACTTTGTACAAAGCGGTTTATAGACCGGAATTTTTGGCATTGCACGCATGGCGAAACGCATGCGGCAATACGCGACAAACAAGGAGATTTCATGGGCATCGTAGAATTACAGAACGTACGAAAAATATACCCTCTGGGTAAGGTAGAGGTGGAAGCGGTAAAAGGCGTATCCATCTGCATAGAAAAAGGCGATTTTATTTCGATCGCCGGCCCTTCGGGATCGGGAAAAACCACAATCCTCAATATGATAGGCTTGATTGACAAGGCAACGACCGGTGAGGTATTCATCAACGGCAAGGCAACGAGCGCCCTCAATGACAGGGAGCTAACCAAGCTGCGCCATGAGACGCTGGGTTTTATATTCCAGTCCTTTAACCTGATTCCCGTGCTCAATGTATGGGAAAACATAGAATTCCCTCTCCTTTTAGGTAAAACAAGCATTACCAAAGCCGAAAAAAACGACTGGATCGACCATTTAATGGAAGAAGTAGGCCTCATGGACTGGAAGAAGCACAAGCCCAACGAGCTTTCCGGCGGCCAGCGTCAGCGCGTGGCCATTGCCCGCGCCCTCGTTACCAGGCCGCAAATCGTGCTTGCCGACGAGCCCACCGCCAACCTGGACAGCGCCACGGGCGAGCAGATAATCGAACTGATGAAACGCATCAACCGCGAACTGGAAACCACCTTTATATTCTCTACGCACGACGCCAAAATCGTGGACATAGCCGACCACATCGTTCGCCTGCGCGACGGCCTGGTAACAGAAAACGTTCGACGGGGTGAACGCGCAAACGCCGTATGCAACGTGGAGTCCTAAGATGCCCGTAACCCTTAAAATCGCATTCCGCAACCTGCTTGAGCATAAGGCAAAAAGCGTAATAGTGGGAATGTTGCTGACCCTTGGCGTTATAATCCTGGTACTTGGAAACGCCGCGCTCGAAGCTGCGTCCCGGGGTATCGAGACGTCCTTTATAAGCAACTACACCGGCCACGTTATAATTACCGGGGCGTCGGACGCCAAGGTATCGATATTCGGCATACAATCCATGACCGGCCTGGAGGACACACCGCAGGTACCCGAGTACGACAAAATACTTAATCACGTCCGGGAGCTGAAAGGCGTCAGGAATTATACCGCAATGGCTACCAGTTTTACTGGCTTTACCAGCGATGCGCGACAGCTGAAAGACGCCCAAAAAGAGGACGATGACGATGGTGTTACCGTTAGAATGGGTCCGCCGGGCGAAAACGACCCCTTGAGCTTCGGCATTCTATTTGGAATCGACGCCACTACCTATTGGCAGATGTTCGAGAGCATCACGCTGGTGCAGGGTACCATGATACAGCCCGGACAAAAAGGCATCATGGTTCCCGAGGACAAGCTTGCAAGGCTGGAAAAACAAGTGCTTAAGCCGGTGAAAATCGGCGATGAAATCGACTTGCAGGGATTCGGCGGTGCCGGAATGCGCATACGGAGCGTTCCGCTCGTCGGCACCTTCAAGCGCCCCACCGACAGCGCGGGCCCGGATAATCTTTGCTATATCGACATAGACACCCTGCGGGTGATGAGCGGCTTGACCGTAGGCGCGAACGAGAGCATAACGCTTTCCGCCTCGCAAACATCGCTCCTGGACACGAGCGACATCGATGCGCTGTTCAGCGACGACATGTTCGCCGAGCCGCAGGTCGCGGTTTCGGCCACCACGGACCTGGACAACATTCTGGGCGACACGAGCAACCGCGAGCGCTTGAACACGGCGGACACCGGCGCCTGGAACGCCATGCTCCTGCGCCTGGATAGTCCTTCCAGGGCAAATGCGGTAATCGCCGACCTGAACGCCTGGTTCGCGGAAAACAAGATTTCCGCAAAAGCCGGGGATTGGCAGGTTGCCGCCGGTCAGTTTGCTCAGAGCACCGAGATATTCCGCATCATCTTCATAATATTCGTCCTTATACTTTCGGTGGTCGTGGTAATCATAATCATGAACACCCTCGTGGTATCCGTAATCGAGCGCACCGCCGAAATAGGCACCATGCGCGCCCTGGGAGCCAACAAAGGCTTCGTGCGGCAAATGTTCATCGCGGAAACTTCCGTTTTGTCCGGGGTATTCGGCCTTCTTGGAATAGCACTGGCGGCAATCTCGGTACTCGTCATAAACACGGTGCAGATAAAAGCGGGCAACCAGTTCTGGGAACTGCTGTTCGGCGGCAAGGTGCTGCAGGCCTATATGGAACCGTGGTCCCTTATCGGATCGCTGGTGCTAATAGTGCTCGTCGGCCTCCTTGCCCACATATACCCCGTAACCGTGGCGCTCCGCATTCAGCCAGTGCAGGCTATGCAAACCGAATAACGACGTTTATGAAAATTCCATAATTTTCATAAACGCCTGGGCAATTCGCTTAACGAATTGCAGTTGTTCGGGAAAGAAACGAGAAATTGAAATTTCTCGTTTCAAACCTTTTTTACCAGGAGTTTTATCGTGATTACTTATGCTTCAATAGCCTTGCGCAACTTGAACCGCCAAAAAAAGCGCAGTATTTTACTGGGTGGCGCCATCGCGTTCGGCATTATGATCGTTACCTTGATAAACGGCTTTGCCGGCTCACTTTCTCCCAACCTTTCGCAGAATTTCGCGCACCTGCTGGCAGGGCACGTCTTTATAAGCGGCAAGGAAATGGTAAAGGATTCCAAGGACATTTCCCTGATCCGCGACGACGCGGCGCTTACCGCCGCGCTTACGGCCGCAGGAGACATGGTGCAGTACGTTACCAGGCGCAGCGGGTTTTACGGCACTTTTATATTCGAAGGCAAGAAAGTGCCCAACATGGTGGCGGGCGCATATCTGGCCAAGGAAAACTACCTCAAGGACCGGCTGCAGCTGCTGGAAGGCAGCTGGGAAGCCACCCTCGACGAGCCCCGCGCCCTCATCATCAGCGACGTTATCGCAAAAAAACTTAACGTCCGCATAGGCGACAGGCTGCTGGTGCAGATGGAGACGATAACCAACCAAAGCAACGTGGGGGAGTTCGTGCTTACCGGCATTACCCGCGATACGGGCATGTTCGGCCAGATGCAGTCTTATGCGCAGCTGCCGTACGTCAACCAGCTCATAGGCCTGCAGCCCGACGAATACCAGAACATGGGCCTGCTCCTGAGGGAGTACCGCGATACCGAGAAAGTAGCGGCCATCGTATATGCCGAGCTGGCCAAGTCAGTCCAGGTATTCGAGCGCGTAAAAAAGACGAACGCGCTCGTAAGCAACCTCATACCCTCCCAGGAAACCAAGAAAAAAGAAGCGTGGGAAGGCGTAAAGTACAAGCTGACCACGATAAACGAGGACATGAGCTCCGTGGACCAGATCGTATCGGCCCTGGACGTTACCAGCGCAGTGATACTCGTCATACTGTTCTTCATCATAATGGTAGGAATTCTTAACACCTTCCGCATGGTTATGTACGAGCGCATCCGGGAGATAGGCACGATGCGGGCCATAGGCATACGCCGCGGGGGAGTTCGCTCGATGTTCCTGTTCGAGGCCCTGTTCCTCGCCATAGCGGGGGCGGTTTCGGGCATAATCGTGGCGCTGCTCATCATGCTCGGGCTGTCCTTCATTAATTTCGGCACGGACACTCCCCTGTTCCTCCTCATGAAAAACGGACACTTGAGCTTTTTCCTGCCCCCGCTGCGGGCAGTATTGAATATTTTTATAATCGCCGTATTGACGCTCCTGGCGGCCGCGATTCCGGCCATAAATGCCTCCAGGCTGTCGCCGGCGGTAGCATTACGAACACAGAAATAGGAGAGACCATGAAACGCAGAATATTTTTACTCGCACTTAGCCTTCTCGTAGCCGCAGGATCGGCATTTGCCCAGGACGCAAAAAAAATGCTTGCCGACCTGGATGCGCAGCAGGATTTCGGCAGCAAGGATTTTACCGCCCTGTACACGATAGTTTCCAAGAAACCCGGTGAATCGGACTCGATAAGCCAGGTGCGCATGTTCCGCCGCGACGTCAAGAACCAGTTTACCATGCTGGTGATGCTGCCCGAGGTTAACAAAGGACAGGGTTACCTGCGCGAGGACGACAACGTGTGGTTCTTCGACCCGACAAGCCGTAAATTCACCTTCAGGTCCATAAAGGAAAACATCCAGAATTCCGAGGCCAAGAACTCCGACCTTACCAAAAAAAGCATCGAGGACGACTACGATATCGTAGGCACCACCGAAGGCACCATCGGAAGCTTTCCCGTATGGATAATCGAGCTCAAAGCCAAGACAAACGACGTGAGCTACGAACGGCTCAAGTATTACGTGCGAAAAGACCGCACCATACTGCTCAAGGAAGAGGCGTTTTCCGTCTCCGGCGACCGCCTCATGCGCACCACCTTGTTTACCAAATACGTGGTTATCCAGGGCTACCTGCTGCCGTCCGCTATACTCATCATCGACGAGCTTAACCGCATCGACAAAAACACGCCCGGCGAGCAGAGCCAGGTAACCATGACCGAGCAATCCCTGTCGGACCTGCCGCCCAAGGTATTTACAAAAGCCTACATCGAGCAGGTAAACAAATGATTACAATCTTGAAAATCCGCGCGGCGCTTGCGTGTGCCCTGTTTGCCGCAGTGCTTATTCCGCTTGCCGCCCAGGGCGCCGCGGCCGGGACGGCCGAGGACGAAGCAGCCCTGTTCGGCGATATCGAGATGATTGAGATGATTCCCGAAGGCCAAGAGGGCGACGCCGTAAACAGCCTGCTGGTAAGCGACGCCGTTCGTGTAGGCGGCAGCTTCTCGGGCAGCGCCGACATGGAAATGGGCTGGTTCGACCCGTGGAACAACGGCGCGGACCCAAAAAAGGCGGATATCTACAAACTGGATCCCAATCTGTCCGCACTCCTGTTCTTCGATGCCCGCCCCTCCGCCGGCATGCGCTTCTACGGCTCCATGAAGACCGGCTGGCCCTTCTACACCGAGCAGATAATTCCAACTACCCCAACATCTACCACCCTGCGCCTCCCGGACATCAAGGTGTTCAAGCTGTTTACCGATTTTACCTGGAACGACAAGGCGTTTTTCCGCTTCGGCAAGCAGACCGTAACCTGGGGCGTGGGCTACTTCTTTAGCCCCGCTGACGTGCTCAACCTGCAGACCATCGACGTGCTCAATCCCACGGCCCAGCGCGAAGGTCCGGTAACGCTGCGCATGAACATACCCATTCCCAACAGCCAGCACAACATCTGGGCGTATGGCGTAGTGGACACCGAAACCCTCGTGCCCGAAGACATCGCGGCAGCCGTAAAAGGCGAGTTTGTAATCGGCGCCTGGGAGCTGGGTCTGGGCGGCTATTATAAGCGCGACACCCCCATCCGCGGCGTGTTTACCGCCTCCGGCTCCATAAAAGACATCAGCCTGTTCGGCGAAGCTACGCTCTCCCGCGGCTCCGAAAAAAAATGGGCCAACAGCGTAACGGCTGCTCCCCCATTCGTGACGACCACGGAGGACAAAACATCCCCGTTCTTCAAGGGAACCGCCGGGTTCATGTATTCCAACAGCGACTGGAAGATGAACGTCGCTGGCCAATACCTGTTCGACGGCGAAGGCTACGCCAATGCGGACAGGGAGGCACGCATTGCCGAGGCACATACCAACGAATCAGCTATTAAAGCAATTCTTGCACTATCATCAGACGACCCGGATGCAGCATTCTCGGGACTTCTCAAAGGTCTTATCGCCAACTCGGGTCAGCATTACGTGGCACTGAACATCTCGCGCACCGAGCTGTTCGTTGACGATCTTTCGCTATCGGTATTCGGCATGGGCAACCTGTCGGACCTATCGGGCTTCGTGCGCCCCAGCCTTTCGTACAAAATCTTTACCGGCCTTAACGCCAGCTTCTCCGCCCTAATCGCCTTCGGCGCCACCGATTCCGAGTACTTGGTACTAAACGACGGTCCCAAGGTAAGCTTCAGCTTCGGGCTCAACTTCGGGTCGGGTAGTTTCTGAGGGGTAGAAACTGGGAATATTAACCACAGAGGCACAGAGACACAGAGGAAGACAATAGAAGAGAGGGATGGTGAGGGACAATTGAGAAGCTGCACGGCTGCTCTCTTGATTCACCCTCTTCAACCCTCTTTTTTTCTTTTTCTCATCTTCTCTGTGCCTCTGTGCCTCTGTGGTAAAAATTCTTAGTTACAGCCCGTCGATTAAACGGTACACATTTGCTATACTTCTTTAAACGACCGGTACAGACCCGTCGATTTTACCGTTAGGAGAAGCATTGCATGAAGGCAGTCAAGATAAGCGAATCAGTTTGGGCTCTCCATGCCGACATAGACACCAAGGATCTTTTCGAGGGCTTGTGGCCGATTCCCGAGGGCGTGTCGCTTAATTCGTATCTGGTTAAGGGTCAAAAGACGGCGCTTATAGACCTTGTCCGCGACTGGTGCGAGGCTCCGGCCCAGCTCAAGAAGCAGCTGAGAGACGCTGGTGCCGATGTTTCATCCATAGATTACCTTATTTTAAACCACCTGGAACCCGATCATACCGGCTGGCTGGGGGAGCTTAAGAAACTGAACCCCGACATTACTATCATAGCCACGGCCAAGGGCATAGAAATGGTAAAAAGCTTCTATAAGATTAGCGACGGTCTTATGGCCGTAAAGTCCGGCGATATTTTGGATCTGGGCGGAATAAAGCTCGTTTTCGAGGAAGCGCCCAACGTGCACTGGCCGGAAACCATGGTAACCTTCGAGCCGGAAAGCGGCGTACTGTTCAGCTGCGACGCGTTCGGCAGCTTTGGCAAATTGGGCAACAGGATTTTCGACGACGAGTATTACGCCGAAGAGCATGCGTTCTTCGAGGCGGAAAGCCTCCGCTACTACGCCAACATAGTCTCCAGCTTCAGCCTTTTCGTAAAAAAAGCGATACAAAAAATAGCTCCGCTGGGCGTCAAGGTGGTAGCGCCCAGCCACGGCCTTATCTGGCGCGAAAAACCCCAGGTAATAATCGACCGCTACATGAAATACGCAAACTACATGGACGGCCCGCAGGAGAAGGAAATCTGCGTCGTGTGGGGATCCATGTACGGCAACACCCGCAACGCCTTAGAATACCTGCTAAAGGGAATCGAGGACGAGCTGGTGCCCTACTCCATACACCGCGTGCCCGACGAGGACGTTTCCTTCGTGCTGGCAGATGCGTACAAGTGCGCCGGCATCGTAATCGCCATGCCTACCTACGAGTACAAAATGTTCCCGGCCATGGCCTATGTACTGGACATGTTCGAGCGCAAGCACGTCTGGAACCGCAAGGCGCTGCGTATCGGCAGCTTCGGCTGGATTGGCGGGGCCAAGAAGGAATACGATGCCAAAGTAGCGCCACTCAAGTGGACCCAGCTTGAATCGGTGGAATGGGCGGGAGCAGCGGACGGTGAAACTCAAAAACTGCTGCGCGAACGCGGCCGCGAACTGGCCAGGCAGGTAAAAAACAGTTGATTGGTTTTTCATTTCGCCTGCCTAAACCGCCTATAAGACATTTACGGGGCGATTTGCATCAAGGTGGGGCATGCCATAATGGTTTTAGACCATGACCGGTAAAATACTCGTTCGGTCGATCATCGAGAAGGGCTGCGGGGATAGAATTCCCTTTATGCCCATAACCATGAGCTTCGCCGCCAGGGGAATCGGCGCTAAGTACAAAGCGTACGCCACCGATCATAGGGTGCAGGTGGAAGGGCAAATGGCCTTCGCCGAGCGCTTCGGCGCTGACCATGTATCGGCTATCTCAGACCCCGCGGTCGAGTCCTCCGATTTGGGCGGAGGCGTCCTTTACTACGACGACGAGCCGCCGGCGAACGACGACCACGGCTCCCTCCTCCTGGACAAGGCACGGCTTGTCTCTCTTTCGGTGCTGGATCCGTCGGCGGGCCGGCGCATGTCCAACCGCCTCGAAGT
>JANNSO010000028.1:0-6439 GCA_031402655.1 Spirochaetota bacterium | reverse complement strand
CGGCTCCCGCGTGTCGCTCTCCGCGGGCCTCGTGGGTACCTTCCTGTCCGTCGTGATAGGCGCCCTGATAGGCTCTATTTCGGGGTATTTCGGGGGCATGCCCGACGTACTCATCCAGCGGCTCATCGAAGTGCTGCGCTCGTTTCCGCGCATACCCTTGTGGCTGGCCCTGGCCATGATCATCCCGCCAACCTGGCCGAGCACATACCTGTATTTCGGCATCGTCATCGTGCTCTCGTTCATCGGCTGGATGGGCGTGGCTCGCGTGGTGCGGGGCATGGCCTTGAGCCTGCGCGAGAAGGAATACGTGCTTGCCGCGAAGGCAGCCGGCGTGCGGCCTTTAAAAATAATAACGGCGCACATAATTCCCAACGTCGCGAGCTACCTTATCGTGGTATCCACGCTCTCGGTACCCGGCATGATCCTGGGCGAGAGCACCATCAGCTTCCTGGGACTGGGCATCAAGGAGCCGATGACGAGCTGGGGGCTTCTCCTAAAGCAGGCTCAGTCGATCAGCGCGATACAGAGCTACCCCTGGCTGATGCTCCCCGGCTTGTTCATCATGATCGCCGTGCTTTCCTTCAACTTCGTGGGAGATGCCTTCCGCGACGCGTTCGACCCCAACGGCACCGTAGAAAAGCTGGAGGCCTAGCCATGGAAAGACTGTTGGAAATAGAAGACAGCCGGACGCATTTCAAAACTTTCGACGGAGTCGTCAAGGCATCCGACGGAGTTTCCTTCTACCTGGAGGAAGGCGAGGTTCTTGCGCTCGTGGGGGAATCGGGCAGCGGCAAGAGCGTTACCGCCCGCACCATCATGGGCCTGTACTCGGGCTCGAAGATTTTCCAGTCCGGTACCATAAGATTCAATAAAGAAAATATAACGGAAGCCTCACATGCGCGCCGGCGGGAGCTTCGCGGCAAGGACATGGGCATGATCTTCCAGGAGCCCATGTCCGCCTTCGATCCGCTTGCCACTATATGCCGGCAGATGGTGGAAGCCAGGCAGGCGCATTATCCGGACAGCAGGGAGCGCGCAAAAGCCGTGTCCGTGGAGGCATTGCGCTCGGTGGGCATAAGCGAGCCCGAGATGCGCATAGACGAATATCCGCACCGCATGTCGGGGGGCATGCTGCAGCGCGTGCTCATCGCCATAGCCGTCATGAACACGCCCAGGCTCCTCATCGCCGACGAGCCTACCACGGCCCTTGACGTTACGATTCAGGCGCAAGTGCTCCGTCTCCTGTATGCCATGCGGCGCGAGACGGGTACGGCGCTGCTCTTCATAACGCACGACCTTGGCGTGGTGGCGGAAATCGCCGACAGGGTCCACGTAATGTACGCAGGCAAGATCGTGGAAAAAGCGGACGTGCGCTGTCTTTTCTCCGCGCCGCTGCACCCGTACAGCCGGGGTCTTTTAGACTCGCGCATCACAAAGGAAAGCAAGGGACGGCCGCTTTGCGCCATAGTGGGCTCCGTGCCCAGGCCCGCCGAGATAGGCGAAGGCTGCTGCCGTTTTGCTGCCCGCTGCGACAAGGCCGGTCCACGCTGCCTGCGGGAAGAACCCCTGCTGCGCGCGGTGGAAGGAATGTCAGGCAAGGGCGAAGTTGCGTGCTGGCTGTACCATGGAGGCATTCAGTGACCACGTCGACGATATTGCGCGGTAAGGGACTCCGCAAGCTTTTCCCCATCAGGAAGGGCGTGCTCATGCTCGTCAAGGCTAGGCTTCTAGCGCTGGACAGTTTCGATTTCGAGATTTCCGGCGGACAGACCATCGGCGTGGTGGGTGAGTCCGGCTGCGGCAAGACGACGCTGGGAAGGATAATCGCACGCATACTCGACGGCGAAGGGTCCCTCGAGTATTTCGACCGCGAAGGCAATGGCCGGGAAGTTCTGGGCAGGCTGGATAAAAAAAATGAACTCGCCTTCCGTCGCGATGTGCAGATGGTGTTCCAGGATCCGTTCTCGTCGCTTGACCCCCGCATGACCATAGGCAAAATACTCCTTGAGCCGCTGCAGGCCCATGGCCTTGCCAGAAACCTGGCGCAAGCCAGGGACTATCTCGTGAGCCTCCTGGGCAGGGTGGGGCTGCATGCGGAAGACCTGGAGCGGTACCCGCACGAGTTTTCCGGCGGGCAGCGGCAGAGAATCGCCGTGGCGCGCGCACTGGCGCTCAAGCCCAGGCTCATAGTCTGCGACGAGCCCACCAGCGCCTTGGACGTGTCGGTGCAGAGTCAGGTTGTAAACCTGCTCAAGGAAATCCAGAAAGAAGAAAACCTGGCTTATATTTTTATCTCGCACAACCTGGATCTCGTCCGCTACGTATCGGATACCATGTTCGTGATGTATCTGGGCAGGGTCGTGGAAGGCGGGCCTTCCGAGACTCTATTCTCGGATCCAGCGCATCCGTATACGCAGGCATTGCTCAAGTCGATTCCCGACTGGGATCCGGAAGCCCGCTCCCTGCTTAAAGGGGAGCTCAGGGGCGAGCCTCCCAGCCCCCTGTGGGATCCACCGGGATGTCCGTTCGAGCCGCGCTGTCCCCGCTCCTGCGGGCGCTGCAAAACCGAACCACCGGAATCCAGGCTTGTCCGAGGCAGAACCGTAGCCTGCCATCTAGCCTGAGAGCGACGCAACCTAGCGAGGAGATGCCATGTCCGGAACATGCATACACAATGCGACGCTGCTGGCAGGTTATGCGCGTATGGATAACTGCGCGATTCTCGTCCAGGACGGTGTCATAGCCGAAGTCTTTTCGGAGAAGCGCTTCCTGCAAAAGAAGCTCCCCGGGGACATCGAGAAATTCGATGCGATGGGGGCGTACGTGGCGCCGGGATTCATCGACACGCATATCCACGGATTCGCCGGCTACGGAACCGAAGACCTGTCCGTCGGCTCCATCCTGGCCATGTCCGATAGCCTGGGCATCTGCGGCGTTACAAGTTTTTGCCCTACGATTTACCCCATGTCCGAAACGGACATGCACGCAGCCATAAAGGCTTGCGTCGACGCCATGGGCAGCGAGACGGGAGCCAGGATCGCCGGGCTCCATCTCGAAGGTCCTTTCATATCGCCGGACAGGCTGGGCGCGCAGAATTCCGCCCATAGCAGGTCCGTGGACCTTGAATTGATGGAAAGCCTTTATGCGGCCGGGCGCGGGCATATTACGAACATGACCGTGGCCCCCGAGCTTAAGGGCATGCGCGAACTGGCGCTGTTCTGCATTTCCCGGGGTATCGTCCTGCAGGCGGGACATACGAACGCCACCTACGATAACATGCTGGAAGGCATGCAGGCGGGAATCCTCCACTCGACGCATTTCTTCAACGCCATGAGCCGCCTGCACCACCGTGATCCCGGAGCTGTCGGAGCCATACTCATCAATTCCGAGCTGTCCTGCGAGATTATCGCCGACGGCAAGCACGTACACCCCGACTTGATACACCTCCTGATGCGCGATAAACCCCAGGACAAAGTGGTGCTGGTTACCGATTCCCTCAAGCCCACGGAACAGAAAGCGTGCCCGTTTTTCGCGAATCGCGAAGAGGTGGAACTGCTCGACGGAGTTTTTTACCGCAAGTCGGACAAGGTGATGGCCGGCTCTTCCCTTACCATGATGCGGGGCATTGCCAACCTCGTAAGCTGGGGGCTTCCCGTGGAGCACGCGATAAAGCTTGCATCCACGAATCCCGCCAGGATAATAGGGCTGGGAAAGCGCGGCCTCCTGGTTCCCGGGCACGAGGCGGATATCGTGGTGTTCGACAAGGATTTTTCCGTGCTGGCCAGCATGCGCGGCGGAAAGTTTTTGAAGAACGGGCTTGAGGGCTGAAGCAGCAAAAACTGCAGTTTTCAGAGGTCCCCTAGTGCCACTTTCGTTACGCCGTTACGTAACAAATGTTACATTTAATTTCCACAAAGTGGTCGCAGGAATCGTTATCCAATTCAGAATTTCCGTTGCTTATGAGAAAATTGACGATGCTAAGTGGACCGCGCCTGGACCATGGAAAGAAGCAGATTCGAGAACAAAATGAATGGCGACCCAGGCGACAGGGCAGAAGACTGTGAGTTGGAGATCGAGGAGATAAGCTGCAATAGCCAGTTTGGTGGATCGGGGTGCAAAGCCAGCTGTAATCTTTAGGAATTGGCATCCTCAATAATCAAAATAATTGAACGAATTGAATGCGGGTATCATTGTTTCCAAAAGAAACCATAGTTCAAGTGGCGGTCTGCAGACGATAGGGAGGGCATGTGGTTTCTCCCGGTGATTGCATCGACAGGCCGTGCATCTACTTCCTTCCGAGACCAAGCCCTTCCCATAGTGATTAGGAAAAGGCACCAGTTTGCTGCTAATTTGGCAAAAATAATTCTTTATAGAAAAACAATTTAGCATTACCGGGAATGAGACTCGAACTCACACGCCGCTTGCGCAGCAAGGGATTTTAAGTCCCTGGTGTCTACCATTCCACCATCCCGGCAGTTATCAATTTATCGAACATCGAAAACCATTATTTTGCTATGTCTTTAACGAGTAACTGCAAATCCCAGAGCGAATTGCCTTCGCATGATAACCAATGTCAACCAGCCGGTCAAGCAGGTTTCTGCAGGTGCCAGCTTGCCGAGAATCGATAAGGCGTTTATAGTATTATAGAGAGCAAGCAGGCTAGTGGCCGCTTTAAGGAATATATTCGATGGAAGAAGTACTGATAATTGACGATGAGTGGAGCATTCGCGAAATCGCTACGCTGATGCTCGAGAAGGCCGGTTATAAGGTTCTGAGCGCTTCCGATGCCGCCGAAGGCTTAAAACTGCTTACGGATCATAGTCCCGTCGCCGTAATCATCGATGTTGTTCTGCCAGGGAAGAACGGTCTTGAATTTGCGCTGGAAATCAGCCAGCTAAAGCCCGGTGTTCCCATAATACTGATGTCCGGCAGAATTTCCACGGAAGCGGATTCCATACGAAACTTTACGGGGCATTTCGGCATCGTCTGCGCCCTTGCGAAGCCCTTTACCCACGAACAGCTTATCGCAGCGTTGCAGGCAGCACTTAAAAGCGCTTGCTGATCTTTTCTATTTATTGTAAAAGCCCCTGAAACCGATGGTTTCAGGGGCTTTTTTTAATAATTATTTCGTGGGGTCTATTTTGAGAAGCGGTTTTACAACGGGCTTTACGACAGGCTTGACCACGGGATTTGCGGCGGGTTTTGCCTTGGGAGCGACTTTTTTAACGACGGGTTTAGCCTTTACGGCGTCTTTTTTAACGGCGGGTTTGGCCTTGGGGGCTACTTTTTTAGCGACGGGCTTAGCCTTGGGGGCTACTTTTTTAACGACGGGTTTAGCCTTGGGAGCCACTTTTTTAACGACTGGCTTAGCCTTGGGAGCGGCTTTCTTAACGGCATCTTTGGCTTTGGGTGCTGCTTTTTTAGCAGCGGGTTTGGCGACGGCCGCCTTTTTCGGGGTTGTTGTCACTTTTTTGTCTCCTTTGGTTTTCGATACGGGTTTTGCTGCAACGACAGGAGTAAGCTTTACTTTCTGTACGATTGCGGATTGTGGGCGCATGAGCGCTTGAATACCGGGTTTGGCGATGAGCGCTTTGAAAGCGGCCCACAGTTTTTTGCCTTCTTTAACGGGATCCGCATACTCTCCGTCTATCCAACCCTGCAGTACGAGCATGGTCGCTCCGGTGAACAGACTGTTTGCGGATTCGATATCTACAGTAGCCAGAAGCTGTCCTTTTGCCTTCGCTTCCTTGAGGCAGTCCAAGGCAAGTGCGCGCTCTTTCTGGTGAAGGTCCTTAAGGCGCGTCTTGAGCTTGGGGTACTGGCGGAATATGGCATCCGGCTGGGAGACCATGTATGAAAGTTCCTTGTCGTCTTTGAGCGCCTGGAGCGTTTTCGAAAAAACGCTTTCCAGCCTGTCGATGCCCATGAACAAGTCATACTTGTAAAGATCCATGAAGTAGTTGAGGTACAGCTCCACTACCGAAAAGAGCGACTGGAACATGCCGTCTACGCCGTCAAAGTGGCGGAAAATGGCAGGTTCTGTCACGCCGGCCTTGCCGGCGATGTTCTTTAATGTTGCCGAACGGGGACCCGCATCCCTCATCACGTCGGCAGCGGCCTTGAGAAGAATGGTTTTAGCCTTTGAAAAAGGCCATTCCTCCCCGAAAATACTTGTTTCATTGCTCATAGTTTAAAATATAACACATCATTTTGAATTTGACCAGAGTGTTTACAAAAATAAATGATATTTTTTCATGTTAATCTTGTTTGTGACTTAATATTATTTGTTGAAACTTAATATTTATTGCAATATTATAGAAACATGGTGGAACCCGGCAATGAATCCGTCCTGCGGTGGCGGGCGGCCGTGGTTGCGCGGGCTTTTTGGGATAGTGGACGCCTTGAAAAACATTAGGGCCCCTCTAACAGGGTGTTGAAA
>JANNSO010000027.1:0-8657 GCA_031402655.1 Spirochaetota bacterium | reverse complement strand
CTGGTCAACGAAGGTGCGGAACATGTTGATGTCGCGGAACAGGATGCCGTACATCGAGTCGTTGAGCATCATGTCCAGGCGCTCAATCGCGCCCATGGCGGCGATCTCGGGCATGCACAGGCCGGAGGCGTAGTTTGTAAGCAAAATATAACGTTTCTGCTGATCGCCGACCTCGTCCAGGGCGGCTCGCATGATTCGGAAATTCTCCTGCGTAGCGTAGGTGCCCCCGAAACCCTCGGTGGTCGCCCCGAAAGGCACGTAGTCCAGGAGGCTCTGCGCGGTGGTGCGTATCACGGCTATCACGTCGGCGCCTTGCATCACCGCCGCTTTCGCCTGTTTCACATCCTCGTATATGTTGCCCGTCGCCACGATAAGGTATAAAAGCGGGCTGTTGTTCCGCCCGCGGAATTCTTCCTGCTTGCGGTCGCGATGCGCCCGGTTGTCCTTGATGCGCGAAGCCGCCCTGTCAACGAGCTGGGCCGCCTTCGCCTCGATTGCCCCGCGGTCGCCCAATGGTAGGCTCATCACGTTGAACCCGTCCGCTATTTTTTTATTCAGCGCCTCCACGCCATCGCCGTTTTTTACGAGCGCGTTGACGTAGCGAAGCAGGGCGCCGTCCTCGATAAGGGCCGGGTCCGCCGCGCGAAGATGGTCCACCACGAGATTCGGCACGGGCACGCCGTCGGCATTCGCGCCATCCGCGCCGGCCAAACGCAAAGTCGCGCGCTCCACGGTAATGGAGCTGTGCTTCTCGATAAAATCCTGGACCGGCATCGAAATCTGCCTGGCCAATTGCCGCGCGTAATCCACCCGATCCTTGGGTAAATGAAGTTTTGTTCGCATACTGCATCCTTGTTAAAAGCCCGCGGCTTTCGCGCGCGCAAAGTGCCCTTGGCACCTATCCGCCGAGTATAGCACGAACCGTCCGTCGTGTCGAAGGGCGAATTGCCCCTGTTCTTTTAGGTGGCGCGTCCGGCTTCGCCGTACCGGGCTTTACGCGAGTAGTCCTCGCAAGCTGTGGGCTACTCGCTGCAATCCCTCGCACATCGGCTTCGGCCAAAATATTCCCAGCCCCTTCTTGAAATTGTTCTATAACAAGCGCCGCCTGCCGATAATCATACCATGAACAAGAACCTTTCTACCCGGCTGTCGATGCCTTTACTTGCATTTGCCATCAGTCTCGCCATGGCGGCGCTTGCCGGCAGTATCGCGACCATGTTCGCCGGAATCTTTGGCACCTTGCTGGCCTTCATATTCGCCGCGCTTGCCGGTATAACCTGGAACTTTCTTAAAACCCGCCTTGATGCAAGGAAGGCTCTTTTCTCAAATGGCGAAGGCTCCGCGTCAAAAGAGGTTCCCGCAGACAGGCTCGATGCGCTTACCGGCCTTGCCAACATAAACGGCCTCAACGCATGGTTCGCTGAAAAATCCGCTCGCCTGGCCTCCGATAACAAGGCAATCATCGTACTCACCGCCGACCTTGCCAACTTCGACCAGCTGGTAAAAACAAAGGGAATCGAAGAGGCCAACTCCGTCCTAAAGGAAGCGGCAAAGCGCGTATCTTCATTTACCGGCGAAGACGGAGTAGCCGCCAGAATCGAAGGCGACGAGTTCGCTGCGATAGCCACCGTGGTTCCCAGCCGCTCGCTGGAACTTGCGGCGGAACAAGCGGGCAAACTTACGGAAATGCTTCAGCGCCCCGTAGAACTTCCCACGGGAGTCGTGTGGATAGGCGGCTCGGTAGGTGCTGCTACGGGAAATCCCCAGGATGGCCTGGTAATTTTCGAGAAAGCCAAAGCGGCATTAAAGAAGGCAAAACAACTGGGTCGCGGACATTATTTCGTAGATGGAGTAAGTGACAAATAAACAGAGATCGGGGAAGCTCCCTTAACCTTTTTGGTCATCGGAGCTTTCTCTGCTTTTCTAGGGTCCTGCAAGTCAAACCCGCCGCATTCGCAATCAAGCCGCCCGCACTTCACCCTTGCTTGAATATCCGCAGAGTCGAAGGGAAGTCCTCGCCAAACACGAAAAGGCAGACCGGTTTTTTCCGGAGCACCGCTACCATCCGCCCAAAAAATTCTGCCAGTTCGCTCTGGATGCACTCGCCGCCGCGAACGATAAATACCAGTGGAATTTTTCGCCTTCCAAATACAGTCATAGCCTCGATTATCGCATCGTAGGATTCAGGCGCAGGGATGTGCTCTTCTGCATCCGAGCCGTAGAGCAAGCGTCCCAGTGGATATGCGCCAAAAAAATCCCTGGCTCCTATCTGCTCTACGATTCGCGCAAAACGCCCCAGCGAGCGGGAGGACTCGGCTATCAACTTGCGGCCAAGCGCCTGCCGGAAGGCACAAAGAAAATCGGTAACGTCGGCGGTGCCGAAACGCAGCATGGATCCGATATCCACGCAGAGCGCTTCGCGCGCCAGACCTTCGAACATTTCGTCTATCGCGTCCCCTGCCGCTTGAGTATCCGGCTCTTCTATATAACGAACGTCCCCCTTCCCGCTGCGAGCGCGGCGAACGGAACGTATCAGGGTATTCGTCACGTCATCAAAGCGCATTTTTCTGTAGTTCCACTTAATTCTCGCCGCCTCTGGCGGCGCCGACGCCTCTGGCGGCGCCGACGCCGTAAGTGGCGGATCGAATGGGGGTTCTTCAAAAAATTGCACATCATCTCCCGCCGGCGGGGTTATCGATGCGTCTGGCTGTGGGTCTTTTTTTAGAGTCGCGCCCGGCGTTTCAAGCGCCACGGTTCTAGCATGCGACGCCTCCGATACGGCAATGGAACTTAACGCTTCAGGTTCCGAAAAGTATTGCGCACCCGCTGATTTGCTGGGGGCGTTTGCAGTGAGCGCCTTTGCAGGAACGGCAGTCGCAGGAGGCGCAGAAGCGACAGCATAATCACCGCGGTAATCGGCGGAAAGCTCCTGGAAATATTTCGCAACCTCGGGGCGGGGCACCGCTTCCGGCATTGTTATTCGCTGGGGACTGGAACGTACCGGCATCATGGAATCAGGAGCTTTTACCGCTGCCAAAGAAGCCTTTTTTGCCGCATTGGCATACTTCCCGACGTCAATGATAAAATCTTCGCTATTCGAGTAGCGCTTCCCCGGATTTTCCTGCACGCACTTTACAACGATTCTTACCAACTCGTCGGGAAGATTTTTTTGTTTCAGTACTGCGGACAAACACCCGGCGACGGACTCATCCTTTCCCAGGCTGCCCGCTTTGGAAATATCGCCTGCCAGAAACCATGCCAGCAAGACTCCCAGGGAGTACATATCGCTGGCGGGCAAAAGCTTGTCCGCCAGGCTTGATTCTTTTGGAAGGAAAACTAAAGAATCCTCATGATACAAACTGCCGCCCATGCATGCGGAAATAAAAGGGCCATAGCCGGGCGTCCTGATCCGGAAGGTGCAATCTTTTCCCGTTCCGGTAACAAGGATATTCTCGGGCGTAAACCCACCATATATTATTCCATGTTTATGAAAAACCCCAAATCCGGCTGCAAGATGGGTAATGGCCTCGCAGACCTGGATAAGGTCGTCGAAGCGAGCGGAATTATGGGATTCGGCCAGAGACGCGTCTCCATGATTTTCCGTCGATACAAAAAGGCGCTTTTCGAAATATTCTATTTCTATCAAATCCTCAACAGCATCATTTTTAAGCATATAATATTTAAACGATTCGCTGCGAAATCTCTCGAGCAGAGGCGCTAACAATGCTGTATCTTTAATAAACCTTAAAATAAATCTACGGGGCGAATATATGGCGCTGGCGGTCCACAACTCGGAGCAGGAATCCTCGCCGGCTTTGGACTGGAGAATATAGCAGTTATTTATTTCCTTCAGGGCTGCAAGCATTAAGAATCCATGAAAAAAGCCATTGGAAATAAAATCGCCGTTCTTCCGTCAAGCCTTGCGAGTCTGACGAAAAAACGGCGATCCTGGAAACGCAAAATTATAACTGAATAACAGGAATATTAGGCTTGATCTGCTTTGCGCTATAATCCCCGCGAACAAGCAGAATATCGGGAATAGACTCGTTCATATTCTTGGTCATATCAAGGAACTTACCCCGGATATTATTTGCCTGAAGTGCCACATCCTTCACTTCATTCGAGGGCATAGGCTTCTGCGGCTCAATAAGGCTGGCGAGTCTGTCCAGCGTGGTTAAAACAACCCGGTTCAAGGGATCCATCTGATCTTTTGACTTGTCCAGGTGCTTGCCAAGATTATTTACGTCCGATACGGTAAGAGGATACAGGCGATAGCCTTCTTCGGGCATCTTGAAGCACTGGGTAAGAAGCCCAAATATAATTACGAGAGCCTTGGGGTACACTTCCCCGGCCTTCCAACCTGTAAGCATGCGAAAGCATTCCCGCAACATAAAAGTATTAGGCTGTATCGTTCCAAGGAATTTACTGGGGTCTTTATCTCCTACCAAGGTATCGACGACCCAGTGATTTCCTGATTCTATCAATCTAAAGAAAATCGGATAATTATCCGGATTCAATCCCACTTTGCCCGTAAGGTAATGTGCTAGAGCAATAGCCACGAAAGCGGAGTATTCGTCTTGGCTTAAGATTATATCCTTAATGTAACTGAGGGAAAGAGCATCGATCTCTTTTTCGGTCCACGAAGGCCATTCGGTGCCTGGCATCTGTTCCTCCTGATTCCAGACCGAGCCGCCGGATTACTCCGGCGGCGATCCAGTAGATGTAAAAGAATTAGTTTTAGGTAGCCGGTTTCTCGGCCTCTGCGAGAGGCTTTCTGGTTCTCGGCTGTACGTCCTTGTCCAGGTTAGGCTCAAGACGCAGCTGAACTTCCGGGATAACGTCTACAAGGTGTTTCTTCGAATCGAAGAAATTATTGCGGATGTTATGCGAATGCACGGCTAAATCTTCCATATCCTCGTCTATGTTCTGTCCTTCAAGCGAGGAAAGCTTGTCAAGGATATCAAGAATGCTCCTGTTTAAAAGATCATCCTGCCCTTTTTCCTCATTGAGGTGCTTGCCAAGCGAGTTGACGTCGGCAACGGATGGCGGGTAGATCTTATAACCGTCGAGGGGCGAATTGAACGTGGCTTGGAACACACCCAGGATTATTCCCAGTGTCTTGGGATAAATTTCGCCTTTCCTGTACTTGGTCAGAATCGCGAAACAGGTGGATACAATGAAATAATTCGGCTGTATGGAACTCATGAACAGGAATGGATCCCGTGTTCCCAAAAGCGCGTCAATTACATTGTGGTTCCTTACCGTAAGTATGTTGAGGAAAACCGGATAATTACCATTGGTAATACCCGTAAAGTTTAGATAACTTGCGTAGGTTGTGGCTCCTTCTACGGCTTCCACGCTGCGGCAACCCAATATGCCCTTGAGCATATTGTATTCTATCTGCTGGACATCGCTGTCTGCCCAGTCCTGCTTTTTCTCGAAAAGCTCCTTCATGGTCGTACTCCTTTCTCCCGATTAGTCTACGTAAAGCTGGCGCGGCGCGGTTTCCTTGGCTACATAGTCAGACTTTACCAGGAGTACCTGTGGGATTATGTCTTCCATTTTCTTGCGCTTGTCGAAATAGAAGGTGCGAATATTATTCGCCTGGCGTGCCATCTGCTCTTTATCAGGATTCGTGGACGTACCGGCCAGGGAGCCGAGTCTGTCAAGGATATCGAGTATGCAGCGATTGTTCTGGTCGTCCTGGCCGAGTTCCTTGTTAAGGTGCTTGCCCAGGTTGTTTACGTCATTGATGGAAACGGAGAATATTTTGTATCCATCTTTGGGGGACGCATAGGTAGCCTGAAGGATACCCAGAACGATAGAAAGCGTAACCGGGTAGATTCCGCCCGGATGCCAGTTGGTCAGTAGCTTGTAGCCAGTAAAGCCGAGAAAGCTGTTAGGCTGAATCGGACTGAGCATGAGGAAAGGATCCTTATTACCCACCATTGTGTCTATTACCCAATGATTCTCTACTTCGAGCAGTTTAAGAAATGCCGGATAGTTGTCGTTATTTAAACCGGACAGGCTTAAAAAACGGGCAAAACTAATGGAGCCTTCAACTGCTTCTTCGGTTCTTGAACCAAGCATATTTTGCATAATACCTAGCTCAACCTGCATTATGGTCTCTTTTGACCAAGTCCTTTCGATGACCCGTTCGGTCTGTTTGTCCATCATAACCTCCATACAACAGTGAACACATCGAAAATGCGATCACGTTTTTAAGTCTAGTTTACTGTGCCAAATTGTCAAGGAATATTAGCAAAAAACTTATTTTTTCTTGTTATGCATGTCCATAAAGCTCTGGCCGAAGGCAGAATACTCATCATCCTTGCATGAATTCTTGATTTCAGCCCCAGATTTAAACATACTTCTAAAATATGTTGCGACATAATCACGCCGCAGCAGGAAATTATTCCCGATTTTCCTGGCCATCGCCGTGGGGTCGTCGCAATATCCGGTAAATATTTTTTTAGAAAGGACCTCAACCTCTTCTTTGGAAATAGCGCAAAAGGCTTTGAGCCGATAATCGAACTCGTCGATAGATACATTTTCAAAATTTTCGGGCCGCAAAAGGGTAAGGAACCGGGTTTTCTCCGCTCGAAGCCAGCCGAATTTATCCGGCATTCCGGTAATTTTCATGCTGTCAGAAAGCATGTCGGCCTTATCATAGTCGATCGCCACGAGAAACTGCTTGTTTTTATTGTTGTTGATTACGAGGTAATTGTTGGGATTCCTGTCTTCATCGAAGAAGATCCAGCGATTAACGAGATCAGCCCGCAGAATTTGTATAAAAGGCGCTTCCATATAATTATAAGAGCTAATTTGTACCGACTTGGGTACCACCTTTGTAACGCGATAGCGTTTGCCTTCTATTAAAATGGCGGTTGTGGGAGCGGCAAACGTACCGGTTCGATGATCCAAGAGGTAGGCAAGTTCGCATGCGCGATGGTATTGCATCTCTTCGGCATTGGCCACGGGCTTTACAATCCAGGCATCGCCGTCCTGGTCCTGTGCCCCAAAATAGCTTTTTACCGCAGCGTTAAACGGCACATTATCCTGGGACTTGCTCAGCGTTAGCACGATGGAATCAAGATAATCTGCCACAGCCTCGGTTGTCATGCCAAGGTAAAAATAGCGGACGAGCTCCGGATCCCCCACGTCGGCTGCCAGTTTTTCTCGTTCATCCATAGTAATATACCTCCGCTTCCCTGGGTTTTGCAGTTTTGCAAACGAGTTCGCCATTCTCCTGGGTAAAATAAGGAGCCATGCTTCCCGAACCGGAATACAAAATATGATGATTTTTAATCCCGATTACGTTGAGCCACACGCCTATCTGGTTGCCGTCATTCCAGAGCGGATTGTGACCTACAATAAAATGGGTATCTGGAGGCATATCCAAAAGATCCAGAACCAGACGCAAGTCTTTCTCGCCGTATTCCTTTAGACTCGGGTTGCCATGGAATTCGTTTACGCGATTCCACTGAAGCTGGTGAAGTTTTTCGGGGTACTTGTTAATATTGATTATCTCGTCCCGAACCAAGCCGCCCCGCGGAGGACCCGCATGGGTGATAACAAAACCCTGACCAATAACAAAAACAGGCAGGCTGGCAAAAAACCTCTCCACGGCATCCACATAATCGCGGCCTTTGCTTGCGAGCATTTCGTTTTTACATTCCAGCCCCTGGGAGATTCCGCTCTTGCGCAAGCGCTCGTCGAAGCTGTCGTGGTTGCCCCGGATATAATAAACCCTCCCCGGATAGCGGAGAAACACCTTAAAAAGGTCATCGAGGATTTCCACGGAAGATTTCATGTCCTTCATGTGGCCTGTGCGATCGTCGTGGAGTACGTCGCCCAGAAAAATACAGGCAGCCTTTCCCGAATCAAGGTCGACCCGGTTGTTTTCATGGTCGAGTATTTTAACGAGATTTTCCCGGTTTGCATGAAGGTCACCGATTATAATGGGCCTCATTCCCTTGGGGAACATTATAAGCCCGCCGGGTTTTCCTTCGGAATCGCTTAAACGTCCGGGCATCGAATCTACCAGTGCAATTACTTTTTCTACCAGCGAAACGCCGTCCAAACCGCTGATTGCTTCCGACACCCTGGGAGATCCGGGAATAGTACCTTCAACTTTACGCGCCACAATTCCTCCTCGGGTAACTCGATATCAGAAAATCAGGGTAGTAACTTACTGGGGCTTTTTAGGTGACGCCTTCTTTTTACCAGCTGGTTTTACTGGCTTGGTACTATCTGTCTTCGGGATGATAGTAACGGACTTTTTCTTTGCCAGTTCTTTTCCTTCCGGTTTTTGGCCGGGTATTTGTGTGTCTTCCGCGGACTTCACCAAGGGGATCGCTGCCAAGGCATCTTCATCTTCCTTGCTTTCCTTGATAAATCGGCCATAACTGTCGCGGCGACGCTGCTTGCGCTTTGCAATAAGCTCCGCGTAATCGTCTTCCGGATGCACACCCGTACGGTCGGGGAACCGTACCAGCAGCGGCTCGGGAATCGCATCCACAAGATTGCGGGTCCTGTCGAAATATGCATAGCGAACATTGAAGGCGTGCTTAGACAGCACGTTTTTATCGGGTTCGCCATAATACTGGCCAACGGTTGCCATTTTATCCAAAATGTCCAGAATTAAGCAATTTATC
>JANNSO010000026.1:0-6732 GCA_031402655.1 Spirochaetota bacterium | reverse complement strand
GGCGTTCTTGTAGGCCATGACGCGGCGGGCGGACGGAGGCCTGGGGGAGAAACCTTCGTCGGTGAAGGTAAGCAATACCGGCATCTTCGAGCGCACGACCTCGTAGCCGTTCTCGATGGATCGGCGGGCGGTTATTTCTTTTTTCTTGGCGTCGACTTTGGTAAAGCCCGATACGCAGGTAATCTGGTTGATGCCCAGCTTTTCCGCTGTCTGCGGGCCAACCTGCGCCGTATCGCCGTCGATGGCCTGCCTGCCGCAGAAAACAAGGTCAACATTGCCGACCTTGTCGATGGCGCACTTGAGCGCGTACGAGGTGGCCAGCGTATCCGCACCGGCGAACTTGCGGTCGGAGATAAGAGCGACGAAGTCCGCACCGCGGTAAAGGCTTTCTTTAAGAACCTGGGCGGCGCTTGGCGGCCCCATGGTTATTACGTTGACACGAGTGTCTGGAAACTGATCCTTCACGGTAAGCGCCGCTTCCAGCGCATGAAGGTCTTCCGGGTTGAATATTGCCGGCAGCGCGGCGCGATTCACGGTTCCATCGTCTTTCATAGCCTTGCCGGTTACATTTTTAGTGTCCGGCACCTGCTTGACGAGCACAACGATATTGAGGCCCATCGATTCCTCCTGCGAAATTTAATGTTTTTGGGGACAGAGCACCAAGTTCAAGTCGTGACATGATATAGAAACATGTCAATAAACACAAGATGTACTTGCAAAAGGGCATAAACTTAGCGGCGGAGGAACTTTATGGGGAGGTTATTGGCGGGGTCCTGTCGCTGGTAAGACACGCCCTGCTTATCGCTGGGCGTGTCTTGCCTGCGACACCCCGACAGCCCCCTGTATCAAATAAAGCATGCGTCTGGGTTTAGGCGTTTTGCGCCGCGAAGGCCGGGGAAGGAAGAAGGCTTGCAAAAGGGCATAAACTTAGCGGCGGATGAACTTTTAAGGGAGGTTATGGGCGGGGTGGAGTATGTCTCCTAAAGTATGCGACGGGGTTTAGGCGTTTTGCGACGCGATTACATGACGGCTTTTATGTAGGGGAGTTTTCCAAGTGCGGCATAGGCCAGATGCATCGAGGGGCGGTTTTCGAAAGTAACGGGAATCGCAAGGCGGCGATACTTGCCGCTGTCAGTGGGTAAACGCCTCGCGGCAGAAAACCGGGCACCGCACTCGGCGAGAATATTCGCCGTGGCGGCTTCCACCACCGTATCAGCTTCCACCAGATAAATAATCCGCAGGTCAAACTGCACCGGAAATTCCAGGGACTCGCCGGGGTCGGTGGTTTCGTTAATCGGCACGTGTTTTTCCTTCAACTGCTGAGGTGGCAGGCTCCGCGGCGGCAACTATGAAATCGGGCAGGTTTTTCTCTACCTTGCGGATCGATGGCAGGAGGAATGCCAGCATGCCGACGACCGAGACGGCCAAGCCGCACAGCACCAGCACGAATGCCGAACCAGAACCTGGTCCCGTTCCGGAAATAACGGAAAACCAGGCAATTTTTTCCGGATTTACCGCCATCGGCTCGAATACGAGATCCGACAGCAAGCCGCCCAGCAGAGGAGCGATAGGCGTAACAAGCCAGCTTATAAGACGTCTGGATGCGAACACCTTGCCCTGAACGTCTGGAGCCACTTTAGCCTGCCAGACTGCCTGGCTGGATGCGTTGGCCATGGCGCCGAACACGCCGCCGCTGACTGCGGCTATCAGCCAGAGTACCTGGAAATTACCGATACCAAAAAGCGACGTGCCAAAGAAACCGATACCCACCAGGCCCAGCGCAACGCCCGTCGTCCGTTGCTTGAAACCTTTCCAGACGCTCATAAGGAGGCCGCCGACCACCGCGCCTGCGGACATCACTGCAAACACAAGGCCCAAAGTTGCCGAAGCCGAACCGGTCCGCGCGAGCACCATGGGCGCGATGAGCGTGCCTCCCATGCTGGCAAACAGGTTTACTCCTAAAAACACAAAAAGCAAATCGCGAAGACCTGGACGGCTGAAAATATATTTAAACCCGTATACGGCTTCCTTGAAAATGGAGCCGCGCGCGGCTTCCCCTTCCGCCGTTCGCGGGGGGCTTGGAATAGTGACCGCTGAAAGAGCCAGCAAAGCGATTACGAAGGTAACTAAATCGATGGCGAGGATTCCCCCCAGACCGAGGAACGGCAGCAAAAGCCCGGCAAGTATGGGCGCCAGTATATTGGGGGCGGATTCCATGAGACCGAGCATGCCGCTGGCGCGGGAATACTGTTCCTTGGGAAGCATGACGCTGACCGCGGCGCTGTAGGCCGGCCACTGGAAGCTGTTGCCCACGCCGTTGAGCGAAGCGGCCAGGAACAGGTGCCAGAGCTCAAGGTGTCCGCCCGCATTCATGATTATAATGAAGATTGTGCCTAAAACAGCTACGAGGTCGCTTATGGCCATCATCAGCTTGCGCGAATGCCGGTCGATCAAGGCTCCTGCAAGCGGAGAAATCAGCAAAAACGGCACCAGGTAAAACACCTGCACGGCGCCCATGGCCGTTGCGCTCCCCGTTTTCTGGAATGTCCAGATAGAAAGGGCAAAACCGGTCATGCCCGAGACTAAAATGGACACGATTTGGCCGGCCCAGACTAAAACGAACGCCTTGAATCCCTGTAGTTTCATGTATCAGCCTTTCAGAAAATGCCTACTAGTTTTTATAGCTTAAAGAAAGCGCTTTGTCGATGCACCCCAACGACTTGCCTAAATTTTCAAAAAGCCGTACTATAGCGATGCTTTCGGCACTGCGCGCACCGCGGTTTCTTCTATTATAAGCCACTATACGCGACAGGCCACACATCACACATCTAAAGGAGCCAGAAATGGCCACTACCAAGAACATGGTTATGATTGACGGCAATACCGCCGCCGCACATGTAGCACACGCGTGCTCCGAGGTGATCGCGATCTACCCGATTACCCCGTCATCCCCCATGGGCGAGCTCTCCGACGAATTTTCCGCCCAGGGACGCAAGAATATCTTTGGAACCATTCCCTCGGTAGTCGAAATGCAGTCAGAAGCAGGCGCGGCAGGCGCGGTGCACGGCGCCCTTACCACCGGAGCGCTTACCACCACCTTTACTTCAAGCCAAGGCCTTCTTCTTATGATCCCGAACATGTACAAGATCGCCGGGGAATGCACCAGCGCCGTGTTCCACATTGCAGCCCGCGCAATCGCCGTCAGCGCCCTGTCGATCTTCGGAGACCACCAGGACATCATGGCGGCGCGCATGACCGGCTGGGCAATGCTCGGCGCATCGAGCGTTCAGCAGACCATGGACATGGCTCTCATCGCCCATGCCTCGACACTGGAGGCCCGCGTGCCGTTCCTCCACTTCTTCGACGGATTCCGCACTTCCCACGAGGTTCAGAAAGTTGAAGAGATTTCCTACGACGTGATGAAGCTGATGATCAACGACGAACTCGTGCGCGCCCACCGCGCCCGCGGCCTGACGCCGGAAAAACCGCAAATCCGCGGAACCAGCCAGAATCCCGACGTGTACTTTACCGGCCGCGAAGCCGTGAACAAGTACTATGAAAAAGTTCCCGCGATCGTCCAGAACAACATGGACAAACTAGCCAAGCACACCGGCCGCCAGTACCACCTGTTCGACTACATCGGCGCTCCCGATGCCGAACGCGTAATAATCGTCATGGGTTCCGGCGCGGATGTCGTCGAAGAAACCGTTAATCACCTCGTCAAGAAGGGTGAAAAAGTCGGCGCCGTAATCGTACGCCTGTACCGCCCTTTCTCCATCGAGCACTTTATGAAAGCCTTCCCCGCCACCACCAAGAAAATCGCCGTGCTGGACCGCACCAAGGAATCCGGATCGATCGGCGAACCCTTGTACCAGGACGTGCGCACCGCCATCGGCGAAGCCATGGAAAACGGCAAGGGACCCTTCAAGAGCTGGCCGGTCGTAATCGGCGGCCGCTACGGCCTTGGATCCTGCGAATTCACCCCTGCCATGGTAATTGCAGCCTACAACGAACTCTCCAAAGACAAGCCCCGCGCGGAATTCACACTGGGCATCTACGACGACGTGACCAAGCTCAGCCTCGACTTTGACCAGCACTTCCAGCTGGATGCAGGCGGAGTAAAGGAATGCCTGTTCATCGGCCTTGGTTCCGACGGTACCGTAGGCGCCAACAAGAACTCCATCAAGATTATCGGCGACGAGACCGACAACTGCGCCCAGGGCTACTTCGTGTACGACTCCAAGAAAGCCGGAACCTACACCATCAGCCACCTGCGTTTCGGCCCCAAGACCATACAGAAACCCTACCTCATCAGCAAGGCAGACTTCATCGGCTGCCACAAGTTCAGCTTCCTCGAAAAGCTCGACATTCTGGCCTGGGCTCGCGAAGGTTCAACATTCCTCCTTAACAGCCCCTTCCCCGCCGACAAGGTATGGGATCAGATTCCCGTAGAAGTTCAGCAGCGCATCATCGAGAAAAAACTCAAGTTCTACGTTATCGACGGCGCCGCCATCGCCGAAAAAGCGGGCATGGGCAACCGCATCAACACCGTGATGCAGACCGCGTTCTTCAAGATTTCCGGCGTGCTGCCCGAAGCAGAGGCCGTCGAGCTGATCAAGAAATACGCAAAGAAGACTTACGAGCGAAAAGGCGCGGACGTCGTTGCCAAGAATATCGAAGCCATCGACCTTGCTTTATCCTCCACGCACGAAGTAAAAATTGGCCAGGCAAACAGCAAGCACAGGATGATGGCCACCGTTCCGGCTGAAGCTCCTAAGTTCGTACGCGAAGTTCTGGGCGAGATAGGGGCCAATCGCGGCGACAGGCTCAAGGTTAGCCAGATGCCCGACGACGGTACCTTCCCCACCGCCACCACGCAGTACGAGAAACGCAACATCGCCGAAAAAATCCCCTGCTGGGACGAGGCTCTTTGCATCCAGTGCGGCCAGTGCTCCATGGTGTGCCCGCACGCCTGTATCCGCCTCAAGACCTACAAACCGGAATCCCTCAAGGGCGCTCCTGCCAACTTCAAGAGTGCGGACGCCAGAGGCAAGGAATTCGAAGGCATGAAGGCTACGCTCCAGGTAGCGCCCGAAGACTGCACCGGTTGCGGCGCATGCATCAACATCTGCCCCGTAAAGGACAAAGCCAATGCAGAGCGCAAGGCTATCAACTTCGTGGACCAGATTGCCGCGCGCACCGAGGAAGTAAAGAACTGGAACTTTTTCCTTTCCATTCCCGAAAACCCGAATCTCAACCTCTCCACCATCAAGGGCGTAGCCATGAAGCGCCCGCTGTTCGAGTTCTCCGGCGCATGCGCAGGCTGCGGCGAGACTCCGTACATAAAAATGATGACTCAGCTGTTCGGAGACCGCTCGGTAATCGCAAACGCCACCGGCTGCTCCTCCATCTATGGGGGAAACCTTCCCACCACCCCGTATTGCCAGCGCGCCGACGGCCGCGGACCTGCCTGGTCCAACAGCCTCTTCGAGGACGCCGCCGAATTCGGCATGGGCATGAGGCTCAACTCCGACAAGTTGACCGAGTACGCCCGTGAACTGGTCACCGCCAACAAGGCGGCCATCGGTGCAGTGGCCGACAAGCTTCTGAACAATGCCCAGGCCGACGACGCGGCGATCGAAGAACAGCGAAGCAGCGTAGGCGACCTTAAAAAAGCTCTGGCCGGTAAAAAAGACCAGTGGGCGCTTGAGCTCGCAAACGTTTCCGACCACCTTATCAAACGCTCCGTCTGGATTTTCGGCGGCGACGGATGGGCATACGACATAGGCTTCGGCGGCCTTGACCACGTCATCGCCAGCGGGAAAAACGTAAACCTCCTGGTAATGGATACCGAGGTGTACTCCAACACCGGCGGACAGATGTCCAAGGCCACGCCATTCGGCGCCGTAGCCAAGTTCGCGGCTGCGGGCAAGGACTCGGCCAAGAAAGACCTTGGCATGATAGCCATGAGCTACGGCTATGTTTATGTAGCACAAATCTCCATGGGCGGCAACATGAACCAGGCCCTCAAGGCAATGCGCGAGGCCGAGAGTTACGACGGCCCGTCCATAATCATCGCGTACAGCCATTGCGTCATGCACGGCATCGACATGATGAAGGGCATGAGCCAGCAGAAACTCATCGTGGAATCCGGCATATGGCCGCTCTACCGCTACGACCCGCGCCTCGTGGACCAGGGCAAGAACCCCTTCCAGCTGGACAGCAAGGAACCCGCCATCGAAAAAGTGGCCGAGTTTATGGCCAGCGAAACCCGCTTCCGAACCCTGCGCGCAGCCGACGCCGACCGTGCCACCAAGCTCGAGGCCAAGGAAAAAGCGCTTGTGGAACGCCGCTGGAAGGAATACAAATACCTTAGCGACCGACCGTTCTGACGAACGGCAGTCGCTAATGCCCGGATTTCGACCCGACTGCTGCGCATGCGGGTCAAATCCGGGCGCATAAAAACAAGAGCCGACCCTCTTCGGGGCGGCTTTTGTTTTTATGCTGCCTGTAAGCCGGGGTGCCGGCGCTGCGCGCGGCGGGAGTTAAGCGGGACGCGAAGCGTGTCCGCTTGAACTCCTAAACCTCCGGGGAGGCCGGCGTTGCGCGCGGCGGGAGTTAAGCGGGACGCGAAGCGTGTCCGCTTGAACTCCTAAACCTCCGGGGAGGCCGACGCTGCGCGCGGCGGGAGTTAAGCGGGACGCGAAGCGTGTCCGCTTGAACTCCTAAACC
>JANNSO010000025.1:0-10532 GCA_031402655.1 Spirochaetota bacterium | reverse complement strand
CTGACTGTAATCGAAACCGATGGGGCTGGAAATACGCGAACCGCAACGACGACAAAGTCAAAGGATGTTAATCCACCAGCAGTATACAAAAAAGGTATTGACCAGAGTGTCATAAAAAATGCCAAAAAAGGTGCGGTGACTTTCACTTTCACCGGCGCAGAAGCTGGAACAACCTATACGTCCAGTTATACCGACGGCACTACAACTATAGTGGGACCTTCGGCAAGCTATTCTGCGGGCAACCAGCAAAGTGCAGCGTTCAATCTTACCAGCCTTAGTGATGGGACGATAACTCTGACTGTAATCGAAACCGATGCGGCCGGAAATACGCGGACCGCAACGACGACAAAGGTAAAAGACGTTGCTGCTCCTGGGGTTACCATTACCGCGCCTATTCAAGGTGCTCCAGCAACTCCGCTAACAGTAAATGGAACGATATTTTTTTCAGGAACTGCCTCTGACGCAAATGTTATATCGATAGTAGAGTACCAGCTTGTTACAGCGAAAGAAGTCACAACTTTAAATGAAACGAATGATTATTTTGATCTAGCTCCACATGAATATTCTACAGGGGACAAGGTTTTTTTCTATGGCACGGCTTTGCCTTCAAATATTCAAATTGGGATAGCCTATTATGTGATTGAGGGTACTAATAGTAATAGATTTTCTGTTGCAGCAACTTATGCAGAGGCAATTGCAGGAACACCCAAAATAGATTTAATCGGCACTACATGCACGCTAGTGGTTGCCAGAGTAGGGGCTACATGGACTACGACAGGTCCCGATGCTGATTTTACGAGTTGGGGCACAACGATCAGCGCTGTCGCTGGTTCTTCAGTAAGCAAGGCTCTTTTTGCCAGGAGCACTGATACGGCAGGCAATTTGAGTAGTGTAAAAGCCTGCTTTATTATTACTGATCAGCCCGCAACCTCCTCCCGCGTCACCGCCCCCCGTACCTTAACTCTCCCTACCCGAACTCCAACAGTAACCCCATCCCCAGTCTATACATCCCCGATTACCGCTTCAGGCTATTCTTACTATTCCTCACCCTATAATTCTGTAAGCGCTACACTCCCAGTGGCGACAACAGCCAAGTCTACGGCGACCGCCTTTGCCAAGCCCATTACCACCGCCACCGAGCAGGTAAAAGCCAAGCCTCAGTCTGTTGCAACAGCAACTGCGGTTCCGGCACCAGCCGCCGCTCTAAAGGTACTCGTAACCGAGCGTGTCCCTGCACCGCGCGGAGAAGCAAAACAGGCCAGTGTTTCGGTAGCGTCGTTGGATACCAAAGGCAGTCGCTCCGATATTCGTGTCAGCGATAGTAATATAGTAGAAACTGTTGAAAAGAAGGCTGCCGGTTCGATTTCGTTGCCTTCAATTCCCGTGCTTGCATCGCTAATCGTGCCGGTATCTAATTCTTCGGCCCCGGAAAATGCTCCGGCTCCAAAAGCTCCGAGGAATTCGAATCCGGATTCTTCGGTACCAAGCAATTGTATCGTTCCGAAGCAGGTAGAGATTAAGCGAAGGCTGCGTTTTTCCAGGATTGATGAGTAGACCGGGGAATTCGACAATTTTAGCTGCGGCAATAGCGGAAAATGCAAAGGATTGCTAAAAAATATCGGCTTTCCAGGGTTTGAGTTGGTTATTTTCTGGATTTTACGTTAGATTATACTTGTGTGCAGAGGAGGATTGGTATGGAAAAAAAATTGTTGTTCGTATGCTTGATGGTTTTGGTGGGGGCAATGGCTTTTGCCGAAGACATCATTGTTCAGTCTGTCGTCGGAAAAGTTACCATGGAGCTTACGCCGGGTAAATGGGTAAACGTAAAAGCAGGGGACAAGCTTGCTCTTACCATGATGATCAACACCGGGCTTAACTCCAAGCTGGTTCTCAAAATCGGTACCCGCCTGGTTACTATAAATCCAATGACCAAGAAAACCGTTGCCATGCTCATCGGTACCACCGCTGCCACTGGTACTGTAACTGCCGTGGTCAACACGCAAAATACCGGCATCGATGCTTCGTCCACCCAGACCAGCACTAACGTCGCGACGGCCTCCACCCGCGCAAGCGATGCCGCCGGGGATGTAAGCTGGGAAGAGGAAACGGAACCGGAACCTGCGCCATAATTTTTTTTGCTATTCGAGTTCATAGTGACGCCGCTGGTGACTAAGTCGCAGGTGGCGTTTGACGCAGAAAATCGACATGGGTAAAACAGAGCCATATTCAAAAGTTAAAAGTTGTATCCGGGGAGCGCATGCCGATTTATGACTGTCCATAAAACCGGCACGAACTCTTACTTCTGCGTCAGGGTGGCCACGCTGTCCCAATCGGCCTCCGGCGGATTCTGCAAATACTGCAAGCATCGCTCGGAGTAGAACTGAGCTACGCCGTCATGTGGATACGCAGCGAGTACCTCGCTAAAGATATCGGCCGCTTTTAAGAACTCCCTGGTTTCATAAAGGTCTACAGCGCTTTCCCAGCGATTGAGGGTGTCCAGCAATTCCTCTGGAGCGTCGGCCTTCATGTCGATAAGCTCAAACAGGCGCATGGGCGTCTGAACGCCTACGACGCGTACGCGGTCCAGGCGGCGTAAAGCGAACTCGTCGCCCAGGCGCTTGCGGGTATCCTCGCTTATAAGGATGCCGCCGGTATTGTACTGCTTGTTGACGCCTTCGAGTCGGGCGGCCAGGTTAACCGAATTGCCCATAACCGTGTAATCCATCTTGGTGGGCGTGCCCATGTTGCCTACGACCATCTCCCCCGAGTTGATGCCCAGGCGCGTAAACAGCGGGCTGGGGCTCAGGTTGGCGCCCTTCACCTTTTGGTTGAGTACCGTTTCGGCTTTCTTCATCTGGATGGCGGTCTTGCACGCCAAAAAAGCATGGTCTTCCATATAGATAGGCGCGCCGAAAAAAGCTATGATCGCGTCGCCTTCGTATTTATCGATGGTGCCGCGGTTGGCCATGATTATGTTGGACATTTCCGTAAGGTACATGTTAAGAAGTTTTACCAATTCGGCTGCGTCCATATTCTCGGAGATGGTGGAGAAGCCTCGGATGTCGGTAAAAATGGCCGTCATGACGCGCTTCTCGCCGCCGAGGTTAAGCTTGGACGGGTCGGCGATTATCTCGTTGATTACGGCCGGCGACAGGTAGCGGGAGAACGCGGAGCGCAGGAACGACTTCTCGCGCAGTGTTTTAAGGAAGCCGTAGACGGACTGGCTCAGGAAGTACGAAGCGGCTGCGGTCCAGGGAATCATCAGTCCCACGTATATTCGGGTTGCGCGGAAAAAAAGCAGGTCCAGCGCGATAAGGATGACGAGGGTAAGCGAGCCGGCGATGAGCGCCTTGGTGGACTCCAGCCTGCGCAGGATAAAAGCCATGGCGAGGCATACGATTACGGCGATGATTATCGAAATCCATGGCGAGGCGTCGTCCAGGAAATCACGGGAAAGTATCATGTTGACCAGGACGGGATACACGCCCACGTTGGCGAAGCGCTTCTGGTAGGTGGTGTTGCCCACGTCCGTCATGGAGGTGGCGTTGACGCCGATGATGCACATGGCGCCATCGACTTTGTCGCGAACGCGCTGGCGGAAGGTAAGAAGCTGGGCGTACTGGTTTTGGCAGGTCTCGAAAATCGATTTTACCGACGCGCTCGTGGATGTGTCCGCGGGATCAAGGCTTGCAATTATTTTATCACGATAGTCGCTTGACAGAAATTCGGCGAGCGAGTCGATGAAGGCTTGCCTGTATTCGCGGTACGCATCCATGGTTATGCCGTCTGCCGGGGCTTCTCCGCCGTAGAGCATTTCCCGCAGGTACTGGGCTTCCGCGAAATGGTCGGTCGGTGTTTTTTCTTTGGTCCAGAACGAGTAGAACCCGGATTTTTGCATTTCGCCGATGTTGAACATAAGCTCGGTCTCTACCCGGTTTGCCCCTGCCAGATCCCACATGGACAACTGATTGTAGTCGAGCAGCTTCTTCTTTGGCCACTTGAGCAGAATGGAGCCGTCCTGCGCGCGCGGAATGACGATGTCCGTTTTATTGCCTTCCAGTACCGCATCGTTCAAGGTTATCGTTGCGTCGGTAACCGTCAAGCGCGGATCGCCCAGGCGTTTGAGCAGCGGAACCAATGCCAGTTGCCCGTACCAGGCTCCGGCATATTCGTTGAGCAGGTGCACGCGGCGCATGTAGCCGTCGGCATCGGGGGGCAGGTTTACGAAACCCGCTCCCGCGGAGCTGGTTATCAGCTGCCTGATTGCCGGCTGGAACCCGACCTGCCGCGGAGATTTCGTGTCTTTAATTATGTTAATATTTTTTAAAGATATATGCTTTACGACCCAGGGAATATCAACGCCGCCCATGTCCACGGTTTCGCCTTTTACCAGATCTTTTTGGGAACTCATGGTAAGCGTCAGATAGGAGGAACCGAAAAACCTGAGCGTCCTGGCAAAGTACTCGTCCATGTCCCGGCTTATGAAGCCTATGGATTCGGAGAGCGATTGTTTGGCCATCTCGCTGTTGGACAGCATTATTTCCTTGAGGGCAGGCGCTTCTTTTTTACCGGCGGCTCCGGTGGCGAACGCGTCCATGGTATTGGCGATGCCGGCGTTTACGAGGCCGAATGCGCCGTCAAGGGCCAAGGGAAGTTCTGTTTTTATAACTTCGCTGTTTACCTGGCGGGGGCTCTTGTCCAGGTAGCTCAAGTCAAACACGGCCGATTCGGCTCCGAGTTCGCGCAGCAGCACGATGGAATCCGCTACTATGTCGCGAGGCCAGGGAAAGACGCCGACCTTGTTGAGCGACTGGTCGTCTATGCTTATTATGAGCGCCTCCGGCGATTCCTTGAGGGGAGGCATCACTCGCTGGAACAGGTCGAATATCTTGTTGTCGAACTGGGTAAACAGCAAAAGGGAGCTCAGCGCCACGAAGGCGAGTGGAATTGCCGCCATTATGGCTATTTTGCTTTTTTTCATTTCACGGTTTCTCCATTATCGGAATATTGAACAATGAGCCGCTAAAGTCCTCGATTTGACAATCAGTATAGAACGCAGCGCGCATTTTTGTCAAAATGTATTTTTCTTGGGTCTTGCTTTATTTCTGTTATGGTTTAATACTGTAGTTTGGAGATAGGCATGAATGATTCGAGTTTGCCCGAAGATCTCTATCGTTATATTCTCGATGGCCGCAGGGATCTGGCTAAAAACCTGCTGGAAAGCGCTATCGGCATGCAGGGCTACGAAAAAACGCTGCTTGCGGTGCTGGAGCCAACCCTGCTTACTATCGGCGAGAGCTGGGTGCAGGACGGGATTTCCCTTGCCCAGGGCTTTGTGGCGGGAAGAGTAGCGGAAGATTTCCTGGAACTGGGCAAAAATTTCTTTGCGGACAGCGCCGCTTCCCTCTATTGTCATCCCGCAGACCCTGTCGGATCTCCCTCTTTGGCCAGAATCGCGGTTCTGGGAAATATCGAGGACGATTATCATTCCATGGGCCGATCCATGGTTTCCACGTTCCTGAAGCTCAAAGGATGGCAGATCGAAGATCTTGGTTCCGATGTGCTTGCCAAGGACTTTGTGGACAAGGCCTTGGATGCCAAGGCTTGCATCATCGGAGTCTCGGCCATGATGCTCACCACGGCGCGGAACATCGCGAAAGTAAGGGCCGAGTTGGATTCCCGCGGCCTGGGGGGCATGATAAAGCTTGCCGTGGGCGGGGCCGTATTCAAGATGCGCCCGGAATTGGTTTCCGAGGTAGGCGGGGACGGCACGGCGGTGACCGCGCTTGACGCGCCCGCTCTGTTCGAGAACCTGCGCTCCTCCATTCTCGCGGTTGCTGTAAAGAAGCTCGCATGAACGCGATGGAGCGCGTCGGCGCGGTTTTAATCGGCAAGCCTGCGGACAGGCGCGCCTTTACCCTGACGCTCTCCTTATATGGCGCACGGCTGATAGGCAAAAGCGCAGCGGATTATTTCTGCGACCCCGAACTTTATGCCTCAGGGCAGCGAGCGGTCGTGGACCTGTGCGAGCCCGATATCCTGTTTGGCCCGTTTGCTTTGGCATTCGAGGCCGAAGCATTCGGCGCCAGCGTCGAATTTTTTCCCGATTCTCCGCCCATGCTCAGGAAGCCGGCGGTAAAATCCGCCCGTGAGATAGGATCGATCCGCGTGCCGAAAACCGAATCGCATCCGCGGCTGCGCTTTTTGGTCGACTCGTTGCAAGCCGTCGTGGAAGACCAAAAAGGCCAGCGCCCGGTGGCAGCGGTCATCGTTGCCCCCACCGATCTGCCCATCCTGCTTATGGGTATGGAAAACTGGCTGGAAATACTCCTGTTCAAGCCTGAACTTGCCAAAGAATGGAGCCGCCTGGCTCTGGAGCATTTCGAGAACATGGCGGCTGCATACTTCAAGGCCGGGGCGACTTTTTTGGCAAGCCCGGTGATGATGGTAAATCCCGTTTTCGTGGATTCGGCGCAAGCGGAAAAACTCGTAAAACCCCTTCTTCATGAAGCCTTTGCTCGCCTTGGCGGACCCATCGTGTTCCATCATTGCGGAAACGCGATTGCAGCAATCTTGCACCTTTACAAGGATCTTCCCAACCTTGCCGGTTTTGTGCTGGACGAACGCGATTCCTTTATCCAGGCGCGCGAGATTCTGGGTCCCGACATGCTGCTTCTGGGCAACCTGAACGGTCCGCAGTTCGGCAGGCGCAAACCCGAAGACCTGGAAAGGCGCGCGAAAGCGCTCTTGGCGGATCGCCAGGCGGATCCTAAGTTCATTTTTGCCACTTCCGCGGCGGACATTCCCTACGATACCGATCCCTCTGTACTGGTAGCCATCCGCAAGGCCGTAGGGTAAAGCGCATGAGCGAACCGACTCCAAAAATAAGATTGATAGGCTGCGGAATATTCAAGAAAGAATTTTTCCTTTTGCCCGAATCGCTTCGCTGCAGGTTTGAGCCTTTTTTTCTGGACTCCATGCTGCATATGGATCCGGAAAAACTGGACAAGATTCTGGCCGGTCTTTTGCAGTTTGGCAAGGATCAGCCCACTATCGTGGCGTTCGGGGATTGTTGCCCTCATATGGACGACTATTGCGCCAAGTATGGCGCGGTCCGTATGCAGGGGCTCAACTGCAGCGAAATTTACCTTGGCAGGCCGCGGTATAAGCAGCTCGAAAAGTCAGGCGCGTTCTTCCTGATGCCCGAGTGGGCTTCGCGCTGGAAGGAAATAATAAAAGGCGAACTGGGCTTGCATGACAAAGAGCTTGCGCATGATTTTATGGCCCAAACCATGGGACAGGCAGTATTTATAGACACGGCTTGCGAACCCGTCCCCACGCAGGCACTTGAAGAGTTTACTGAATTTACGGGCTTAAAGATGGCTGTGGAAACTCCTGGCGCAGGTTTTTTTCATGCCTCCCTCGAGATTGCCCTTGAAAAGCTGTCGGTGAACTTTAAGCCGGTGCCGCTTGCCTCGGGCGACAGGATAAGCTCCTTTAATTTTCTTCTTTCCGAATTGGTAAGCGGCCTGCTTCAGTCCGGCGATTCACCCGGGCACAGCGCGGATTACCTGGCGGAAACCCTCCGCTCGCTTATCGGCACCAGAACGGTCTTGGTGTTGGTCTGTACGCAATATTCAAAAAAGCTCAAGCATGACCTGCTGTCGGCCTTTCCCCAGAGACGCAAGGAGATGGCTTCCTACGAAGCCGTACAGGAACTGGCCATGCTTTCGCATGAAATCGATAGAGCAAGCCTGTTCGATCCTGCGGGCGACGGTCCGATACCCGCCATCCTGCGGCGCCTGGGCGTTGGGCCGAGCATCATTTGCCCTTTGCGTTTCGCGAACGAGCGCGTGGGTGTTCTGGTGCTCATGGACTTGATGGATACGCATAACCTGGGAACCATCCTGGATACATTGGACCAGGTAACGACGGTTTTGGCCTTGGTCATAAGAAATTCCTCACTCTATAATAACCTGGAATCCGAGGTAGCCCGCAGGACCGCGGAGCTGCAGGAAAAAACGGTATCTTTGTCCGAGGCATTAATCCAAAAAGAAGTGATGCTCAAGGAAGTGCATCACCGGGTAAAGAATAATCTGCAGGTGGTCAACAGCCTCCTGTCCCTGCAGGCGGCGTCATCCGGGGAGCCGCTGCTGAGCGAGGCGCTGCGGAAGGGGCAGGCGCGAATCCACTCCATGTCGCTTGTGCACGAGGAGCTGTATCAGTCCGAAGATCTATCCAGTATCGCCCTGGATTCCTACGTTGCAAAACTGTGCCGCAACCTCCGCGACGCGCTGGATGACAGGATTAGGCTGGTTTTGCATGTAGGAAAAATTCAGCTGTCCATAATCCAGGCAGTACCCTGCGGATTGATACTCAACGAGCTCATAACCAATTCGCTGAAGTACGCGTACCCGGGAACCTTGAGCGGGGAAGTGCGCATCGATATCGCCGAAGCCGGCGGCATGGTGTATTTGAGTGTGGAGGATGACGGAATAGGGTTTGAGCCCAGCGCCGAAACCACGAAGCCGGAAGGCTTGGGGATGACCTTGATCAAGGCTTTGACGAGTCAGCTTTCGGGGAAGCTGCTCATTCCTGCCAAAGCCGACGGCACGGGTGGAGCCCGCTTTGAAATTTCCTTTCCTCTTGAATAACTCGAATTGCCCTCTATAACACGCCGCTTTTTTTTAGCTCCCAATAAGTGTTTACGAGGCTTGCCGTAAGCGTCTGCGGGGACGTGTCCAAAACATGGATGCCTTTTTTTTTCCACAGAGCCTGCAGCCGCTCCCGCTCGTCCAGGTACAGCCTGGCGGCAGCCGCGGTAAGCGCATCGGCAAGGCTCCGGAAAGGCGGGTGGAGCAGCGACTGCACGACGTTCTCGCGAATCCAGAGGGTAAGAACGAGATGGTTTTTCGCAAGCATGGGCAGAAGCTGCCCCAGACTTTCCGAGTCTTCCTCCCGCAGGTTGGACATGACGATGATGAGGCTGCGCCGTTTAAGCCGGCCCGCAAGGCGTTCGAGAGCAGCCGCCGGGCTCGCGGGCTCCGGACGCGCTTCCAGGTCGTATAGTCTGGCCAGCAGAAGATTCATGGACGACCTGCCCTTTACCGGGGCTATCCAGCGCTCCGTCGGGCCAAAGGTCATGACGCCTACGGCGTCTCCCTGCTTTAACGCGACCTGCGCAAGATACAAAAGACTTTCCAGCGCCCTGTCGAAATGCGGGATGTCGTCCCCTGCGCGACCTTCAGACGCGGCGCCTCCTTCGGAGGCGGCGCCTCCTTCGGAGGCGAACATTCTATAACCGGTGTCGAGCAGGAAGATTATTTCCTGGTTCTGCTCCTCCTGGAGTTCCTTTACGATAAGTTTGCGCATCCGGCTCGTGGCCTTCCAGTCCACCAGCTTCAGAATGTCGCCGTCCCGAAAGTCGCGCAGCTGCAGAAACTCCATACCCTGTCCGCGTCGGCGAACGGCACGCACGGAATCCGGTGCGGTCTGTCCCGCTACCAGCGCCAGCGCGCTGCGTTCGTCTTTAAGGAATGCCGGAAAAACCTTGGCCTCGAACGGCTGCCCGGAGTGGAACGCGCGCTGCCATAAACCAAGGATGGAGCCAAAGCGCAGATGCACGTATCCGAACCGCAAGTTTCCCCGGCGAATGGGCATAAGCTCGTAGCGCGCCTCCAACTCCCCGAACTTGTAGTCTTTGCGCTTTACGATAATCCGCAGAGGGAGATTCGGTGCGCGAACCTGCTCGGGCACGGCGTCGAACAGCCGGATGGACTTGATGCGGGGGTGAACTTTATGTAATAGCAGGCGAATTTCCACGGTGCGGCCCAGGGACATCACCGGCGGTGCCAGTCTTTCGCAGCGAGGGAGCGGCGTGGAGAGCAGGATGAGGGCATCTGCCAGGGCCAGTGCGAGGCAGACGAGGCCGAACGCCATGGCAGGCCCCGCGGCGGCGGGAAGTGCGATCGCGAGAAAGCTGAGCCCGGCCCAAATGCCGGCCAGCACGACCAGCGCCGTTCCGGCTATCATGCGCGCGGGGCGTCGGTGCGCGAAAGTATTCCGGCAACGGCGTCGTCGGCGGTGCCGCCGCCCAGTTCCCATTCGGGATCCAGCACGATACGGTGCCGAAGCACGGGAGCGCAGAGCGCTTTGATGTCGTCGGGCGTAACGAAGTCACGGTTGTTCTGCAGGGCGCGCGCGCGCGCCAGTCGCAGGAGGGCAAGGCTCGCGCGGGGACCTGCGCCTACGCGTATGCCATGCGCGCCGCGGGTAGCGGCGACTATGTCCACGGCGTACTCCACAAG
The DNA here is from genome assembly GCA_031402655.1 of Spirochaetota bacterium. Lineage (GTDB taxonomy): Bacteria > Spirochaetota > Spirochaetia > Treponematales > UBA12059 > JANNSO01. The sequence continues at coordinate 225 of JANNSO010000025.1, read as the reverse complement.
CTGTGGCGCTACGGATACAAGCATGCAGGCATCTTGAAGCGCCTGTAGATCGGCGACGGTTCCGATGGTGTCGACGGAAGCGATGTCCAGCGACTCCCCGCGCTTGCCGGCTATGGCGAGGGATGCCAGGGAAACCTCGTCGTTTCGCGGCGGGTAGGTTATTAAAACTTTCAGGAGGAAGCGGTCCAGCTGGGCGTCGGGGAGGGGGTAGGTGCCTTCGTGCTC
>JANNSO010000024.1:0-36951 GCA_031402655.1 Spirochaetota bacterium | reverse complement strand
CCCGAACTCTGGGCCCGCATGTCCCTGGAGGAACGCGACCCCGCCGACATGATCGAGCATGGCTACCTGGAACACATCGAAGATTTCGAATTCAACGGCAAGCATATTCCCGCAAGCAGGCTCGGCTACCGCATAACCCCTCTGTTCGCCTCGCACTACCTGGGAAGGATATTCGACACGCCGTCGGCCGTGTTCCCCGAAGAAGTGCTGCGTCCCGAGCTCCAAAGCATGGAATATTTTGCCGACGGCATTCTGAACATCGCCGAAGCGCAGGAGAAAGTAGCCAGGGATTATATAGCAGACGGCTCGATAAACGCTGCCATTCCGCCGCTCAAGGCCATACTGTCCATTATGGCCACGGGTAATTTCGAGGGCAAGACCCTGGGAGATCCGGGAGTGCGGCGCCTGTTCAGCCTGGAGTACGTCCTTGGCTCGGACTGGTATCGCGACAGACTGGCCCGCTACGCCGAAAGCGAAAAACAACGCATGACCCGCGGCAAGACATACATCCAGCAATTTCTGTCCAACACCCAGAACCGCGACGAAAAAGAAATCCTTCGCGCGCGCAGGGAACTCCAGGGCGTGGAGGAAAAGTTAACTACCATCAACAAGCCCGACTACATCAGCACGCTGGTAGGCACCATAGGAAAGGATCCCCTGCATCATGCCTGACATTTTACGGAGCGACCCGGACTTCATCAAAGCCACGCTGCTCGTAACCAACATAGGCGAGCTTGCTACTCCCACAGGCCAGGATGCCCGCTACGGCGCTGATTCCAATATAATCCACACGCTCAAGAACGCCGTCATCGCCGTAAACGTGGAAAAAATCGCCTGGGTGGGACCCGCCGAAGAACTGCCTCCCATCAAAGGACCCGGACCCGAGGTTTTCAATGCCAGGGGCAGGGCGGTAATACCCGGTTTCGTCGACTCGCATACCCATTTCGTATTCGGCGGATTCCGCGACGAAGAATTCCTGTGGCGGGCTGGCGGAGTTCCGTATATGCAAATCCACGAACGCGGAGGAGGCATAGCCAGCAGCGTGCGCGCCACCCGCGAAGCGGATATCGAAGAACTGTTCCGCTTAGGGCTCGTGAGGCTCGAGCGCATGCTAGAACTGGGCGTCACCACGGTGGAAGGCAAATCGGGTTACGGCCTCGATATCGAAACCGAGCTGCGCCAACTCGAGGCCATGCGCAGACTCGACGGACACCAGCCTGTAGACATCGTGCCCACCTTCATGGGCGCGCATTCCACGCCTCTCGAGTACAAAGGCAGAACCGGTGCCTATGTCGACTACCTCATCGCCGACGTCCTGCCCAAAATCAAGGAACAAGGCTACGCGCAATTCTGCGACATCTTCTGCGAAAAAAACGTGTTCGAGCTGGCCGATACAAAACGCTATCTCGAGGCGGCACGGGCCATGGGTTTCAAGCTCAAGCTGCATGCCGACGAAATCGAGCGCATCGGCGGCGCCGGCCTGGCAGCGGAGCTCAAAGCCGTAAGCGCCGACCATCTCCTCAAAGCATCGGTAGACGACCTCAAAAAAATGGCGGCCGCCGGAACGGTAGCCACCTGCCTGCCGCTCACCGCATTCGTGCTTCGCGAACCTTACGCCGACGCGCGCGCCATGATCGACGCAGGCTGCGCCGTAGCCCTGGCCAGCGACCTCAACCCCGGCTCGTGCTACAGCCAGTCCATACCGCTCGCGGCCGCGCTCGCCGTGCTGTACATGCGCATGAGCATGGAAGAAACACTGACCGCCCTTACGCTCAACGGCGCAGCAGCCTGCGGCCTGGCCGGCGACCGGGGCAGCCTGGAATCGGGCAAGCTGGCCGACATCCTCGTGCTGGACGCGCCATCGTACCGCCACCTCGCCTACCACAGCGGCATGAACATCGTTGACACCGTAATCAAGCGCGGCAAAGTCGTAAGCGTCCGGAACTGAGAGGATAGTCATAAATATATAAGATGGCGTCATCGTAACCCGCCCAGCGACCGGCCTGGGACGCGCCCCCTGGACCAAAAAAGCCTTCCGGCTCCTCAGTGGAGCAGGAAGGCTTTTCTATTTCCGCCTTTCCTGAGGCGCGCCTTTCCTGAGGCGCGCCTTGCTTTAGGCGCGCCTAGTCTTAGGCGACTTTCAGAGTTTTTTGTATGTTATTTTTTCTTATCTGCAGGACGATGAACACGGCAAGCAGGCTCATGCCGATTATATCGGTAGTCAAGCCGGGTATCACGAGCAGGAGACCGCCAACCATGGCAATGATCCGCTCGAACCAAGGCATGCGTACAAGCAGGAATCCCTCTACGCCGGCCGCCAAACCGATGATTCCTATAATCGCGCTAATCACCATCCATACGGCTTGTATGGGATGCTCCGCTACTCCGAACAGCAGCATTTCCGGGTTGTATACAAAAATATAAGGAATGATAAACGCAGCGACGGCCAGCTTGGTAGCCTGAATTCCAGTTTTCATGGGATCGGCTTTCGCGATCGCGGCTCCCGCGAAGGCTGCAAGCGCCACGGGCGGCGTCAAGTCCGCCAGTACTCCGAAGTAGAACACGAACATATGGGCTACGAGGACGATGGCAGCCCCTCCTACCGGGAAGGGGTATCCACCCGCAAGGGCTTGCGCATTGAGTATCATGATGATGGCCGGAGCCGCTATCGTCGACGTGATTACGTAATTCGCCGTCGTCGGCACGCCCATGCCCAATATCAGCGAAGTGATCATTGAGAAGAAAAGCACCAGTAGCAGGTTGTCGCCTGCGGCTGCAACAAGGATTTCTCCCAACTTGAGGCCAAGTCCCGTTTTCGTAACTACGCCTATGATAAGACCGGCGCAGGCGCAGGCAGCTATTACGCCTAAAGCACCGCGCGCGCCTTGTTCCAGGCCTTTAACTACGTCGATCGGTCGGAATGTCGCCGGTTTTTTTCTTATCACCATCAGTATGGATGCGAGGCTTGCTATGACCACCGAAATGATGATTGCCCACATGGCGGCCTTCATCGGCGTCGCGCCTTCCGTAAGCAGGTAAATAATAGTTACCAGCGGTATCATCAAGTAGCCGCGCTTGAAGAGGATGTCGCCTATTTTGGGTAATTCCGAGCGCTTCATTCCTTTAAGCCCGAGCTTCTTGGCCTCGAAATGCACCTGGGTAAATACGGCAAAAAAATACAGCGCCGCGGGAATAATCGCCGCCAAGGCTATTCTTCCATAGGGTATGTTCGTGAACTCGGCCATCAGGAAAGCCGCTGCCCCCATGATCGGCGGCATGATCTGCCCGCCTGTCGAGGCAGTCGCTTCCACTGCCGCCGCGAACTCGGCCTTATACCCGAGCTTTTTCATCATCGGTATGGTAAAGGACCCCGACCCGACGACGTTGCCCACGGAAGAGCCGGAAACGGTACCCTCCAGCGCGCTGGCGATTACCGCGACCTTTGCAGGCCCTCCGGAAGCCCATCCGGCTATCGCATTGGAAATATCGATAAAGAACTGACCCAACCCGGTTTTCTCGAGGAATGACCCGAACAATATAAAAAGAAAAATAAACGTGCTGGAAACACCGATCGGCGTACCGAATATTCCTTCGGTCGTAAAGAAAAAGTGCTCCACGAGCGACTTTACGGTAACTCCGCGGTGGGCGAATTTACCCGGGATGTACGGCCCCAAAAAGGCATACAAGATAAACGCGAGCGCCACGATCACGATGGGCAGTCCCACGACTCGACGGGCTGCTTCGAGCACGAGCAGAACGCCGATCAGTCCCACGACGATATCCATCGGCGTTCCGGAACCGGAGCGCTGCGAAAGTACGTTCGTCCAAAGAACCGTTATATAAATCGGAATACCCGCACCCAGGACGGACAAAAACAAATCCAGCGGATGCAATTTGGTCCTCGACCATTTCTTGCTCGTAGGATATAAAAGGTAAATTAAGCAAAAAGCGAAGGCTACGTGGATAGACCGCTGTATCATCGCGTCCAGCACGCCGAAGACTGCCGTATAAATTTGGAACAAGGAAAAAACGATAGCCAGGGCGGCTACCACTTTCCCTACGAATCCGCCAAGGGTGCGGTAATCCGACTCCTTGTCGAACTGCTTCATTATCTCGTGCGCGTCGATGGGAGCCTCGTCCTGGACCGCCGCAGAGCTTTTGGTATCGCTCATAATAATCTCCTCCGTATGCGAAGAATACGCGTAACCCTGGCTGAAAGTACAACCAGATTTCCAGTCCGGAACCACCTCGTAAAAGGCCTAAAGACCTTTCCAATCAGGATTCCATGACCTTCCAAGGGTGAAACAGATACCGGTATTTTCTGAAATGAGCGATCCATTGATAGAATAAATTCATTACCTTCAAGGCGAAAGCCGTTTTCGGCGTCGGTGGGCATGCCCGAGCCGATGCTCTGAAATCGAAGTTCATAGAGCCTCAGAGCGCAATCCTTGCCGTATTTCTCCACGATGAACCGTTCGTGCACCGGAGTCTTGTTTACCGAATGCACGAAAACATGCTCGAAAAGACCATCCGGAAGCTGAAATGAAGCAATGGTTTTCCCGGCCTTATCCGAAAGAAACAGCGTGTGTTGCGTTACGATTTCCAGATTGGCAGCGGCAAAAAAAGCAGACAAAAAAGCTACAAGCGCAAGAGTGGCAAAAGCCAGTATCAGTTTTTTTTGTGCTTTCATAGGAAACGGGTGTCGACAGCTCCGACACCCGCTGAACAATCTGCAGATGATGCTACATTCTCATCGACCTGCAAGTTTATTTCTTGAATTCCTTAAAGAACTTCTCGGCACCCGGATGAAGGGTCAGCGACATGCCTTCCAAACCTGTCTCCATCAAAATCTTGGCACCTTTTTGATGCGAAGCGACGAGACGGGGATTATTGGCATACATTGCCTTAAGCATGTCGTAAACGAGTTGCGCGTCAAGCTTTGCGCTTACAGCGAGCATTGCCTTAACGGAAACCGTCATTATGTCGGTCGTAACTCCTTTATAGGTATTCGCCGCAATTTTTTCCGGAGTGTAAAAAGCCCATTTCTTCATCAGTTTGGTTGCGACTTCGCCATCGATGGGCACGATGACGATATTCTTGGAAACCGAAAGATCCTGAATTGCCGCAGTCGGCGAGCCGGCGGTCTGGAATGCCGCATCGATGTTTCCATCCTTTAGATTGGAAGCAGATTCCGCAAAAGACAGGTATTGAACCTTTATGTCTGCATAGGTCATGCCGGCTGCTTCCAAAACCTGCCTGGTATTAACTTCAACGCCGGAACCTGCGGCTCCGACGGAAACTCGCTTACCTCTAAGATCAGCGATAGTCTTGATACCGGAGTCGGCAAGGGCGACGATCTGCACAGTCTCGTTATAAAGACTCGCCATGCCACGAATATCTTCAAGTTTTTTATCCTTGAAAAGTTCGGTACCGGTTAGTGCGTAATAAGAAACGTCATTTTGGATAAATATGATGTCTACTTCTTTGTTGGCCAGTAAAGCGACGTTGGCCATTGAAGCTCCGGTAACCGTCGCGTTGGCATTCAGGTTCTTGATATTTTTGTTCCAAATCTCGGCGAGAGCACCGCCAAGGGGGAAGTAAGTACCCGCGGTACCACCCGTTGCAATCGTAACGAAACGCTGCTGGGCAGAAGCAAACGATATGGCAAGAAGTAAAATTACAGCTATCGAAACAAGTTTCCTTGTCATGGATGAGCCTCCAAAAAAAACTATAATTGCGCCTTTTTGGAGCGCGGTGCCGAAGTAATGCCAAAATCGGGAATCCTGCATGAAACACGCATTGGATTACCCGTCCCCGGACTAATCAGCCACGGCAACGCCGTGCTAAAAAATTATGCTTGCAAAACCGCGATCTGTCAAGTTTTCTTTGCATTTTTACGGCTAATTATAAAAACAAGCAGCGCACAAAAAACGCATGCAAATGAAATTGCCTGAACTCCGCTAAGATTTTCCTTAAATACGAACACGCCCAGGATAAGCTGCAGTGTCGGGGAAATATATTGAAGAAATCCCATCCGCGACAGGCGCAATCGCTTAACGCCGGCAGAGAACAAAAGCAGGGGAGTGGCGGTTATTATTCCGGAAAGACCAAGAAGAATTGATTCGGCCGGTGTTCCCTGAAGAAAAGCCCCTCGGCCCGCTTTGTGTTCCATCGCCAAAAACAACAGGGCAAACGGGGTAATCATGAAAGTTTCCGCCATTAACCCCACAATCGAATCTAGCCCAAGCAACTTCTTGCTTAAACTATACAGGGCGAAACTCAAAGCCAGCGCCAAAGCCACCCACGGAAAAGCGCCATGCGCGAACGAGAGCAGGACAATCCCGGCAGCCGCGATTCCACAGGCGATCCGAATGCCGTTATCTATTTTTTCCTTAAGTATAAGCACCCCAAGCAGGACGGAAACCAGGGGATTCAGATAATAACCTAGGCTGGTCTCAAGGATTCTGCCGTCATTTACTGCCCAGATGTACAAACCCCAATTAACGGTTATCAGCAGGCTCGAAAGACCAACGGCCAGCAATTTACGCGGAGCACGAAAAAGTTCGACGAGCAGCCCGATTTTTTTTGTAACGACCATAATCAGCAAGGTAAAAATAAAAGCCCATACAATTCGATGCGCCAGAATTTGAAATGCAGGCACGGCTCCCAACCGACGCCAGTACAGGGGAAGCAGGCCCCAAAGAAGGTAGGCTAAAACGCCCAGAAGGACACCGGTTTTTTCGCTGCTTTTTTTTGTTTCTGATATTTGATCCATGGTCACCCCTGGCTTGCACGCGCATCTTTCCGAACGGATTAAAAAAAAAGGACCGCCGCAAGGCGATCCTTTTTTTGAACCCTGGCGGGATCTTATTTCTTGTTGGCGATAGTCGCCTTGCAAATCTTGCAGATTTTCGTCTTGACGCCGTTTATTTCCTGTTCATACAGGAGTTTAGCGCCGGTGTTGTTGCAGACGGGACAGGTGCCTCGACCATGATTGGCCAGCTCACGAATTCCCTTACCGCGGTGTGCTTTGGACATTGGGTTCCTCCGTTTACTTGGCTGTCTCAGGGGTCTTTTCTGCCTTTGCGGGCTTCTTGACCTTTTTTTCGGCTTTTGCCTTTACGTCTTTTTCGGCAGCTTTTTCTTCTCCGGCTTTTTTGGCCTTCTTGTCGGCTTTGCCTTCTTCACGCTTGGCTTTCTTGTCTGCCTTAGCTTCTTCCGCCTTGTTTTTCTTGTCCTCGGGGAGCTTGTAATCCACGAGTTCCAGAATAACCATGCTGGCAGCGTCCTGCTTGCGGAATCCCATCTTCAAGATTCGGGTATAACCGCCGTTGCGTTCCTTCATGCGGGGAGCGATATTGGTAAAGAGCTTGGCCAGGATGGCTTCGTCCTTTATCTTCTCGTTTACGATCCGCCGGTTGTGTACGGTATCTTCTTTGGCGCGGGTAATCATCTTTTCTGCGGTGCGCCTAACTTCCAAAGCCTTGGACTTTGTCGTTACGATGCGCTCATGCTTGAAAAGAACCGTCGCCATGTTCCGGAGCATCGCCTTGCGGTGCGCGGTCATTTTGTTAAGCTTGTTAAAGCCGTTCTTATGATTCATGACTGTCTTCCTTCTGCTTTTCCACCTTGAGGTGGCTCCTGAGCTGGGTATAATCGGTCATACCAAGCGACAGATTCCACTCTACCAGACGGTCTTTTATCTCCTGCAAGGACTTTTTGCCGAAATTGCGCGTTTTGGCAATATCGTCTTCGGTCTTGCGGGTAAGGTCGCCAATGGTTTTTATATTGGCGTTCTTGAGACAATTTGACGACCGCACGGACAACTCAAGTTCTTCTACCGGCGTTGCCAGTATTTGCCGAATCCTATCGTCAAGCTCATCCGTCTCATCGTCGCCATCCGCTTCGCTCTCGTCGAAATTAACGAAAATAGAGAAGTGATCCTTGGCGATTTTGGCGGCCTCGGCAAGAGCGTCTTCCGGTTTGATCGTGCCATCAGTCCAGATTTCCAATACAAGTTTGTCGTAATCCGAGCGCTGCCCTACGCGAGTAGGCTCCACAGAATAGCGAGCCTTTACAACCGGCGTAAATATGGCGTCCATGGGTATGGTGCCTACGACGTCGACGTACTTCTCGTTTACTTCGCTCGGAACGTATCCGCGACCGAGGTCTATCTGGATCTCCACCTCAAGCTTGATGCCCTCCATGATGCTCATGATACGGGTATTGGGGTTGAGCACCTTGAGGTTCTTGTCCCTCATGAGGTCGGCGCCGGTTATTTCGGCCGGGCCGGAAAATTCATAGACATAGACGGCCTGCTCTTCATCCAGGGGCAGCTGCACGCGCAGCTGCTTCATGCTGTTGAGCAGTTCGATGGTATCCTCGGCCACGCCGGGAATCGTCTCGAACTCGGAAGCGACTATATGCTGCACGCCGTCGGCGTCATGACGCGTAATGCGTACGGCAGTAATCGCGTAACCTTGTATAGAAGAAAGGAGGATGCGGCGCAGGGTATTTCCGATTGTGGTTCCAAACCCGGGCTCAAAGGGATACGCGAGGAATTTACCGTAATCGGACGTGCTTTCGCTCTGTTCGTACGTAATGCCTTTCGGCCTCTTGAATCCCTTAAGCAAGTTCTTTCGCGCCATGACCACTCCTTATTTCGAGTAAAGCTCGACTACAAGCTGCTCTCGGATTTCAGCCATGTCGGTGATATCCTGGCGCTGCGGTACGATATTCAGCTTGCCTTCGCATTTCTCGACATCGAGTGAGAGCCATGACATGACGCCAGACTTCTGATACTCGCCGAGGGCTCCGAGAAGCACTTTGTTCGTCCTGTAGGCGGGGTGAACGGAGATGATGTCGCCGGCGCGAACCGTGTACGAAGGTATGTTCACACGCTTGCCGTTGACGAAAATATGGCCATGAAGCACTACCTGTCGCGCTTGCGAGCGGCTGGTGGCGAAACGAAGCCTGAAAGCGATATTGTCCAGGCGGCGCTCCAGAAGGATAAACAGGTTTTCACCGGTTTTTCCCGGCATGCGCAATGCCTTTTCAAACGTAAGCTTAAACTGCTTCTCGAGGAGGCCATAGCTCTTCTTGAGCTTCTGCTTCTCGCGGAGCTGAACGGCGTAATCCGTCTGCTTTTTGGCGCGCGTCTTGGGATCGCGTCCGGGCAGAGGGCGTTTGCGGTTGATCGGGCACTTGTCGCTTTTGCACTTGTCACCCTTGAGAAAAAGTCTTTTACTCTCCGTGCGGCAAAGCCTGCACCGAGGGCCTGTATAACGTGCCATGTATTTCTCTCCCTACCTTACATTCTTCGCGCTTTGCGGGGTCGGCAGCCGTTGTGCGGAATGGGCGTCACGTCGCTGATGCTCTTGATTTTAAGACCAAGCGCGCCTATCTGGCGAATAGCCGATTCACGGCCGATGCCTGGACCCTTGACGTATACGTGCACTTCGCGGAGACCCACATTGAGAGCCTTCGACACTGCCTGCTCCGTAACGGATTGGGCGGCAAACGGGGTGGATTTTTTCGCACCGCGGAATCCCAGCCCTCCTGAAGAGCCCCAGGAGATCGCGTTGCCGTTCAGGTCGGTAACGGTAATGATGGTATTATTGAAGGTAGCCTGAATAAAAACCTTGCCTTCGTAAACGCTTTTCTTTTCCTTGCGTTTCTTGGTCTTGGCTTTTGTTGGTGTTGCTGCTGCAGTCTTTTCTTTCGCCACGAGTCGAGTCCTCCCTTAGGCCTTTTTCTTGTTGGCCACGGTCTTCTTCTTACCCTTGCGGGTGCGGGCGTTGGTACGCGTGCGCTGACCGCGAACGGGAAGACCTCGTCGATGGCGAAGGCCGCGATAGCAGCCGATGTCCATGAGCCTTTTGATATTGAGCGCCGTTTCCGAGCGGAGGCGACCTTCAACCTTGTAATCGTTTTCGATCAGTTTACGGAGTTCGTTGATTTCCTCGTTGGAAAGATCGTTGATGCTCCTGTATGGATCTATCTTTACGGTTTCGCAAATTTTGCGGGCGCTCGTGCGGCCAATACCAAAAATATAGGTAAGGGCGATTTCTACGTGCTTATTGGGGAGATCAACTCCCGCGATACGTGCCATTGACTATTCCCCCTTAACCCTGTTTTTGCTTATGCTTGGGATTCTCGCATATAATGCGAACGATTCCTTTGCGCTTTATAACCTTGCATTTATCGCAGATGCGTTTAACGCTTGTTCTAACTTTCATAGTCTTTCCTCCATGCGATCCCGAATAGGTTTTGTACCATATTTAGACACATTTAGTCTACCGCACCGGGAGCAAACAGCCGCGCCGCCACCGGGAGATAGCCTTAACGCCACCATTTACAGGTTGCGCGATTTAATGTGGCCTCGTTTGGTCAGTCCATCGTGATGATGCATCTTGAGCTGAGCCTCTACCTGCGACATCGTATCCAAATCCACACCCACCAAAATGAGCAGCGAAGTACCGCCTAAGAGGTACGACAGCTCACTCGGAAAGTTGAACATTCGCTGAACGAGCGTTGGAATAAGGGCGATGACGGCGAGATACAGGGCGCCCGGCAATACGATCCTGTTCAATATCCTGGTAAGGTACTCTTCCATTTTTTCGGAGCGGATACCCGGTATTGAACCACCATTTTCCCGAATATTCTTGCTTATTTCCTGCGGATTCAACGAAACCTGCGTATAAAAATAGGCAAAGAATATGATGAAAACAATATAAAGTACGGTATACCATACGCCTTCCGGCCTCAGGAAGTGCGCAAAGTCGCGCAGCCACTTGGCATTGGTGCCCAAGCCCTGGGCTATCTGGAGCGGGAAGGTAAGCAGGCTCGATGCGAAGATTACCGGAATGACGCCGGACGGATTGATCTTGAACGGAATATACGTGCTTTGTCCGCCGTACATTTTCCTGCCCACGACCCGCTTGGCGTAGTTTACCGGAATCTTGCGCTGGCCGCGCTGCTCGTAAATAACGAGAGCCACAACCACCACGAACATCAGAATTACGATTATCGCGAATACGGCGTTGATCTCTCCGGCGATTATCTTCTGATACAAAGCATAGAGAGCATTGGGCAACCTGGCCACGATGCCGGCAAAAATGATAATGGAAACGCCGTTGCCGATGCCGCGCTTGGTTATCTGCTCGCCTATCCATACAAGGAAGAGCGAACCCGCGGTAACCGTCGCAATTGCGAGCACCATATAAAGATTGTCGTTGATCATGAGCGCATCGGGAATGCTCTTGGCATAGCTGACCATGGCCAGACTCTGCACGATACATACGCCGACAGTGCCCAGACGGGTCCACAGAGCTATTTTCTTGCGTCCGCCTTCTTCTTCTGCAACCTTTTTGAGGCTGGGGAATACGACGAGGAGCAACTGCATGATTATCTGTGTTGAAATGTACGGCATGACGCCGAGCATGAACAACGCAAAATTCTTGAAGGCACCGCCGGCAAAAAAGTCGAGGTAATCGGTAATTCCGCCTGCGCCTGAATTAGCCTTGTCAAAGTATGCAGCGAGTGCACTGGCGTTGATGCCCGGTATAGGAATAAAAGTTCCGATACGGAATATCACCAGCCAGGTTATCGTGTAGACGATGCGCTCGCGCAGTTCTTTTATGCGGAACACATCTACTAACGCATTGCCAGCCATAGAAGCCTACCTTATTTCTTTAAGTTCGCCCGTTAGGGCGTCTCGACTTTGCCGCCGGCCTTCTCTATCTTGGCCTTGGCGGAAGCAGAAACTTTATCCACGACAAAAGTAAGAGCTTTGGTAAGCTCGCCCTTGCCGAGAATCTTTACGGGTAAATCGGCCTTGCGGACGAGACCCTTGATGAGGAGGTTTTCCGCGTCCACCGTATCGCCGACCGCAAAACGTGTTTCCACGTCGAGCAGGTTGACAATCTGGAAGTTAACCGCGAATTGCTTGTTGTTGAATCCCCGGTGCGCGATTCTCCGGTACAAAGGCATCTGACCGCCTTCGAAACCTGCATAGGTATGACCACCCGAGCGGGACTGCTGCCCCTTGTTACCCTTACCGGCGGTACCGCCAAGGCCGGAGCCCTGGCCACGACCGACGATGCGCTTGCGGTGCGTTGCACCGGCAGGCGGATGAAGATCAAAATCGGACATTACTTCTTCTCCTTGCGCTCGACGTAGGGGCGAACCTCTACGAGGTGGGCAACGATCTTGATCATGCCCAGAACGACCGGAGTAGCTTCGCGGACGGTCTTGGAGCTTATTTTCTTAAGCCCCAGGCAGCGCACGGTCGCCCTCTGGTTCGGCTTCGTGCCGATGGTGCTCTTAACGAGCTGAATCTCAATTTTATCGGCCATAGTCATTAACCCCACATATCCTTGATTGCCTTGCCGCGATGGTGAGCCACCTTGCGGGCATCGGTAATCTGGCTCATAGCGTTGAAAACGGCACGGATTACGTTAACCGCGGTCCTGCTGCCTACGCTCTTGGCGAGGATGTCGGTGATGCCACCGGCTTCCATGATCGCACGAACCGCGCCGCCGGCAATGATGCCGGAACCCGGACATGCGGGCTTCATGATTACGCGTGAAGCCTTGAACTTACCCACGATATCGTGAGGTATGCTTCCGTTTTTAACGGGAAGCTTGACCATCGCGCGTTTCGCCTTTTCGGTACTCTTGCGAATCGCCTCGGTAACATCGTTAGCCTTGCCGAATCCGAATCCTACGTTGCCGGTTCTGTCGCCGACGACCGTAAGTGCGGAGAAGGAAAACCTGCGACCACCCTTTACGACTTTGGCGGTGCGGTTCAAATCTACGAGCTTCTCGATGTAGGCGTCGCGGGACCTGTCGTCCCTATCTCTTCTCTCCACGAGTTCCCCCTAGAATATGATCCCGGCTTTGCGGGTTCCGTCGGCGATGGCCTTGATGATACCGTGGTATTTATAACCGTTGCGGTCGAATACCACTGTGCCAATGTTCTTTTCCTTCAGGCGCGCCCCTATGAGCTCGCCTAATTTGGCTCCGCCCTCGACGGTAGCCTTGGTTCCCTTGAGCGCCTCTTCCAGAGTACTGCCCGATACGAGGGTTACACCCGCCATATCGTCGATAATCTGGACATAGAGGTAGCGGTTTGACCGGAATACGGTCATGCGCGGTCGCTCAGGGCTTCCTTCTATAGATTTCCGGACGTGCACTTTACGCGCTGACCGCCGGCGGATTTTCTCCGAAGCTTCTTTCAAACTCATGTATCCGTCCTTACTTTACGCCGGTCTTGCCGACCTTCTTGCGAATGGTCTCATCATCATAGCGGATTCCCTTGCCCTTGTAAGGCTCAGGTTTGCGCAAGCCACGTATCTCGCTGGCAAATTTGCCCACGAGTTGTTTGTCTACACCAGACACGACAAGCTTCTGCCCCGTTTCGGCCACGACGGTAAGACCGTCGGGAATTCCCACGAACACGTCGGAGGAAAAACCGAGACTCAAGACCAGCAACTTGCCCTGGACTTCTGCTTTGTAACCGACGCCGTTTATCAGAAGGGTTCTTTTGAATCCTTCGGAGACGCCGATAACCATATTATTGATAAGATTGCGGTACAGTCCGTGATATGCCTTTGTCTGTTTCGCTTCATTGGCGCGATCCACAGACACTTCTTCGCCTTTCACCAAAACGGTGATAAACGAAGAGCTAAGCTCCTGAAAGAGCTTGCCTTTCGGGCCTTCCACGTTAACCATGGTTCCCTGCACGGCAACCTTAACACCTTTCGGTACGGTAATGGGCTTATAGCCTACTCGAGACATGGCGGTTCCCCTTTATTACCAGACGGTGCAGATAAGCTCGCCGCCGACTTTTTTCTCGGTGGCCTTACGACCTGTCGTAACACCCTCGGATGTCGACACGATAACGGTACCATAGCCGTTGTGCACGCGCGGCAGGAGTTTATATCCTGTGTAGACGCGGCGTCCTGGCTTTGAAACCTTCTCGATACCGTGAAGGATCGGATCGTTAGCTTCATCGTATTTGAGGAAGACCCGGATGAAATTCTGTCCATCCTGAATGATCTTCTTGAAGTTCTTTATGTAACCTTCGGTTTTCAAGATCTTGACGATCTCGAGCTTGAGCCTCGACGTGGAAATATCCACTTTTTCGTGTCGCGCCATGCTCGCGTTGCGAACCTTGGTCAGCATGTCGGAGATGGGATCTGAAACGCTCATACCATTCCTCCTACCAGCTTGATTTCGTTACACCCGGTAACAGGCCATTGCTGGCGAGCTTCCGGAAGCAAATTCTGCACATGTCGAACTTGCGCAGGTAACCACGGGGTCGTCCGCAGATCTTGCAGCGATTCACGTGCCTTGTTGAATACTTGGGCGTTTTAAGGGCCTTCAGTATCATAGCTTTTCTGGCCATTCTATTCCTCTCTTACTTTCTGAACGGCATGCCCATTTTCTGAAGGAGGCTGCGAGCCTCTTTATCAGTACGGGCGGTCGTTACAATGGCCACATTCAGGCCCATCACCTTCTCGATCTTGTCGAAGTCGATCTCCGGGAAGATGATCTGCTCGGTGAGTCCCATGGAATAGTTGCCATGTCCGTCGAAAGCGTTAGGGTTAACGCCGCGAAAATCCTTTACGCGGGGAAGCGCCACATTCATGAGGCGATCGAGGAACTCCCACATCTGCGTGCCCCGCAAAGTAACGCGGCAGCCTATTTCCTGGCCTTCGCGAATCTTGAACGTGGCAATGGACTTGCGCGACTTGGTCTTTACTGCCTTCTGGCCGGCGATGATTCCCATGTCGAGTACGGCGGCGTCGAGTATCTTCCTGTTTTCCTTGGCTTCGCCGACGCCCATCGACACGATAACCTTTACGAACCTGGGTACTTCCATGCTCGAAGTGTAAGAGAACTCGCTCTTAAGCTCGGGAGCAATTTTTTCGGCATAAATTTTCTTAAGCCGCGGAACATAGGTAACTTTCGGTGTGGCCATCAGAGAGCCCCTCCACATTTGCGGCAGATACGTTTTTTGGTCGCTTCTTCGCGGCCAATACGCGTTATACCGCATTTCTTGCATACGATCATCATATTGCACAGGCGAACCGGGGCTTCGATTTCCACGATGCCTCCGCGGTCGTTCTGGGCTTTCTTGCGCATGGCTTTCTTTACCATGTTCAAACCCTGAATGATCGCACGGTTTTTAGCCTTGTCTATGCGGACGATTTTACCCTGCTTGCCTCTCTCCTTGCCGGAGATAATCTGCACGAGATCGTCTTTTTTAAGCTTGGTGCTTACTACTTTGTCTGTCATCACCTGCTCCTTAAAGGACCTCGGGGGCCAGCGACACGATCTTCATATAGTCTCTCTCGCGAAGCTCGCGGGCGACCGGTCCGAAAATGCGCTTACCCTTCGGGTTTTTGTTTGCGTCAATAATCACGCATGCGTTGTCATCGAACCGTATATAAGTTCCGTCGGGACGGCGATATTCCTTGTGAACACGCACGATGACGGCCTTCTCTACGGTACCCTTTTTAATGGCCGAGTTCGGCAAGGTCTGTTTTACAGCCACCACGATAATATCGCCGATGGAAGCATAACGCCTCTTGGAACCGCCAAGCACCTTGATGCACTGAACTATCTTGGCGCCGGAGTTGTCGGCCACGTTCAGTTTTGACTCTACCTGTATCATGTCGATCCTCTCCGCGGCTTAACGGGCACGTTCCACAATTTCCGCGAGGCGCCAGTGCTTGTCGCGGGAAAGTGGCCGGCATTCAACGACGCGCACGGTATCACCCATTTTCGCATCGTTGGTCTCGTCGTGAGCCTTCACCTTTTTAGACCTGGTGAGGTACTTCTTATAAAGCGGGTGCAGTTTGCGCAGTACGATCTCGACCACGATGGTTTTTTCCATCTTGTCGCTGACCACCACGCCCTGCAGAACCTGCTTGTCTTTTCTCTCTTTGGCTTCCATGAACCAGCTCCTTAAGCCTTGACCTGGCGCTCGTGCATAGTGATCAGGGTGTTAAGCCTGGCTATGCCCCTGCGCAGGTTCCGCTTCTCGAGAGGGTTCTCGACATGGCCCATGACCATCTGAAAGCGGAGATCAAAAAATTTCTTCCGAAGCTCTTCGCGCTTGGCGACAAGCTCGTCGAGCTTGAGCTCTTTATACGAGTTCTTCATGCGATCACTCCATCTCCATGTCTGCGCGAGCCACGAACTTGGTCTTGATCGGCAGTTTGGAACCGGCAAGTTTCATGGCGGCCGCAGCCGTTTCGCGGGGAACGCCCGCGAGCTCGAACATTACGGTTCCGGGAAGAACGACAGCCACCCAATATTCGGGAGCGCCCTTACCCTTACCCATGCGTACTTCGAGCGGTTTCTTACAATACGGCTTATCGGGGAATATGCGTACCCACAACTTGCCACCGCGCTTGATGTGGCGGTTGAGCGCCACGCGCGCCGCTTCCAGCTGGCGATTGGTAATCCAACAGGGCTCGAGGCACATAAGCGCATACTCACCGAAGGATACCGCATTTCCCGACTGGGCTTCATGCGTCTCGCTCTGATTTCTGCCGCGCTGCACCTTGCGGTGCTTTACTCTTTTTGGTTGAAGCATGGTTTAACTCCTTGGCCCACGGGGAGCGGGGCTGCGAGGAGCGCCACGATCTCCGCCAGGAGCACGCGGAGCGCGAGGAGCGCCGCGGTCGCCGGTGCGATCGGGCCGTTCTGCATGGTCGCGCCTGGGGCGTGCCGGCATAAGACCCGCGTCTTCCTTTTTATCATTTGCAAGAACGTTGTCGTTTTTGCAAATCCATACTTTTACGCCGATCTTACCGTAGGTGGTAAGGGCTTCGTAGAAACCGTAGTCGATATCGGCGCGGAGCGTATGCAGAGGCACGCGGCCTTCCTTATACTGCTCGGTGCGGCTCATGTCGGCTCCGCCTAAGCGACCCGACATGCGAACCTTGCAACCCTGAACGCCACCCTTCATCGCCGAAACGACGGCCATCTTCATGGTCCTGCGGAACGAGCCGCGGCCTTCAAGCTGGCGGGCAATGCCCATGGCAACGAGCTGGGAATTGGTTTCGACCCTTTTAACTTCCTTGATCTTGATATTGATCTTCTTGGAAGCGTATTTCTGGAGTTCAAGACCGATTCGCTCGATGTTCGCACCCTTCTGGCCGATCAGCACACCGGGTTTTGCGGTGTGAATCACGACAGTCACCTTTTGTGGGTGACGGATGATTTCAATCTCGGAAATATCAGCGTTTTTCGCTTCGGGAAGCTCGTACATCCGCTTGCGGATCGCGAGATCTTCGTGGAGCGTCTTGGCGTAGTCCCTGGGGTCTACGAACCAGTGCGAGCTCCAATCTTTGTTGATACCGATGCGCAGACTGATTGGATTTACTTTCTGACCCACCTTATGCCTCCGCCCTAGCGATTTCGTCGACGACCACGCTAATGTGGCACATCTGCTTCAATAGCATGTCCGCGCGGCCTCGTGCACGAAACCATACGCGTCGCATGCGGGGACCGTCATCAATCCTGAGTTCTTTTATGTAGAGCATGTCCTCGCCCAGTTTCTTGTTCTGGTTAAGCGCGTTAGCCGCGGCCGACATGACTACCTTGCGTAAGAGCCTCGCGCCCTTATGGGGCATGTTGTCCAGAATGGCTACCGCGTCGGTGAAAGGCTTGTTGCGAATAAGATCCGCTACAGGCCGCACCTTGGAGGGCGAACCAATGATGAACTTGGCGTAGGCTGGATATCCAATAATCTTTGCCATTTTTGTCACCTACTTCTTGGCGGCTTTTTTGTCCGAGCCTGCATGTCCGCGGAAAACGCGGGTAGGTGCAAACTCGCCAAGCTTATGCCCGACAAGGTTCTCGGTTACGTAAACGGGAACCCAGCTCTTGCCATTGTGGACCGAAAAGGTAATTCCTACCATTTCGGGAATTATAGTTGAACAGCGCGAATACGTCTTTATCATACGCTTATCGCCACTTGCCTTGGACATCTCGACGACCTTCTTATAGAGGCTCTTCTCGATGAACGGGCCTTTCTTTACTGACCTGGACACGGTTTAGCTCCTATCCATTATTTACGTCGCTTTACGATGAAGCGGCTCGACGGCTTGTGCGGATCGCGCGTCTTGTAACCCTTACAAGGCTGGCCCCAGGGGGTAACCGGCTGCTTGTAACCCTTACCACGACCCTCACCACCTCCGTGCGGATGGTCAACCGGGTTCATGGCAACACCACGTACGCGCGGGCGCTTGCCCAACCAGCGGACGCGACCTGCTTTACCGTAGCGCTCGTTCATGTGATCTTCGTTGCCCACGGACCCGATGGTCGCGATGCACTTCTTGAACACGAGGCGGAGCTCGTTGGAAGGAAGCTTAACCGTTATATAGTCGCCGTCGACACCCGCAATAAGGGCACCGGCACCGGCCGAACGGACCATCTGGGCGCCCTTGCCGAGGGTGAGCTCGACATTGTGCACCGTGAAGCCTACCGGAATCTTCTCCAAAGGAAGGGCGTTTCCGATTTCCAAAGCGGACTCTGGGCCGCTCTGAATCATCTGACCTACAGTAAGTCCTTTAGGAGCGATTATATAGCGCTTTTCGCCGTCTACATAATTGATGAGCGCGATATTGGCCGAGCGGTTCGGATCGTATTCCACCGTCGCAACCTTGCCCGGAATTCCGAACTTGTCGCGCTTCCAGTCGAGAAGACGAAGCTTGCGCTTGTGACCGCCGCCCTTTCGGCGTACCGAGATGCGACCGTTGTCGGCGCGACCGGCTCTCTGATGCTTCCCTACGGTAAGGGATTTTTCAGGATTATTGCCGGTGGTGAGCGCTTCGTTGATCACCTGTACCCGGTGCCTGAGTCCGGGGGTTATCGGCCTGAATGTTCTTATAGCCATAGTAGTCCCCTATCCTTATGCGCCTTCGAAAACCTTAATGCTCTCGCCCTTGGCGATGCGCACTATGGCTTTCTTCCACGATGACGTGTATCCGGATCGGCCGCGAATTCTCTTCGGCTTCCCCTTAACGTTGATTACAGCGCACGCGATCGGGTGCACTGAAAAAAGCCGGCGAACCGCTTCCTTGATCTGGATCTTGGTAGCGCGCGGGTCGACACGAAAAACGTATCGGCCGTCTTCGCGGAGAATGTTTGTCTTCTCGCTCAAAACCGGCTCTATAAGTATGCTGTCGTACTGCATTCCTGGGCCTTCCTTATTTATCCGCGTAGAATTCGTTCAGTTCCTTGACCGCGGATTCCATGACAAGCACGGTGCGTCCGTAGAAAAGGTCGTGAGCGCGCAGGCGGTTATAGGAAAGGAAGTGCAGCCATGGAATATTGCGACCAGCGCGTTTTACCATATTGTCGTCATCTTTGAGGATGACCACGGTGCGTTCCGCCTTATCCTGCGGCAACAGGTTCTTGAGCACGGCCACCAAATCCTTGGTCTTGCCGTTCTCTATTGAAAAATCCTCGATTATCTTCATGGTGGCGTTCTGGGCCTTCATGCTCAGGATGCTCTTCAAGGCCAATCGCTTGGCTTTTTTGGGCATGGAGTACGAGTAATCGCGGGGATGCGGACCGAATACGATACCGCCGCCTACATAAATCGGGCTCTTGACGTCACCCTGACGAGCGCGACCCGTACCCTTTTGGGCATAAGGTCTGCGATTGGATCCGTGTACGTCGGAGCGGGTCTTGGTATCCGCAGTTCCTACGCGCATATTGGCAAGCTCATTGTTGATGGCATACCAAATGACGTCTTCGTTTACGGGCAAGCCGAAAACGACGTCGGACATCTCGATGGTCCTGACTTCTTTGCCCTGTATGGAAAAGACTTTGCCTTGCATATTAGTCTATCCTCACTTAGCTTTCTTGACGGCCGAACTTACGACAACCGTACAATTACGCGGACCAGGAATGGCACCGCGGACGAGCATAAAGCCGTTCTCTACGTCGATCTTCTCGATCTTGCAATTCTGCTGCGTCACACGCGCATTGCCCATGTGTCCGGGCATCTTGCGATTCTTGAAAGTGTGATGCGGGTAGGTGCTCATGCCGGTGGAACCCGGTTCGCGGTGGAACTTGGAACCGTGGGTATTACGGCCGCCTGCGAAACCCCAGCGCTTGATGACGCCCTGGAATCCTTTACCCTTGCTATTCGCGCAGACATCGACGAAACGAGTCTTCTCGAACAACGAAACACCGATTTCCTGGCCAACCGTAACGGTTTCGGAGAAATCGCGCATTTCCTTGATAAGCTTGGTAGGCTCGACGCCTTCGGGGAACTGTCCCGCGTGAGGCTTGCTGACATGTTTTTTCTTCATGCCCTTAACTCCCAAAACGACGGCATCATAGCCATCCTTTTCGGCAGTCTTATGGCCAATGACCTTGTTAGGCGCAACGGCGATGACAGTAACCGGAACTAACCGGCCCGTTTCGTCGAAAACCTGGGTCATACCCATCTTCTTTCCGATAAGTCTAATCATTCTTGCTCCCGAAGCGTTGAACGCGGTGGTACGAAACCACTCGTTTACTGCTTGATTTCGACATCGACACCGGCTGGCAGCTCAAGCTTCATGAGCGCGTCCATTACATCCGGCGTTGGGCTAAGGATGTCGATCAGGCGTTTGTGAGTCCTCATCTCGAACTGCTCGCGCGCTTTTTTGTGCACGTGCGGTGAGCGAAGAACAGTGTACTTGTTGATTTTGGTTGGCAGTGGTATAGGTCCTGCAACCTTGGCCCCAGCCTTCTGAACGGTAGTAACGATTGCTTTCGCACTATCGTCAATCAGGCGGACGTCAAAACCCCTGAGTCTGACACGGATCCTGTCTTTCATGTGTCCTCCAAAGATCGCTTGCGCCGGCATCCCCGTACCGTACCCTGGCGGGCGTGTACGAACATCTTGGCGCTCGAGGTCGTGGAACCCCGCATTGCAAACGTGCGGAACCCGCTGCTTGCCCCACCAACCCTTAACGGACGCCACGGCACCCAGGCTGGTAGTGGGAGGATAATGCAACAAAGGGGAATAAATGTCAAGGGAGGTTTTAGAAACAGTTAAGCCGCATAAGGGCTTCATCCTTGAAATACTTCTGTATAACAACCAACGGGGACTATTCTACATGAACCTCAACAACGGAGGCTATTTCATCGAATGGCCTTGCGGAACCGATTTATCCAGCGATACGATTGAGGGACAGACCTCCTAGAACAAAAGAAGGGTGCCTGTCACCATAAGCAAAAGAAGGGTGCCTGTCCCCATAAGCACCCTTCTAAGGCACACAGGAAGCCAAGGAATAAAATAACGAAGGACATAGGGGTTGCCCCAGGACAATTACATGCCGTTATAATCCTCGGACCAGGAGAAATCATAATAACGACCTGAATCATCCCCAAAAATAACCAAAGTATAATTACCCGATAATGTTCCGGATGGAATCGTCCAAGTGTCCAGCTGATCGTTTTTTAATAAAGAATAGCTATTGCTGGAGATAAGAACCGGGCTACTGGCCGCATTGTAAAGCACAAATTTTATTCCTTGGCCTGCTGCCAACACGCCTGTGGGAACCCCGGTAGAAGAAGTTGTAAAAGCATGGATAGTGATAGAGTTAGATTGGGCACAATCTATATAGAGCTGGTACCGATCCTGATCTGACAGTCCACCTATGGATTGAGTTCTGGCGAGGTACCCATCATATTCCTGAGAGCTGAGTTGTCCGGATGTGGCGTGAGAGGCGGGGTCGCTGGACCATAGCCAGAAAGGCGCGTTGGGATATTCATTACCTTTGCCAAAGTTGACTGTCCCCGTATTTTCAAATACATCGTTTTCTATGGTGAAATTCGTTGATTCCGCAGGTAAAGCACGTCCCGAAAGATCTTTGATTCCAGCAAGCAGCCGTAAGGTATAATTATTTCCGAAATAGAACCCGAGTGAGGATAGCGTAAGCGTTACATGAGTAGCATCAGGTTTACCTATTGTTACATTTACGATGTTTGATCCTGCACTGGTATCAAGCTTGACCGTCGCGCTATTCAAGGTAGCAGGATCCATGGCTTCGCTAAAAGTATAGGAAAGGACTGTCGCAGAACGTACTGCATTTGTAGTGCCCGCCACGATAGGGCGGGAGCTTACGGAGGGATTGACCCTATCCAGAATAATAGTATCGCTATAGGTAATCGAATTATTCCCGGAATCATCCTTGAATCTGATGTAAATGCTATTCGCTCCATCAGGACCGGCAAGTGTCCATGGAAGCGATGTAGCATACGTCTGCCAGTTACCGGTAAAAGCACTGTCATTCCGGATTTCCATTTGTGCTACCGAACCGCTGGAATCCGATGCCGTTATCGCAAGCATAACAGCTACATCCTGAGTATAAGCTGAACCACTTGCAATACTCACACTTCCTGTAGGATTCTGGGCATCTGGTACCGGTGGCGTCGTCGCCACGATCACCCGCTGCTCAACAAGATCCCTGAGCTCCAGGGGCTGCGAACAGGATACGGCTAAAACGAGGCTTGCGACGAGAACTGCGGAAAGTGTCGCAGCCGGGTGGGCTTTGGGGGTTATTCGGTCCATTCTATTTCCCTCCTGGAGGCATCCGCGGACGAGGCGCGGCCTATTTCTGTTGAAGCGAGTCCAAGATACGCGTAGCGCTCGGCGAATGCAGGATCCGCGGCTTTTGCTTTTTCAAAACTAAGTTTTGCTGCGTCGAGGCGGCCGAGCTCCACTTGAGCACGGGCGATTGCAATGAGCGTTTTTCCGCTTGTCCCGCTTTTTTTAAGAGCTTTTTCATACCAGCTTAGGCTCTCGGAAAAGAAACCGCGGGCAAAGGAAAGATTGCCCAGGTTGAACAGGGCAGAAAAGTTTTCCTTGTTTTTCAATGAGGCTGCGAACTGAGCCTCTGCCTTATCGAGCTGTCCGAAGCGGGCGTACAACACGCCGAGTCGATTTAACACCGCCGGGTCCCCGGTTTTTTTGGCCTCGGCTAAAAGCTTGGCGACACGGGAATCAATCTCCCTGGATACAAGCAAAACAGCTTCGGCCTTGAAGCTGGCGAGAATGGTTTTTTCTCCAGGCAGCGTAGTCTTGGCCGGGGTTCCCGGAAGCACGACAGCGGGATAAGTCTTCCATGCATCCCTGATGGATATAAGCGATGCGGCTTTTTTGGAAACACCTTCCCGCCACTGCCGCGCGCCTTCTTCCCAGGCAAACGTAAAATCCCTGCCTTGCGCGGTTGTTTCCAAAGGCAGCCAGACGCTTCCACCGCTTTCGATCAGGTCGCCTGGATTCTGGAATGTCCTTACGGCCTCATCCTTGCTTATGCCCAGGTCCACGGCGACAAGGATGTGTCCCGGAACGGTAAGAAATGCGACGGGGACGCCAAGTGATTCAAAAAGACTAGCGTATAATATAGAAAGATCGTCGCAGTCTCCCGTGCGGAAAGCCAGAGTCTGCTGGGGAAACTGCAGAAAATCCACGGAAGCGCGATTACCCGACACGATTGCGGAAGAGGGATCCGCCTGGTATTTCAACTTCAGGAGACGCACGGTTTCATGTATGGCGATTGCGTTCTGGAGACGCTCGTTCATGCCCGGAAGGATGGCATCCTTGACTGCAACGCTGATAGACCGGGAAATACGCAGACTCTCGGGATCCTTGGATGACACAAAGGCAGCGGCTTTGCGGTCATCGTCCCAAATCAGTGCGTTTCTATCGCCTATGGAAAGGGTTTCCACAAATTCTTCCTGAACCGTTGTTCCAAACTGACGGTATTCGATTACTACGGAAACGGGAACTTTCGTCCCCTCGGCGGTGCTCAAGATCCTATCGGAGAAAAGACCTATGATATCGATTGCCATGGAAGCGCCCGGAGCAAGCCGCTCGGCCCGGACGGAGGTCTTGGCTTCATCCATAAACTGCTTGACCAGCACTTTAACCACGATATCCGTGGCTTCGACGCTTTCCAGGTTTTTCAGGTACAATTTACCGATGGGACTGGTGTCGTAGTACGCATAGAAAACAGGAAACACGGTGTTCAACTTGATTCCGGTAGGGTCGAGGCCTCGACCATCACCCTTTAACAGCTTTATATCCTTAGCACCAAGTGCGAAATTCGTTGACCTGGATTCGGGCTTAAGCTTGAGGAAAAGCCCAAGGGAAAGACCTGAAGACAAACCGCCAAAGGATTGATACCCGGCATCCAGACCCAGGCCAAAGGTACGGCTTAGATCCAAGCCGAGGGACAGACCCCCGGATACGAACGGATTACTGCCAGGCGGTCCTCCTCCACCGTTGAGCCCGGCGAAAAACCACCCGAACTCGCCGGAAAGACCCAGTGAGAACGCCCGGGTAAACTGAAACTTCCATCCTGCGAGAGCCGCAGCCCGGCCGATACTGATTGAATTGTCCGGCGCAAGGCTTTGCAGGAAAAGATAACCCGCATCAAATCCAATAGACAGGGCTGGAATCGCAGCCAACTGCCAAGACAAGGCTGCCTGGGCACCGCCACCAAAAGAGAATATGTCGGCGTCGACACCCAGGGGCAAAAATCCCGTAGGAGAGACAACAGTGGAAAAACTCGAGAAAAGCTCGCGATTCCCGGCGCTAGATGCCGCTTCGCCTTGAAATGCAGCATCTGGTATGGTTTGCGCACTTACCAGGTAAAAGCCAAAAGCAAAGTTAAAAACCAATGCCACCAAATAAGAAGAAAATTTATGAAACATCGCCCCCCCTCATTTACGGGAACCAAAACTGCCAAGTATCCAGAAAAATTTAAATCAACAATATAATTTATAATATATACAAATATACATATAATTAAGGAGAAAAACATGAAAATCGTTTTAGTTTTTATAAACCGAGATGCAAAAGCATCCATAGCTTGGGAGTTAGCCTTATAAATGCTATTAATATAAAGAATTACTGATTGCCTAAAAAACTAAAATGGTTTTGGAAGTTTTTAGAAAAAGAAAAGAAAATAGTACTTTAACAGGGAGTTGAAAAACCTCGGATGAGGATTTTCAACACTTCCAAAATGTAACATTACCGTAGCATTTGTAATCAAATGCGAGGAATGTTGAAGGCTGTTGACAAAGCAACAAGCTTTTTCAACAGCCTGTTAAATCAGCTGATCCACCTGGAGTTCCGCCCGGGCTTTATGCATGAGGCCATAGGCCTAGGCGGCAACACGCATGTCCGCCGTCGACGGGTCACCGGGCGCAGTGGGTGCATCTTTGTAAAGTTCAGTCGACGCCAGTGCAGCGCTACCATTACTCGCGGATAAAGCGCATCGGCTGCCAACCGATTATTTTTTTCTCCGCGCAGGCTTTTTCCAAAGCCGCTGCCAGGCGCTTTTCCAGTACTTCCCGGTACCAGCTGATTTCAGTGCTCCCTGTCCATGAGGGCAGCCATGCTTTCGCGATGTTCCTGTTTTCCACAATCCAGGTATGGGCTGGCCCCAAATCGACGAGGCATTGAAAAACGTGCCAGAACTCATGCAGCATGATCCTGTCCCCATTGGTCCGGGCATACGTCAGTGGCATGGTTACGATGCCTCTGCCGCGGCCGCTCATGCCACCGACGGCCACGGTAGGCGCGTGCAGGGAATTCCAGTAATACATAAAGGTGTCGTACTGCTGCGACAAGCTTGCTTCCAGGGCTTTCTGGTCGATACCGATGGCATCCAGCTGGATATTCCCCGATGCCGTCACGGGCTTGTCCTGGGACACTGCGCACAGAGCGCTTACGACCGCGGTGTCAAGCGTCTTGTGGTCAAATCGCAGGGTGAATCTTCCTCCGCTGACGGCTTCCCAGAATCTTGAAAGAAAGCGCTCGCTTACGGCAAGGTCGTCAACGGAAAGCCGGTCCGCCATGCCGCTGCGGCTGTTAAAAAAACTTTGCGGTATGAGGAACACCATGACCGTGTGCACGACCTGAGGCTTGCCGGCGAGGCGCTCGCTTTCGCTTTTTGCCAGCGAGCCGAGCAGGGAGAACCATATTGCCATGTCCTCGTTCTCAGGCGGACTCGCAGCCAGCCCCTGAGTGCAGAGTTCGATGCAGGCGGGAAAATCACCGGTTCCGAAACGCTCATTCGCGTATTCCAGGGTGTGAAACAAAAAATGATCCCGGATACCCGGATTTTCCGGAGCCCATTGCCTGGCAAGATCGGCTTCCACCCATGCGCCTCTGCGGTCCAGCAGGTAATTCAGGTTTATGGAAGCGTTGCGATGGGCTTCCGCGATCGCGCTTTTATCCGCTTTTGCAAGTTTTCCAAGGATTGCGGCTTCAAGCAGAAAGTATTCCACGGCCCGGCGATACCAGGGAAGGAAAAGCGCTTCGTCCGCTTCCAATTCTTCGAGCCGGGACGCTTCGGCCTGCGCCAAACCCCCTTTCAGCCTGTTCGAACCATTTGTTATAAAAAATTCACTTAACGCAGACTCGTAAGCCGGCCAATCCCGCATGTTGCGAAGCTGGTGGACGATCTGCTGCCTGGCGGCATCCTGCAAGCCCGCATCGGCTTGCGCTTTTTCGGCGGTATAGCGAAAAAAGAAAAGCGCGGATTCCGGATCCGGCGGCTTCTGGTAGCCGCCAGCCCAAACGCCGCAGTTATAGCTGAACCAGGGGGGGACGGGAATTTTTTTTGCTTCGAAACGTTCCAATGCCTGCCGTGCCAGGATGATTCCCTCGGCATACCGGCCAACGCCTGCCTCGCAACCTGCCGCGTCCGCGACGACCCACGGATCTGCGCTTTTATAAAGCATCGCAGTTTTATACGCGTCCCGCGCCCGATCGTTTTTTTCAAGCGCCGCAAGATCCCTGGCAAGACTATGCCAGGACTCGCCCCAGGTGGGAGCGGCTTTTACCGCTTCCTCGCTCATGGCGAGCGCATCGCTTTTTTTTCCTCCCGCTCGAAGCTTTACGGCTTCCTGGATATTCTGCCACGCAAGAAGCCGGGTCGCGCTACGCTCCAGAAGCCAGGCGCGGGCGGTTTCCAGGGAATTTTTTTCCGGTACCAGGGCAATGCTGCGCAAATTCATGACTGCGCCTGCCGGCCGCTGCAGCACATCCAAGCGGAGCGTTTGCAATCCCTGCTCGAGCCGCAGGGTTCCCTCCAATGCAAAAACCTGGATGTCATCCCAGGCAAGCGTCGCTTTGGGCGACCATTGCAAGCCGGCGTTTCCGCTTGAGAAGCGCACAAGATTCGTACCGGTGCCCGGCGCATTGCCCGATTCTACCAGCAGCCTGTAGCTGCCCGAAACCGGTACCGGCGCTTGCCAGGTGGCGGAATCCGCAGCCTCGATCCAATAACCGAGAACCGGAAACCCGTTGGCGTCATGGAGAGAAAGCCTGGCTGGAATTGTGGCGCCGGTAACTATATTGGCCTGGCCGGCTTCCAGAAGAATCATTCCGCTCGGGATTTCAGCCGACATGCGGAATAGAGCACCCAGAAAAAGAAGCATTGCGATCAACGACGAAAATCCGCGCATGAGACATGTATCGAATCCACCTGTTTTCATGGGACTTCCATTACGCACGCTTATCCAGCCGAAGTTCCGCCTGGGCTGTTTGCATAAGGCTATAGGCCTTGGCTGCGACGCGCATGTCCGCCGCGGAAGGGTCGCCGGGTGCCCCGGACGCATTAAGTATCGTTCGCGCCTTGCGCAGCGTCGCTTCGGGGTCGCCGGGTACTTCCGCCAGGTTGACGGCGATGCGCCCGCCTACCGCGATAGATTCGCCGTCTGCGCCGCGCGCGGTATCGTAGAGTATGCCCGAGGCGGCATAAGGCCCAAGCGCGGACAGGTGCGCATTTTCATGGCCGCGTACTTTTTGGTCGCGGGCTATTGCCTCGCCGCTTGTTTTCCAATGCTCCGGTTCCGGAGCGCCAATCGCGGAAGCCTCTCCTGCATCTTTGCGGCCGACATGCACCACCAGGACGGATTCGCGCCGACCGTAGGCGTGTGAAATAAGCGCGGCGGCGGGGAGAGGCGCTACATTAGCGGAATAGTCGTACACGATACGCATTTTTGTTATGTTAATTATATCACATTACCGGCATTTTACAAACGCGGGTATCCTGCACCAAGCGCTCGCGACGGCCTTCAAAAAACAATTGGAGCCAGTCTTCCGAACCGGGCTTATCTTTCCAATAATCAAGGCAGTCTATATAGATGCTCGCTTCCAGCAAATCCATGAAACACGAGATATCAGCGCTATCCACGACTACGCTGCGAAGCTCGGTACGATAGGCATCGAGCATCAAATCGGCTAAGCGCCGGGTTTCGGAAGCTTTATCCGGGCACTGTAGGATGACGCTCAAGTCGAACACGAGCAAGGCGAGATCGAGGGCAAAAGGCCCCACGCAAACATTGTCGAAATCGCAGAAAGTCACCTTGCCTTTTTCCTGATCGTAAATAACGTTGCTGAAATGGATATCGCCATGCACGCCGCCGATTTTCCCCGGAGAAGCGGCGATTGCCAGGCATCGGTCCATTCGCTCCCGATATCGCCGCGCGATGAGAGTGTCTGGAAAAGCCTCTGCCTTTGGAGTAACGTAGCAATTTTCGCCTTGGTGCCAGTAACGAGCATCAGACTCGCGGTATTCGAAAGCCAGCGAGTTTTCGTGAAACCTGGCCAGGGAAGCTCCGATGGCCGCATATCCTTCGTCGGGAATTTCACCGGGTCTAAGCAGATTATGGGAGCGGCCGGTCGCCCGCACGAGGACGGTAAGCAATCGATCCGCGCCTTTAAAATCCTGCACGGACTCCACGATGGACCCCGATACCGAACGCAAAGGAGCGACGACGCCGGAGCCCGCGGAAAAATGCCTCTCGAGCTGGATCATGGACGCCTCGAGAGACGCCCGTTCCGTTCCTTTTGACGCAAGCCTGACTATATAGTTTCCATCTTGTGCCTTGACGGAATAACTCTCGTTCGAGTTTCCTTCCGTTAACGCCTCTACCGAAACCGGCTCAAACCCATAGAGCGCGGAGATCGTGTTTAATACTGCCGGAATTGTTATATTCATTGCTTTCCTCCAGCCGGATAACCAGCATCGATTGAGCATATTCGAGAACCAAGCCCGAAGGAAGGGAAAAAATAAGTATATCCGTACTCAACCCTGTCCGTTTGGAATCGGTTTTTTCAGGCGCTCTTCACATAGTCCAGAAACGCCTTGAGAATGGTGTCGTGGCCCGCTTCGTTGGGATGGATGCCGTCGGCGCAGAATTTCGAGTCATAGCCGTTTCCCACGAGAATAGGCTTCCGCACATCGATGAAGCGAAGCTGATTCTCCGCCGCCGTCTGCGCGACTA
This sequence comes from Spirochaetota bacterium, assembly GCA_031402655.1. Classification (GTDB taxonomy): domain Bacteria; phylum Spirochaetota; class Spirochaetia; order Treponematales; family UBA12059; genus JANNSO01. Next base: position 7,624 of record JANNSO010000024.1, on the reverse strand, counting down.
TATCATCCGCGGGTGGCGGCTTCCGTTAATAAATTTGTAATGTTTGCTACATTTTTTTTTCCGACTTCAACCCTATATTCGCCTTATACAACTTAAACAAGGGAGCTTGGTTTATGAGAACGAACAAGAAAAGGGCACTGAACGTTGCTTTGATAGCAACCGGACTCGCGATAGCGGCACTGGGAACGGTACTGTTCCTGACGAACCCATCGGCAGCGGCTTTTACCGGACACATGGGCCGCGGCAATTATCAGGATCAAAGACAATCGCAGAATTACGAATCCATGCGATTCGGAAATTACAGAATGCTCAACATGACGCATTTCGGCGGTATGGCTTTCTTTATCCTCGGCTTCATGCTAATCGGAGGAATCGCCTTCAAGCGGAGTCACGGCCATGGATCGATCGGGAGAGACCACGTTCCGTCGCGCGAAGAGGATGCGATATCCCTGCTCAGGCGCGAATTCGCGGAAGGCCGCATAAACGAGGATGATTACCGGAAGCGCCTTGACGCGCTCCTGAAATAAGGAGGATACCATGAATTTGTTCATTATCGGCTTTATAGCGCTGAGAGTGCTTGGATTGGCCTTTATCATTCTGCTCGTTGCAAGGATTGCGACGGGGATGCATGGCAGGCATCGTTACGGCGATGGAGCCTTGACCGCGCTGGAACGCCGTTTTGTCAAAGGGGAAATAAACGAAGAAGACTTCCGGCGCATGCGGGAAGTACTTAAATTTGAAGAATAGGAGCAAACGATGAAACGAACACTTTTAGCAGGGCTGGCCATGCTTGCCATTTCCGCGTCGATGTACGGTCAGACTATGATGAAAGGCGGAGAGTATACGCACATGGAACTGAAGGCGATAGAGTCGGATTTAGGCGACAGGCCTTTTGGAGAACTTACCCTGAACGAGCTTACCCCCTACTGGGCAAGAATCCAGGGGGCTGCTCAAAAAGACATGTATATCAATAAGGCTGCCGCGATGTCGATGCACTTTCCCGGAAGCGCACAAATTCGCAATGGCGACACTGTTCAGGGGATAGGCTTTATAGCCTTGCATGTCGGAACCGTGGCGGGAACCCTGGCCGCATGGTACTTCCTCCTACCGGCTGATCTCCGCTTCGATACCCTCGACTATTTGGCAAACTCAAAGGCATCCGTCCGGGCGGCATGGGAGTCGCACAGCATACAGGAATATCTTCCCGCAATGGGAGTAGCGGCGGCCGGAATGCTGCTCGATGGAGGAATTCGCATCTGGTCGGCCGTAGCGGCGAAAAACGGGGCGAAGGCAGCCGTAGAATCAGGCACGGCCCGGCTTAGCCCGATGGTCGGTCCGGGATATATGGGCATGGGCCTGCGCTTCTGATCCAATCGTCCGTAAGCTGCGCTATCCTGGCCGGTATTTTTTGACAAACCACTGCTTAGCTGACATACTGGGGAATATATGACCATACGGCGACGCATCAGGATAGCGCTATCACTCATGGTACTCGTGCCCGCCGGCCTGATGGGATTTGCGTTCAGCATCGCGAAGCATCTATATGCCGGTTTCGCCGAAGGCACGCGGGGTCATCTTGAATACAGTCTAATGGAAGGCCGCGCCGTAAACTTGGGCTTTGCACCCTTGATACCTGTTTTTTTCATAGCGGTTCTCGCTATCTGCAACGGACTTTTAAGCCTGTGGGTATCTGCCGGAGTCGTGCCTCCGCTTGCAAAGCTTAGGGACGCGGCGCTGCGAATCGGAGATGGTGACCTGAACTTTTCCCTGGAGCGCGCCAAGGACGATGAACTGGGCGAGGTGACGGCAGCCTTCGAAACCATGCGCGCCAAGCTTTTGTCGGCACTTGAAAAGCAGCTTGCGGAAGAATCCTCCCGCAAGGAGTTGGTAGCGCATGTTTCGCACGACCTTCGCACTCCCATCGCGGTTATCCGCGGTCATGCAGAAGGGCTTCGCGACGGTATCGCATCGGGCGAAGCTATGCGCACACGGTATCTGGACGCGATACTCGATCGGGCACGAGAACTCGAAGGCCTGATAGACGTCCTGTTCTCCTACACAAAACTGGATCTTGAAGCCGCCGCTTCGAATACCGTCCCGATGAACCTGCTTCCCTTCCTGGGAGAACTATACGAATCCCTCGGTCGTTCATTTCCCGCCGCAGCCATCAAGCTGGAGCTTGGAGCGGAATTCGTCCCCGAAGGTCCGCTTGCTTTTGCCGATCCCGAGCTGACGCGGCGCGCTATATCCAATCTCGTGGATAACGCCGTCAGGCACAGCGGAAAATCATCCGTCGCCATCACCTTGAAAATTCGATCGATGGAAGAACGGATTGAACTTTCTGTATCGGACGACGGCGAAGGAGTTTCCGACTGCGACCTTTCGCGCCTTTTCGAACCGTTTTTCCGCTGCGACCGCGCGCGCGGCCGGGGAGGCTCGGGACTGGGGCTTGCGATAGTAAAAAAAAGCATGGAAGCGCAGGGCGGAACTGCTCGCGCAGAACGGGCTTCCGAAGGCGGGCTCGGGATAATCCTCGCGTTCAGGGAGGCGCCTAAGCATGGCTAAGCGGATTCTGATAATCGAGGACGAACCCCAGTTGTCCGGGCTGATCGCCGACTACCTCGTGGCAGGCGGATTCGAACAGGAAATCAAGGCGGACGGGCGCTCCGGTCTCGAAGCCGCGCTGTCTGGCGCTTTTGATCTCGTGCTGCTCGACGTGATGCTTCCCTTGATGGACGGCTTCGAGGTATGCCGCGCACTCCGCGCAGAGCGGGACCTACCTATACTCATGCTTACGGCACGTCGCGAGGATGGCGACAAGATACGAGGACTAGGTCTGGGTGCAGACGATTACATGACCAAGCCTTTCAGCCCTGCGGAACTGGTAGCGCGCATAAGGAGCCATCTCGCCCGCTTCGACCGGCTAACCGGGCGCGAAGAAGGAGCCGCCGGTCGCTGGATACGCGACGGAGGGCTTGAGGTAAACCAAGCATCACGACGCGTGCGCAAGAACGGCGAGGAGGTGGCTCTTACCGCCAGGGAGTTTGAGCTTCTGGCGCTTTTTATGCGAAACGCGGAACGGGTGTTTTCCAAAACCGACATTTACGAGCGCCTTTGGGGAGACGAACACTTCGGAGACCCGTCTACCGTAACGGTGCACATCAGCCGATTACGGGAGAAGATAGAAGACGAACCGTCCGCCCCGCGAAGGATAGAGACTGTGTGGGGCATGGGTTACCGCTGGATGCCCTCCCCCTGACCCGTTTGCCAGCGTCACGGACAACAGAGTCACGGACGACGAAGCCAGCGCAGTATTTCGGAGAGCGTGGGGCGCTTGCCGCTCATGAGTATGCCGATGCGGAAAATCTTGGCGGCAAACACGGTCATACCTATGATGGACACAAGCAGGATGCCGACGCAGAGCGCCAGTTCCCAGGCGGCTACCGGCGAGACGAGCACGCGCACAAGCATTACTATGGGGCTCGTGAGGGGAAAAAACGACAAGCCGATGGTAAGCGGGCCGCTGGGGTTCATCACTATGGGACTTATCATGACCATGGGTATCATAAGGCAGAAGATGAGCGGCCAGGCAAGCTGCCCAAGGTGATGCTCGTCCTCGGCGGCCGCGCCAAGGGACGCATATCCCGCCGCATAAAGGAAGAACGCCAGTATAAAAAATATAACAAGCCACACGAAGCTGCCCACGGTTATCACCGAAGGCATGGTAAAGTGCAAAGCCGGCCCCACGACCAGTATGAGCAGGATGCCCATGGCCATCCAAGCCAGGTACTGGAGTATTCCCGCCATGCCCAGGCCGATTATCTTGCCGAACATCAGCTGCTTGCTGGACACGCATGAAAGCATGATTTCCACGGTTTTCGAGGTTTTCTCGAGCACCACCGAACGGCCAATCATCTGGCCGTAAAGCAGAATGGTCATGTAAAGAAGCATCACGAAGGCGAGCGCGGTAAACAGTATGCCCAGAAAATCGCTGTCGCTGTTCCTGGTCTCGCTCCTGTCGGCGCCCAGCTTGATTACGGTAAAGCCGGGTTTCGCGCTCAGCCGCCTCATGAGCGCCGGATCGATGCCGCTGTCCGCGATGCGCCGCTCGGTTACGATCGAGCCAAGGCTCCCCTCCAGCATGCCAAACGTTATTGCCTCGGTACCGCTCTTGGTAAAGTATAAAGACCCTTTGTCCATCCAATCCGGCGACAGGGAAAGGTAACCCGAATAGTCCCCGGCCAGCACGGCGTCCTTCGCGGCCTGGGCTCCGGATACTTCGACGAGCTTCATGCCCTGCGTTTCTAGCGCCGCCGACAGCGTTGAATACACCGCGGGATCCGCCCCGGAGACGGCAACGGGTTTTCCCGAGCTCATGACGCCGGGATTCCGCGTAATAAGCGAAGGAAGCACCGTTACCGCCAAAATTAAAAACGGCCCGAGTATAGTTATTATAACAAAAGCTTTATTCGCGGCGGCGAGCTTGAACTCGCGCATCGCTATGCGGAATGTATTACGCATCTATCTTCTCCCCCGAGTCGTTCACTCCCGCGCCCGTAAGGCCGATGAATATCTTGTGCAGGCTTGGCGCCATGAGCTCGAAACGCCGAACGGACAATTTACCCGCGAGCGCTCCGTAAAGCGCGATGGCGGAATCTTTTTCCAGGAGCTCGACTTCCAGCCAGCGGGGATATTCCGTAACGCCCGCCACAAAGGGCAGGAGCCGCACGAAAGACGCATCGCCGTCGTACTCGATCTGAACGGAATTCTTTCCGTATCTGGCCTTGACTTCCGCCACCGGTCCCAGGAGAAGCGACCTGCCCTTATCCACCAGGAGCAGACTGTCGCAGATTTTTTCGGCATGGTCCATGATATGCGTTGAAAACAAAACGGTCTTGCCGCGCTCCTTAAGTTCCACCATTATGGCCAGAAGCAGTTCCTGCGATACGGGATCAAGCCCGGAAAAAGGCTCGTCGAACAGGATGAGACTCGGATCGTGCAGGATGGTGCCGATGAACTGCACCTTCTGGGCCATACCCTTGGAAAGCTCCTCGAGCTTGCGGTTTTTCCAGTCGGCCAGATCGAAGCGCGCAAGCCAGGTTTCCGCACTCGCCTTGGCCGCGGCATCCGTCATTCCCTTGAGCGTACCGAGGAACACCAGCGTCTCCAGCACCTTGCTTTTTTTATACAGCCCGCGCTCTTCGGGCAGGTAGCCGATGATGGATTTGTCTTCCAGTGCAATCGGCTTGCCGTTAAACACTATCGTGCCGGCATCGGGGGCGATTATGTTCATGATCATGCGAATGATAGTGGACTTTCCCGCCCCGTTGGGACCGATAAGGCCGAATATCTGTCCCGGCTTTGCCGCAAACGAAATCCCGTCCACCGCAGTGACGTTTTCGTATTTTTTGACGACCGATTCGACTTCCAGCATTCATGTTCCTTTCGCGTAGACAAGCCGCGTTATGTAGCGAAGGTGCTTGGTTCTACTGAATAGAACTATACAAAACTACGCAACCCCTGTCGAGATCACTTTAAATTACGGAGTTTCCCAAGCCGTCTGAAGCCATTCGATTACAGATTTCGTAAGTGCTGCCGACCGGTTAGACTCCGCATGCCCCACTGTAATTGTCGCAGTGTGTATGATAGGATTGGAGGTATCATGAGCATCAGCCCGCAAGCCCGTTTCTGGAAATACATACTGCGCCGCAAATTCAAGAAGTCTTCGCTTACGCCTGCGCAGCTTCGCGCACAATCGGCAAAAAACGCCGTGTATCCAGGCCGCAAACCGGCCGGCCTCGCCGTGGAGCGGGTCGACATTGGCATACCTGCGGCGTGGATAAGACCCCTTGGGGCAGACGCAAAAAAAGTGATAGTGCACCTGCACGGCGGAGGTTTTGTCACCGGCTCCGCGGATTCCTATCTGACCATGTGCATTCCCATGGCCGAAACGCTCAAGACAAATATTTTGCTGCCCGAATACCGGCTTGCCCCCGAACACCCTTTCCCCGCCGCGCTCAATGACGTCGTCGCCGTTTTTCAATGGCTGATCGAAAGCGGCTTCCATGCCCGGGACATCGTCATAAGCGGAGACTCGGCAGGCGGGGGTCTTGCCCTTGCGCTTGTACAAAAACTGCGCGATGCGGGCGAAGAGCTTCCGCCAGCCATCGTGTGCATGTCGCCCTGGCTGGATTTGACGCTCTCCGGCAGCAGCCACGCTGAAAATTCGGAAACCGATCCTTTGCTCCGGACAGAAACGCTTAAGGCCTGGGCCGAGTTATACGCCGCGGGCGAAAATCAGGCAAACCCGCTGATATCTCCGCTATTTGCAGATTTTTCCGGCTTCCCGCCAATCCTTATTCAGGCGGGCAGCGACGAAATACTGCTTTCCGACGCCCTTGAGTTTGCCGCAAAAGCAAGGGCTCAAGGCGCAAACCTTACGCTTAAGGTCTGGGACGGCATGTGGCACGTGTGGCACGTTCTTGGCGTACTCGTTCCGGAAAGCGCATTGGCATTCGAGGAAATCGGAGAATTCCTCGAATGCTTAAAAAAACCGGGTCATGGCGAACCATAACCCGGTTTAAAATAAATAACGGATGGGGCTCAGCCTCCGGCGATGGATTTGGTGCCAAGATAGGCGGCACGAATCGCAGGGTCGCAGGCGATTTCCTTTGCAGGCCCGGTTTTGACTATGTGCCCCTGCTCGAGCACATACGCGCGATCGGCTATCTTTAAGGCCATGTTGGCGTTCTGCTCCACCAGCAGGATAGTCTTGCCCAGGTCGCGGATTTCCTTGATTATCTGAAATACGGTATTTACCAGTATAGGCGCCAAGCCGAGGGAAGGTTCATCCATGAGAACAAGGTCCCCGTTGGTCATGAGGGCTCGCCCCATTGCCAGCATCTGCTGCTCTCCGCCGGACAGGGTTCCCGCCACTTGTTTTTCCCGTTCCTTGAGGCGCGGGAAAAGCTCGTAGACGCGTTCCAGGTCCACGGCCATTTTCTTGCGGTCCCTGCGCAGGTAGGCACCCAGCTCGAGGTTGTCCTTTACCGTAAGGTTGGCAAAGACGAGACGGCCTTCGGGAACGTGGCAAATGCCCGCTCGCACTATCTTTGTCGGATTGTGCCCCACCACGGTGTTATTAAAATTTATCTCGCCGCGGTTGGGTTTAAGAAATCCGGATATCGCGTTGAGCAGCGTGGATTTCCCCGCCCCGTTTGCCCCGATAATGGTTATGATCTCGCCTTTGTTTACTTCCAGCGTAACGCCCTTCAGCGCGCGAATGCCGCCGTAGGACACATGCAGGTCTTTGACGCTCAGCATGATTTTTCCTCCCCGCCCAGATAGGCCTCCACGACTTTTGGATCGTTGGCTACGTCGTCGGGCAAGCCGTCGGCCAGGGTGCATCCAAAATTAAGCACGTGTATGTGCTGGCATACGCCCATCACGAGATCCATATGGTGCTCTATGAGCAGGATGGAAAGCCCGAACTGGCCGCGGATTTTTTCTATCAGGTGCATCAGCTGCTCGGCTGCCAGACCCCAAGCACTCATTCTCTCTCGAAGTGATCACGCCGGATCGTCCTTCCACCTTTGTCAATCTCGGACCGCATCCGCCTCGGCTT
>JANNSO010000023.1:0-8567 GCA_031402655.1 Spirochaetota bacterium | reverse complement strand
TAAAGAATATGCTCGCCCGCTTTAAGCTTAAGGCGCGGGACAGCAAGATGAACAGCGCCGAAGTGATGCAGATGATGAAGAACGAGCTGGCCAGGCAAGGCGGTGGACGAAAAGCGCCGGCACAGGCGAATTTGGGCTTTGCCGCTCCCGCACATGCGCCGAAAGCGGGCGACGCCGGTGCCCGCAAAAACGCGCAGCGGGTAAATCCTTCCGACGTTATTTCGCTGGACGACGATAATTTCGGCAAGTTTTAAGGAAGGTGTTATATGGCTGAAACTTTAAAACGCGGGACCGAGGAGGATGCTTTCGGTCTCGACGACGAAAACGAGGATACTCAAGCCAATAAGTACCTGTTCTTCAGGATAGCCAAGGAGTCCTACGGAATCGGCATCAGGCACGTCATAGAAATAATCGAGCTTCAGACTATATCGGCGGTGCCCGACATGCCGTCCTACGTAATCGGCGTCATCAACCTGCGCGGCAAGGTTATTCCCATCGTAAACCTGCGCCTGCGCTTTGGCATGGAGATTCGCGAATACGACGACAGGACCTGCATCGTTGTGGCCGAGATAGAAAAAATCCTGATCGGCTTCGTGGTGGATACCGTCGAGGAGGTTCTTGAAATCTCGGAAAACAACATTGCCCCCGCTCCCAGGTTCAAGACGGTATCGGGGAAGGAACGCTATATTTCCGGACTCGGCAAGGTAGGCGATTTGGTAAAGATTCTCCTGGATGTGGAGAAAATGGTAAAGGACGAGAATGTCCTTATGACTGCCGTGGAAGCATAGGGCTCCGGCGCTTGAGATGATAATGGATGACTTGCTGCCCCTTACGGATTTAGACTTTCGCTTTATCGCGGATATGCTCTACGAGCGTTTCGGGATTCACCTGGAAGACCAGAAGCGCATCCTGGTTGCCGGTAGGCTCAACAAGCGGGTACGGACGCTGGGGCTTGCCTCGTTTTCCGAGTATTTTAAATTCCTGCGGGCGGATAAATCGGGCGACGAGCTATCCGAGCTTATCAACCGCATAACCACGAATCATTCTTTTTTTTTCCGCGAGCGCGACCACTTCGACTATATAGGCCAGACGGTGCTGCCCGAGATAGACAGGAAAATCAAGGCGAACCCCAAATATCCGCTGCGGATCTGGAGCGCCGGCTGCGCAGCGGGCGAGGAAGTGTACACGCTGGCCATGGTTTTGCGCGAGCATTTCGGACCAGCCGCCGAATCGATAGACATCGGCCTTATCGCCACCGATATTTCGCTGGCTGCGCTGAATGAGGCCAAAGAAGCATCGTATCCCGAAAACAGGCTCAAGGAAGTGCCCAAGAGCCTGCTGCACAAGTACTTCGTCAAGAATGCGGACGGGGAATATTCCGTTACGCCCGACATAAAAAAAATGGTCCTGTTCAAGCGGCTCAACCTGATGGCCGAGAAATTTCCTTTTCAGGGAAATTTCGACATTGTTTTTTGCAGGAATGTCATGATTTATTTCGACAACGATTCACGGCGCAAACTCGTTTCTTCGGTGTATAATTGCGTAAAGCCCGGCGGATTCTTTTTTATAGGGCATTCGGAAAGTTTGCAGCGGGCTACCTGCCCGTTCAGCTATGTCCGGCCGGCGATTTACCGAAAAGGAGCATCCGACAAATGAGCGCAAGCCTCAAGCAGCTGGAACTTAAAATAGTGGCCATAGCGAACCAGAAGGGCGGTGTAGGCAAAACGGTTACCACCCTTGAACTCGCTTCGGGTCTCGCGCGCGAAGGCCTTAAGGTATTGGCGATAGACGGCGACCCCCAAGGCAACTTGAGCATGTTTTTCCATGCCGACTCAGGCCGGGATTTCTGCGACATCCTTACCGGCATTTCTACGGGTACGCAGATAGCTCTCAAGGATTATATCGTAAAAAACGTCCGAAAAAAACTGGATTTTTTGCCCTTGCATCACCGCGACCTCCGCCGGGACCTCCGCGATATCGACATAGACGCTTTGAGCCCCGCCTTTACCGAATTGCTTTCTTCGCTCAAGGCAGCCTACGATTGGATACTCATCGATTCCTCGCCTTCCAACGGCGCGCTCGAACGCCTGCTTATAAAGGCCAGCGACGCGGTTATAGTTCCGCTGGAATTCCAGCTGTTTTCGGTATCCGGGCTCGACGCCATGCTGCGCGACGTCGCTAAATGCTCCGAAGAGGCGGGACACGCCATCAAGGTGCACTCGCTTGTCTTTACCAAAGCCGAAAACAACTTGGCGCGCGTCGCCAGTTACCGCGAGCTTTTTTCCAAGTTCCATATTCCTATCTTCGAAGTGTGCAAGTCCGAATATATCCCCAAGTCGCTGGAGCGTTCCAAGACGATATGGGAAAGCGGTCCGTCCAGCTTTGCCGCTCGCGATTACCAAAAAATAATCACGAAAGTGTTTTTGGACTAGCCATGGCAGCTCGAAAAGACGAACCGTCGGCGCGAGAACGCCTTGCTTCCTCCATCGCCGCGTCGCTTCCGGCGGAAGGCGGCAGTTACGAGATTTCCTCCATGTTTTCCGAAAGGACAAAACGCAGGATTCTTGGCTCCTGGGAAGTATTCGAGCATACGGTCGGCGGCATCCCGTTTCTGGACGCGTTCATGCTTAAAACGCTGCGCGGCCGGGAGCTTCTGGACCCCGTCTATTCAGCCATATACGAATTCAAGGAAGGCTTGTGCCTGAAGAAAGTTTTGATAGAAGGATTCCTGGAGCAAGCCGAAGGTGAAATTCCGTTCCGTTACGTTTTGAATATTTCACTGTCCTGGGAGCTGGAACCCGAGGGCATACGCGTGCGTCCCGAAATGGGCTACCAATACACGAGCCTGGACGACGAACCCGCCGCGATCCGCGAGCTGCCGCGCTCGTTGCAGTGGATGCGCATCGCGCTGTCGGCAACCGGCGACACGATGCAGCTTACCGAAGGCGAAGACCTAAAAAAACTTGCCAGGGTGCCCGGATGACCAAGGGTAAAAAAATACGCGTCCTTATAGTCGACGATTCGGCGATAGCGCGCGACATAATCGAGCGCGGCCTTTCCATGGATCCCGATATCGAGGTTGTGGGCAAGGCAAGCGACGCGTATTCGGCACGCGATAAAATCGTGCTGCTTGACCCCGACGTCATAACCCTGGACGTAGAAATGCCCAGGATGAACGGCATCGAATTCCTGAAACGCCTCATGCCTCAAAAAAAAGTACGCGTCATCATGGTTTCCGCCGTAACGGAGGAAGGTTCCAGGCTTGCGCTGGAGGCACTGGAAGCCGGCGCGCTGGACGTGGTAGCCAAGCCCAGCGGAAACGACAGCGATGGTTTCCGCACGATGATTGGCGACCTGGCGGACCGGATCAAGGAAGCAGCCCTTGCGGATATCTCAAAGCTTAAAACGGATCCCGCCATTATCCATCGCACGCCGCACAGGCCGGCCAATTATTCCGGTTCCCGGATACTGGTAATCGGCGCATCGACGGGCGGAACCGTCGCATTGACATCCCTTGTGCCGCAATTGCCCGCCGATATCCCCGGCACGCTCATCGTGCAGCACATGCCTCCCGTCTTTACGCGGATGTTTGCGGATGCCCTCGATAGAATTTCGCCGGTCCGGGTACGGGAAGCCAAAGACGGCGACAAGGTTACTCCCGGCCTTGTTCTGGTTGCACCCGGAGACCTGCACATGAGGCTCATAAAATCCGGTCTTGACTGGTTCGTAGAATGCAAACCCGGCGTGAAGGTATCGGGGCACCGCCCTTCGGTGGATGTTCTGTTCAACTCGGTCGCGCAGGCTGCGGGATCCAGAGCCGTGGGCCTAATCCTTACCGGCATGGGGCGAGACGGCGCGGACGGACTTCTTGCCATGCGAAGGCAGGGTGCGCGCTGCCTGGCTCAGAGCGAGGCTTCCTGCGTTATTTTTGGCATGCCCAAGGAAGCATGGGAATGCGGCGCGGCGGAAAAACTCGTAGCATTGGACCGTGCGGTACCCGAAATACTTTCGTGCCTCGAACAGAAGCCGCAGGCAAAGCCATGAGCACCATAAACGTCGGCATAGGCGAGTGGGCGGTTTCCGCGAATCCCGATGATGTTATAAAAACATACGCACTTGGCTCCTGCATCGGAGTCATGATCTACGACAAGGAACTTCGCATCGCGGGGATGATCCATATCGCACTTCCCGATTCTTCGATAGATGCCGATCGCGCGCGGAATCTTCCCGGGTACTTCGCGGATTCCGGCCTGCCATTGATGATAGAGGAAATGAAGAAAAAAGGCGCGCTGCGAGCCAATATCTGGGTAAAGATCGCCGGCGGTTCCACGATGATGGACGATGCGGGGATCTTCGACATAGGCAAGCGGAATATCCTGGCCGCCAAGAAAGTGCTCTGGAAAAGCTCGCTTGGCCCCATTGCCGAGGATATAGGGGGCACCATTTCCCGGACGGTGGCGTTTACCGTTTCAAACGGCGATACAATCTTGACGTCTGGCGGGAAGGCTTGGCCTTTATGAAGAATATGCGTTCATGCGCTGCAGGAGGTGATGTTTTATGACTTATAAAAATATACTGATTGTCGATGATTCCTCGACATCCAGGATGATAATACAGCGCTGTCTGGAAATGTCCGGCCTTAAAGTAGAAGGCTATTCCTATGCCGAGAACGGCCTTGAAGGCATGAAGCAGCTAAAGGGCGAATCAAGCGTGGATCTCGTCATCACCGACATAAACATGCCCAAGATGGATGGTCAGACATTTTCCCGTCTCATGAAGGAAGGCGAAACCACCAAAACCATTCCGATTATCGTGGTTTCAAGCATTGCTACCGATGCCGCCGAATTGGAACTGATGGCGCTTGGGGTGCAGGCGGTAATCAGGAAACCTGTCTCTCCGGCAAAAATTCTGGCTGCACTTGGAGACAAGCAATGAACCCGAACACCGACCTGATTCTGGACCCGGCCAAGGTTTCCGCCTGTCTTGCGGAATCCATCTCGCAGGTTTTCGCCGATATGGCCTTCCTGGACCTCATGCCCGCCCCGCCGGGAGATCTGTTCCTGGTGGATGAATCCGCTATGGAATGCATCTCCCTGGATGTGCTGAAGCCCGTCTCCATCCGGATAGAGCTCAGGTTTTCTGGCAGGCTCAAGAAGCTCGTCAACGATAATCTATTCTCCGGGGAGGAGACCACCGAAGGCGACGATTCCCTGCTGGAGATACTCAACGTAAGCGCCGGGAATTTTCTAATAAGATACTACGGCGAAAATACCGAACCCAAGCTTGAGCTGCCCGAGTATCTTTTTTTTGAGGATTCAAAAGGTAAAGATTTTATAGCGCAGGTAAACATGCTGGTGGAAGGCGAACCCCTTATTGCGGGCGTCCGATCCATGCGCTACCATTACTGATGCCAGTATGAATTCCTAGGCTTTAGGGATGCGCAGCGTAAAGCGCATGCCTCCGATGGAGTCGAGTTGTATCGAGCCGTTTAGCTGGTCCATTATCAGGTAGATAAGCTTCATTCCCAAGGATTTCAGCGCGCCTACGTCGAAGCCTGGCGGCAGACCGGGTCCGTCGTCCGCTATCACAAGCGACAGATCTACCGCGCTCGAATCGAGCCTTATCGAGATGATACCTTCTGTACGGTCTTTCATGCCGTATTTAATGGCATTTGTCAAAATCTCGGAAACGATAAGTCCTATGTGCAGCGTCAGGTCGCTGGATACCGCCACGGCGGCCAATTGCATCTCCAGCCTTACTCCGCTTCCTTCGGGCAGGAAGGTGTCGAATATGTTGGTGCACAGCGAGCCCAGGTAGTGCTCAAGGCTTACGCCGTCGGCAAGATCGGATTTATAGAGCATTTCATGCAGCAGGGAAATTGAGGATATGCGTATGTCCAGATCGCGGAAGATAGTCTTGGAATACTCGTCCTTGAATTCCTCGCACTGCAGGTTTATGAGGCTTCGCATCATGTTAAGGTTGTTTTTTACGCGGTGGTTGAGTTCCTTCATGAGCATGTTTTTTCCGCCAGCGCCGCGCGGGTGGTTTTGATGCGCTGCGAAACTTCCGTGCGGTCTTCTATGGTAAAAAGCGCCAGCAAGCCAGAATCCCCGCTAAACGTCGTGATAGTACTGTGGTGTACGCGGTCCGGATGGATTTTTGAGTGGGCAGAAAAAAGATCACCGTTGAGCTGGTAGGAAAGAACCACGGGTAATCCGTCGGAAAATAGCTTCTCGAGCCTCCCCTGATACCGCGGCTCGCGCAGGCGCGGAAACACATCCCGGCAGTCGCGGCCCCGCACCGAGTCGCTTTCAATACCCGTCCAGTCGGCAAAGCAGCTGTTCCAGAACACAATCTTGAAGCCTGAGTCAATCATGAAGATGCCGATGGGCATGCTGTCCGCGAGTTCGAATGCCTGCATTCAAGATTGTCCGAGTTTTAATAGTATGGGGCGAACCTTCTCGAACGATTCGAAGGAAAAAAACATGGCCAGGTCGCCGCTTATCGAAAGCTGCTTTATCTCGAAGGTTGCCTTGGTGAGGAGCACCATGGAATGTTCATCCATGGTATTTCCCTTGAAAAGCTGCATCCCCAGGCCTTCATGGTAAAACGGAACGGAAAACCTTAATCGCACATCCAAAATATTGGCCAAGGTGCCCAGGACTCCGTTGATGACGATGTTGCCGATCTCGCACAGCGTTCCCGCGCGCAGCGAATCAAAGTCTGCGGAATTTTTTGCTTCTTCATCTGCCAGGATGTCCACGAGCTTTCCGGCGGATTCCGTATCAAAGACAAGATCCACGACTCCGTCGAAGAATCCGGAATATTTCATCTCTACCGCCGAATAGGGAATATTCCCCGGAAAAAAAGCGGTCTTGTTGAATTCATCGACCGAAAGCAGGTTGATCATGGGAACGGAAAGCGTAACATGATTACTGAGCATGGTATTCATGATGGCTCCGGCCTTGCCAACGCCGATGTTCATGATTTCCCTGAATGCGTCCAGTACCCGCTCGTCGTCGGCCTTCACACGGTACTCCCTGGATTTTCGAGCAGGAAATTTACCCGGTTACGCAGCGCATCCGGCTCGGCCGGTTTGTTTACAAGGTCGCTTGCGCCAAGCTGCATGGCTTTTACCCGCGTGGATTTTTGTATATCCGCCGAGAGCAGGAGCACAGGAATGGTGTTTCCCATTTCCTTTAATTTCTCCAGTACGCCAAAACCGTCCATTCCAGGCATCAGCAAGTCCAGGAGCACTAAATCCGGTGAATGTTCCCGGATTTTAGCCAAAGCCTCCTGCCCAGTTGCGGCTTTGTCGTATTCATAGCCGTTGCCCAATATTTTTATTACGATATCGCGCGCGATTGCCGAATCGTCCACGATTAGAATTCTTTTCATGGTGCAGCTCCCCTTAAAAGGTTAAAACCAATTCTAATACATTTTTTTCGTGCGTTCAAGCTTTTATGCGGTAAAATAATTCTTGATTTTTGAATCGATTTGCTGACTATAGATTGGCAATCGATTGTTGTATTCAGTACTTTGTTAAAAGGAGTGATTGCTTGAAAAAAAAATTCGGTTTATTTCTGGCAACGACTATTTTGCTTTTCTCCGGTTTTAGGTCACTCTGTGCCGATGATTCTTGGGATTCTGCTTTTCTGGATCCAGGCGTTCTTAAAGCGGATTTGTCATTAAAGGGCGACTGGTTACAGCTTTCAAGCACCGGCAAGTTAGCGGGCAAGGAAGAGCTTTTCCGGTATACGGTGGAAAAAAGCCAGCCGGGGTGGACAATTATCAGTAGCCAAAAATTCGCGGAATCCAGTGTGCAACTGGATTCGCGTTTGCAGCTGAAGGCGGAGACTTTGAGTTTTAAAGATCCCGAAATGGCAAAAAAAATAGGCATGGATAGTTATACCTGGCAGATAGACGGCCGAAACGCAAACTTCAGGATGTCTCTTTCCGGTAAGGAAAAATCAGACAAGACCATCAAACTTGAACCCGATACGACCTTTATCTCCATACTTGCGATGCAATTCAACGCCCTTGTCGCGGGGAAACGGCTTGAACCGCGCTCGTTTTCCGTAATGATGGGAGAAATGAAGATCAATGCGCAGGTCAGCTTTATATCCGCCAAGGATCCGCTTGCCGGTATCGATAAGAGCTACCGTGTTCCGGACCGTTTGCGCTTGGCTCTTCCCCTTGCCGAGTATATTGTAGCGGACTTTACGCTGACTGGAATATTCAAGACCTTTTATCCGCATCACTTTTATTTTGTGTACCGGAAAAACGCCAACTGGAATTACGTGGCATCTTGGAGCGGCAAGCCTGCCGAGGCGCAATATCAATGGATGAGCGCTTTTAAGTAGCCCGTTGGGATCCTGCACCTTGACGGTGGTCCCGCCAAAAATAATGATAGCCTCCTAGGCAGTTTCGTCCATCGAGGGCATCAGGGAAGCGGCAAAAATTTTTCCAGGTAGCTGTTTGCCGATTTGGTCATCTCCAGGGAAAAATCGGACATGTACTTCCTTCTGCAAAAGGCCGATAGATGCCCGTTAAAGTCGAAGCCCGGC
>JANNSO010000022.1:0-23856 GCA_031402655.1 Spirochaetota bacterium | reverse complement strand
CCCCCACTCTGGGCTCCACCACTTCGGTGAAGTTGCTGTAACTCCGCCACTAGGCGGTGCATTCCACGGATGCGTATCATTCCAGTCATTTCCACCGCTTTCCGCTATATAAAGATTCGCCCGCCAGAGCATTTTTTTATCGTAGACATGATTACCGGGACTGGGAAATGCTGCTACGGCACTGGTTGCCGCCAAGGTACGTCGACAAGCGATCAAGGCAGCTCCCTTGGGAACAGAATGCATTTCCGATAGCGGGCGCGCAAGGGGCAGAGTGGAAATCCTCCCGCCCAAAGGGCGGGAGATTGGAGCGGCGACCCGGTGCCCGCAAGGGCATGCGCCAATAAAAAAACGCCTCGAACGACTCGTAAAGGCGTCCGCGGCTGTTTAAACTCAGCGTTTACCCTGGTCAAAGGGTTCGCCTGCGGCACGTGGCGCCTGGGAAGATTTAGAAAATATAATCAGCGCGATGAGCGTTACCGCATAAGGAAAAGCTTTGAGCACAAGGCCGGGAATCCGGGAAAACTGCGGAATAACCTGCGACACATTGGCCACGGTGGCCGCAAACCCGAAGAAGAAGGTTGCGCCCAGAATTCCGATGGGTTTCCACTGGCCAAAAATCAGGGCGGCCAAGGCCAGGAAGCCCAAACCGGCCACCGAGCCGTTGAACTCGCCCGAATAGGTAACCAAGATTACCGCTCCGGCCAGGCCGGCGAGCGCGCCGGAAATCATGACGGCGGCGTAGCGCATCCTGTACACGTTGATACCGGCGGCATCAGCCGTTTGAGGATGTTCGCCGCACGCTCGGAGGCGCAGGCCAAAAGGAGTCTTGTAGATGACGAACCATGAAACGACGAGTATCGCCAGTACCAGCCAGGTCGTGGCATAGGTTTTGGTAAAGAACATGGGGCCAAGTATCGGAATCTTGTGAAGAAGGGGGATATCCTGCTTGAGGAAACCCAGCTTTATGGAAACGTTGCCCGAACCGGTCATGGTGCGCGCCAGAAACACGGTCATGGCTCCGGCTATCATGTTGATGGCCGTACCGCTTATAACCTGGTTGGCTTTAAGATTGATGCTCGCGAAGGCATGCAGGAGACTGAAAGCCGCGCCAGCTGCCATTCCCGCGAATATTCCCACCCACAGGGCGGCTGGTCCCAGTATTTTTTGAAGCGCCGCAATGGTAACCGCGGAAACGAACGATCCTACTACCATGAGGCCTTCCAGTCCGATATTTACCACGCCCGAGCGTTCGCAGTACAGCCCGCCCAGCGCAGCGGCCAGGAGCGGAATGGTATAGGCTATCGCATAGGGGAAAATGCTCAATACAATATCCATCTTATGCCCCCTTCTTGAATTTCTTGCGAATGAAATCCCACAGTTTTACGAACAACACGCTGGTTGCGGCGAAGTAGATAATGGTGGCAATGATGGTGTCGCCTATCTCCGGTGGAATCTTCGTCATCGCGTTCATGAAGCCTTTGCCCGAGTGCAGTATTCCGAAGAACAGCGCCGACGCCAGTACTCCCCAGGGAGAATTCGAGCCCAGCAGCGCCACGGCGATACCGTCGAAACCGGCGGTGGGCATGACGCCTATCTGCATGTTTACCGCATAGCCCACATAGTAGGTAGCACCGGCAAGGCCTGCGAGCCCGCCCGAGATGGCCATGGAAAGCGCCGTGTTGCGCGGGACGCTGATGCCTGCGTATTCGGCTGCATGCCGATTAAAACCCACGGCCTTGAGTTCGTAGCCCATGACGGTCTTGTCCAGCACAAGCGCGATGATGATTACCGCAATAAGCGCGACCACAAGCCCGAAATTGATATATGAGCCTTTGAACAATTGTGTCAGCCAGTCGAATTTCAGCGAGGCTTCGTTGGCGATGCGCGCCGATTCGGTTTCCAGCGTCGGCCCTTTAAAATACCTGGGAATGGTGTAGTAAACAACCCAATAAGCGAGCCAGTTCATCATTATGGTCGAAACCACTTCATGGACGTTGAACCTGGCTTTCAGTAGTCCTGGCAGCGCTGCCCACAAGCCGCCGGCCAGCAAGGCTCCTACGCAGACTACGAGGATCATCAAGGGCTGCGGCAGGTGCAGCGTCAGCGCAAGAGCCGTGGCGGTTAGCCCGCCCATGAGCATCTGTCCCGCTCCGCCGATATTGAACAGGCCGGTCTTGAAGGCAAACGCCACCGAAAGGCCGGTAAGTATAAGCGTTGTGGCAGAGGCAAGCGTATTTCCTATGCGCTCTATGCTCATGAGACCGCCGCGGAACAGGTAAAAATACCCCTTAAAAGGATTCGAACCCGTAGCAAGCATAAATATCGCGCCGGCCAGAAGCCCCAGGACTACGGCGGCAAGAGCGGTAAACAAGGCTTTTGATCCCTTCATGCCTGGCCTCCTTTCGCGCTTGCGTTTTGCACGGCAACGACGCCGGCCATAAGGAGGCCGATTTCCGCCTCGTTGGTTTCCTTGGGGTTCTTCATGCCCGTCAGCTCTCCGTGGCTTATTACTGCGATTCTGTCCGATAAATCCATTATTTCGTCCAGCTCAAGGGACACCAGCAGCACCGCCTTGCCTTTATTGCGCTGTTCCACCAGGCGCTTGTGGATATATTCTATGGACCCGACATCGAGGCCTCTGGTGGGCTGTACCGCTATAAGAAGATCGGGGTCAAGAGAAATTTCACGGCCTACAATGGCCTTCTGCTGATTTCCCCCGGAAAGCTGTCGCGCCACGGCTACGGCACCCTGGCCTGCCCGCACGTCAAAATCGCCCATCAGCTTTTCAGCATAGGATCTGATTGCCTTGCGGTTAAGAAATCCGTGTTTTGCAAAAGGCTCAAGGCCGTAAATTTCAAGAATTAGGTTATCTTCCATTGAATAATCAAGCACAAGCCCGCGTTTTTGCCTGTCTTCCGGAATATGGGCTATGCCGGCACGGATACGTTTCCGTATGCTTTCGCGGGTAATGTCCCTGCCCTTGAACAGGATGCTTCCCGATGACGCCTCGCGAAGTCCGGTAAGCACCTCGATAAGCTCGGTCTGCCCGTTGCCGTCAACGCCTGCAAGGCCGACGATCTCGCCCCGCCGAACATCCAGGGTAAAGCCCTTGAGCGCATGCGTCTTTCTGGCCGAAAGCGCATGCAAATCCCTGATCTGCAGCACAACTTCGCCGGGCTCGAGGTCCTTCTTGTCCACCGTAAAATTAACCTGGCGGCCCACCATCATCTCCGCCATTTGAGCCTCGGAGCTGGTAGCTACGTCCACGGTACCGATTACCTTGCCGCGGCGAATTACCGTGCAGCGGTCGGCAATGGCCTTGATCTCCTTGAGCTTGTGCGTAATCAGGATTATCGATTTGCCCTCGGTAATGAGGTTGCGCATGATCTTCATCAGTTCCTGGATTTCCTGCGGCGTAAGCACGGCCGTGGGCTCGTCGAAAATAAGAACTTCAGCATTGCGGTACAGCATTTTAAGAATCTCGACGCGCTGCTGCATGCCTACCGAAACGTCCTCGATCTTGGCGTTCGGGTCCACATTGAGGCCATAGCGCAGGGATAGCTCCTTGATGCGCAGGGCGGCGTTCTTTGTGTGCAGAAACGGTCCGACCGTGGGCTCGATGCCGAGGATTATATTCTCGGTTACGGTAAAATTATGCACCAGCTTGAAATGCTGATGCACCATACCGATTCCAAGCGCGTTTGCCACATTGGGATTCGTAATCTGCACATCTTTTCCGTGTACTCTAATAGTACCCGATTCCGGCTTGTACAGACCAAACAATATACTCATGAGCGTCGATTTACCGGCACCGTTTTCTCCGAGCAGGGCAAGAACTTCGCCCTTCCTGAGCTGGATGCTTATGTCATCGTTGGCAACTATGCCAGGAAAGCCCTTGGTAATGTTCAACATCTCGACGATGTGTTCCATGGATACTCCTGCTAACTTCAATTATTGCAATCTGGGAGGGTTACTATAATACACTGTTGTGTTTCCAACAAGCAAAAACGTAGCGGATGTCCAGAATACGTTCTTAGGAATCGTTGTCGGGGTAGCGGGAGCGGATCTGCTGGATGCGCGGGAAAATCTGGAAGAAAATATCCACGAACTCGGGATCGAACTTGGTTCCGGACATCGTCTTTATTTCTGCCAGCACATCCGCTTCATTCCAGGCTTCTTTATAGACGCGGCGCGATACCAAAGCGTCGAAAACGTCGGCGATAGCCACGACGCGACCCCAGATGGGGATTTCGTCACCCTTGCGGCTCACCGGATGGCCCTCTTCGTCGGCTCTCAACGTCTTGCCGGTAAAGTGGTCTACCCAACCCGGATATCCCGTGCCGTCCCAATTTTCGTGGTGGGTAAGGGCTACTTCCGCGGCGATGGTATCCAGGTCCGACTGCGGGTCGTCAAAAAGTTTAGCGCCGCACAAGGCATGCGTCTTCATGATTTCGTATTCTTCAGCGGTAAATTTGCCCGGCTTTTTTAGGATCAAGTCCGAGATAGCCACCTTGCCCACATCATGGAGCATTGCCGCCAGTTTGAGCAAATCCTTGCTTTTGTCGATTTCTTTTTTTTCCAGGCCATGTCTAAACGCCCATTGCTCATACAATTCGACGGCATAGCCGGCAACCCTGTTTACGTGGGGTCCGGTTTCCTTGGGGTCGCGAAGCTCCGCCATGCGTATCATCCGCATGATCATGGAACGGGTCATGTATGCGCGCTGCAGCGCAACCGTCGCGTTGGAAGCGAAATGCGTTACAAGAGCCTCGTCATCGGTGGAAAACGGAACGACGGTTCCATTTTCATCCCTGCCGTTGATTATCTGAATAACTCCAAGAACCACGTTATTCTGCGTCTTGAGCGGCAGCGTGATCATGGAAGTAGTCTTATAGCCGGAATCTTCGTCGAATTTTTTATTGTAGCTGAACGGACACTCCGCGCTCAGATTGTATACATCGGGAATGTTGAGAAGCTCGCCGGTCATGGCTACATAGCCGGAAATCGTTTTATCGTTGATGGGAAGCTTGAAGAACGGGTATACTTCCTTCTCGCCGGGAGGCAGTCGCGCCTGATTGGTATCGTTCTGGGCGTATTTATTGGCGATAAAATCGCCTTCTTTTATATAAATAGAGCCTGCGTCGGCATTTACTACGTGCCGCGCTTCCTGCAGGATTCGCTCGAGCAACAGGTCATAATCCCGTATTTTGTTGAGTTCCGAGTCTATGCGGATTATCTGCTGGATCTCTTCGTTATCAAGCGCCATCGGATTTATCTTCTCCTCATGCTACATAAAACATCATACATTAAAATCGGCTAATCAAGGGCAGAATCCTAAACATTTTTATGGATTATTGCAAATAATTGAACTATATTGAATAAATGAATAGATATTCATCTAAAACAGGAGGTTTCTATGCCTTTAGTGCTCGTAAGCGGCGCTTTTGGAAATGTAGGCCGGAGCGTTCTACTAGCATGTGCCAGTTTGGGCATCACCGTCAGAATATTCGAAATCCCCAGCCGGAGCAACAAAAAGACCGCGCAAAGACTGCTGCCCACCCAACAGGAAGGCAGCCAAATATGTTGGGGAGACATTCGAAACGCCGCTTCTGTTTCCGAGGCAATGGAAGGAGTAGACGCGGTAATACATCTGGCTGCGCTGATTCCTCCCGCGGCAGACAGAAACCCCGCACTTGCGCATAGCATAAACGTAGGCGGCACGGCCAACATTCTTTCCGCCATCGCCGCTTCGCCTAAAAGACCGCGACTGGTATTTTCCTCCTCGGTAGCGGCATACGGCGACCGGGTCAAGGATAATTACATAAAAACGACGGACGCGCTGCATCCCTGCGCCGATGACGAGTACGCCAAGCAGAAGGTGGAATGCGAAGCACTGGTACGGCAGAGCGGCCTAGACTGGGTAATTTGCAGGCTTTCGTATATCGTATGGCGCAAAAAGCTTTCCATGGACGCTCTAATGTACCGCATGCCCCTGGATACCAGCATCGAGCTCTGCCACACCCTGGATACCGGCATGGCTTTGGCCAGGGCAGCGCTCTGCGACGAGGCTGTAGGAAAAACTTTTAACCTGGCGGGCGGAACATCGTGCCGCACCAGCTATCGGGCCTATCTGGATAGCATGCTGCATCTGTTTGGGCTCGGTGGAATCGGTTTTCTGCCCGAGGAGGCTTTTTCAGCACTGGGCTACCACTGCGGATTCATGGATACCCTAGAAGCACAGGCCTTGTTCGGTTTCCAGAAACTAAGCCTTAAAGACTATTATAGGGAAGTAGCCTTGGAGGCGCGGCCGCTCAGGTTCTTGGTATTGTTGTTCCGCCCGGTCATCCGTGCCGCTATCCTGGCTAAATCGCCTTTTCTGCGCAGCTACCGCGCGGAACAAGGGAAACACGCCGTGCTGCACCAGGCTACGAAAGGCAAATAAGCGTTTCCAGGTCGGGAGCGGCCGAAATTTCCGCAAGCTTGATGCCAAAGGCATGCTCCACCGCCACGGCGATAAAACCGCTTATGTCCGATTCGGAAATTGCAAGGCCGGCCGAGCGGGATATGCGTACCGAATCCATGGAACCCAGAAAAAACACCGACAGGGCAGCCTGCATCATGCGGGGAGGCATAGCAAGGCTGATGCCGCGAACTTCCGCCAGGTCCGCAATTATCCCGCCTATCAAAGCGGAAAGCGCTTCCAACTTCTCGTTAATGTTGCCGAAGCGCAAGCCATCGGATAAAAAAAGCTTGACCAGCTCCGTATCGCGGAATAATGCCGGCAAAAACAGCTTGACCACCAGGGAAATACGCATAATCGCCGAAGGCTCGGAACTGCATGCCTTAAAAAGCGCGCCGTAGAAAGACGCCCAGCCTTCGTCCAGGGCGGTGCGGATTATGTCGTCCTTGTTCTTGAAATAGGTGTATACCGTTCCTACGGGCAGGTTAAGAGCCTTGACTATATCGGCAACGCTCGTAGCATGGAATCCGTGCGCGGCAAACTGCCGCTTGGCCTCCGCTAGAATCGCCTGTCGCTTGCCCTCGTCCCGCTCCCTGGCCATCTTATTCGTCTTTTGGCCTGAAGACTCCGCGCTCGTAGTCTTTGCGCACGTCCTGCCAGGGAAATGTGCGTCCGTTCATGGCAATGTAAACGCCGGGCAGCATGAGCCTTGCCGCCATGAAAGCGCTTCCCAGATTGAACAATGCGTCTGAACCCAAAACCTGGTAAGGAATCATTGCGCCAGTAAGCACGATGGTCTTGTTTATTCCAAGCGGCCCGAGGTATCGAGCGGTTTCCGCCATGCGGTCGGTGCCGTGGGTGATGACGATTCTTTTCTCGCCTGAATTTTCGCATGCGTTCTTTATTATTATGCGATGATCATCCGTCATCTGAAGGCTGTCTATCAGCTGGAGTATCTCGAAAGCAACCGGCGTAATGATTCTGGCCTGCCTGATGATTTCCGGTATATGCGAATCCTTGAACGTAAGTTCACCCTTGAGTTCGTCGTAATGCTTGTCGAAAGTTCCGCCGGTGATTATAAGGCGAATGGCGTCGTCGTTCATGAATCCTCCAAGTTTGCCTGCGAATCATAGCGCCTCGAAAGGGGTTTTGCAAGAACTCCAAGCTCTGCGTCAAAGAGTGTCCCGGCGGGGGCTTGTGTATAAGGTTGCCGGCGGGGTCCTGTCACTAAAAAACGCATCGCCTTTGGCGCTGTGTTTTTTTGTGCCACCCCG
This sequence comes from Spirochaetota bacterium, assembly GCA_031402655.1. GTDB lineage: Bacteria > Spirochaetota > Spirochaetia > Treponematales > UBA12059 > JANNSO01. The sequence continues at coordinate 16,122 of JANNSO010000022.1, read as the reverse complement.
TCCGACGCCTGGTATGAACAAGCAGGCGCATGGTTATATCGTTGTGCGCCGGGCATGGTGCAAGGCAAGACTTGCGAGGCGCAATGATGGCGCACTGGCGGGGGGTTGTTTATATCGTTGTGCGCCGGGCATGGTGCAGGGCAAGACTTGCGAGGCGCAATGATGGCGCACTGGCGGGGTTAAGGGACCGCACGGTAAAAACCGGCGGGGGTTGTTTATATCGTTGTGCGCCGGGCATGGTGCTGGGCAAGACTTGCGAGGCGCAATGATGGCGCACTGGCGGGGTTAAGAGATGAAACCGAAATTACCGGCGGAGGGCGCCCGTATATTGACAATCGGTGCTTATAGAACGAAGATGATGAATATGGAAACGTTTGCGTCGGTTTGGCTACCTCGTGCGGCTATGGTGGCTGCCGTGGTTTATGGCTACAGCGCAATTAAAGTACTCTTCCTGAATCCGCGCGGTTCCGCTAATCGCATTGCGGCTCTGTTCAACGTGGTTTTTATGCTATGGGCGTCGGCCGCGATTTTTTGGTATTCGGCTAAAGACGCGGCAACGGCCCAATTCTGGTATAATCGCTTCTATTGGTGCTGGTGCATTTTTCCGCCTTTGGGGCTTCACTTCAATTTTGTCGCCAGCAAAAATCCCGGCGCAGTGCAGTTTCCCAAGCATCTGCCCAAGATTATAGCCCTGTACCTTCCGGCCGTCGCATTTATCATATTGATACCGCGATACGTGTTCCTGGATCTTCCGGAATTTCACGGCGGTTATTGGATGGTAAATCCGCGCATGTCCCTCATTTATTTCCTCTTTGATGCCCACTTCCTGTTGTACATGCTGGCCGCAGTCTGGGTCGCGTTTCGCGCGAGCCTAAAGTCATTGAACTCGGTGGAGAAAAAACGGCTCGGCATTTTGGCCGCGACGACGATGCTGCCGCTCTGCCTCAGCTTCGCAACCGACGCGGTTTTTATAATGCTTAAAATAGACTTTCCGAATATGGCGATCTTCTGGATACTCATACTTTCCGGCGGAATGCTTTTTACCATGAAACGCTACGGTTTTCTTTCCAGCCTTCCGGCAACCGAGGCTCCGCGAGTTTTGGATGCGCTCGCCGATATCGTCGTATATTTCGACGAGACCGGCCATGTTGCATGGGCAAACAAAAGCGCTATTCTCGCAATGGGTTATAAAAACCTTACAGTGGTCAGGGGAAAAGGCCCGGAAGCCTTCATCGCGGAGGCGGATATCGGAAAATTCCGGGCCGTTGTGGCGGGAAAAATCGATTCCTACGAAGCGATGAGCGTTTTTGGCCAGCTTCGCCTGCCTGTATCCCTTCGGCTGCACCATGTATCGGAACGCCGGATGCCGCGCGGCGCCGTTCTAAGCGCGGTAAACCTGAGCTCGCAGCACCGCCTGGCAGACAAAGGCCTGCTGCTCGAAGAATTCATCGAAAACTCCAGGGACGGAATCTTTCTTACAGACAGTAAAGGAATGATAACACGATGGAACAAGCCCATCGCCGAGATATCCGGAGTAGGCGCCCCCCAGGCCATAGGGCAAAAACTGTGGCAGGTGCTTCAATCACTGTTTTTCGGAAGCAACGACCCCGATACGGAAACCCTGAGCCTCGAGCGGTCCATAAACGCCCTGCTCAGGGTTCAGGCATCGCCCTTCAAGCATCAGGTCCTGGATCAGAGGATAAAGCGGCGTGACGGCGCGGAGAGAAGCATTCAAAGTAATATTTTTGTAATTCCGGCGCAACACGGCGCGGTTCTTGCCGGAATCATCCGGGACGTTACCGAGGAAAAGCGCGCCGCGGAAGACACGATAGAGCGCATCCGAAAACTGGACCACGCCCAAAAAATGGATGCGGTGGGGTCGCTGACCAGCGGCATCGCCCACGACTTCAACAATACCCTGGCGGGCATCATCGGGACGCTCTCCCTTATCCGGCTGGGCTTGGACGACGGCAGCTATTCAAAACCCAGGGATATCGAGCCCGAGCTTGCGGTCATGGAGCGCTCGGCTGACAGGGCTGCGTCATCCGTAAAGCGATTGCTCGCCCTTACCAAAAAAAGGCCGCCCGAAGCCAAGCCGTTCTATCTGGACAAGGCGCTCGTCCACGTAATCGAGTTTTCCGCGCGAGCCCTCGATCCTTCGGTTACCATAAAAGCCGCCCTGCTTCCACAGGGTGCGCTTATGTTCGGCGACTGCGGCCAAATAGAGCAGTTGCTGCTCAACCTCATCATAAACGCGGAACATTCCATGACGGTGATGCGTCCCCAAAGCGCAAAGCAAGGCGGAACGATCGGCATATCCCTTAAAAAATATTTACCCGATCAAAAGCACCTTCGCACGAACCCGCAAGCCAGGGAACTCGAGTATTGGCTTATCTCCATAAAGGACGAAGGGGTCGGAATCCCCCCCGATATCGTCGCCCGGATATTCGACCCTTTTTACACGACCAAATCCCTGGACAATTCAAGCGGCCTGGGCCTTTCCATGGTGCATTCCATAACAAAAGGCCATGGCGGCTTCGTCGACGTAAACTCGAATCCGGGCGTGGGTACGGAGTTTCTCGTCTACCTCCCCGCCAGCGAGGAAAAACCCGAAATTGAAACCATGGCGGCGCTAAAACGAGGAAGCGGTACCATACTCGTGGTAGACGACGACGAGATGCTCCGCGAAATTGCTACGACCATGCTCAAGGCTTTGGGTTATGAATCCGAGGTGGCAGTTTCGGGTGAAAACGCTATAGAAGTATTCGCCAATGCCCCGGACTCGTGGACCGCCATCGTCATGGATCTGCGCATGACGGGTATTTCCGGCGACGCCGCCGCCAGGGAGATACGAAAAATAAGAGCGGGAATTCCGGTTATAATAGCGTCGGGTTTTATTCCCGAGGAAGTGCAATCGTCTAAAGACGAATTTATTTTTATTACCAAGCCCTATTCGGTAAGCGAACTGGGAGAAGCGCTTACGAAAGCGAAGTCATAAGCGCTCAAAGAGAACAAGGCACTTCAAAACCCGGCGGTTCCCCGAAGTGCCCTGCGTTCTTATTTAATGGAGATGCCGCCCAGGATTTCGAAGGTATAGGTTTTTCCCGCTTCCATGTCCACGATGGACTCGATCTGGAGTGCGCCGCTTACCAGCTTTACGGTATGCCGGCCGCCTTGAATCTGGCCGCTGCTATTCTTTTGCTGAGCCCCGTCGATGTACACGCGCACCTGAGCCCAGGGATTGCCGCGCGTCTCGGGGGTAAGCAGGTTGGCAGGAATCGAAAACTGCCAGCTAGCCATCATGGGCATCAGGTTGGCATTGATTACCTGGGGGAAACCCGCCGCCAGGTTTACCTGCATGTTAAAATCCAGGAAGCCGCCCAGCTTAACCGTAAGGTTATAGGTTCCCGGCGGTAGTGAAGTCATAAAATTACCGGAACTCGCCGTTCCGTATTTTGTGCCGTTAAGCCATATCTCCGCGCCGGACACGTTTGTGTTGATGGTAAACGGCGTAAGGGCCGCCTGCAGCATCGCATTGATGGAAACCGCGCCGTTAACCACGATATTCTGGGTAAAATCCATATAACCGGGCGCGCGCACGAGCAGAGTGTACGATCCTGCGGACATTGTGGAAACAAAAGGCGTGCGTCCCGCGCTTATATTGTTGATAATAACCTCAGCCCCGGAAACATTTGAGTTGACATTCAGCGAATAGCCCAGGGGCTGAAGCGTAGCCTGCACCGAAGTAGGACCGGTAATGCTGATTTTTTGCGTAAAGTCAGAATATCCGGGAGCCTTTACCGTAAGATCAAATACCCCTCTGCCAAAATTCCCCGTAAAAGGGGTTTTTCCAAACAGCTTTGTTCCCATATACACATCGGCGCCGTTTACGTTGCTGGTTACGGTTAAAGCAAATACGGGAATGATCGTAGTCGGGGCAGGCAGGGTTGCCGCCGGCGCAAGCTGCTGCAAATTTACCTTGAGGGTAGTACCGGGGGCCTTATGGGCTACCGTCTGGCTAAAATCGGCATAGCCAGCCATGGCAACCCGTATTTTCCAGTTTCCCGGTGGAAGATCTACGGCCAGGTTAGCCGAGGTTTTTGAGTACAACCTGTCATTGACGTAAACGTCGGCACCCATCACGTTGCAGTCGATCTTGAGTAAAAATTTTGTCTGGGCAAAGGTTGTAGCCGTCACTAAAAGCGCCAGCATCAGCACTATAACTCGTTTCATTCCGTCTCCTTGGGCGGGGCGAAGAACATCCGGTCCCGCGTTTCTGTCTGTTTGTTCCTATTAGTATATAACACAACAAGCGCAAAATTCCAGTATTTAATTATAGGGTCCTCTAACAGGGTGTTGAAAAACCTCGGATGAGGATTTTCAACACTTCCAAAATGTAGCATTACCGTAGCATTTGTAATCAAATGCGAGGAATGTTTAAAGTTGTTGGAAAAGCCACAAGCTTTTTCAACAGCCTGCTAATAACCTTGTTGGTTATCAGAGGTCCCTCGCTGATTCCTTACAGGAATCAGGTTTTTTAATGGTAGACCTCTCAAAACTGAAGTTTTTAGAGGTTCCTTATAGTTAAAAACTTGATTTCTTTTTTAAATGCGTTATAGTTTAGCCTGTTACCGTTAGTGGAGACTTCTGAAAACTCCGGTTTTCAAGAGGATAACCGTTGGATAACCTGATTCCTGTAAGGAATCAGCAAGAACCTTGAGGAGGGTTACGATATGAAGAAGCTATTTACGCTTGGTTTACTGGCCATACTGCTTAGTTCGGGGGCATTTGCCCAGCTCTATGTGGGAGCCAGCGGAGCCCTGCACATGGACGAAAAACTGACTGCGGCGCAGATAAGCGAGCGTTTCCAAAACGGCGACGGTATTTTCTACGGTCCTTTCGCGGAAATAATTTTCGGTCATCTCGGCGTAGGGCTTGCGGCAAATTTCTCCGTTTACGAACGGGATGTGTACGCATATAATTTTACAACTTTGACGTATGACACGCTCTTGGCAGAAAAACTGGTGGATTACGACGTCGTGTTATACGCCAGCTACCATCTGTTTAAGGACAAGCCCTTCCTGGATCCCTTCGGTGAACTGGGTTTTGGCATGCTCGCCACCGATTTCGCATCTGACGCGAGCAAAACCGCCTACAACCCCTTTGAGGACAGCCCTCTCATGGCATCGTCCTATTGGTACGCGGGCATGGGCTTGGGCATCAACCTGGGAGGTTTAGGCATATTCGGCAAGTTCTCCTTTAACCAGCCGGTATTTGATCCCGTAACCGCAACCTACAGAGCTGATCTAGGCGGCGGAGAAGTAATGCTGGATCCCTATGGTTATGACTGGTGGTTATTCCCCGACGGCTATTTGCCCAAATTCCGCTTTACGCTTGGGGCAAAAATAGCGCTTGATTGATGTGTCCCGCTCTTTCTAAAAAAAAGTCCGCCCTCTTTCGGGGCGGTCTTTTTTTTAATTCCAGCCGGTCAGGTTTTTACAGGTGCCCGGCTTCCTTCTCGGCGGTATAAAGTTCCCAGGTGTACAGGTTGCTGAAACCGATAGCCGCCAGCGAACCTACCAGGGGAATCACCGAGCCTAAACTGCATAGAAACAATCCGAATAGATATTCCAGGGCGGCAATCCGCTCGGCTTTGATCCAGGCTATGGATTTTTTCAAGGCTGCCGTCATGCCTAAATCTTCCGCCGCTATAAGCACGAATGCCAGCGATGCGGCTACGCAGACGGCAATAGACAGCACAGCGTAAGCCAGCCACAAGCCAATGGAAAGCAGCACATTTACAATGGTTATGAGCACGCCCAGCGCGCTGACCGAATCTCCAAGAGTTATCGCCAAAAAGGCGAGCAGGCCGTTAATGCCCATAATCACAGCCGCGACAAGCGTAAGACAGAGGCCTATAAGCAGGATAAGCATAAAAGTAGGGCCGAATTTATTCATGCCGGAGAACGCGTCTCCAACGGCTACTTTTTCTCCGCGCTTCAGCTTGAGAGCCCCTTTGTACATGCCCAGAGTGACGGGACCGGCAAGAATTCCCAAGCTTACTCCTTGAACAAGCACTCCAACGAAAATCATCAGGGCGTAATTGATTATATCCTTTTGAATGGATTCCCAGCAGGCTTTGATTGTATCAAAAACCTTTGAGGTAGAAAATGATGTAGCCATTGTATTTCTCCTTTTTATGGCGCCCGCTCTTCTTTTCTGCAAGAGGCAGGCGTTGAACTATGGCGAAAGTATATCATGATTTTTCGATAATTCGCCATCTTTGGGCGCACTTTGAGCGAAACGCAGCCCTGGAGGTAAAAAAAGCCCCGTACCCAGTTTATAAAACCGGCCACAGGGCTCTAAATTTCAGCGAGCTGGTTTTACTTCTTTGCGGGGAACATCATCTCGTAATTGCGCGCCTTGCCTGCCGCCGCCCAGTCGGCGGGAATGATGGACCAGTTGTTGTCCGTCCTGGCGGGAATCGCGCCTTTCTGCTTCTCGAACCACTGGGTAAGGTAGATGCGAAGGTCGCGCGTGGTGGCGCTCGTAACGTATTTCATGCTGAGCAGGTCGGCCGCACTGATGCCGGCGCCTCGCTCGAGTATGCCGCCGCCGCCCATGGCACGATAGCTGTTGATGGCCACGGAATAGGTCTTGCCCATGTCGAAGGCGCTACCGTCATCCATGGAAAGAATTGCGATGCGCTCGCCTGCGGGCTTGGAAACGTCGACGGTATATTTTACGCCGGCAACCGAATCATAGTTGTAGGTAGCTACCTTGGTGGCGGGCAGGTTGGACCTGGTGTCCAGCACGATAGCGCCGTCCGCGCCTACTTTATACGCGATAAGGTTATCATCCATGCTCTTCATCGTATTAAACCAGTCGCCGTACGATACTTCCATGAAACCCTTGATCTGCTTGCCGGTCAGGTCCATGGTGTACATCCAGTTCTCGTACATGTAGAGGCTGAACATGTCGCGCACATACACAGTGCCGTCGGCGCTGGAAGGAACCACCGCGTTTACGTCCAGCGGAGCACAGAAAGAAATCTGGGCAGGCTTGAGCATGTTGGCGGGATCCTTGGTAAGCTCGAGCTGGAGGAAGTGGACCATATCCACGAACGAGGAATCGCCGAAGAGCGAATCGCGGCCCTTCATGATTCCATCAACCTTGCCTATGGGCCTGGATACCCACACTTTCGCGTCCTGGAACTGTTTGTCGAACTTAGCCAGGAAAGCGGCATCGGGAGCAACGCCTTCGGTAGTAACGAGTTTGCCCGCGATTTTCTTGGACCAGGTTTTAGCTGCTTTGTCCCATTGCATTTCCACGGTGGCGATAACAATTTTGCGGGCGTCGTTGAGGCCTCCGAAAATCGGAACTATCTTGCCGTTGGGATCCATGACGTCTTTCTTGGCTTTGGTAGCGGGATCGTAACCCTGACCTTCCCAGCCCTGATGGTCGTGACCGACGAATATCATGTCGAATCCGACGACTCTTTCCGCGATTATCTGGGCGGCATTCTCGTTCAGATCACTGTAATAGCCTTCGCCTTTGCCATATGTATAATCGACGCCGGCATGAAACAAGCCTACGAGCAGATCGGGTTTTTCCTTCGCCATGATGATGGGCACCCATTTTTTGGCGGTTTCGAGCATATCCTGGATCTCGATTCCCGAATACAGGATCGTGGGGAAATTCTTGCGGAAGCCGGGAGTGGTAAGGCCGAGCACGGCGATCTTGACGCCGTCTTTCAGGACGATTTTATAGGGAGCGAAATAAGGGGTCTTGGTCTTTTCGTCCACGAGGTTCGCGGTGACGAATTTTGAGTTGAGCTCCTTGTTTACCTTGTCGTACACCGCGTGTCCCGTCTCGATATCGTGGTTGCCCACGCCGATGACGTCATAGGAAAGCTCGTTCATCATCTGGGAAAAAACGCTGGCTTCCTTGTCGGCTACGAAATTATAATAGTAGATGATGGGCTGGCCCTGCAGATTGTCTCCGCCGTCGAGAAGCAAAACCTGAGCGCCGGCCTTGGCGCGTTCGGCCTTGATGAGGGTCGCCGCCTGCGAAAGATTCGTGGCCTTGGGCTTGTCCGTCTTAAAATCGTAGGGGAAGTAGGCACCGTGAAGATCGGTAGTCTCGATGATGGTCAGCACCAGCGGCTTGTCGCTGTACATTGCCTTCGGGTTAGGTCCCGATACGCAGGCGGCGAGGGTAATAGCCAATATGACAACCGCTATCAACGGTAAAGAAAACTTTGCCTTCATTGTTTGCTCCTAACTTGGATAATCGGCGGAAGCTGCAAGCGGATGTAAAAGCATCCTGTGCATGGAATCGTTCCGCGATCTTGTACCCGGCAACGCCGGGGGAAGAATATTCTATACCAAGGGGGAGATTTGTCAAGCGGAATTTAGAATCGACTAAGAATACCACCCATAAACGAAACAAAAGCAGGCAAACTGTCGCGCGACCTATTATTAAAACTAGGCATTACTGTTTTTATGCGTAAGCTGCCATAAAAAAGACTCCCGGCAACGCGGGAGTCGTTCGACGAATCATGCGCTGCTTCAGCCGATTTGCGTAATAACCGCGGTTCCGTCAGCCGACCATTCCACCGTCCATGTTCCCGTATCCGAAACGATGGTGGCTATGCCCAGGCTCAGGGTAATGGAATAGGCAATGCCGTTCCGCGTGACCAGGTAGGCACCTTCCGTTTCTTCTATCGTGGTAATAACCGTGCGCCTGCCAAAAACGCGCTTTATGGAAACGACCCCATCGTCTCCTACGGAAATCCGCATCGAACCCGTGGAAGTCCGTATCGCGATTCCGTTTTCATACCAATCCCTGGTTATCACTATGCCTTGCCCACCGATGCGCTCATGCCTTACGACAAGGCACAGCGATCCGGTATCGTCGTAATATTCCACCAATCTCGGTTTCTGGCTCTTCACGATCGCATAGCCTTCGCGGTCTTCCGTGCTTATTTTTTTATAAGCCGTTCCGTCGATTTCGATGGTCTCTACGGTAAACGATTTTTCCACCGGAAGCCCGTCTTTGCCAACGGCCACATAGCAAACTTTTTTTACCACAAGAGTGCCGTCCGCCGACCATTGAGCTTCGGTGTTGACCGCCACGACGCCGGCAGGCTTCAAGGTTTCGCCGGAACGCGACAATTTGTACCTGAACACCGTGCCTCCGGCCTTGCTCCAGGTAATCGAGAGCGATGCGTCCGAGACGCGGCTGTCGTTGACATAACGCGTTTCGCTCGCGGCATCGACGATGAGATCGTCTATCCAGCGAACATCGCCGAGCGCCGGTTTCTTGCCCCGGGTCACGACGATTTTCATAATCACGCCGTCGTCCACGCTCCAGGACCGCGTTACCGTTACCGTGCCGTCCGCGTTCTCTACGACGTCGACGCTGTCGCCGGTACCGTCGCCCAGGGCTTTTGAGCTCTCGTCAAAAGCCTCTACGTTCGCCTCGAGCGCCGCCGCGTCGGCTTGCGAATCGAAACCAAGCAGGGTTTCCTCCGAAGGGCTGGAAATGTCCGCATCGCGGTATGCGGTAAAATCACCGAGCACGTTCGCCATATCGACGATATCCGCCGACTGGTCCGTAGAAAGGGCCGCTGTCGAACACGATGCAAGACCAAGAATGACGGCTAGCGTCATTATCCAGCGAATCCATACTTTACCTATCATGATAACCTCCTGTTGCGATATGAAACATTTGTCGCGCACCGGGACTCAAAGGTTCCATAAATCGTCCAGAAAATCACCAAGCGGAGTTTCTCCCGCTTCCGATTCGACCGAAAAAAGGCTGTCTTCCCATGAAAGGTCGGAGACCGTCCTGGAAGAAAGATCTGCTATTAAGAATCGATAACTGTCCTGCCCGCCCAAGAATAAATCCGCTTTCAGGAACGCGGGAATAAAAATGCCCGCAGCCATCGCGGCCGCCAAAAAAAAGCCCGATCGCAATCCGCGCAGCCGCCTTTTTTTCCTGCGGCCTGCCTCAGCGTAGACGGCGCTGAAACAGGGTGGGCTTGAACTACGGGGATGGCTTGCCGCGGCACGGAGAGCCGTACCTATTCCAAGATCGCGCTTATCATCCATGTTTTAACCCTCCGCCGTAAACCAAAGAGGCAAGAAGCGGCCTCAGCTTTTCCCTTGAGCGATACAGCCGGCTTTTGATTGTGCCTTCGGGCAAAGCAAAGCTGCGCGCCAGGGCTGCGACCGAAACATCTTCCGCATCCCGCAAGTACAGGATGCTGCTGTCCGGCTCTCCAAGAGTCTTTAGGGCGGCCAGAATCTCCAGCTTGGTTTCTTCATCCGCCACTTCCCTATGCGGCTCACCCTGGGCATCGCCGCCTGGAATTTCCCTCAGCAAAAAGAAACGGGCGGTTTTTTTTTGCTCGCGCTGCCGCCGGCGTATCTGGTCGGCGGCAACTCTCTGGCAAATACGGTATACGAAGGTCAGAAGCGAAGATCGGGCATCGAACGAGCGCAAGGAGCCGAAAAGCCTGACCATGGTCTCCTGCTCCGCTTCGTCGATTTCCGCTGCTCGCCCAAGAAGCGTAAAAAGAAATCGGCGTATAGAATCCGTATGCCTGCGCATAAGCGCCTCGAAGGCATGATGGTCTCCGGTTTTGCGAAACCCGGCGAGCAGCACATCGTCGGGGAGCTCCGTATCACTGAAGCGCGTCAAGAAATTTCAGAACCCGCTCATCGAGGCCTTCCGGAGTTTTGCCCGAACGTTTGGCAGGACCCCAGACTTTGGAGAGCTTGTAGAGGGTTGCCCAGCGATCCTGGCCCAGTATTCCGCGAAATGCTATATTGCGCTCAAGCCGTATCAGCCGGATTTTGTATTCCCACTCAAGAGAGTCTTTAAGCAAAGCCTTTATGGCGTCCATTTGCGGAGTTTTTTCAAGCATCAAGCGCTCCAGCCTTGCCTGCAGGACTTTGAGCTCGGCTTGATTCTTTTCAACTTCGCCTTCATCTTTTTGAACAATCTTCTCCAGCGAGCTTTTTTCCGCATCGGTCAAGGCAAGCGATTTAAACTCCTTGCGCAGCTCCGCCAAAGCAGGCGCGTCACCTTGCTTCCCCTGGGCGTAAAGAGCGGGCAGAATAAATAAAAGTTGCGACACCATCAGGGCAAGCAGCAATTTTCGTTTCATGGTAGCCTCCAAAGTTCAATATGCTCATTAGTCGACACCCGCACTTGCACGGTTCCATCATATTTTAGTATTTGGCTCGAATCGTGTAAAGAGAATCGGTTTTTACGGAAATTAGCATTGCCTAATGCCTTTCTATGTACCTATAATAAGGCAAAAGGGGAGCTCTAAAAACTTCAGTTTTGAGAGGTCTACCATAAAAAAACCTGATTCCTCTAAGGAATCAGCGAGGGTCCTCTGATAACCAACAAGGTTTTTAGAGGTCCCCTTAATCCTTTTTTTGCGCTACATGACCCACGAAAGGAATACCATGAAACAAATAAGCAGAAAACGCGCATCTATCGTTGACCCAAGCATCATTTTAGCTCTTTGCGTCATCCTGTCCGCCATGGCATCGTGCTCGGGCAAGAGCCAGGGGGCAAGCGCTCCAATCCCCGCCTCGCGCGGTTCTGTTATATTCATAGAAGGAACCGTAAGCATCGACGGCAAGCCAGGCGAGATCGGCTCCGCCCTGGGGGCGGTTACCCGCATAGAAACCGGCCCTGCTTCATCCTGTGAAATCATGTTTGACGGCAGGAATGTAGTAAAAATCATGCAAAACACCTTTGCAGACCTGGATTTCAGCAAGGTACGCAAGGAAATCAAGCTGCAAAAAGGCGGCGTTGCTGCCGTGCTTAAAAAAGTAGAAACGCTTGCGGGCAAGGATTCGTTCCTCATTTCGGCTCCGACAGCCGTTGCCGGCGTGCGCGGAACTACGCTCTGCGTCTGGGCCGATGCGGATAATTCATACGTATGTGCCTGCAACGGCAAGGTGCATACAATCGACGCCAAGGGTTCCAACGAGCAGGACCTGGAAGCTAGCCACCATATGGCGCGGCTGTATAGCGTAAAAGATGGCTCGATTTCGGTAGCGCAAGCCGGTATGGAGCATCACACCGATGCCATCGTGGAAGCTCTTGCAGCCAAAATACAATACAAGATCGACTGGACCAAGATAGATTAAGGGGACCTCTCAAAACTAAAGTTTTTAGTGCTCCTTTTAACGATTTGGGAGTGTTGAAGGCGCGGAGTTCAAGCCTGCCTCGTCGTTCGACTCGAAATGGTTCTTGCATTATCCCTTGCTCTTGCGTACACTTGTGGCATGAAACATGTTTCCAGAACCCCTATAAAAGCGGATCTATCAAAATTGATTGCCGATTTGAAGGACGATCCTTCCGGCATCGCGGCCTTCAACGCCTGGGCGATGGAGTTTGTAAGAACCGGTCCACAGGTTCTTGAGAGCGCCCTTTTTGCCGTGGACGAGATAGCGGAGCGGGGCAATTACGGAGAGCTCAAGGCATGGGCTTCCGTTTGGCGGGGCTGGATGGAGCACGACAAGTCCAATTTCAGCAAGGCGCTTTCGTATCATCTATCCGCTGCGGATTTCTTCGAGCAGAACGGAAACAATTACGGACTCGGCCGCGTGGCAAACGGAATCGCGGCCAGCTATAAATACCTGGGGATGTTCGATCACGCGCTTCAGTGGACAAGCAGGGCTCTGGCTGCGTCGGGTGCGGCGGAGGACCGCCCTATGATAGCGGGAATTTTAGCCAACCTGGGCGAAACCTTGATTCACCTGAACCGCTATGCCGAGGCAAAGGAACACTTGCGGCGAGCACTTGAATCCAATCCGTCGGAAGAGACGCAAATCGTGGTGTCTCTGAGGCTGGCTGAATTGGCCATTTTCGACGGCGACAGCGCAAAGGCAATAGCCCTGATAGAACCAGCCCTGCAGCTGGCCCAGCGATTGGAAACACCCCAGACCGTAGCCGACGCTTCATCGGTCATGGCAAATGCCATGCTGCTGGCAGGTAATATTGCCGAGGCTAAGCAATTCTTCGTAAAAGCCACCAAGATAGCATCCCGAATCGGGGACAAGCTTAACCTGGCGGTGTATCACCTCGGCTTCGGTCGAGCCTCACTGGCCAAGGGCAGCGTGGACGAAGCCCTGGTTATGTTCCATCTGGGACTGGAAAAGGCGTCAGAGGTAAAAGCCCGCTATATCGAGGCAATTGCGCATCTAGCAATTTCGGATGCCTACCGGTCGCAAGGCAAGTGGAAAGAAGCGTTCGAGCACAAAGATACCTATCACGGCATACACACCACCCTTTTTACCGAAAACGCCGAGCGCCTGGTAAAAGATGTGCGCGAAGACCGTTCGCGGTCCGAAACCGAGATTTATCGGCGCATGTACGACAGAATAACCGCCATCGGCGAGGCAGGCCGCCAGATTACCTCGGTTTTGGACATAGCGAGCATCCTGAACCGGGTATACGAAGTGGTGCAGCGCATAATGCCGGCGGACGTATTTGGCATAGCGCGGCAGGTCGAGGCCGGCAGCGCCCTGGACTATGCCCTGATGGTGGAACGCGGCGTGCGGCTGGACGTCGGACGCATCGAGGTTTCGGACGGCTCATCGTTTGGCGCCTGGTGTTATCGGCACGCCAGCGAGGTTTTCGTCAACGATTTGGATACGGAAGCCGCGCGCTATGTTCATAAAGAGCTTCATTTTGGCGAAGAAACCAAGTCGGCAAAATCGCTTATTTGCTGTCCGCTCATGGTAGCGGAAAAACCAATCGGCATCGTAACCGTTCAAAGCTACAAAAAACACGCGTACACCACGCACGACCTTGACGGCCTCCGCGCGCTGGCTTCCTACATAGCCATAGCCCTGGAAAACTCGCGGCTCTACCACGAAGTAAACGAGCTGGCTACGCGCGACATGCTTACGGGAATCCTTAACCGCATGAGCATTTTCAAGGCGGGCAAGTCGGAATTTTCGCGCATGCGCCGCAACAAAACCGCATGCTCCGTGCTGATGATAGACCTGGACGGATTCAAGAGCGTCAACGACAGCTTCGGACACGCCGCAGGCGACGCGATTCTCAAAGGCTCTGCGGCAGTGCTTACGGGAGCCATCAGAACCATAGACCTCCTGGGGCGTTACGGCGGCGAAGAATTCCTGCTCATCCTCCCCGAGACGGAATCCGCCGGCGCCGCCATTATCGCTGAGCGCCTGCGCACCAAGATCGCCGCAACGAATCACCCTATCGGCGACGGCAGGGAACTTTGCATAACGGCCAGCTTCGGCCTTTACACCTTCGGCCTTGGCGAAAAAGACTTCGAAGCCGGGGTAAACGCCGCGGACAGGGCTTTGTACCAAGCCAAGGCACAAGGAAAAAACCGCGTGTCTTTAATCGACGGAAACTCCCAGGACAGCGCCGGCGCAACGGTGTAGGCCAGAGGAAAAAACAAGGAGCACCCTATGATTCATGCTATCGGCGACAAAGAACCGATTATCCACGACAGCGCCTTCGTAGCCTGGAACGCCGAAGCCGCCGGCGATATACAGATGGCAGAAGAAAGTTCACTCTGGTTCGGCGCGACGATACGCGCGGATATCGGGATGGTGCGCGTGGGCAGGGCCAGCAACATCCAGGACGGCGCGGTAGTGCATGTCGAGGAAGATTCACCCTGCATCATCGGCAAAAACGTTACTATCGGCCACGGAGCGATATTACACGGGTGCATCATCGAGGACTTTTGCCTTATCGGCATGGGAGCCATCATCCTGGACAAAGCGCAAATCGGTGCGAAGTCCGTCGTTGGAGCGGGAGCCTTGGTTACACAGGGCAAGCACTTCCCTCCCCGCTCGCTGATTGTCGGCAGCCCTGCCAAGGCAATCCGAACCATCAGCGACGAAGACGCGGCCAGGATGCTCAAGAATAACCTACGCTACGTTGAACTTGCAAAAAAGGCGAAAACATACCGCAAAATAGATTAAATTCACCCGGAGAGCTTGCAGACCGCCGGAATTAGCATTACGCTAAAGTTATGGAAGCTCCACCCGCATCGTTTGGAAAGCAGGTTTTTTTTCTTAATCCACCGGCTGTTATCAATGAAGTTCTTCCGGCACTCGCGGAGGCTGAATTCGAGCTATATACAAGCAAGGATCATTTAAAGCTTGGCCGCTACTTTAAAACACATCCCAACTGCATGGTTTTCGTCAATATAGACGCCGACGACGATGAAAACGTGTGGCGTAAATGGATAAAATCCCTGCGAGACGACCCCGATTGCGCCGCGATCGGCATAGGCGTGGTTACCATGCAGGGCAATGACGACCAGCGGGCAGCCTACCTTATGGAACTGGGAGTCGATTGCGGTTTTATAGTCCTTAAAATCGGTGCCGCCAAAACCGGGGAAATTCTTATAAAAACGCTTTCCGCCAACGAGGCGCGAGGCCAGCGAAAATTCGTGCGTACGAAATGCCCTGCGGATTCCGCCGAGTTCAACTGCAAGATAGACAAGGATGTGGTGCGCGGCAAGATACTCGATTTAAGCATCGTCGGCATGGCGGCTATCTTTACCGATGGAAACGCCCCGGCGATAAACTCGAGGCTCCACGACATGCAATTAAGCTTGCGAGGCGCCCGCATCATCGCCAACGGCATTGTAGTGGGCATCCAGGATCACGGACTTGACGGAGCCATACGCGTGCTGCTCTTCGAGCCCGCCACGCTCAACGACGAAAAACGGATGAAGATCCGGGCGTTTATACGCAAGGCCTCACAGGCACAAATGGAAATGCAACTGCTGACTACTTGATAAAAAGCCCCGCGGTCTTCATGGAAAACCGCGGGGCTTTTTCTTTAGCAGGCTGTTGAAAAAGCTTGTTGCTTTGTCAACAGCCTTTTACATTCCTCGCATTTGATTACAAATGCTACGGTAATGTTACATTTTGGAAGTGTTGAAAATCCTCATCCGAGGTTTTTCAACACCCTTTTAAAAAACCTGATTCCTGCAAGGAATCAGCACGGAAGCCCTGATAACCACAGGGTTATTGGGGCTTCCTACAAGGAGACAACGCAGTATGAAAACAAAAGCGATCCGCCTTTATGGCAAGAGCG
>JANNSO010000021.1:0-12728 GCA_031402655.1 Spirochaetota bacterium | reverse complement strand
CCCAGGCCGGCGCCGAAACCCATCTCCCGGGCGTGCTGGGGTGCGGTGGAATAGCCTTCGCTCATGGCCAATTCAAGGTCGGGTATTCCGGGGCCGGTATCTTCCATGGTAACGGTTATGCTTTCAGGGCTTATTTCAACTTCCGCAGTGCCGCCATTGGCGTGGATGACCATGTTTATCTCGGCTTCGTACATGGCAACCGCGGTTCTCTTGATAATGGCGGGGTCTATACCCAGCCGCGCCAGCGCCTTTTTTACTTCGGTGCTTGCCCGGCCCGCGAGCGACAGGTCGTCGCAGGGCACGTCATAGTGCAGCTTCATTGCGGGGAATCAGTTTCCTGCCCGCAGGCTGCCCAGGCGAAGCCCTGCTTCGTAGAGGCGTCCGCAAGCGAGAAACATGCTGTATTTCGTGTGGATCAGTACCATTCCGTTGGACCGAGCTTCTTCTATCATATCCTTGGAAGGCGATTTGCCCCGGACAAAAACCACGACTTTTATATCCATGAGGTCCGCGGTGCGGATTACCTGCGGATTTACGAGTCCGGTAAGCAGAACAACCCTATCCTTAACAAATGCCATGACATCGCTCATAAGGTCGGCGCCGCAGGCCGACAGGACATCCAGGTCTTGCTGATCTTCCCCGCTTACCAATACACCTTCCAGCGTCGATACAATTTCACGAACCTTCATCTAGACTCCTGTTTGCCAAAGTGTAGCATGACGGGCCTTGCTCGGCAATACAGGTCGGGAAAAAGAGTTTTTCAAAGCGCCTTCAGGGGCTTTCCACGGGAGTTTCGAGAGGTAAATAAACCTTGACGCAGGTACCCTGACCTTTTTTGGAGCTGATGCGCATGAAGCCGCCGTTGCGCTTTACTGCGCTGTAGCAAACCGACATTCCCAAACCCGTTCCCACGCCGTACGGCTTGGTGGTAAAAAACGGGTCAAACACCTTGGCCAGCGTGGCGTCATCCATCCCTATGCCGTTATCTTCTATTTCTACGCACACATAATGCGAGCCGGTCCGTGCATCGGCGGCCCTGTCATACATGTCCGCTACATACCTTCCGGTACGCACCGTGACGGTACCGCCTTTTTTTTCGTCCGCAGCGCGCATTATCGTAAGCGCATGGCCGCCGTTTCCGATAAGGTTTACGAAAGCCTGTTCCAGCTCCACCCTGTCGCCGTACACCAATTTTTCGCCGTCCATATTAAATTCGAAATTCAGGATTACGCTCGCATCCAGGGAAGCCCGGGCAATCTCGCCTGCGGAAGCAAGCGCGTCCTTGAGCACGATAGGCAGATGCTCCCTGGATTTAGGCCTCGAGAGCAGGTGCAGCCGCTTGATGAGGTCCGCCCCGCGCCTGGCTCCCATCTCGATGGTCTTAATTGTTTCAAGCAGTTCGGCATCGTCGGGCCGCTTGCCTTTTTGCAGGTCAAACACCAGCATGTCCGAGCTTCCGAGCACCGAATTGATTATGTTGCCAAAATCGTGGGCCAGGCCGCCCGCCATCCCCGCCATCGATTCGAACATGCGTTTTTGCCTTTCGAGCTCCTCGGTGCGGGCCATGTCCGACATGTCCATGAACACGATGAGGCAGCTTGTCTCAAGGCCTGCGGCCAGCGGTACGAAGCGCACGCGGAACAAGCCGCCCGACGAGGCGGGCAAATGCTCCTTGTAAAAATCAAGGCCGCTCTGGCTGTCGGCAACCGATTTCGCTATTGCCTCGTAACCGGCCATTGCGGGAACCCGCTCATAAAGGTTCAGGCCTGCTAGGCTTTCGCCGCCCGGAGCAAAGAGGTCGATAAACGGCCTATTTGCCAGGCGTATCTGCCCCAGCGGCGAAACCACCACCAGGGCTTCTGGCAGGGCGTCCAGAACCGTAGCCAGATAGCCGTCCAGTTTGTCTATTTTATTTTCCCGCAGCTGTATTTCCCCGGCCATGTCGGTGAGTTTGCCCGACAGTGCGGATAGCTCATCATTGCCTTTAAGCAGGTGGATATCGCCGAATTCGCCCCGGGCCATGGAATCCAGCGATGCGGCAAGGATGCGGATTCTGCGCACAATATAATTCTGCACCAGAAGGGAAAGCGCAATTAGTATAATAATTGCAAAAAGCGCTGGAATAGCCAAATACGCAAAGCCGGCCCGGTAGACCTGCCGGACATCCGGGGGAAAAGGAATGGAATTGGCGTTGGCTCGCACTGCCGCCGCAGAATCGCCGCCAAATCCCGAAAGAAACAAAAGTATCACCCCGGCAAAAATTATAGCCATCAAACTTCCGAGATACAGTACAAACGCGGTACGAATGCTTTTAAAGCCCGAAAGTCCCATTATTCTGCTCTTTGGTAGGTTTCGCATATCTCCACTTGATTTCCGAGGGTTAGCCGAACGGGGCAGGCGCGGCCGGCTGCTTCGATTTTTCGGAAATCCAGGTCGCTTACGGAACCATGGATGGAGTAGACAACGGTAATTCGCTCTATGCGGCGGGGAGCGCTTTTCATTTCTTTCTTGAGCGAAAACGAGATGGCTTCTACCGGGATACCCCTGCCTGCGGCAAACATGTTCATGATCAGGGATCCGCACGCTCCCAGCGACACCGCGCACAGATCGGTTGGAGAAAAGCTGCTGCCGTCCCCGCCGTTGTCCTTTGGCGCCGCAAGAGAAAACTTCATCCCCGATTCGTGTTCTATCTCGACGGATGCAGGCCCTGTGGTAATTCCCTTCATCGATACAGCCATTTGATTCTCCCTACCTTGATAAAATATCGGCATATTCGCATACTTTAACAAGGTGTTGAAAAACCTCGGATGAGGATTTTCAATACTTCCAAAATGCAACATTACCGTAGCATTTGTAATCAAATGCGAGGAATATTGAAGGCTGTTGACAAAGCAGCAAGCTTTTTCAACAGCCTGTTAAATTAGCCCCAGAGATAAAATTCAATTCAAGCGGCGCAAACGGCATGCGAAACCATCGGAAACATGGACCCGAGCGAGGCTGCATGCCGATACTGAATAGATGAATACCGATGCCAGGAGGCTTCCATGATGTCACGATTGAGCGCCGAACAATGCACGGAGGCGATAAAGCAAAATGATTTCCCCGGCGAGCTTACAGCATCGCGGGAAAAGGTGGTTTTCGTGTTGACGCAGAGCTGGTGCCCCCAGTGGAGCATGATGCAGTCCTGGCTTGCGCGAGCCGCCGACGAAGCAGGTGCGGACGTGTATTTCAGCGAATACGACCGTGAAACATTCTTCGACGAATTCATGCAATTCAAGGAAACCACCTTCGGCAACCGCTCCATTCCCTACCTGCGCTACTATCGAGACGGCAAACTAGCCGCCGAGAGCAACTACGTCTCCAAGGACGTCTTCGTAAAAAACGCCACCCGCAACCTTCCCTCATGAAAGGCTGACAAAGCTTTGGATGACGCCCTTAGTCCGCCCTGGCTTTTTCCGTAAGCTCGATTAGGACAGGTACCAGCTGCTTTTTTCGCGACAGCACGTCCTTCAGCTCGAAAATGCGCTCGCCTACGCGCGGGTAGCGCAGGTGATGCACCAACTCCTTGTCGCCTTCGATGAACAGGATGCTGGACAGCGCCGTTATGTCGGTAACCATGAGCGCGCTGAAATAATGGCCGCCGCTCGAGCGTATGAGCTCCAGCTCTTTTTGAACCTCGGCACTGCGCTCCAGTATCTCGTCGGGCGTGTTTACCTCCACCTGGCTAACGGTGAAGCTGACGCCCATCACCGAATATTCCTTCTTGTCCAGGCGCACGATCTCGGGCACCGGCTTCTTGCCTACGAGGCTGGCGGAGCTCATGAGGTCCCGGCCGAACTCGTCGATCTCCAGGTCGGTGATGTTCGACAGATATTCCGCCATGTCCAGGTCCACCTCTGTGGTGGTTGCGGATTTGAGCAGGAGCGTGTCCGAAAGTATGCCGGCCAGCAGCAGCGAAGCGATCGGTTTTGGCAGCGGAACCTTGGCGTCGCGGTACATCTCGGTGATTATGGTACTGGTCGACCCCACCACCCTGTTAATAAAAGTTATCGGATAGCGAGTGCTGAACGCTCCGAGGCGGTGGTGGTCTATTACTTCCAGTATCCGGTAGTTCTCCGCCCCTTCGACCGCCTGGCTGAGCTCGTTGTGATCCACGAGGATGAGCGATACGTTGGGCTCGCGCATCAGGTCGCCTTCGGTAAACAGGCCTATAACCCGCTGCTCGTCGTCGATGACGGGCACCGAGCGGCTTGGGGAGGAGGCAATCGCCTCGCGCGCACGCCGCAGCGGTTCGTGCCTCGAGATGACGCGAATCGATTCGTCGCCCATGGTCTCCACCGGAGTCGAGTAAATGACGAGCAGCGAAGTGCTCGACGTGTCATACGGGGAAACAAGGACGGACACTTCATTTTTTTCCGCAAGCTCCTTGAGTTGGCGGTCCAGGAGCGAGCCGTTGGTAATTATAAGCGCGCGGACTTTGGACTCGATGGCGATGCGCTGGACGTCGGTACGATCCCCGACGATAACGATGACATTGCTCTTTTCCTCGGCATCGAGATGCTTCTTGAAGCTGTCCAGCTCCAACGCCGCCACCATCATGCGCGCCTTGAACTGCTCCTCGGGATTAAAAATGCAGACGGGCTGAGCCTTGATCGTGGCCAGTAATCGGCCTACGCTCGTGGGGATTATGGCCTTCTTGTGCGGATTTATTTTCTTGAGGATATTCTGCGCAAACGAGCTGTAGTGCAGCATGGCCCTATAGCGGCCGTCGCCGTCCACGATGGGCAACGCCTTCTGGCTGCCCGAGTTCATGAGCGAAAGCGCATCCCACAAGGGCGTCCCGCGATCCACAACCACCGGAGGAGCACCCAGGAAATATTCCACCTTGGGCACAAGGTCGGGCAGAAAAACGGGAAACGGTATCTCGAAGCGCTCGAACACGTATTCGGCCTGCGGATTCATCTTGCCTGCCCGTGCCGCAATGCAGCCCTTGAAGCCGAGTTCGCGCTTCAGATGCGCGTATGCGGTGGCAGACACCACGGAATCGGTATCGGGATTCTTGTGGCCAAGGACGTATATAGTATCGTTCATCAAAAACTCCATAACGGGCTTTGCATTCTGAAGGGCTTATTGTACTATCGGAAAGTAAGCGCGTCAAACCTAGCATGTGGGCAAAAGCGCGCATATTCTTCATTTAGGCGGCATAAATGATACGACTTTACGTTTTCCTTGGGAATATCGGGCGTGAATACCGGGGAAACAGGCATAACGTAGCCTGGCAATTCCTTGAATCGCTTGATTTTTTCGCCGAGTTAAAATGGAAACGCGGATTCAAGGGAAGCTGGACCGACAGGGAAAGCGACCAGGGCAAGATATGGTTTCTGGTTCCCGAGACCTTGATGAACCTCTCGGGGAGCAGCGCCGCCGAACTGGCTCGTTTCTACAAGATAGAACCCGGGGAAATCCTGGTTATGCATGACGAACTGGAACTTGGATTCGGATTCTTCAGTTTCAAGAACGGCGGAGGGCTCGGCGGACACAACGGCCTCCGGTCCATGAAAGAGTACTTCGGTACGGCGGACTACATGCGCCTGCGCTTCGGCATCGGAAGGCCAAACCACGATGACATCGCAGGCTACGTGCTATCGGACTTCTCACGAGACGAGCGCGAAAAACTGGACTGCTCCATATTTCCGCGCGCTCAAACCGCCCTGAATATATGCATCCAGGACGGATTCGCGGCAGCCTTCGCGAAATATCAAAAGTATAACGCGCTTCCCTGTTAGACGCCGCCTTTGCCGTTTGGGAAAACAGATTGCCGAGCCTGCCAGCCCCACCGCAAAGATCGAAAGTTTCAGGCATCGTTTGCCCATGAAATCCGATAAGGAGAAATCTCGTGAAAGCGGCTAAACTTTTACGATGCCATGCCCGGCAGGTTTTGTCGGATATCGGATTTCGCTGGACTATCGACGGCTACCAGGATATTTATTGCGGCAATTATGAATTCGCCCGGGATTTGGTCATGAGCGCCTCCACGACTTCCAGATTCCGCTCGTTCTCGACTTGGGAACCTTCCGCCGTGTACGCATACTCGATCAAGTCCTTGTGCACGGCGCCGACGCGGTGCCTGACCAGCTTCATTGTGGAGTTCACCGTTCCGTCCTTGTCCGAAAATTGCCCGGGTACAATCATGAAGGTAGCGGGAATCCATGCCGGCTGCACTTTCTTGGCTTTCGAGTCCGTCTTGAAGCGGAAGAATTCCTCCTTGAGCAGGGCAAGGATCTCCGCGGGGCTTACTGCTCGGCGGGCGGCTGCGAGCTTCCTTACCTTGTCTTCGTCCAGGGTCACAAGGGCGATCGTGTACTTGCGTTGCTCGTTCCAGGCCATGATGGAATTGAAGGCAGAGGTTGAAAAGCCTATCGCCTCCTCGATTTCCTCGGGGCTGTATTTTTCCCCGTCTTCCGCGATGAGTAGCGCTTTTTCCCTGCCTACCACCACGAGGAATCCGTCGTCGTCCATGTAGGCGAGGTCGCCCGTCCAGAGCCAGCCGTCGCGCAGGGCTTTGGCAGTTGCATCGGGATTCTTGTAATAGCCCTTCATGACGTTGTCGCCGCGGATGACGATCTCCCCTGATTCACCAGCGGCGCAGAGCGAGCCGTCTGCCCTGCGGAGCGTGCATTCCACCGAGGCGGCCACGCGGCCCGACGTGCCGAATTTATACGACAGAGCCGAATTGGAGCTGATTATCGGCGCGGCCTCGGTAAGCCCGTATCCCTGAAAAATAGGCACGCCGAAGGAAGCGAAAAATTCCTGCTGCTTTATGTCCAGCAGGGCGCCTCCGCCCACGCAGAATTGTATGTTATGCCCGAACACCATCGTTTTTATTTTATTGAAGATAAGCGCTTTGGCCAGAGCGTGAACAAAGCCGTATTTCAAGCGGACGCCAATGCCGCATTTTCGGAAACCGTCGCCGTTTAGGGCTATTCCCGCCTCGATTCCGGCTTTGAACAGCTTCTCGATAAAGCCGCCCTTCTCTTCCACGCCCGTAATTATCTTCTTCATGAAATTACCCGAGAGAGCGGGCACGGTCATGAGGAATTTCGGTTCCACTTCCCGCAGGTTCAGGGGAATATTCCGCAGTATTCCCATGGAACCCCCGCGCGCGTCCACGAAATAGAGCGACAGGCCGGCGATAAGGCCGGTATAGATGCCGGCGGTATGGGCAAAGGAATGGTCTAGCGGCAGAATTATAAACGTGGAAAAACCATAGATATCGCCGAACAGCTTAACGCCGTCGGCCGAGTTTACATAATAGTTTTTATGCGTAAGCATAATGCCCTTGGGGTCTCCGGTCGTGCCGCTTGTATAACAAATATTAACTACGTCGTCCTCGGAGATGCCTGCCCTGAGCTCTTCGAGTTCTGCGCCATGCGCGGACAGGTTCGCCTCTCCGCCATCCAGGATTTCTGAAAACAGTACCGCGGAAGCCCGTGGAAAACCGAACCTGCCGCAGGCCTCGTCCAGGACCGCATTGTCGCCGTCCAGGCAGACGAGCAAAGGTTCCAGCCTCGCCGTCTTGAGCGATTGCAGGACCTTGTCCAGCTGGTTTTTTGTGGTTATGAATAATTTAGCCCCGGAATGCACGACGCGGAAAGGAATCTCCTCGGCCAGCAGTTTGATGGATAGCGGAACCGATACGATGCCTGCGGTCATGAGACCGAGATCAGCGCAGATCCATTCCGGCGAACCTTCGGCGAGTATGGCGGCCGCCGTGCCTTTTTTGCAGCCGTTTTTCAGCAGCCAGGCGGCAAAAAAAAGGGCATTGTTCCTGGTTTCCTCGAAACTGGTAGGCTCCCAGCCGGAATCTGTTTTTTTTAGACCGTAGGCCCGGGAGCCGTATGATTTGGCGGCGGCATCCAACAGGGCCAGTATCGTTCTCTTTTCCATCGCTTCCTCCGTGTGCAGTTCCTGGATAGACGCTGACCAACCTGGGCAAACGCAAGTGAACTAAAGATCATCGTCTGCCATTCGGGACGGCCGCCGAAATAATACCACGTGCCGATGCCCAAGCACAATGCGCCGATCAGGATGCCGGAAAGCCAAGCCGAGTACCCGCATGTCCCGGTTTTGCCCCGGCGATCTGCCGCCTGTAAGAGAGACAGACCACTGGAGGAATCGGAATCTACTTGCGCAGTGTAGATTCGATATCCATGGCGTGCCAATCGATCGCCTTCACACTCTGTGGATGGAAGTTTTGAAAAACCGAAGTTTTTGGTGGCCTTATCCGCATATGCGCCCAATCAGCCTGAGGTAAAATTCCACGCCTTTGGCCAGAGATGCCATGGGAATGGCCTCATTGATGGCATGCATGCTCTCTCGTTCCTCCCTGGACAGCTCGAACGGCGAGAAGCGGTAGACGGCCGAAGAAATTTTGGAATAGAAGCGGGCGTCGGTTCCCCCAAGCACGACGTACGGCGTGAGCACGGCTTCGGGATACACATCGCCGATCGTCTTGGAAAGCAAGGCAAAGCCGTCGCCGTCCAGAACCGATACCGGCGAGGGCTCGCCGCGCAGGAGCAGCTTCATCTCCACCAGTGGATCGCGCATGACCTTAGCCATGCGCGCCATGACGGCATCCACGCTCCCGTCGACGGCTATCCGAACGTTGACCACGGCCTTGGCCTGGGCGGGAAGAACATTGGCCGCATCCGACCCGCCGAGCATGGTAACCACGGCGGTAGTGCGGCACACGGCGTTGAGCTCGCCTCCGGCACTGGAGAAAACTTTTAATAACAGAGGCTTGAACAGCCACAGGTTGGCCATCACGAGGCGCAGCCCGAAGGATGCGTGTGGAGCGAGCCGCTTGAACATATCCGTCGTGGCGGCCGGGAACCTCGCCGGGAAGGGCCTCGCACCCAGGCGCGTTATCGCGCGCGCCAGAGCCCAGACTGCGTCCTTTTTCGGCGGCGTCGCCGAATGACCTCCTGCGCTCTTTACCATAAGCTCTATATTGGTGACGCCTTTCTCGGCGACTCCCACCATCGCCAGGGGCTTGGATACGCCGGGAAAAACGCCGCTAACCACCGCTCCGCCTTCGTCCAGCACCAGCCCGGGTTTAACCCCCTGCGACGCAAGGTGCTCCACAAGCGCCGCAGCTCCTTCCGACCCTGACTCCTCATCGTGGCCGAAAGACAAATAAATATCACATGCGGGCAAAAACCCGTCCTTTGCGAGGGTTTCGACGGCTTCCAGGGCGCATACCAGGGTGCATTTCGTGTCGATACTGCCCCTGCCCCATACTTTTCCCTCGAAAATATCGCCCGAAAAGGGCGGCCGAATCCACCCATCGTCGCTTGCAGGCACCACATCGTAATGCGCCAAGAGCACGAGCGGGTTTTCCGCAGCGCCGCCTTTCCACCGGTACAGCATCGAGTGCCCGCCTACGAGCGTAAGCTCGAGGACTTTATGGGCTCGCGGATACAGCTTCGGCAGCAGTGCCCGAAACGACTCGAATTCTTTTTTGTCCCATCCCTGCGGATCGGGGCTGGAAACCGTCCGCTTTTGTATAAGCGCGGACAGCCGTGCGGCTGCGCCATCCGCGTCGATGTCAAGCGTTTTTACGGGCTTGGAGCCGGAAGAATCCCCGGATACCGCGGCTTTCGCCGGCATCGCCTTGCATGCCAGTGCGCGGCAGACCACCGTCGCCGATATAATAATAACAATACCTGCCAGTATCGCCGCGGCGGTCATGGGGGATTTCCCGTTTCAGCATCATCGCCTACCGGCGCGGGGGCATCCTCATCGGCAGCCGGCTCGCCATCGTCTCCGGCAGGCAGCAGCCGCAAAGCCTCTTCGCTGGGCAGGGCGGAAACCTTTCCCAGTTTCTTTTCCATCTGGCGCGCGCGATCGGACACCGAGGCAAGATTGTTGGAAGCCGCCTCGAGATTTTTCTGCACCTTCGAAACCGCCTCGCCGAACTTCTGAAACTCCGTTTTTATGGCTCCAAGCACTTTCCATACTTCGCCGGACTGCTTGCTGATGGCCAGGGTCTTGAAACCCACCTGCAGGCTGTTGAGGAATGCCGCCAGCGTCGTAGGCCCTACTATGGTTATACGATATTTACCCTGTATTTCCTGAAACAGGCCCGGCCTCCGGATGGCCTCGCCGTACAGGCTCTCGAAGGGCAGGAACATAAGCGCAAAATCGGTGCTGTGCGGAACGTCTATGTACTTGGAGGATATGTCGGCCGCGTGTTTGAAAAGCCTATTCTCGAACGCCTTGCCTGCGGCCTCCCATGCCGGCTTGTCCCCGCTCTCGTAGGCATCCTGCAGGCGCTGGTAATCCTCGATGGGGAATTTCGAGTCTATGGGAAGCCAGACGCATTCGCCGGTTTCCATGCCAGGCAGTTTTACGGCGAACTCCACGTTTTCCTTGGATTTGGGCGTAATTACTACATTCTGGCCATACTGCTCGCGGGTCAGGAATTGTTCCAGCAAGGCACCAAGCTGTGCCTCTCCCAGCATTCCGCGCACCTTTACGTTGGTCAGCGCCTTTTTAAGCCCGCCCACGTCCTGAGCCAGACTCTGCATCTCGGTAAGCCCCTTCTGCACTTCGAGAAGCTGTTTGGTTACCAGTTCAAAGCTTTGCGTTATTCTCGTGTCCAGCGTTTTTTGCAGCTTCTCGTCAACGGTAAGGCGCATCTGCTCCAGCTTCTGTTCGTTCTTGTCCTGTATCTCCTTGAGGCTGGTAACGACCGATTCCGTAACCTTCTCGCGCAGCTGGTTCATCGTGACTACCTGCTTCTCCGATGCTTCCACCATGGTCTTCTGAACGCCTTCGAGTCGCACTTGCAGGGTATCCACGGTTTCCTTTCGGTTTTCCTGCAGCACGCGGGCGATTCGATCGCTGTTCTCCTGCAGGTTTCGGCCATAAACGTCCAGCCTGTCGGCGAGCTCCTTGCGGGTCAGGGCCATGGCCGACTGCAGTTCGTCGCGGATGCCCCTCGTCTCCAGCCGCAAGGTTTCTCCCTGCGACTTTTCCGTAACGGCCAGAAGGTCTTTGATGACGAGGGACATATCGGAGCCGGTTTTCCTTCGCGCAATAACGAGCAGCGCGATGAGCAAGGCAAAAATCGCCGTCAAAAATATCAGAATGGCTAAATCGATTGCGGACACCATGTATTCTCCTATTAAAACTATCGAATCAAGCTTCTATTTCGGAGGGGTCGTCTGCGCTTTCGAGCACGCGCCACTCGTTTTCGATAGGGTCGAAGTCGGCGATCTTGTCCAGGGGAAGACGCATATAGCGCCCGGTAGCGGACACGGCTACCTCGCCGTCCGGAGTCAGAATCTCGCCTGCGCCCTCGAAAAACCTGGAGTTTTCCGAAGTTATCCGGCCCACAACGCGGATATCGGCGTCCAAAGGAACTGTCCGCCGATACTTCAGGTTCAGTTCGACCGTGACTCCCCAAACCATTTCGTCGCGCCCTATGTTTATGGCCCGTCCCATCGTCTCGTCCAGGATGGCGGCGGAAATTCCGCCGTGCAAGCGCCCCGGATAGCTCTGATGCAGCTCGCCGGCGCGAAACAGCGCTACAAGCTCTTTTTCCTCGGTCTCAAAAAATCTCGCCTTTATGCCGATGTCGTTCTTGAGCCCGCACACGAAGCACAGCTTGGAATTAGGCTGTTTGCCGGTAATTTTCTTTTTCATGTTTACACTTTCAGACCGTATTCGGTCAGCTTATTGAGAAGCGTCCGGCGGCTGATGCCCAGGGCGTCCGCCGTAGCCTGCCGGAGGCCGGACTGCGCCTCGAGCTCCCTTAGTATAGCCCAGCGCTCGATAAGCGCAAGAGGAGCCCCGACCCCGGGCGCATCAACCTGAGACGACGGCCCTATAGACGACGGTCCTTCAGACGCCGGTCCTTGAGACGACCCGTCTTCTGCCAGGCGGGAGGCGCCGGAGTCCGTAGCGCTTTGGGTTACATTAAAATCACGCGCGCGAAGCACGCTTCCCTCGCACAGGATAAGCGCCCGCTCCAGCATGTTCTCGAGCTCGCGGATGTTTCCGGGAAACCGGTACCGGGAAAGCCCCTCGAGGGCGTCCGGGCTCAAACCCGTGGCGCTTCCCGGTTTCATGTGTTTTTCCATGATGAAGCCCACGAAGGCGGGTAAATCCTCCAGGCGCTCGCGAAGCGGCGGAAGCTTGAGAGGAATAACGTTGATGCGGAAATACAGGTCCTCGCGGAACCTGCCTTCCTTAACTTCCCTGACGAGGTCGCGGTGCGTGGCCGCGATTATGCGCACGTCTATCGGCAGCGTCACCGTGGAGCCAAGGCGCTGGATGCGCCGGTCCTGAAGCACGCGGAGTATCTTAACCTGCAGGTGCAGAGGCATGTCGCCGATCTCGTCCAGGAACAGGGTCCCACCGTTCGCAAGCTCGAACATCCCGGTCTTGCGCCTGTCGGCTCCCGTAAAAGCTCCCTTCTCGTGGCCGAACAATTCCGTTTCCAGCAATGTTTCGGGCAGCCCTCCCAGGTTTACCACGTCTCGGTGCGCCGGCCGGGCCAGCCCTTTGGCACCCGGCGCGAGATCAAGAACCTGAACAGCTTCAAGTTCATGCAGCAGGCGATCGACTTCGAGGTGCAGTGGCAGATCGACCGCCTCGAAGACGGTCTGACGATCCACCAGGCCACCGTGCTGTTCGACCCTGACACCGGCGAGACACGCGCC